>NZ_JAPEOX010000002.1:1832809-2443746 GCF_026340675.1 Streptomyces sp. NBC_01264
GGCCGAGGAGGAGCACGGCCAGCGGGGTGCAGGTGCCGGCGATGATCAGGAAGATGTTGGCGTGGTCGAGGCGGCGCAGGACGGCCTCTCCGAGTGGTCCCCAGGTGCCCAGGTGGTAGACGGCGCTCGTCCCGAACAGCAGCCAGGCGGTGACGGCGTACACGGTGCACGCCGCAGTGGCCTGCGGTGTTCCTGCCAGACAGATGAGGAGGATGCCTGCGGCCAGGGACGCGGGGACCATGCCGGCGTGGAGCCAGCCCCGTAGCTTCGGCTTGATCGGCTCCACCAGATCGGCCGCTCGCTCGACCAGGCCGGCTGCGGGCCGGGAGCCCTCGCTTCCCCCACCCGTCGGTGCGGAGAGAACACCGCCGGCTTCGGCGTCGTCCCGGGACACCGCTTCCCGTCCTGACTCGGACTGCTGGGCATCACTGGCAACCATGAGTTCATGCTAGGAGCTGACCCGGAGCAGCATCACGTGAGGTGTGCCGCAGGCCACCGGCGTGGCCGGGTCATCCGACTCGTCGTGTCGGTGCTGGCAGTCTTCCGTCAACCGGGTCCGTGGAACTCGTGTAATTCGGCGGGCCAGGGGAACGATCTGGACTTCCGAACGGGCCTCTCCGCTCTCCTACGTCCAAGGACCGCCGATGCTTCCCGAGTTCCGCTCCCACGCGTCCGCCCCCCCTCTCCCATCAGCTGGAACAGCGGCTGGGGCTGGATCCACGTCTCGAAGCCGGCCACATCGACGTGGAGCGCGTCGCGGACATCGCAGTCGTCGCATCGGCCCACTCCGACGGATACGTGGCCACCGCACACCTCCTCGGCCTGCTGGCCGCGCTCCCCGCCCCCACCGCGTCCGGAGAGCACTTCTGGTCGGAACTGTGGAGGTCCTCGGGCTCCCTCTACCTGCTGCCCGCCAACATCAAAGCGTGCGTGCTGAGTTCGCTGGCGGGAGAAGGCACCGGCCTGGCCGGCCAGATCCTCTCGGCCTTCGACGAGATGACCCCGCCCCAGCGCATCGCGGCCGGAGAGGTCATCGGCCAGGCACTAGCCGAGTCCGACCACCTCCCCGACCTCAAAACGCAGGTCATCGGCGAGCTGTGGCTCCGCGACCTCGAACTCACCGCCTGGCGCGTCCTGCACGCGGACCACAAATCAGCCGATCCGGCCAGGCGGGAGGCCTTCCTCGATGCATGGACGAGTGTCTGATCCGCAAGGTCACCTGACTCCTCCCTCCCCTCACCCCTCAACCGTCAGGCGCCCCTTGTCGCCCGCCGCACCACTCCCTTGTCGCGGGCAGCACGCACCCGGGCTGGACCCGGCCCGCCAGAGTGAGCTTGGCAGTAAGGCCCGTTGATCATTACTGCACGGCGAACGCGCTCGCCCGAGCCCGGCCATGACGGCGTGTGTCGGCGGTCAGCGGCACGGGCCCTACCGGGTCGCTGCTGGGGTCAACAGGTGTGCAGACGGCTGTTGGGCCGTCCTGGTCGCCGGCACTCTCGTCGTTCCTACCGCCGGGATCACGGTCCCGGCCAGCAGCAATCCACCGCCACAAGCTGCCTCCGCTGGGGGGAATCTGGGGGGAATGAGGCCTCGCTGGGGGGCGGCTGGGGGGAATCCGCTGCATATACGGGGTGCAGGATGAAAGACTCGGAAAGGCTGATCGCTGCAGGTCAGACCACCTACATAGGGAATTTCCGCAGGTCAGCGGTGTGAGGGTGACGACTTCAAGAAGGTTTCCTCATGGGCTGCCATTTTGTTTGCTCCCACACTCGTCGGAACTATCTACGGCGTGAACTTTGAGTCCATGCCTGAGTTGGGTTGGAGATTCGGATACCCCCTTGCGATCGACCTCATGGGGATGGTTTGCGTCAGTTTGTACGTGATTTTCAAGCGGCGCGACTGGCTCTAAGCCCCCCGCATCACGCTCAGTCATCCTTCGCACTTCGCTTTCGCATCACTCACAGATCGACCCAGAAGCGGCCGTGGGGAGTCCCTGGGGGGAATAGATGCGGGTGATCTCCTCGTGGGCCGCCATCCTCTTCGCCCCCACCCTGGTCGGCACGATCTACGGCATGAACTTCGAAGACATGTCGGAACTGAAGTGGGCAGGCGGGTACCCCTTCGCAATCCTCTTGATGGCAGTGGTCTGCGTCAGCCTGCACGTCATCTTCAAGAAGCGCGACTGGCTTTAACGAGCTCGTGCACGGTTGGCGGTGCGATGCTGAATCGCGATCCCTGATCATGTTCGTGTGGTGGGAAACGGGTCTCGTGCAGCGATCATCAGCGACCGGATGATCACAGGGCTTTCGGCCGATGTGATCGCCGAACTCATCGCCGAGGTAGGCCCGTTATGGCACAGACGACACCAGGCGAAGTTGGAGGCCAGGCCGTGAAAGCGGGCCGTGGCGCCGGCGCAAAGTACCGGCTGGTCTTCATCGACCGGCTCCTGACCACGCTCGTCCACTGTCGCCACGGTGTCACTCACGACGTGCTGGCCTGCCGGTTCGGCGTCGACCGCTCCACGATCACCCGGGCAATCGGCGAGTTGTAGCCCCTGCTCGCAACGCGCGGCTGCACCATGCCGTCCGGCACACCCGCGGCAGGGTCCTGTTCTGCGGTCCAGCCCAGCCGGCAAGCTGCGCCGACATCACCCACGCCCGGCAGTTGGGCCTGGTCAAGCACCTGGCTGACGGCCCGGCCGTGGAGATCCTCGCCGACGCCGGCTACCAGGGCCTGGGCGCCCAAACTGGCGGCCGCGTCGTGACACCACCTCACCGCAAGTTCAAGAAGAACCCGCCGGACTGGTACGAAGAGATCTACGAACGCCAGCGCAAGGCGCATTCCTCACGCCGTATCCGCGTCGAGCACGGCATCGCACACCTCAAGAACTGGCGGGCCCTCGCCCGTCACCTGGGCCACCGCGAGCACATGAGCGATCAGCTGACGGGGCGGGGTAACGCGGCGAGGCGTTGGAAGGACGTGGTCAGTTCGTTTCTCCAGGGCCAGGTCGCCGATATCCGCAAACGCAGGCGTCGGCCGCCGCAGGTGAGGCATGCGGCGACGTGCGGCAGTCGGTAGCGGAGCTTCCTCGACTCGGCGGTCACGCGGGCCCAGGCCAGCAGGTCGATCGCCGCAAGGCCGAGTTCGAGCCAAACGGTGTTGACGTCGAAGCGGCGGGAGGGGAAGCGGCCGAAGCCGGTGGTCCTGCCGCACCGGATGTGGTCCCCGAGAGCGGTAAGTCCGCGGTGGCGGACCTCCAGGAACTGGGCGGGACCACCACTGGAGTAAGGGGTGTCGGTGAGGAGCACCTAGTGACGCAGGCCCTCGTCCAGGTCGAACAGGGACAGCTGGGCTCCGGGGTGCGGCCGCTCGCGGCGCACGATGACGCGGGTGCCGGCTCGGTGATTGCGCATCTGACAGAGAAGAAGGTACGAATTCCTCGTTTCCGCAGGTCGCGGACGTGACCGAGGAAGACTTTCGCGGATCCGGCACTGTCGGCGCGGATGAGGATGTCGATGCCGTACCGGTGGGCGTCGGGCGATCTGCGCGAGCTCCTGGTCGAGCACCACAAGGTGATCGGCGGCAGTGTTGGCTCCGGAGTTCCCGGGCCGCACCGCCCTGAGATGGCCTCGCCGGTGTTCGCGAGGAGACCAACAGCGAGTGAAAGCCGAAGCCTCCCTTCCCGGTGGGTGCAGCATGCTCCTTCCGCATCCACGCGGTTTCCCGGACTGACGCGCGGGCCGCTCGCAGTGAGGCGAGTGCAGCCTCGTCGGTGTCGGCGAGCAACCGTCAAGCCGTGGGCGTGGAGGCGACCGGGCCGAATACCCCTGCCCCGTCCCCCGTAGCGCGGCCGGATCCGCTACCGCCTCACCGCCGCCCGCGAGCGTCACCGCGAGGTCGGCGGCGACCCGGCCCGGATCATGCCCGGTCCCCCGCGGCCGAAGTGGCCTGGTGGGAGCACACTTTCGCGTTTCCGCCCCACAACCAGCCATCCCCTTCTCCCGGGGCCCTGCCGTGGTGAAACATCGGGACTAGGTTGCGCACATGAACTCATCATCTGCATCCTCCGGCATGGATCGACGGGCGCTGATGGCCGCTTCGGCCACCGTGGTGCTCTGGGCCTCCGCCTTTGTGTCCATTCGTGCCTCTGCCGACCATTTCGAACCCGGAGCACTGGCGCTGGGGCGACTGCTGACGGGCTCTGTGGCGCTGGTCTGCCTGCTGGCGGTGAAGCGCGGTGGAGTGCCGCCGCGACAGGCGTGGCCCGGGATCGTGGGATCGGGGGTGCTCTGGTTCGGCGTTTACATGGTCGTGCTGAACTGGGGCGAGCAGCTGGTGGACGCGGGAACGGCGTCCATGGTCGTCAACGTGGGGCCGATGGTGATCGCGCTGCTCGGCGGGTGGTTCCTGAAGGAGGGATTCCCGCCCCTGCTGCTGGCCGGCATGGCCGTGTCGTTCGTCGGCGCGGTCGTCGTCGGCTTCTCGACCTCCGGCGGCGGATCGTCCTCGGTCCTCGGCTTGGTGCTCTGCCTGGTGGCGGCCGTGGCGTACGGGTCCGGAGTGGTGATGCAGAAGCCCGCGCTGAAGCATGCCACCCCGATGCAGGTGACGACGTACGGCTGCCTGATCGGCACCGTCGCATGTCTGCCGTTCAGCGGGCAGTTGGTGTCGGACCTGTCGCGGGCGCCGCTGTCGGCCACGCTCAATGTCGTCTACCTGGGGCTCTTCCCCACGGCACTGGCCTTCACCACCTGGGCGTACGCGCTGTCGCGGACCACCGCCGGGAAGATGGGGGCGACCACCTACGCGGTGCCCGCAGTGGTGATCCTCATTTCCTGGCTCGCCCTGGACGAGGTGCCGGGCTGGGTCACGCTCCTCGGCGGTGTCATCTGCCTGAGTGGCGTGGCCGTGTCCCGGATGCCCGGCGTCCGCAGGCGCGGACCCGAGGAGACCGCCGCGTCGGCGGCCACCGCGGAGACAGTGCGGTGAGCTGACGCGCCGAGCACGGCAGAGCCGGATCGGACACGGACAGGGGCGGGGACATGGTGTCCCCGCCCCTGTTTTTCGTACCCGCTTCTCGCGTCGTCGGGTACTCCTCCATGCCTGCCGCTTCACAGGATCAGCGTGGTCTCATTTCTGCCCAGTTCGTAGCCGAACTGAATTCGGGTGTGCGCACCCAGCTCCTGCTTCATGGCCGCGATATGCCCTTGCAGCGATCTCTCGCTGATACCGAGCCGACGTGCGATCTGCTTGTCCGGGTAGCCCGCTATGAGCAGCTTGCCGATCGATTTCCGGAGTGACGGGATGACCTGTTCGGCCGCCAGCGTGGCATGTGTCGAAACGAAGGGGAAGGGCTGCGCGCGATCCCAGGAGCGCTCGAATATATCTTTGAGGAAGCGCACGATCGCGGGTTCCCTGATGGCTAGGGCGTTGGTGCGGCTTTCATTCGCGGAAATGAAAGCCACGCTCCCGTCGACGATGATGATCCGATCATAGAATTCGGCCAGGGTGCGGACCTGAACTCCGTAGTCGGAAACGGTCCGTACGTAACTCTTGGTCGCCTCATCGAATCGCGTGGTGTGCTGATAAAGGGTACGCATTGCCACGCCCCCCGCTATCTGACGGCGTACGGATTCGAGGGCCTCGTCCAGGACCGGCCCGGGGCGCGGCCCGTCGGGCTGAGCAGTCAGGATCTCCTCGCGCGCACCGGCGAGCGCCTCGTCGATGGCGGCGGCAATGGCTTCGAGCCCGCAGTGGTAGCGGATGTGGACGTCGGCGGGGGCCTGCGCCGCCGACGTTGCGGCCGCTGCCGCGGCCGGGTCGGCCAGGCCTCCCGCGACAAGCCGGGAGAGTGCTTGCAAGTGCTCGGCCATGAGCTGCTGCACACCTGTCGGCTTATCCGGAATTTCATATTCCATTCAGGTTCTCCAACTCGTCCGTCTTGCCCGCTTCCCGAAGCCCGAAGAGTCCCGACAATGCCGACCGAATGTCCGATATTTACCGGTGTGCGACTTTTAGGATCCATCGGGTTTTGGCACTGCGAAAGTCTGAGTCATCTCGAAGCTTGAGTCTATGGCGACCCGGGCGCGAAGGTCATCAAGGCCGAGCACAACGGTCACCTCCACTCCACTAAACGGTTCGGGGCACGCGTCCCGCTCTTTTGAGAGGACCAACCAAATGTGGTCACACCTTTCCCGCCCCCGCACGTCAATCCGGCCGGCCCTAACGGCCCGTATCGCCACGCTGGCCATTGCGGCCACGCTGGCCGGTGGCGCGTTCGCACTGTCCTCCGCGAACACCGGCACCGATCACCGGGCATCGGGCGACGTGAAGATCCTGGCCGATGTTGGCTGGAACTCACCCACGCCCAAGCCGACTCCGTGAGCGCGGTCGTTCCTGTGAGTTCCTCCCCCTGGTTTATGTGCGACACATCGGAATCCGAGTCCGGGCCCGCCGCACGCGTCTACTGCTTCCCGCACGCGGGCGGTAACCCGCGCTCCTTCCTCGGCTGGCAGCCGGACCTGGCGGATGTGGCCGAGATCGCCGGTCTCTGCCCGCCGGGGCGCGGCCGCCGCTACCGGGAGCCCGCCCCCACCGATGTCGCGGAACTCGCCGACGCCGTGGCGCACGAGATCGCCGCCACCGCCGACCGGCCCTTCATCCTCTTCGGACACAGCTTCGGCGCGGTGCTGGCCTTCGAGGTCGCACGGCGCATCGATCACCTGCCGGACTTCCGCCACCTGGTCGCCTCCGGCTGTTCCGGCCCGGCCCTGCTGCCCACCCAGCGGGTGGTGGAGACAGCCCGGCTGGAAGGCCGGGAGTTCACGGAGGCCGTGGGCTTCTTCGGCGGACTGCCGCCGGAGGTCATGGCCGACGAAACCCTGCAGGAGCTGCTCCTGCCGCACCTGCGCGCCGACTTCCGCATGGTCGCCGGATACACGTACCGGCCGGCCGCACCCCTGTCCGTACCGGTGACCTTGATCAACGGTCTGGACGACCCGCACGTCAGCGAGGCCGGACTGGAGCCCTGGGAACGGGAGTGCCTCCGGCCTCCGGCCCGGCACTGGAACCAGGGTGGCCACTTCTACTTCGAGGGCCGCTCCCGGACCGTCACCGACATCCTGCGGTCGCTCCTGCCCGGAGCGCCCGGAGTCGGGCAGCCTGTCGACGGGCACGTCGAACTGATCTGAGCGTGCCGAACCCGTACGACATCAGCGCCACAGAGGAACCCCTGCCGTGAACCTTCCCGTTACCCCTTCCGTAGATCCCGTCGACCAGCACGCCCGCGCCCTCGCCTTCCGCCGGCTCCACGAGGGCACCGAGCCGTTCGTCGTCCCCAACCCGTGGGACGCGGGAACCGCCCGCCTGCTGACCGGACTCGGCTTCTCCGCTCTCGCCACCACCGGCGCGGGGCTGGCCTACAGCCTCGGTCTGCCGGACGGCACGAACCAGGTGAGCAGGCGGGAGATCCTCGCGAACGCCGCGGAAATCGTGGCCGCGACGCATCTGCCGGTCTCCGCCGACCTGGAGAGCGGATTCGGCGACACACCGCGGGACGTGGCCGAGACCATCCGGCTCGCCGCCGCGGCGGGCCTGGTCGGCGCTTCGATCGAGGACTCCACGGGCCGGGACGACCATCCCGTACGTCCCCTGGAGGAGGCGGTGGAGCGCGTGGCGGCGGCCGTCGCCGCCGCTCGGGAGCTCGACTTCCCCTTCACCGTGACGGCCCGCGCCGAGAACTTCTTCCAGGGCCGCTCCGACCTCGCGGACACCATCCGCCGACTGCGGGCGTACGAGGCCGCGGGCGCCGACGTGCTCTACGCGCCGGGCCTCCCCAATGCCGAGGCGGTGCGCGCGGTGTGTGCGGCCGTCCGGCGCCCGGTCAACGTCCTGATGGGTTCGCCCGCCCTGCCGCTGTCCGTGGCGGAGCTCGGCGAACTCGGCGTACGGCGGATCAGCGTCGGCTCGGCGCTGGCCCGGGCGGCGCTCGGTTCGGTCGTCCGCGCCGCCGGGGAGATCCGTACCCACGGGACCTTCGGGTTCGGGGCGGACGCCCTCCCCTACCCCGAAGCCAACGCGATGATGACACCGGCCCAGCCGGCCGGTCAGGAAAGTGACTCCCCACGGTGAACGCCACCCCTGTCTACTTGTCCGCCCCCCGCTACGTTCTCGGCGAGAACCCGGCCGACCACACGTCCATAGCGAATCTGACCGCGCGCGCCGCCGAGCTGCGCATGCCGGCCAAGGCCTCGCTGTGGGGCTGGGGAACGGTTCACCGCACCGGCAAGGACCTGGAGACGCTGGCCGTGGAGAGCGGCCGGGCGACGCTCGCCGCGGCCGGGGCAGAGCCCGGCCAGGTCGACGCCCTCATCCTGTGCTCGACCCGGTTTCCCGGCGGTCCCCATACGCACGGGAGCTTCGTCCAGGCCGTCATGACCGGCCTCGGGCTGAGTGATACCGCTTTCACCGGCGTCACCCTGAACCGCTGCACCAATCTGCTGGTCGGACTGCGCATGGCGCAGGCGCTGGTGGGCTCCGGGCAGCACCACACGGTGCTGGTCGTCACTACCGACCGGATCTCGGACGAGGCGATCCGGATGGAGAACTTCGCCCTGTTCAGTGATGGTTCGGCCGCCTGTCTGGTGAGCGCCCGGCCGTACGGCGAGGACGCGTACGAGATCCTCGGCGGGGCCAGTGCCCAGGACCCGGCGTCGCTCGAATGGTCGAACGAGATCAGCTCGGACCTGGCCCGGGTGGTGAACGACCGCATCCTCGCGCCGCTCGACCTGACCCTCGAGGACGTGGACGGCGTACTGCACCCGAACCTCCTCAAGCCGATCGTCGTGCTGAAGGAACGCCAGGCCGGATTCAGCGCGGGGCAGTTGTTCCTGGACAACATCTCCCGCGTCGGCCACTGCTTCGCGGCCGATCCTCTGATCAATCTCGTGGACCGCGCCGAGGCGGGACAGCTGCGCGACGGCGGTCACTACCTCCTGGCGTCGAGCGTGCCGGGCGTACGAGTCGGCGTACTCCTGCGCAAGCTCTCCGCCGCCCAGCAGCCGACGAGCACTGAAACCTCGGAGTTCTGATGAACGCGCACACCGGTTTTCCCCTTCCGGACCTGACCACTTCCCTGCCCCGCGCGGCCTTCCGGTTCAGTCCGAAGGCCGCCGAGGAAGCCACCGCGGTTCTCGACGCCGCGCCCGCCGACATCTTCCGGCAGCTCCTCGACGACCAGGAGAGCGAGACGACCCTGCTCGTCGCCCGTCGGGCGCTGCACGCCTTCCTTCCCACGGCCGATGCCGAGGCCGGTACGGACGCCGCTACGGACGCCGCTACGGACGCGGACGCCATCGCCGCCCGTGTCCGGCAGGCCCGCACCGCCCTCGAACCGGCCCTCGCAGGCCTGCGGGAGCGCGGCTCGGAGACGTACCGCCTCGTCCTGCGCCAGCGCGCGCCCCTGATGCTGCTCGCCGGCTGCTGGCTGGACAACGTCTCGCAGACCGCCACCCAGCCGTCGGTCATCGTCAACCGGCTCTTCGGCCAGTACTTCTTCCTGCAGGGCGAGGGCACCCCCGAGCGCGGGCTGCTGGCCCGGCGGTGGCGGGCGCTCATCGAGCTCGGGGTGCACCTGCCCGAGATCGAGACCGTGGACTTCCTGAAGGAGGCCGAGGCGCGCCCGCTGACCGCGCTGCACGCCTCCTTCCACCTCGCGCTCTCCCGGCTGCCCGCATCGTTCCTGCCCGAAGTGGTGGGCGTGCACTACGCCGTGAACGCCCTGGGCATCGACGATCTCCTGCTGGGCACGGACACTCCCTTCCTGGCCGAGGCGGAGGCCCGTGCGGTCCTCGCCGAGTACCTCGGGCTGACCGAGAGCTCGCCGACCGGCGCGCGGGACCGGCAGCGGATGACCGCCGCGATCGAGCTGGTGCTGCGCCTCGAGCGGGAGCACACGGCGCTCCTCGGCGAGCTGGCCGACTGGCACGACGGGCTGTCCCTGGATGCCAAGGTCGGGCGGATCGTGGCCCGGCACGCGCCGTACGCGGGCCGCCAGCATCGCAGCGTGCGCCTCGGCGACCGGCGCCTGTCGGACTGGCTCGACGACGAGAACATGGATCTGGCGGCCTTCGTCGGCCAGTTCCGCGAGGCCCGGCAGATGAAGCCCGCCCGCGAGGGCGTGTGCCGCTTCCTGCGGTCCATCAAGTTCGGCGGGCCGATGTTCGGCATCTTCGACGAGCACGAGGCGGCCGTGTTCACCCAGTGGGCGCAGGCCATCGCGGCGGGTGAACCGGCGGACCTCGACTTCCGGCCGAACACCGCCGGCGACGGTCAGGCCCTGGCCTGGGCCCAGGCGCTGCGCGGCAGCGACCCGGCCGATACGGTTCTCGCCGATGCCCCGTCCGGCCTGGACGACCGGCAGTTGTTCCACCGCGTGGTCAACATCGAGCAGTTCCCCCACATCCTGGGGGCCGCCCGGGACCGGGCCGAGGCCAACCTCACGGACGCGGAGCTGCTGTTCGCCCACGGATCGGGCGGCACCCTCACCGACGCGGAGTACTTCGACTACACGCCCGAGGCGCTGATGGCGCGCGTCGACGCGATCTACTGGGACAAGCTGGTCGACCCCTACCAGCCCCTCACGGAGATCCCCGACCGCGACACCGTGATCTTCGAGCAGAGCACCTTCGCCCTCGGCAGCCTGATCGACGGCACCTGGGCCCAGCGCATCGGCAACCTCGGCCGCAACCACCGGCAGAGCGACCACATGCTGTTCTCCATCTACGCCGACGAGATGGGCCGCGGCGATCTGGACAAGAACCACATCACGCTCATCCACCAGGTACTGGCCAGCATGGACATCCACCTGCCGCACATCCGCCAGGACGAGTTCCTGGAGCAGGGCGATCTGCCGGACGGGCTCTACGGGTTCTCCATCCACCAGGTGTGCCTGGCGCTCTTCCCCGACACCCTCTACAACGAGATCCTCGGCTACAACCTGGGCATCGAGATGTTCGGGCTCGGCGCGATGCGGCTCCACGAGATACAGAAGCTGCGCCGCCACAACCTGGACGCGGGCTACGAGCAGGCCCACCTGTCGATCGACAACTTCTCCGCCGGGCACGCCCGGCAGTCGGCCGACATCATCGTCTCCTACCTCGACGGCGTCCGGCGCAATTCCGGTGAGGAAGCCGTCCAGCGGGAGTGGCGCCGCATCTGGCGCGGTTACGCCTCCTTCGCCTACTTCGTCGAGCACAAGCTGGTCGGTCAGGTGCTTGCCGCGCAGCCGGCCGCCGCTCCCGCCGCTCCCGCCGCCGACGATGCAGGCCTGCTCATCTGACGTCTGACGCCCGACCCCTGACGCCGTATCTGCCGACGCCCACCCCCTCGCACGGAGAACCGCTTTGGAACTGACCAGCGCTTTCGATCAGGAGATCCTGGCCCTCCCCTTCTACGACGACGGACACCGCCTCCTGGCGAATGCCATCGGCACCTGGTGCGACGGCCGCGCCCCCCTGTGGAAGGAGGTCCGTCGGGAGGACCCGGAGAAGGCCGGACAGCGTCTGGTGCGGATGCTCGGCGACGACGGCTGGCTCGCCTTCCTGGATCCGCGGTCCGCGCCCGACGGTCCCGCCGGCGGTCCCCCCGGCGACTTCCGCAGCATCGGCCTGATGCGTGAGGCGCTCGCCTACGCCGAGGACCTGGCCGACTTCGCCTTCTCCATTCAGGCCCTCGCCGCCACGCCGATCATCCGGTACGGCAGCGAGGAGCAGAAGGAGCGCTACCTGCCGCGGATGGCCGAGGGCTCGCTCATCGGCGCGTTCGCCGTCTCCGAGCCGGAGGCGGGTTCGGACATCGCCTCGGTCGGGCTGCGGGCCGAGCGCGACGAGGACGGCGGCTACGTCCTGAACGGGCAGAAGGCGTGGATCGCCAACGCCGGGATCGCGGACGTGTACGTCGTCATCGCCCGCACCGGCGAGGGTCCCGGCCCGCTGGGGCTCACCGCCTTCCTCGTCCCGGCCGGCACCCCCGGCCTGCGCGTCCACGAGCGCTTGGACGCGGTCGCTCCGCGCGCCTTCGCCCATCTGTCCTTCGAGAACTGCCGGGTTCCCCGGGAGGCCGTGCTGGGCAGGCCGGGCAAGGGCTTCGTCATCGCCATGGACCTGTTGGAGCGGTTCCGGATGACGGTCGGCGCCGCGGCGCTCGGGTTCGCCCGCCGGGCCGCCGACACGGCGCTGGCCCACGCCCGCACCCGCCGGATCGGCAACGAGAAGCTGGTCGACCTCCAGCTGACCAAGGCCTCCCTGGCCGATATGGACGTCCGGCTCAACGCGGCCGCGCTGCTGGTGGCGCGGGCGGGCTGGGAGGCCGACCACGGCAGCAGGCGCTTCGCCCGGCATTCGAGCATCGCCAAGCTGTACGCGACCGAGGAAGCCCAGCACGTCATCGACTCCGCCGTGCAGTTGCTCGGCGCGGCGGGTGTGATCGGGGACAGTGTCACCGAGCGCCTGTACCGGCAGATCCGGTCCCTGCGGATATACGAGGGCACCTCGGAGGTCATGCGGCTGACCATCGCCGGCACGCTCGATGCCCGGCGCGCCGCCCTCCCCTCTCGCTATCTCTGAATCACGCTTCCCTCAGCATCTCTGAATCACGCTTCCCTCAGCGACTCCACCGCACCACCCCGAAGCACCGAAACGCCGAGCACCCAGCAAGGAGCACCAAGGTGACCACCCCGATCGAAGCGGTCAGGCTGGCGGACCCGTACCCCGGCTACGCGGCACTGGTGGCCGAGCGCCCCTTCGCCTTCGACCCGGCCGTGAACGCCTGGGTCGCGGCGGACGCGGCGGCGGTGCGTGCCGTGCTGGACTCGGCAGCCCTGCGGGTCCGTCCGGTGGCCGAGCCGGTGCCCGCCGGGATCGTCGGCACCCCCGCCGGTGAGGTGTTCGGGGATCTGGTGCGGATGACCGACGGCGACCTCCAGCAGCGCCTGAAGGGTGTGGTCGTCGAGGCGCTGGGGAGCGCCGACCCCGCGTACGCCGCCCGGCTGGCCGCCGAGCAGACCCGGGCTGCTCTGGCGGCTCTGCCGGCGGGCGGCGAAGTCCCCTTCGAGGAGCTGATGTTCGCCGTTCCCGCCCGGGTCGTGGCGGCCCTGTGCGGGCTGGACGCGGACGGCTCGGCGGAGGCCGCCCGGCTGATCGGCGATTTCGTCCAGTGCATCCCCGCACTGGCCACCTCGGAGCAGCAGCGGGCGGCGGCGCTGGCAGCCGCCCGGCTCCGGGAGCTGCTCGGCCCCGGCATCGAGCACGCGGAGGCCGCCGGGGACGGGCTGCTCGCCGGGCTCGTACGGGCCGCCCGGGACGCCTCCTGGACCCGGACGGCTCCGCTGCTGGCCAACGCGGTCGGGTTCCTGTCCCAGACGTACGACGCCACGGCCGGGCTGATCGGAAACACGCTGCTGGCGCTGGCCCGGGGTGAGGAGACCCCGAAGACCCTGGCCGCGACAGAGGCGTTCGTACGGGAGGTGGCCCGGCACGACGCGCCGATCCAGAACACCCGCCGCTTCGCCGCCGAGCCGTTCCGGCACGGCGGCGCCGAGGTCGCCCCTGGCGAGCAGGTGCTGGTGCTGCTCGCCGCCGCGAACCGCGACCCGGCGGTCAACCCCGATCCGCACGCCTTCCGGCCCGGCCGAGAGGCGCCGGTGGTCTTCACCTTCGGCGCCGCCGCCCACCGGTGTCCCGGACAGGGCCTGGCGGTGGCGATAGCCGGGGCGGTCATCGGGGCACTGCTGGACTCCGGGTTCGACCCGGCGCGGCTGCGCGCCGCCGCCGGACCCCACGGGCCGGCCGGGCCGGCCGAAGTCACGTACCGGCCACTGGCCAACGCCCGGATCCCGGTGCTGTAGCGGCACATCCGCCCTCCGCAGTGAGCACACACAAGGCTACCGCCTGCCCTTTTACACCAGACTTATCACCATAAGTCAGGAATTTGCCTCCAAAGGAGAACCCAAGCAAATGTCGGACAATCCGCACCTCTGGATGCGGGCCGAATCGCGGCCGACCGAGCGCCGCGCGCCCCTCGTCCCCGAGGATGCCGCGCACCTGACGAGCCAGGGCGTCGAGATCACCGTGGAGGAGTCGACGCAGCGCGCCTTCCCCCTGGACGACTACC
The DNA here is from genome assembly GCF_026340675.1 of Streptomyces sp. NBC_01264. Lineage (NCBI taxonomy): Bacteria > Bacillati > Actinomycetota > Actinomycetes > Kitasatosporales > Streptomycetaceae > Streptomyces > Streptomyces sp. NBC_01264. Next base: position 1,846,979 of record NZ_JAPEOX010000002.1, read on the forward strand.
TCACCGCGGGCTGCCGCACCGCCCCGGCGGGCAGCTGGACCGATGCGCCCGGCGGTGCCCACATCCTGGGCCTGAAGGAACTCCCCTACCGGCCGGCCGGACTGTCTCATCGTCATATCTATTTCGGGCACGCCTACAAGGGACAGTCCGGCGCAGGCGAGCTGCTCGCCCGGTTCACGGCCGGTGGCGGCGCGCTCCTCGACCTGGAGTACCTGACCGACGACACCGGCCGACGGCTGGCGGCCTTCGGCTACTGGGCCGGCTACGTCGGCGCGGCCCTGGCCGTGCTGCACCAGCGCGGACGGCTGCGGACCCCGCTGCGCCCGACCGACCTGAACGCGCTGGACGCCCTGCTGAACGAACCCGGCGAGAACGGGAGCGCGCTGGTGATCGGCGCCCTCGGACGCAGCGGCCGCGGCGCGTGCGACGCCCTGGTCACGGCGGGACTCACCCCCACCCGGTGGGACGTGGCGGAGACGGCCACGCTGGACCGCTCGGCCCTGCTCGACCACGACATCCTCGTCAACACCGTCCTGATGAACCGGCCCACGCCGCCGTTCCTGACCCACGCGGACCTCGACGGCCCCCGCCGCCTCTCCGTGGTGTCGGACGTCACCTGTGACGTGACCTCGGAGTGCAACGTCCTGCCGGTCTACGCCGAACTCACCGACTGGGACGCACCGGTACGCCGCCTGCGCGACGGCGACCGGCCGGCCGACCTCATCGCCATCGACAATCTGCCGTCGCTGCTTCCGGTGGAGGCCAGCCGTGCCTTCTCGGCGGAGCTGTGGCCGCTGCTGGCGACCCTGGGCGGTGCCGATCCGGTCTGGGCGCGCTGCCTGGGCGTCTTCGAGACCGCCACCGCCGGGACCGGGACCGGGAACAGCCGAGCCGCCGGGGACTGGGCGGACAGCGACGACAGCCAGGCCCATGAAGGCAAGGAGTACGCCGATGCCCGCTGACCCGATATCACCCGACCCGGTGCCCGCGAGCGGCACCGTCCACTGGATAGGCACCGGCCTCTCGACCGGCCGCAGCGGCCTCGGGCTGCTGTGCGCGCAGGCCGACCTCGTCGTGCTGTGGGACCGTACCGCCGAGCGCGCCGCCGAGCGGCTCGCCGCCCTGGACCTGACCGGCCACGCCGAGGTACGGGCCCTGACGGACGGGGCCCTGGAGGCCGAGGTGGGTGCCGGGGACGTGATCGTGTCGATGCTGCCCGCCACCGAGCACCCGCGGCTGCTGCGCCTCGCCGTCGACCGCCGGGCGCACTTCGCCTGCACCAGCTACGTCTCCGAGGAGATCGCCGAGCTGGCGGAGCGCGCCGCCGAGGCGGGCGTCGTGGTGCTGACCGAGGCCGGACTCGACCCGGGCATCGACCACCTGATGGCCCATCTGCTGGTCGAGAAGGCCCGTGCGGTGATCGGGGAAACCGCTGAGTCGGTCGACTTCACCTCCTACTGCGGCGGCATCCCGGCCGTACCCAACGAGTTCCGCTACCGCTTCAGCTGGGCGCCGTACGGCGTACTCGCGGCTCTCGGCTCCGCCGCGCGCCACATCGCCGAAGGCGTGGAAAGCACCGCCGTGCGCCCGTGGGAGGCCACCGCCGTCCACCGCCTGGGCGGCGAGGACTTCGAGGTCTACCCCAACCGGGACAGCGTGCCCTTCGTTTCCCAGTACGGCATCCCCGAGGGCTGGCACCTGCGCACCTTCGTCCGCGGCACCCTGCGCAACGCGGGCTGGCGCAGCGCATGGGAACCGGTCTTCCAGGTGGTGAGCGCCGGTGACCAGGCACAGGTCCGCCGGCTCGCCAAGGAGCTGGCCGAACGCCACCCGACCACCGAGGCCGACCGCGACCGCGTGGTGCTCTCCGTCGCGCTGGACGTACGCGCCGCGGACGGGAAGCGCTGGCAGGGCTCGTACCTGATGGACCTGACCGGAGAGGAGTCGGAGAGCGCGATGGCCCGCGCCGTATCGCTGCCGATCGCCTACGGCGTCACCCGGCTGCTGGCCGGGGCTCTGCCCCCCGGCCTGAACCGCGCCGGCCGGTCCGAGGAGGAGGCCGCCCGCTGGATGGCCTTCCTGGACTCCAACGGTCTGGGCAGCACGTTCGCCGACACCGTCCCCGCCCCCCGAGGAGCCGAAGCATGACCACCGCGACAGAACCCGAGATCCCTCAGGCGGCCGGTTCCGCGGCCGCGCCCGAGGCCTTCGTCCTCACCGGCGCCTTCTGGGTCGTGTGCCGCAACCCCCGCTACCTGGCGGAGCTTGCCGCGCGGGGCCTGAAGGTCCTGCTCATCACGCCTGCGGGCTACCGCGAGGCCGCGGAGGCCGCCCGCAAGGACCCGGAGCACCCGGCGTTCCTCCTCGACGACATCGCCTTTGTGGACGGTTCCCTCGACCAGGAGGGTTCGTTCATACCGGGTTTCATCGCCCGCGCCCGCAGCTGGCGGCAGACGTACACGATCGTCGGGGCGTACGCGGTCGGCGAGACGCTGGTGGAACCGACCGGCCTGCTGGGCGACGCGCTCGGCCTGCCGGGCCCGGGGCTGCGGGCGACCCGTGCCTGCCGCAGCAAGTACCTGCAGCGCTGGTACCTGGACGAGTTCAGCCCCGTCTCGGTGGTGATCCCCCCGGGTGAGCGCGAGGACACCGCCGCCCTCGACGGGCTGCCGTACCCGGTGGTGGCCAAGCCCGCCACCCGCCACTCCAGTTCGGGCGTGGTGACGGTCGCGGACGCGGCCGAGCTGCGGGCCGAGCTGGCCGGCTACCCCGAGTACGAGACGCTGCTGGTCGAGCAGAAGATCGAGGGCCACGAGTACTCGGTCGAGAGCCTGGTGCAAGGCGGCGAGATCGTCTTCGCCTCGGTCACGAGCAAGGAGACCACCGAGTCGGACGCCCGCTCATTCGTCGAGCTGTCCCACTCGGTCCCGAACGCCCGCCCCGGGGTGGACGACGGACTGCTGGAAGCCAACCGGCGGCTGCTGGAGACCCTCGGCTTCCGCGACGGCATCGCCCACGCCGAGTGGCGGACGGGCTCGGACGGGCGGCCGTACCTGATGGAGGTCGCCGCCCGGACGCCGGGCGACGGTCTGCTCGCGCTGTACCACCTGGCCACCGGCCGGCCCCTGGAGCCCGAGATCGTCAAGATCGCGCTGGGCGAGCCGGCCGACTACCCGGCGCCGCGCCGCTGGACCCGCCAGGTCTACCTGGACCACACGCCCGGCACGCTGGAGGACGTCTCCGTCGACTGGCCGTGCATCACCCCCGCCTGGGTCGGCGCGGGCGGGATCTGGCCGGAGATCACCCCTGGCGCCATCGGTGCGCCCGCCGCGCTGCGCGCCGTACTGGTGCTGAAGGAGAAGGGCGCCGAGCTGACGCCGCTGGCCAGCTCCGACGACCGAGCGGTGACCTTCCTCATCGACGCCCCCTCCGCCGGGGAGCTGGACGAGCTGGAGCGCCGGGTCCGTGCCGCGGTGACGCTGACCGTGGGGACGGTGGAACGCCGTGGCCTCTGACACCACCGCCGAGGCCGAGGACACCGGCACCGGCACCGGCACCGGGGAGGGCACGCAACGGGCCACCGTCTGGGGCACCTTCCGTGAGGCCCCGCTCCCGGTGAAGACCGTGCTCGCCGGGGTCCTGGTCAACCGCCTCAGCGGCTTCCTCCAGGTCTTCCTCGTCCTGTTCCTGACCGCCAAGGGCTACTCGGACGGCAACACCGTCCTGGCCCTCGGCGTCTACGGCGCGGGGGCCGTCGCCGGCTCGCTGATCGGCGGCACCCTGGCGGACCGGCTGGGCGTACGCAACGCCACGGTCGTCTCGATGGGCAGCACCAGCGTGCTCACCGCCGCCCTGCTCTACGTACCGAGCTTCCCGGCGCTGCTCACCGTGATCGCCCTGGTGAGCCTGGGCGCCCAGCTCTTCCGGCCGGCGTCGGCGACGCTGCTGGCCGAACTGACCGCCGAGAACCGGCAGGTCATGATCTTCGCGATGTACCGTTTCGGGCTCAACCTGGGCGCTACGGCCGCACCGCTGGTCGGCTTCGCCCTCTACAACGCGGGCGGCCACGGGTACACCCTGCTGTTCTGGGGCGAGGCCGTGATCGCCCTGGTGTACGCGGTGTTCGCCTGGGCGACACTGCCGGCCCGGGTCGGTTCCGCTCCGGCCGGCGCCGCTGCGGAGCGGGACGGGACCTCGGGCGGCGGCTACGCGGCGGTGATCCGGGACCGGCGGTACCTGCTGTACCTGATCGCGGCCTTCTGTCACGCTGCGGTGTACATGCAGTACTTGTCCACGCTGCCGCTGTACATGAAGGACGAGGGGCTGGCGCTCTTCTGGTACACCCTCGCCGTCTCCCTCAACGGGTTCATCGTCATCGCCTTCGAGCTGCTGCTCACCAAGCTCTCACAGGAGTGGCCGCTGAAGGTGACGATCGGTCTGGGGTTCGCTCTGGTCGGTGCCGGTGTGGCCTTCTACGGTCTGCCCATCGGACCCGCCGCCGTGATCGTCGGCACGCTCATCTGGTCGATCGGCGAGATCATCGGCGGCCCGGCGGTGTTCGCCTATCCGGCGACCGCGGGCCCAACGCGGCTGCGCTCCCGGTACATCGGCAGCTTCCAGTTCATGTTCGGTCTCGGCACTGCGGTGGGTCCGATGATCGGCAGCTGGCTCTTCCTCCGGCTGGACGGTCTGGTCTGGCCCGTGGTGGCCATGGGGTCGCTGCTGGCGACGGTCTTCGGGCTGATCGCCGTACGCCGTCCCGAGCCTTCGCCGGCGAAGACGGCGGACCCGGTGCGCGCCGAGGCTCAGGCCCCGGTCGCCGCGCAGGTCTGAGCCGGCGTGCCCCCCGCCCCCGCACGTACCGCCCTCATCAGCACGACTCGGCCGGTCAGCCACCGGCATGCCTTGAAGGAGAGGACCGCATGAGCACCAACCACGTCCGTCCCGGGCCCGACCACTACCGCTGCATCGGCATCGGGGTGGGCCCCGCGAACCTGAGCCTGGCATCACTGCTCCACGGTCGCCCGGAGGTGAACAACCTCTTCATCGACCGGAAGGAAGCCTTCGGCTGGCACGACAACCAGCAGATCCCCGGCACCACGCTCCAGGTCTCGATGTTCAAGGACCTGGTGAGCCTCGCCGATCCCAAGAGCCCCTTCTCCTTCCTGTCCTACCTGCACGACCAGGGCCGGGTGTACCACTTCCTGAACGCCCAGTTCGCCGACATACCGCGCCTGGAGTTCCGCAACTACCTGGCCTGGGCCTCCCAGCGCAATCCGAACGTCGTCTTCGGTGAGACGGTTCAGGAGGTCGGCTTCGACGAGGTCTTCACCCTGCGCACCGACCGCCGCACGGTGACCGCCGAGAACATCGTCGTCGGGGTGGGCAACAAGCCCTGGATCCCCCCGCAGGGCACGCCCGGTGCCACCCAGTTCCACGTCAACGACTACGTCGAGGCGGCCCGGAACCTGGGCGGCAAGCGGGTCGTCGTGGTCGGCGGCGGACAGTCCGGCGCCGAGGCGTTCCTGGACCTGATCTCCCGCTCCGGCAACGAACTGCCGCGCCGCGTCTCGTGGATCTCGCGCCGTCGCAACTACTTCCCGATCGACGACTCTCCCTTCACCAACGACTACTACATGCCGTCCCACTCGGACTATTTCTACGGTCTGCGCCCGGAGGCCCGCGCCACCTTCAACGCCCAGCACGTACTCAGCAGCGACGGCATCTCCGAGTCCACGCTGCGCGACGTCTACCAGGCCGTCTACGTACACCGCTTCGTGGAGGGCAACACCGACCTCGTCGGGCTGCACCCCAACCGCGACGTCGTCGGCGTCGAGGAGAACCCCGTCGGCGGCTGGGACCTGACCGTCCGGCACAACGACGACCCCGGCGCCCCCGCCGAGCACTTCGACGCGGACGTCATCGTGTGGGCCACCGGCTTCCGGCCGGCCGGGATGGACTTCCTCGCGCCGATCGCGGACCGTCTCGAGCGCGACGGCGACGAGCTGCGCATCGACGAGGACTTCGCGGTGCGCTGGGACGGCCCGGACGACCGCAACATCTTCGTCCAGAACGCCGCCCGCGGGCAGCGCGGCCTGGCCGACCCCAACCTCAGCCTGAACGCCTGGCGCAGCCAGCGCATCGCGGACCGGCTGTGCGGGGTGCGTACCGACGAGCAGCTGGCGTCCTTCATCGAGTGGTCCGCCAAGACCCCTGAGCCGAGCGCCGCGTGGAGCATCGGATGACCCCGTCCCGGCAGGACCCGACGGCGTACGACATCGCGGTGGTCGGCGGCGGCGTACTCGGCCTCACCATCGCCCGGGAGATCCTCTCCCGGGAGCCGCAGGCTCGCGTGGTGGTCCTGGAGCGGGACGCGGTCGGCAGCGGTGCCACCCGCCGGTCGGCGGGCCTGCACTTCCCGCGCGGCGCCTCGGAGCGGATCCGCGCGATGGCCTCCTACAGCCAGGAGCACTACGCGGCGCTCAAGGCGGCCTGCCCCGAACTGCCCGTTCACAGCCTGGACATGACGGTGGTGGCACCCGCTTCCGCACAGGAGCGGCTGGAGGAGGTCTACCTGCCGCAGGCGCGGCTGCGACCCGTCCCCGAGGTGGCCGGGAAGACCGCTTTGCTGCCGGAGGGTACGGCCGCCTGGGAGGGTGACGGCTGCCAGTACGCCGACGTCCACGCCCTCACCCAGCTGCTGGCGCGCGATCTGCGCCGGACCGTGGAGTTCCGCGAAGGGGTCGAGGTCACCGCGGTGACACCCGGCGCCGACTCGGTGGAGCTCTCCCTCGGCACGGGCGGCGAGCTCCGCGCCGGACGAGTGGTCCTGGCTCCGGGCCCCTGGCTCGCGGCCCCCGCGTGGAAGGATCTCGTGTCACCGCTCGGGGCCCGGGTGAAGAAGATCGTGGCCCTGCACATCGAGGTCCCGCCCACCGCCGGAGACCGAGCGGTGGTCTTCCAGGACGAGGACGCCTTCCTGCTGCCGTACCACGAGCGCGGGCACTGGCTGTTCAGCTACACCTGCCAGGAATGGGACGTCGATCCGGACACCGTCCCGGCGAGCCTGACACCCGCCGACCGGGACGCGGCCCTCACCGTCCTGGCGCGCTACGCACCCCACTTGATCGAGCACTGCGTCTCCGGCCGGGTCTTCTGCGACGCCTACGGCCCCGGCTTCGAACCGCTCGTCCGCCCGCTCACCGCCGACGGCCGAGTGGTGTTCGCGGGCGCCGGCAGCGGCTCCGGGTACCGGCTGGCTCCTGCCATCGCGGCGGAGACCGCGAATCTGCTTCTCGTTCCGTCCCCCAGAAAGGACGACGTTTCGTGATCATCAACACTTATGACGACACCGTGCTCAGCGAGGCCTTCGGCCTCGACATGAGCGATATCCACGGTCTGGGCGTCGGCGCCGGCTGGGGCCGGGTCTCCCCCGGCACCAGCTCCAGCATCCACCAGCACGACGAGACCGAGTTCTTCGTTATCGTCACCGGGCGGGGCGAGTTCATCGTCGACGGCGAGCGCCACCCGGCCGCTCCCGGCACGGTCGTCCTCTTCGAGCCGTTCGAGTCCCACGTCCTGGAGAACACCGGGGACACCGATCTGGTCTTCCTCACCCAGTACTGGCGGGATGCCGGCCGCGCCCTGGCCTCGGCGCTCAGCGCCGAGCGCAAGGACTTCGGCGACCGCCCCGTCTTCGTCTTCTCCACACCGCCCACCCCCAACGGCGATCTGCACCTCGGCCACCTGTCGGGCCCCTACCTCGGTGCCGATGTCTACGTCCGCCACCAGCGGCTGAACGGCACCAAGGCCTGGCACCTGACCGGCAGCGACGACTACCAGAGCTATGTGGTCGCCGCGGCCGCCGCCGACGGCGTCGAGCCCGCCGAGGCCGCCGCCCACTACAGCGCCGAGATAGCCAAGACGCTCGAGCTGATGGACATCTCGCTCGACCAGTTCACCGTCACCGACACCGCCCCGGAGTACCGGTCCGGTCTGCAGGACTTCTTCTCCCGCGTGGTCTCCTCGGGCCGGGTCGCGGTCACCGAGGCCGACGCCCTCTTCGACGCCGAGAACGGCCAGTACCTCTACGAGGTGGACGTCAAGGGAATCTGCCCCGGTTGCGCCTCGGGTGCCGGCGGCAACATCTGCGAGCAGTGCGGCGAGCCCAACGTCGTCACCGACCTCACCGACCCGGTCTCCGCCCTCTCGTCGTCCGCCCCGCGCCGCGGCCCGGTCTCCCGCTGGTCGTTGCCGCTGCACGAGTTCCGCGAAGACCTCGACGCCCACCACCGGCTGGGCCGGGTCCCGGCCCGGCTGCGCGAGCTGACCGACCGCCTCTTCCGCCGCCCGAGCCTCGACATCCCGCTCAGCCACCCCTCCTCCTGGGGCATTCCCCCGGCCGAGAAGGACCTGGACGGACAGGTCGTCTGGGTGTGGCCCGAGATGTCCTACGGCTTCCTGCACGGCATCCAGGCCCTGGGCGCGCGCCTCGGCGAGAACTGGAAGGCCGCCGAGCCGGAGCAGGACTGGAAGGTCGTCCACTTCTTCGGCTACGACAACAGCTTCTACCACTCGGTGCTCTACCCGGCCTTGTACAAGTTGGCCTTCCCGGGCTGGGCGCCGGACATCGACTACCACGTCAACGAGTTCTACCTGCTGGAGGGCCAGAAGTTCTCCACCAGCCGCCGCCACGCCATCTGGGGCAAGGAGATCCTCGGCCCGGATTCGGTCGACGCCGTCCGCTACTTCCTCTCCCGCACGCGCCCCGAGGCCGAGCGCACCAACTTCCAGCGCGCCGCGTACGAGGCGACCCTCGAAGACACCCTCATCGGCACGTGGCAGGCCTGGCTGAACGATCTCGGCTCCCGGGTCACCAAGCAGTACGGCGCCGCCGCCCCCGACGCCGGCACCTGGACGCCGGAGCACTCCGCCTTCCTCGGCCGCCTCGGCAACCGCCTCGCCGCCATCACCGCCAGCCTCGGTTCGGAGGGCTTCTCCCTCAACGAGGCCGCCGCCGAGCTCGACGGCATCGTCAACGACACCGTGCGGTTCTCCCGCAAGGAGGGCCTGCTCGCCGAGACCGCCGGCTGGGAGAGCGAAGCACGTACCGTCATCGCCCTCGAACTGGCCGCGGCCCGGCTGCTCGCCCAGGTCGCCGCCCCGATCATGCCCCGTTTCGCCGCCCGCGTGGCCGAGGCGCTCTCCCTGCCCGCGCCCACCGAGTGGCCGCGTACGGTCGAACTCCTCCCCGCGGGCAGTGAGATCCGCCTGGCCGACGCCGTCTTCTTCGTCCGAACGGTCCCTTCGGCGCCCGACGCCATCGCCCCCGCCACCGCCCCCGCCGACTCGCGCCTGGTCCCCTGGCTGAGTGAGCTCGTACGGACCCTGCTGCAGCTGCCCGCCGACCGAGCGGTCGCCACACGCGGCCTGAACGCCCTCGGCATCAGTTCGCTGCAGGCCGTCACCCTGCAGTACCAGATCCTCGAGTCGCTCGACGTGGACGTCACCCTCGACGAGCTGCTCGAAACCGAGGACGTCTCCGCGCTCGCCGCCCTCGTGGAGGAGCGCGCCGGGGACACCGCCGTCACCGAGCTGGTCGAGGCGGACCCTCGATGAGCCTCCGCGACATACTGCGCGAGATCGAGAGCCGCGGCCTGTTCGTGGAACTGTCCGGCACCGATCTGCGCCTCCGGGGCGACCGGCAGAACATGGATCCGGACTTCATCGCGCGGATCAAGGCCGCGAAGGAAGACCTGGTCTCCTACCTCCTCGAAGGGGAGAAGAACGGTCCGGGCTTCCCTCTCACCAACTTGCAGCGCGCCTACCTCCTGGGCCGCAGCGGCATCTTCGAGATCGGCGACGTGGCCAGCCACGTCTACCACGAGATCGAGGGCTCCTGGGATGTGGACCGCCTGGAGAAGGCGTTGACGGCCGTCATCGACGACCACAGCGCCCTGCGTTCGCGCTTCTCCGCCGACGACCGGCAGGTCACCGAGATCCACCGGGCCCGGCTGCGGATCACCCGTCTCGACCTGCGCTCCAAGAGCCCGCAGGAGCAGGACCGGATCCGGGGGGAGCTGCGCGAGGAGCGCTCGCACCGGGTGCTCCCCGCCGACCGGGCGCCGCTGCTCGCCGTCGAGGTGAGCATCCTCGCCGACGACCGGATGGTGCTGCACGTCAGCCACGACGGGCTGGTCATGGACGGGATCAGCATGTTCCTGTTCTTCCGCGCCTGGTGGCGGGAGTACCAGGGCACCGAGGCCGGCACGCCGGAGGAGCTGCTGTACGAGGACTACGTCTCGGCCGTGGAGGCCGCGCGGGACCGGGCCCCGGCCCGCCGCTCGCGCGACTACTGGCTCGCCCGCGTCGACGACCTCGCCCCGCACCCCGACCTGCCTTTGCGCACCAGCCCCTCGGCGCTGTCCTCGTCCCGGTTCTCCCAGCGCCAGGTGCGCCTCGATCAGGAGGCCTGGGAGACACTCAAGGAGCGGGCCGCCGACGCCGGTCTGACCCCGTCGGCCGTGCTCCTCGCGGCGTATGCGGAGACCCTGGCCACCTGGGGCGCCGGAGCGCGGTTCACGATCAACACCACGGTCGCCAACCGTCCGCCCATCCACCCCCGCGTGTTCGAGGCCATCGGCAACTTCTCGGACACCCTGCTGGTCGAGGCGGAGGTGGACCGGAGCCTGACCTTCACGGAGCGGGCCCGCGTCCTGCAGACCCGGCTGCGAAAGGACCTGGACCACCGGCACTTCTCCGGCAGCCAGGTCATGCAGGAACTGGCGCGCCGCCGCGGCGGCGTGGCGGGCGCCCGGATGCCCTTCACCTTCAACAGCGCGATCGGCCACGGCAACACCGAGGCCGACGGCTCGGCCCTGGAACTGTTCGGCCCGGAGGTCTTCACCGTCTCCCAGACCCCGCAGGTCTGGCTGAACGCCTTCGCGATGGAGCAGCACGGCGGTCTCGTCGTCCAGCTCGACGGCATCGACGAGCTGTTCCCCGAAGGGCTGCTGGACGCTTTCGCCCACGGCTACCAGACCCTGCTGGAGGACCTGACGGACCTGCCCTCCTGGCAGCGCACCTCCTTCGACCTGCTGCCCGAGGCTCAGGTCGAGCGGCGCCGCGAGGCCAATGACACGCAGGTCCCGCTGCCGCCGGCCATGCTCGGCGACGCGTTCGTGGAGCAGGCCCTGCGGACCCCGGACGCGGCCGCGATCCTCACCTCCGGCCGCGAGGTCGGCTACGGCGAGCTGCTGCACCGGGCCGCCGCCGCGGCGCGCTGGCTGCGCGAGGGCGGCGTCGGCCGGGACGAGCTGGTCGGCCTGGTGATGCACCGCGGTCCCGAACAGATCGTCGGCATCCTCGCCACCGTGCTGGCCGGAGCGGCGTACCTGCCCGTGGACGCGGGCCTGCCCGCCGAGCGGCAGGACTACATGCTGCGCGACGGCCGGGTGCGCCGGGTCCTCACCAACGCCGACTGGCAGAACACCAGCGGCGAGCGGGAGGTCATGCGCCTCGACATCACGGACCCGGACACCGGCACCGGCACCGGCACCGACTGGGCGGACGCCACGCCCGAGGTACCGGCCCGGCTGCCCGGTTCGGACCCTGATGACCTCGCCTACGTGCTCTACACCTCCGGCACCACCGGCGCTCCCAAGGGCGTCATGGTCACCCACCGCAACGTCGCCAACGTCGTCGCGGACTGCCACGAACGTTTCGGCATCGCCCCCGCCGACCGCTTCTTCGCGATCAGCGCCTTCAACTTCGACCTGTCGGTGTGGGACGTCTTCGGCGCCCTCTCGGCGGGCGCGGCCCTGGTCATGCCCGACAGGGACAGGGCCGTGGACCCGGCGCACTGGCTGGACCTGTGCGAGAGCGCGGGGGTGACGGTGTGGAACTCCGTTCCCGCCATAGTCAACCTGCTGCACGACCAGGCGGTCGCGGACGGGGTGGTCCCGCCCGCGCTGCGCCTGGTGATGATGAGCGGCGACCGTGTCCCGCCGGCCCTGCCGGCCGCGCTGCGCACGCTCAAGGCCGACCTCGACGTGGTCTCCCTGGGCGGCCCCACCGAGACGACGATCTGGAACATCCTGCACCCGGTCGGTCCGGAGGAGGACGGCAGCGAGTCCATCCCCTACGGCCGCCCGAACGCCAACAACCGCGCCTACGTCCTGGACCGGGACGGCCTGGACGCCCCGGACTGGGTGACCGGCGAGATCTGCGCGGCCGGCACCGGCCTGGCCCGCGGGTACTGGGGCGACGAGGAGCGCACCGCCGAGCGGTTCTTCCACGACGCCGTGCGCGGCGAACGGATGTACCGCACCGGCGACCTGGGCCGGATGCTGCCCGACGGAAACATCTCGATCCTGGGCCGCAGCGACTTCCAGATCAAGGTCAACGGCTACCGCATCGAGGCCGGTGAGGTCGAGACGCGCCTGGTCGCCGTTCCCGGCGTCGCCAAGGCCGTGGTCGCAGGCCAGGCGGGCGCCCAGGGCGCCCGCCTGGTGGCCCACCTGGTGGCGGCGGGCGAAGGCCGGCCCACCGACACCGCGCTGCGCGACGCGCTGCGCCGTGATCTGCCCGACTACATGGTGCCCACCACCGTGGTCTGGCACGCCGAGCTGCCGCTGACCAAGAACGGCAAGGTGGACCGCAGCAAGCTGGCCACGGCTGCCGTCGCGGCGGCGGCCCCCGCTCAGGACACCCGCAGCGGAGGTGAGCCCACCACGGAGACCGAGAAGACCCTGGTCTCGATGTGGACGGCGGTGCTGCGCGGCAAGCGGGTCGGCATCCACGACAGCCTGGGCTCGCTGGGCGGCGACTCCATCGCCGCCGCGCGCATCCTGACCGCCGTGCGCAAGCAGTTCGGGATCACCGTCCCGCTCGACGCGTTCGCCGAGATGGACTGCGTCCACGCACTGGCCGGGGCTCTCGACGAACAGCGGGCGGAGGCGTCTCGATGACCGTCACCTCGGTGATCAACCGGATCGTCTCCACCGCTCCGTCCGGCGGCCGGATCTCCTTCGCCCGCCTGGACGGTACGGAGACCATCGGCCTGCCGGAGCTGCACGAGCGCGCCGGGCGGCTCGCCGGACAGCTGCGGGACCGGGGTGTCGGGCCGGGCGACCGGATCGGCATCCTGGCCGCGAACAGCCTGGAGTGGGTGCTGCTGGACCTGGCGGCGCTGCGGCTGAAGGCGGAAACCGCCGGGTTCGAGCCCGGAAAGTTCGACCCGGCGGACGATCTGACCGGACGCTACGGCCTGACCCTGCTCTTCACGGACCGGCCCACGGACACCCACCGGTCCGTGCCGATGAGCGAGGTACGCGCGCTCTCGGAGCCGGCGGCGCGGCCGGACGACGCGGCCGCCGCGGCGCCCGTGACCTGGGCTCCCCGGGACGTGACCACCATCAAGTTCACTTCCGGCAGCACCGGCACCCCCAAGGGGCTCGGCGCGACGGCCGGCAGTATCGACAGCTCGCTCGCGGCGGTGCAGGAGATCTTCAACCACGCGCCGGGGGACGACCTGTTCGTCTTCCTGCCGCTGTCGCTGCTCCAGCAGCGCTACTGGATCTACTCGGCGCTCGCCCACGGGCACGACGTCACAATCAGCACCTACGAGGCGGCCTTCGCGGCGCTGCGCCGGGTCAAGCCGACCGTGGTCATGGGTGTGCCGGCCTTCTACGAGACGGCGAAGCGCCAGGTCGAGTCCCGCATCCGGCGTTCGGGCGGCACCGCCACCGCCGCCGACGCGGCCCGCCACCTGTTCGGCGACCGGATCCGCTACCTGTGGACCGGTTCCGCGCCGGCCGACGCGGCGATGCTGCGCTTCTTCACGGACGCCGGGCTGCCCATCTACGAGGGCTACGGCCTCAACGAGACCTGCATCGTCGCGAAGAACCACCCGGGCGCGACCCGGGAGGGCAGCGTGGGGCGCGTACTGCCGGGCAAGCAGGTGCTGCTCGACGAGGACGGGGTGGTAAGCGTCCGCAGCGAACATCCGGTCGGCTACGGCTACACGTACGCCAAACCAGGTGACTCCGAGCGCGTCTTCGACGCGGAGGGCACGGTGCGGACCGGCGACCTCGGCTACATCGACGAAGACGGCTTCCTCTTCATCCGGGGCCGCGCCGATGACGTCATCGTCCTGGACAACGGCAAGAAGGTCATCGTCCGGCCGCTCGAAGAGCACATGCGGACCAGTCCGGCCATCGCCGAATGCGTCCTGTTCTGCCCCACTCAAACGGACCTGGTCGCGGTCGTCTCACCGGCGGCTCTGCCCGCCGACCCGGACGCCGTCCTCGCCCAGCTCGCCCTGACCAACACCACCTTCGGCAAGGACGAGCAGATCAGCCGGGTCGTCATCGCCGACGAGCCGTTCAGCATCGAGAACGACCTGCTCACCTCGCAGTACAAGCCGAAACGACCTCGGATCCTGGCCGCCTACCGGACCAGCCTCCACGACAGCAAGGCAGGCATTCATGCACCCTGACACCGTCACCGACACGGGTATCGACCCCGCCATCGAGAACGCGGCCCGCGAGATCCTCTCCACCGTCCTCGACCCGGAGGTCGCCCCGCAGGAGCTGGACCTCGACGCGGACCTGGTCGGCTCCTACAGCCTGACCTCCCTCAACAAGGTCCTCTTCCTGACCGAGGTGTGCGAGGCGACCGACGTCGACCTCGCCAACTTCACCGAGCACGACCTCGCCGACATGCTCACCCTGCGCAGCGTCATCGAGTCCCTCACCCGGCACACCAACAACAAGGCGGTCTGAATCATGTCCTGGTCACAGAATGCGGCAGCAGTCCTGGAGAACGAGTACGTCCTGCTGCGGCCGGTCGCCGAAGCGGACCGCGAGGCCGTGCGCGCCGTCGCCATGGACCCCGACATCTGGCGCTACTTCGTCTCCGCCGTCACCGACGACGTCGACTACGCCAGCTTCTTCGACGCCTGCCTCGCCGACCACGCGGCCGGCCGCCGCGCGGTCTACGTCATCGTCGACAAGGCCTCGGGCCGCGTCGCGGGCAGCATGAGCTTCGGCAACATGGCCGAGGCTGACAAGCGTCTGGAGATCGGCTGGTCCTGGCTGGGCCGCGACTTCCGCGGCAAGGGCATCAACCGCTGGGCCAAGTACCTGCTGCTGCGCCACGCGTTCGACGTCCTCGGGGCCGAGCGCGTCGAGTTCAAGACCGACATCCTCAACATCCAGGCCCGCCGCGGTCTGCGCAACATCGGCGCCGTCGAGGAGGGCACCCTGCGCAGCTTCAACTTCATGCCGGGCGGCCGCCGCCGCGACGCCATCTTCTACAGCGTCCTGCGCGCCGAATGGCCCCGTGTGGAGCGGGAGCTCGCCACGAAGCCGAAGGTCGCCCCGCAGGAGCCGCAGGACCTCGCGGTGCTGAGCGCCGCCGGATGACCGGGGGCGGGGAGATACCCCTCATCCACGCGTCGGGCGACCCGTTCGCCGTGGGACGTGCCCACGGTGAGGCCCTCGCCCTTCCCCTCCGCACCTTCCTCGACGACTCGCTCTGCCGGCTGAACAAGGTCATGCAGGAGCCGGTCTCGCTGGACGGTCTGCTGCCGTCGATCGCCGCCTACCGGGCGGCGGTCACAGCGGCGGTCCCGGCCCTGGCCGACGAGGTCTCCGGCCTCGCGGCCGGGGCCGGGATCGGGGAGAGCGAAGCCTGGCTGCTGCAGCTGCGCCGGGAGATCATGGGCTACCGCAAGGTGCCCACCATGGGCGACTGCACGACGTACGCCCGCACCGGTGCGGGCGGCCCGGTCCTCGCCCAGACCATCGACCTCAACGGTGATCTGGACGACTACCTGAGTGTGCTGAAGGTGGAGCGGTCCGACCGGCCCGGGCGGCGCTCGCTCGTCCTGAGCTTCGGCGGGCTGCTCGGCTACCTCGGTCTCAACAGCGACGGCCTCGCGATCGGCCTCAATCTGGTGCTGGGCGGCGACTGGCGCCCCGGCGTGCCGCCGTACCTCGCCATCCGGCACCTGCTGGACTCGGCGGCCAGTGTCACCGAGGCCCTGGAGATCCTGCGCGGGCTGCCGCTGGCCAGCTCCCGCACGCTCGTCCTGTGCGACCGCGAGCGCGTCGTCTACGTCGAGGTCCTCGGCGACGAACTCCGCGTCGTGGAGGGCCCCGAGGCCGTGCACGCCAACCACTTCCTGCACCCCGACTTCGTCGCGGACGACGAGATCAACGTCTTCGCCCGCAACTCCTCGGTCCGCAGGCTGAAGGCGGCCGATGCCGGACTCGCCGCCCTGCCCCCGGGCGCGGGTGCCGAGGAGCACTTCGGGCTGCTGTCGCTGCCGCCGATCCGCGTACCCGACCGGGGCGACATCCGCGCCGAGCGGACCGTCGCGGCCGTCGTGATGCTGCCGGACCGGGGCGAGCTGCACATACGACCCGGGGATCCGGCGCTCAGTGCCACCCAGGTCTTCAGCCTGTAGCGGCCGCCCCGGCCCGTACAGCACGGAAAGGAGGAGAACACACATGGACGCATGGCTGGTGGATCTGGACGAGCATGCGTGGTCACCCGCACGGTACGCGAACACCGGCACCCGCCCGGGCGGCAAGGCCCGTGCGACACCGGAAGAGAGCAGGCGCGCGGCGGAGTTCACCTGCGCGTCCGCCACCCGCCGCTTCCTGCGGGCCCGGCTGGCGGTGCGGGAGCTCCTGGGGGAACGGCTCGCCGTCCCCCCGGGGGAGCTGCGCGTCGCGCATACGTCAGGCGGAAAACCGTATCTGCCGGACCATCCGCACCTGCACATCAGCTGGTCGCGCTCGGAACGGCTGCTGCTCCTCGCGGCGGCCGACACCGGCCCGATCGGCGTGGACATCGAATGGCTGCGGCCGATGCCCGCCGCCCTGGACGTGCTCGCCACGGTCTACCCCGCACTGCCGGTCACCGCCGAACCGGAGGCCTTCCTCCCGGCATGGACCCTGCTGGAGGCCGCGGTCAAGGCGACCGGCCTCGGGCTGACCCGGGGCGCGAAGGACGTCGATCTCGCACTTGGCCCCGGCAACACGGTGTCGCTGCGCAGCATCGTCGGCCACGGGCCCCCGGACGCCTGGTACGGCCATACGGAACCACTCGCGGCCAGCGGCGCGCTCCCGGCGGCCGTGGCCGCCGTGGTCACTCGGGACCGGCCCCCGATGTCTCTGAACCAGCTGCTCGGGAGGGACCGGCCGACGCCGGCGCTCGCCTCCGCGGGCAGCCCGGACGACTTCGTCCTGACCCTGTGACCGCCACCGACGCATTGAGGACCGACACGATGACCCCACCCACCGGTGCCCTGCTCAGGCTGCATGCCGTCGCCCCCGGGCTCGGCACGGCCGACCTGGCCCGCGCCGTCTCCCGCGCCCTCACGGGCGAGGACTCCCCGCCCGGGGGATGGCTCGAGGGACGGCGCGGCCGGGTCCTGCGGCACGAGGGGACCAGCGCCGAGGTCACCGGTGCCTGGGACGGCCCCGAGCTGCGGCTGCGACACCGGGGCGAACCGGCCGCCGCGGCGTGGGCCGCCGGACTACTGGAAGGCATCGCCGCCGTGGCGGCAGGGGCGGACCCGACTGCCGTGCCCGCCGACCCGGCTACCGCGCCCGCCGCCGTGCCTGACGTGAACCGGGACCCGGCGCCGCGAGCGGACGCGCCCGCCTACCTGGCCTGGCGGGCCCTGATGGCCCGCTGGCAGGTCGCCGACCGCGACCTCGCGGAGGTCACCGCACCGGGCCTGCTCACTGCCCCTCTCCCCGCCGCCCCGTCCACCACATCCCGCCCGCCCTACCCGTACCGCCCCGAGGAGCCCGTGTTCGTCTTCGACCACATCGGCCCTCCGAAGCCGCCGCCGGGCTGGCTGCTGCGTTCATGGTTCTCCCCCGACACGGGGCTCTACCACTGCTCGGTCGCGTCCGACTCCCGGCTGTCCGTCCGCACGCCCGACCCGGCAGCCGGTGACCGCTGTGCGGAGCTACTGGCCGCCTGGCAGGCTCTGACTGCCCGCTACGACGCGGCGGTCTGACGGACGGGAGTGGGGCCTGCTGAGGTTGATCCTTTGGAGTGGACACGCCGCCGCTTGACGCACAGGCGGCCAAGATTGTTTCCGGCTCGCGGTTCGCGTTCGATCCCTCTCCTGCCCCGTCACCGTCCGTATTCGGCGAGGAAAATCCTGGGTCAGCGACACGAGAGAAGCTCCCCATCTGCCGCCAACAGAGAAAGCCAACAGCCTCCTCCCAGAGGAAGCGGTCAGCACCGCCACCGCACTTCGGGCGATGCGGCATGTAGCTGCCGAACATCACGCCCATTTCACGCAGCTCATCAACGCTGCGCCGATACGCGCGGTGGGCAGCAAGGGCGGTGTTCACTTAGGGGAGCACCACCGTGGGGATGCCCATGCCAGGTGCCTCGCAGAGGATGCCGGGTGCAAGGCTATCCGCGAAGCTGGCCGCCCACTTTGTTGTGACCGTGTTGAACATGGCTGGTGCGACGGCCCCCGACCTGCGGTGCCCCTCTTGGCGAGACAGTGTCCGCTGGGGGGAATCTGGGAGAAATGAGGCCTCGTTGGGGGGCGGGTGGGGGGAATCGGCTGCACAAACAGGCAGCAGGGTGAAAGGCTCGGAAAGGTAGATTGCTGCAGGTCAGACCGCCTGTGCAGTCGATTCCCACAGGTCAGCAGCGTGAGGGCGACGATTTCAAGAAGATCTCCTCCTGGGCCGCCATCCTCTTCGCCCCCACACTCGTGGGAACCATCTACGGCATGAACTTCGAAGACATGCCGGAGTTGAAGTGGGCAGGCGGCTACCCCTTCGCAATCCTGCTGATGGCCGTGGTCTGCGTCAGTCTGTACGTAATTTTCAAGCGGCGAGACTGGCTCCAAACTCCTCACATCCCACTCAGCTCTCCCCGGTTTCCCCCAACAGACCCCTGCCTAGGCATTGCACGTTGGCGGCCATGCTCGTGAACTGGAAGTGTCGATTAGAACGCAGGCGGCGGCCTTCATGGGTGACAGCCGAGACCATGCGTCACACGAATTCGCTCCTCACTCGACAAAGGGCAGATCGGAGACGCTCAGCACAAGCGCAGCGGTGAGGATCTGCGGTGGCTTCGTCGACATCAACTGCTGGTGGTCCAGCAGTTCGAGACGCTTTCGACGCCGCATATCGAGTTCGACGGCCTTGCGATGGAGGCTCTCGGAGGACACCTTGGGCTTCTCGCCCCTTCGTTCCTTCTCGGAGGCCGCCGCAGCATCGAGGAGCAGCCGCTCACTCTCTGAGGTCAGGCGCTTGGTCACCAGTTCCCGGGCCCTGACCAACTCCGCCAGGCGACGGGGCTGGACCTCGGCCAGATACCGGGGAAGCTGGTTGGCGATGATCCAGCTGGTCGCCTTGTCCTCTGCGTCTGCGAGCCAGGGCAGTCCGTACGCCACGTCGATCGCCGCGCTGTTGGGCACGGCGACGCAGTCGAGGTAGGGCGCGGGGCCTGCCGGCCGCACGGTTCCGCGGCTGTTGACGTAGGCGTAGCCGAACCGTCGGGCCACTGACTCGCCGGTGGCGTCCACAACCTCTTCGACGCCCCCGACGAGGAGGTGCGGTTCGTCGAGGGCGGCCGAGACGAGGACGGTGCCCCGATTGAGGGCGCCCCCGAAGTTCCGGATGGTTTCGGCCATGACGGCGTCATGCAGGGGGTGGCCGGGGGCGAGCAGGTCGACGTGCGCTCGGTCGTGGGGCTGGACGTGGCCGATGTCGAAGGTGACGTGATCGTACTTGGTGGCGATGGGCCCGTTGCCTGCCGAGCGGATGTGCTGCGGCACGTTGGCTACCTTGTAACGCCCCAGCTCGCGCTGGACGATCCGGCCACCGAGCCGGGTGAAGGCGTCCTTGAAGGCCGATTCGATGTCCTGCGGCTGAAGACGTCGAGCGCGGGCTTCGTCCATCGCGGCACGCAGGGCGCGGAGATCTGCATCCGAAAGGTGCTCCGAAGCGAGTGCACGATCGTCCAGGAGGCTCTTGAGGCCGTCTCCGACGGTGGTGTCAATGACCTCGTACATCTGATCCTTGACGCCCGGCCGCTCACCGTACTGGATGGCATTGAGGAGCAAGTCTCGCAGCGGGGTCTCAGCGAACGCCTCTCCCAGAACATCGAAGACCTTCCCGCCGTACGTCTCGCGCATCTGGTCGAGTTTCTCCAGTAGGCGCGTGAAAACCTCGCCCTCGCGGGTGTTGGAGGCGACGAGGTTCCAGAGCCGACAGACCTCCTTCTGACCGATGCGGTGGATGCGGCCAAAGCGCTGCTCGACGTTCGCGTCGAAGGCGCGGCTGCCACTGTGGGCGACGCTCAGCTTCTCCTCGTCTTTCCGGAAGACGACCCGCTGGTCGAGCCCGCCCTGGGCGGTCTTGTAGGTCAGCTCGAGTGCGTTCGCACCGTGCCACTGGGCGGCGATGACCGTGACAACCTCCGCCGGTATGACTCCGTCAATCCGCAGACCCGGCTTGAGCTCCTCGAGCAGCACGTACACAACCTCCTTGCTTGGCAGCCTGTGAACGCTACTCGGGCGTTCCGGCGATTTCGTGATTCCGTCGACTTCGTCAACCGGGGTCGCTAATCTTCCCAGAGGTCATGCGAGTCGGCGGGGGCAATGGAGCGGGAAGCACGTCATCACCTGCGTGGTGTGGTGGAAGACGTCAGCGGGTGGCACAAGCTCGCGATGGGGATCGTCCAGCAACGTGAGCCCGTCGAGACAGCGGCGGAGGACGCCGCCAGGCAGTTCCTCGGTCGAGTGGCTTCGCTCGGGACCACAACCACCACTACATGGCGCGTATTGCAGGTCTCGCCGTCCGATGTCGACCTGGCGACCGCGCTGGCCTGCCGTCAGGCGCTTCCGGTGCTCACGGCCAACGCCCAGCAGGGCATCGACCAATTGACCGACGACGCCAGCCGGGCGCTGATGGCCGTCCGTGCACTCTTCGGTGCCCGCCGGATATTTTCGGGCAAGGGCCGCAAGGACGAAGCGGGGCAGGCTGCGACCTACCTCGCATCCCTTCACGAGCGGGCTGCGAACACCGGACTCATCACCGAGATGGAAGGCCTGGCGGCATGGGACAGAAGGAGCGTCCCCGCAGTCGGGCCATCGGCCATCCTCGATGACACGGTCGGCTTCAGCCACCGCCTCGGCGCCCAAGCCGAACTCATCGGACGCCATGAACTGGACGCCGCCAAGACCGCGATCGGCTCGATCGATAGGGCCCTGAACCGCGAGGACAAGTTCAGAACGGCGGTCAACACCGCCGGCAATGCCGTCCGACAGACCGAGGTGCGCAAGCTGGTCGCCGAGATGCCCGTCGAGCGGCTCAAGGAAGCAACCCACGGCCAACTACGCATCACGGCGCTGGTCGACGCCGGAATCAGGAACGTGCAGCAAGTCCTCGACCAGAAGTCACGGATTCGAACGCTCCCCGGGGTCGGTGAGACGACGGGCACCCGGATGATCGGCGCCGCGCAGACCATCTGGCAGACCACGATGGACGAGATGCCAGTCCGCATCGACATCAAGAACCGATCCCAGGCCACCACGAAGCTCCTGAAGACAATGCAGGCCTGGGATGCGGCACGCTCGATCCGCAGCGCGACAGCGGACCTCGCCGCCGCTGACGCGGTACGACCACTCCTCCAGAGTCTTGATCCCCAGACCTCCCACGTCGTTCTCGTCCCCAAGGCCCGGACCGTAGCCGAGTTGCGTGCCGCGCTGGCGGCCGTCGAGCTCCGCGGGGCGGTGCTCGACAGTAGGGCTGGCGTCGCAGGCGGTGATCCTTGGGAAGATTTCAGCGCCCGGCCGGCCGACTACTACGCGATGCTCGCAGAGCTCGGGTTCCTGGCCGACGACGCCGAGACGAGCCAAGGCGACCTGCCGGCCGAGATCGTCGAGGCGGTCAGGGAACTCAAGCTCGACGCCACCCACCTGAAGGCGTCCCTGCGCGGATACCAGTCATTCGGTGCACGCTTCGCAATCGTGCAGCGGAAGGTCATCATCGGCGACGAGATGGGTCTGGGAAAGACGGTCGAGTCACTCGCCGTGCTCGCCCACTTGCGCGCCAAGGGCTCCTCCCATTTCCTGGTCGTGTGCCCCGCCTCCGTCGTGACCAACTGGGTGCGCGAAGTCCAGGCGAAGTCCGATCTGCGCGCGTATCGCCTGCACGGGCCGGGGCGCGATGACGCGCTGAAGTCCTGGATCCGGAACGGAGGAGTCGCGGTCACCACCTACGACATCCTCGGTTGGCTGGAAGGCCGGATTCCCGAAAGTGCCGAACCCGCATGCCTGGTGTTCGACGAAGCGCACTACATCAAGAATCCGGATGCCCAGCGAACCCGGCGCTCCACAGCCCTCATCCATACATCGGAGCGAGCGATCCTCCTGACCGGCACCCCGCTGGAGAACCGGATCGAGGAATTCCGCAATCTCGTCGGCTACCTCAGGCCGGATCTGTCGATCAGTGCCTCGGAACTCGCTCCTCGCCAGTTCCGGAAGCAGGTGGCACCGGCCTACCTGCGGCGCAATCAGGAAGACGTCCTGACCGAGCTCCCGGAGCGGGTGGATGTCGACGAGTGGATTCCGATGTCCAGCGCCGATGAGCAGCACTACCGAACGGCTGTCATCGAGGGCAACTTCATGGCCATGCGCCAGGCCGCGCTGCGCGCCGGCGCCAAGTCCGCGAAGATGCAGCGCCTCATCGACATCGTCCAGGAGGCAGAGGACAACGAGCGCAAGGTGCTGGTCTTCTCGTACTTCCGTGACGTCCTCGATGAGGTGGCGGCGATCCTTCCGGGGAAAGTGTTCGGGCCTCTTACCGGCTCCGTACCCGCCGCGAAGCGACAGAGCATGGTCGATGAGTTCTCCCAAGCCCACCACGGGGCCGTCCTCGTCGCCCAGATCGTGGCAGGCGGCGTCGGTCTGAACATTCAGGCGGCATCGGTCGTCGTGATCTGCGAGCCCCAGCTCAAGCCGACGACCGAATGGCAAGCCATCGGCCGCTCCCACAGGATGGGGCAGCTGGAGTCGGTACAGGTACACCGCCTGCTCTCCGAAGAAGGCGTCGACCAGCGCATCGTCGAGATCCTGGCGCGCAAGAATCAACTCTTTGCGGAGTTCGCCCGCGTCTCCGAAACCGCCGACAGCGCCCCGGAGGCATACGACATCACGGACGCCGAGCTGGCACGGGAGATCGTGGCGGCCGAGCGCGAGCGCCTGCTCGCGGGCGGCTGACGGGCGCCACACCCCCCAACTCCTACCCGGAAGGCCGCCACGAGCTGCGACGTGCTGCGGCACGGTGTGCGGGGCCCGCCGGATCTCGACCGACGGCGCTCTTCGGGATCTCCCCGGTCTCCGTCTACCGGGTGATCAACAGGCTCGGCCCGCTGCTCGCGCTGGAGCCCGCACCGCGGCCGGTAGCCGACGCGGACCGGTTGTGGATGGTGGACGGCACCCTGATCCAGGTCCGCGACCGCACCGTGGCCGCCTCGTCCCGCAACTACCGTTTCTCGGCGAACGTGCAGGTCATCATCGACGCGGACACCCGCCTGGTCATCGCGAGCGCACGGCCGGCACCGGGCAACAAGGCCGAGGCCCACGTCTGGCGCGAGTCGGACCTGCCGGCCGCGGCAGCCGGGACGACGGTCATCGCGGACGGCGCCTACCTGGGCACCGGGCTGATCGTCCCGCACCGCAGACGAGCGCGCAGGGTCACACGACCCGCGCGCTGAGGTGACGCGGAGGCGGGCCGGACGCGTCCACTGCCCGGCCGGCCTTCACCGGTTCCCGTAGTCCGTGACCAAGTCGGCGATCTTCACGGTCAGGGCATCGATGCGGTGGCGGTCCTCGCGCTGGACACGCAGCCGGTGGTGGAGATCCCGGAGGGTGGCCAGGGCGGCCGGGTCGCGGCGCCTCACCTCGTCGAGGAGGGGCGTGGTGAGGAGGTCCAGGCATTCGGTGAACAGGAGGCGGGTGGCCGCGGCGGGGGGAGTCGGGGTGGGGGCGGTGAAGCCGGTGGTCAGGTAGCGCACGGGGTCCTTGAGGCTCCACCCGACGACGGTTCCGTGCTGGACCAGGAGCGCCACGCCGGGCGCGATGCCGATCCGGGCCTCCAGCGGGTCGTCCAGGACGTCGAGATCGCGCAGACACGTCAGTTCGCCGTCCGCGGGTGCGCGGCACAGCTCCGTGGTCACCTCCAGATGGAAGTCCCGGGCCTCGTCCGCGCGCAGACCACCCGGGCGGACGACAGGTGTGCCGGGAACGCGCGCCCAATCATCGGCATCGGTGTCTCCGACGGCGATCTGGAACTCGGCGCCGACCAGGTTCCGGCTGGCCGGATCGAAGTGGAGTTCGTCGGGCGTGTCCCACAGATACGGGTGGCTCCCGAAGGTGTCCAGGAGGAACCGGCCGCGTTCCTCCACGTTCGCGTACGTCGTGACGGACACCTTGAGGTCCCAGAAGTCGAAACGCGGGGTGATGCTCAGCGGCTCACCCGTCACCGTCGCGGTCCAGTCGTCACCGATGGTGAGTTTCATGTGCGTGCCACCTCATCTGACCTGCTCTGCGGGAGCCATGTAGCCGTTCTTGGCAGGAATCCTGCCTTCCACCACGTCGGTGTGTGTAATCGGTGCACCGGGGTCGCCGGGGGAGCCGCCCAGCGCCTCGAAGCCAGAGGGCCCCTTGATGCCGGACGAACCGTAGGCCGTGATGACATTGCCCGGCGCGGTGTTGTCGGCACGGACCACAACGATGTCCTCGCCCTGACGGAAGATCAATTTTCCGGTGCCCGCCGTCGAGTAGTACACCGAGTCCGGGTTCTTGAGGATCTTCAGGACCATGTCCTCGGTGAAACCGTGGTCGTGCGCGTGGTAGTTGCCCGCCTTCTTCATCCCGCCTTCCTGCGCCCTCTCGATGACGTCGTCGATGGCCTTGAGCGCGACGTCTTTGGCCTTCTGAGCCTTCTCCTCCTTCGTGTACTTGGGCATGAGGCCCAGCGGGTCGCACGCGCTGTTCGGGTTGGACACGTAGGCGACGGGGTTCGGCGCGGGAGCCAGCCCCAAGGGGTCCGGGGAGGCGTAGCGGCCGGTTTCGGGGTCGTAGTGGCGGAAGAGGTTGTAGTGGAGGCCGGTCTCGGGGTCGTAGTACTGGCCCGGGAAGCGGAGCGGGGTGTAGGTGCTGCTGTCACGAGCCCAGGCGGTGGTGCCCCACAGGGTGGACCGGGAGCGCCACGCGATGTCGCCGGACTCGTCGATCAGCTCGGTGGGGGTGCCGATGAGGTCGGTGGCGATGGCGAAGAAGCGGCGGTCGATCTCGCGTTGGCGGTCGTCGGCCGTGAGGATGCGCTCGGTCTGGGCCAGCGGGACGTCGCCGCGGTGGTCCCAGGTGAGGGCGACCGCGTTCGGCTGGTCCGGCTGGTGGGTGGTCTGTTCACACAGGGTCAGGCCGTCCCAGGTGAACAGGACCTCCTCGACGACGGTCACGCCGTCGGCTGCCATGCGCTGCTTCGCGGTGCGGCGGCCGAGCGGGTCGTAGCGGTAGCTCCAGCGGGTCCCGTCAGGGGTGGTCACGCCCGTGAGGCGGTTCTCCGGGTCCCACGTGTAGCGCCAGTTGTCGGGCTTCCGGGAGAGGCGGGTCTTCTGCCGCAGGGTGACCCGCCCGAGGGCGTCGTGTTCGAAGCGGACGTCGCCGGCGCGGGTGATGCCGGTGCCGGCGTAGGCCCGCGGTCCGGTGGCTTCGCCGCCGGGGTGGCCGGAGGGCCAGGACGCCGAGGTCTGGTTGCCCGCGGTGTCGTAGGCGTAGCGCTCGGTCCAGCCCTGGGCGTGGACGGCGGTGACCCGGCCCGCCCGGTCGAGGTCGAAGGTACGGGTACCCGTCAGCCGGTCCGCGAGGGACATCAGGTGACCATCGGCGCGGTAGGTGTAGGCGCGACTGTTGACCGCGCGCCCCGCCGCGGTGATGTGCTGTTCGGAGAGTCGGCCTGCCTCGTCCCAGGCCGAGGTCATGGTGATCGCGTCGCCGAAGGCCCGGGCCAGTTCGCGACCGGCGGCGTCGTGCGTGAACTCGACGCGGTGGCCGCCGGTGGTGAGCCGGTGGGGCTGTCCGTCGGAGCCGTAGGCGTAGGAGGTGACGTGCCCGGTGGGTGTGGTGCGGCGCGTACGGCGGCCCGTGGCGTCGTAGGCGTAGCTGATGGGACGGCCGTCCACCAGCTCGGTCTTGGTGCGTCCGCATCGGTCGTACTGGTAACGCAGTGCCCCGTCGGGTCCGGCCGCTTCCAGCAGGCGTCCGGCCCTGTCGTAGGTGTAGTAGGTCGTCCGGCCGTCGACGTCCTTGCGGACCGCCTGGCCGAGCCGGTCGCGTTCGAACGCGATGGTCCCGCCGAGCGCGTCGACACGGGCGGCCAGCCGGCCCGCGGCGTCCAGCCGGTAGGTGAGGGTGCGGCCGTCGAAGTCGGTCTCGGAGACGATGTTGTCGGCGGCGTCGTACGTGTACGTCCAGGTCAGCCCGTGCGGATTGGTGACGCGGGTGAGGCGCAGCGCGGAGTCGTGCTCGAACTCGTAGCGTGCGCCGTCGGGTCCGGTGCGGGCGACCGGGAGGTCGCAGTGGGTGTACTCGAAGCGGGTCACCCCGCCGGACGCGTCGGTACGGGAGAGCAGGTTTCCCTCGCCGTCGTACGTCCACGTCTCCGTGGCGCCTTCGGGGCCGGTGCGCCGGGCGAGCTGCCCGTCGGCATCCCATTCCAGGCGGGTGACACCGCCCATCGGATCGGTGATGCGGACCGGCCTGCCGAGGGCGTCCCGCTCCGTCCGGGTCACCGATCCGTCCGGCGCGGTCACCTCCACGGACAGCCCGGCCGCGTCGCAGACCACATGGGTCGTGGCGCCCTCGGCGTCGGTGAGCGAGGTGAGGCGGGCGCCGTGGTCGTAGGTGTAGCGGGTGGTGGCGCCGGCCGGGTCGATGACCGCCGTGCAGTTGCCGCGTTCGTCGTACTCGTGGAGCATGCGCGCGCCGTCCGGCCCGAAGACTTCCGCGGGCAAGCCGAACGGGCCGCGCACGGTGTGCAGTTCGCTGCCGTCGGGGCGGATCGCGCGGATGACGCGGCCCTCCTCGTCGTACGAGAAGACGGTCGTGAGGCCCAGCGGATCTGTGCGGGTCAGGAGGTTGCCGCGCGGGTCGTAGGTGAAGTGGGTGCTGTGGCCGAGGGGGTCGGTGACGGCCAGGACCTTGCGGCCGGGCCCGAACAGGTGGCGGGTGGTGTTGCCGTCGGGGGTGGTGACCGTCGTGGTGTGGTGACCCGTCCGCGGGTCCGGCTCGCCGTACGACAGGGCGATCTGGATGTGGCCGGCCTCGCCGCCCTCCGCCACGACGCGATCCAGGTCGTCGTAGACATAGTCGTAGCGGCTTCCGTTGGAGTCGATCCAGGCGGTGACGCGGCGACGGTCGTCGTACACGAAGGCGGTGGTGGCGCCCGAAGGCTTGGTGACCGCTATGAGGTTGCCGTCCTCGTAGCCGTAGCCCATCAGGGGCAGGTCCGTGCCACCCTCGCCCGCACCGGCCAGGGACAAGGAGGTGACCAGGCCGTCGATGACGGACAGGTTCAGCTGGTGGCCCGCCGAGTGGACCAGGGCCGACGGCAGGCCGTCCTCGTCCCTCTCGACGGTGACGCGGTGGCCGTTGCGTTCGGAGATGCCCGACAGCCAGGCTTCGCCGTCGCCCCCCGGTTCGCCCCCGGCCGGGGCGGCGAAGTGGAAGACCAGACCGCTGTCCGGCTCGGTGACCGTGTAGTCGCCGTCCGCGTCGCGGGTGAGCAGCGTACGGGTCCCACCGCCTTCGGGGCCGGTGGGTAGGCCCGGGGCGGCGTGCGGGTACGCGATGAGCAGCCCGGTGGCGGTGACGTGGACGACCCCGACCGGGTCGATCTCCAACCGTTCGTCAACGGTGGACGTCCAGGCGGGCCCCATGAAGCGGCCGACCGTGCAGCCGGATTCGGTGCGGCGGGTGAAGACCAGCGGCAGGATGCCGGGCAGGGCGACGTCCGTCTGGGGGAGGAACATCCGGCCCGTGGAGAGGTCCACCGGGTCACCGTCCACGTCGCGGTCCGGGTCCGGGGTCTTGTGGGCGTCGCCCGGGGCATCGGAGAGCGTCTGGCGCCCCGGGCCCTTGAGGTCGTCGAGGTGTTTGGCGGTCGAGCCGATCTTCTTCAACGAGCCCAGGCCCTTGGAGCCGACGAGCTCCGGGATCATCTTGCCGAAGCCCTCGGAGGGGTCCTTCATGAACTCGTCGAGCATCTGCTTGCCCGCGCCCATGGGGTCGTTGGCCATGGTGACCAGGCCCGCCGCCGTCGAGTTCAGGTTCGTCACGTACTCGGCGGGGTGGGTCAGGTTGTACGGGTCCATCGGGTTCAGCGCACGGGCGAAGTTCACGATCCCGGCCGTGCCCTTGATGACACCGCCCGTCAGGTGCGTCTTCGCAAGGTCCAGGTAGTCCATGCCGTCGCCGAGCTGCTGCGCGTACGAGGGCTTCGGCGGAGCCGCGTCCCGCGCCGCCCGCACCGCCGTACGCACCGTCTCGGCGACGTCGTTGCGCTGCTTGCGAGCCGTGTCCAGCTTGTCCTGCGCGGCCGTCGCGATCGCGGCCCCCGGATCGGTGAAGTTCTCCGAGGGGCGGGGCGGCAGCGGATCCTGCTTCGCCTTCAGCGCGTCGTTATAGGTACCGACCAGCTTGTTGTGGGCGTTGCGGGCATCGGTGGAGACCTTCTTCGCCCGGTTGTACTCCTCCAGCGCCTCCTTGGCCTGCCCCTGCGCCCACTCCACCGTCTCCGCGAACCGGCCCATCGCGTCGGCGGCCTTCCCGAAGGCCTCCGCCGCCTTGAACCAGCGCGGCGGCTCCTTCGCCACCGACTCCCGGAACGAATCGGCCGTCCTGCCCTTCAGGCCGTCCGGCTCCCCCATCCCCTTCAGCCCGTTGCCGACCTTGTCGAAGGACGCCTTGAAGTCGTTCAGGTGGGAGACCTGCGCGCGCATCTTCGACACACTGCCGTAGACCAGCCTGTTCGGATCCTCCGTCTGACCCAGCTCCAACTCCGCTACATCAGCGCCCAGCCGGTTGGCGGCCGAGCGGCTCTTGTCACGGATCCAGTCCCCCGCGCCGTCCAGCCCGACGTCCTCGGCGAAGTCCGCCGTCTTGTCACCGGCCCACTCGACCGCGTCACCGACCTTCTCCGCACCCTTCTCGACGCCGTCCTCGATGACGTCAGGAACGAAATCCCGCCAGCCCATCAGCGACCGCCCCCGTCACGCTTCGCCTGCTCCAGCAGGTCGTTGATCGAACCGATCTTCCCGTTGGACTTCAGCTCCTCCCCCGTGTCCGACCAGGTCTGCCGGATCTGCTCGTTGCCCTTCTCGAAGGACTCCGCGCTGTAATCGGGCTTGTAGGCGTCCGCGGAGAAGATCTCGCCCCACGGCTTCTTCTCGATCTCGTCCTCACTGGCGTGCGGATTGCCGTACGCCGCGTTCGCGACCACCCGGAACGTGCCGTGGAGGTACTGCTCCTCCTCCCACACCGTCCCCGCCGCGATCCCCAACGACCGGGCGAGGGTGCTCGCGTCCTGCACCAGACTCCGCACGCCCCACTCCCAGCGCTCGCAGAAATCCTCGAAGTCGGTGGCGAGACCCGGATGCCCGGTCTCCATCCCCGTCATCGACAGGTTCTCGAAACCCG
Organism: Streptomyces sp. NBC_01264; assembly: GCF_026340675.1. Taxonomy (NCBI): domain Bacteria; kingdom Bacillati; phylum Actinomycetota; class Actinomycetes; order Kitasatosporales; family Streptomycetaceae; genus Streptomyces; species Streptomyces sp. NBC_01264. Next base: position 1,876,737 of record NZ_JAPEOX010000002.1, read on the forward strand.
CCCCCATGGAGGCGCCGGCCGCGTCCCCGGACTCGCGCAGCTCCCCGATCGCCGCCCGCAGGCCGTCCTGGATGTTCTTGACCGCCGCCGGCGAGACCTCGAGGTCACCGTCCCCCGCCATCAGGCCACCGCCCCGGCCAGGTCCACGGCGCTCCCGTCGGGGACGATCCCCGCGACCGGCGGGAAGAACATCGACCCGTCCTCGTCCGCCACGTTCACCGCCACGCCCGCCGGACCGTCCGCCGCCGGAATCACCGCGTCGACCAGCCGCGCACCCAGCACCGAGAGGAACTCCCACTCCCGGCCCGCGTCACCGCGCGCCTCCGCGAACCGCGCCAGCGCCTCCTCGTCCGTGAACGCGTAGATCCACCGGATACCGCCCGAGACCGCCGACATCAGACCACCGTCGGGGCCATCGGGGAGCGGTACCAGGAGGACAGCCCGCCGGAACTCCCCCACCAGGCGTGCCGGATCACCCGATCCGTCCCGTATCGCGGCGATCTCTCCGGTCAGTTCCATGGCGTTGCGCCCCCCTCCGCACGGTCCACATCCGAAGAGGAAACGGTACCCCGACCGCCACGTCCCGAAGTGGCGCCCTCATCGGTCGCAGGCCGCTACGGGCATCCAGGCGGGGTTCAGCGGCACAGGGCGGTGTCCACGGCGCGTTCGAGATTCCTCCGGGCCGCCTCGTCGGTGAGCTGCATGGTGACCGCGACGTTGGTGGCACGGCCGTCGTCGGTGGCGCCGCCGCGGGTCTCGTACCCCGGGAAGCTGCCGCCGTGGCCCCAGGAGAGACCGCCGCACGGCAGCGGCCTGCTGACGAGGCCGAGTCCGTAGCGGGCGGCGGGGCCGAAGGTCGCTTCGGCGGGGACGGTGGAGCGCATCTGGGCGAGCTGGGCCGCGGGCAGGAGGCGGCCCGCCAGGAGTGCGCCGAAGAAGCGGTCGAGGTCGGAGGTGGTGGAGATCATCTGGCCTGCCGCCCAGCCCCAGGAGGGGTCGATCTCCGTGATGTCGCGCAGCGGTCCGTCCGCCGTTTCCCGGTAGTAGCCGTGGGGGTGGGGCTCCCGGATGCCCGCGTCACCGGGGGCGGGGAAGTAGGTGTGGCGCAGCCCGATGCGCTTGAGGACGCGCCGGTCGATCTCCTCGGCGAGGGGGCGCTCGGTGACCTTCTGGACGATCAGCCCGGCCAGGATGTAGTTGGTGTTGCTGTACTTCCACCCCTTCCCGGGGGCGAAGTCGGCCGGGTGCCGCAGGGCCGTGTCGAGCAGTTCGCGGGGGGAGTAGTACCGCACGTCGTCCCCCAGGTAGTTGCTGTAGTCGGGGAGTCCGCTGGTGTGCTGGAGGAGCCGGCGGACGCTGATGTGGCCTCCGTCGATCCCCTCCCCGCGGACCAGGCCGGGCAGGTAGTCGTCCACCATGGTGTCGAGGCCGATCTTCCCTTCGCCGACCAGCTGCAGGACGACGACCGCGACGAAGGTCTTGGTGTTGCTGCCGATCCGTACCTGGCCGTCCCTGGGAACCTTCGAGCCCGTGGCCAGGTCGCCGAGCCCTGCGGTGTAGGTGCGGGTGCGGCCGCCGGCGTCCTGGACGCTCGCCAGCGCGGCGGGCGTGCCGTCGTCGCGCACCAGCGAGTTCAGGGCCCGCTGGACGGTGTCCGGCCTGGCGGCCGCGGAGGTCGCTGATTCGGATACGGAGGAATCGGAGGCGGAGCCCGTGGAGGCGGAGGCGGAGGCCGTGGGCGGGGCGAGGGCGCCCAGCGTCATGACGCCGACGGCCACCGCCGCCGCGGCCGACACCGCTCGTCGCCGACTGCCGCCGTACTGCCGCCGGTTCGAGGAAGGAAGGCCCTGCCGGGTCTCGGCTCGCATGAGTCAACTCCTGGGGAATCGTTCGGTGGGAGCACGAATCCTGGCTGTCCGGGCCCTGCGGCCGCATCGCGGGAAGGCGGGAGGAATCACTCCCCCGATCGGGGGAGGCCGCCAGTGGAGTGCCCGGTGATACTGGCGACCATGATCAGGATGATCCGGCCGCTGCTGCGCGGCTCCACGTATTCGGGTGTGCTGTTCGCCTACTGCGGCGCTCTGGCGAGCCTTCCGCTGCTGCCCTTCGCCCTGTTGCCGGCGCTGTCGTGGAGGTTCGCTCCCGAGAGCGCGCAGATCGTCCTGGCCCTGCTGGTCTGGGCGGTACTCGTCGGCGTGGCCGGACTGGCTCGCCCCGTACGGCGGGCGCTGGTGGTGTCCGCCCGCCGAATGCTGAGGGTGCCGCTGCCGAATCCGGTGGCCGGTCACCGGACTTCCGCCTCCCCGGGCCTCGACCGCTGGCGGACCCCGCTCTGGCTGCTGCTGCACGTGGCTCTGGGGTGGACGGGCGCGCTGGTGAGCGGCGTACTGGTCATCGCGGGCCTGACCCTGCCGGGGGACCGGCTCCGCTCCGAGCTGGAGCTGAGCCTGTTCGACTGGTCGGTGCGGGCGGAGGACGGCTGGAGCAGCTGGGCGGTGGCGCTCGGCTGCCTGCTGCTGGCGGCGGCCGTCTGCGTGGTGGTGACGAATACTCTGCGGTGGCTGGCGCCCAGGCTGTTGGGGCCGTCGGCGGCCGAACGGCTCGCGCTGGCCGCCGAACGGGAACAGCTCCTGGCCGAACGCCACCGGATAGCACACGAGTTGCACGATTCGATCGGGCACACGCTGACGGCGGCCACCATCCAGGCGGCGGTGGCCGGCGAGGTGCTCTCCGCCGACCCGGCGGCAGCGCGGGCCGCCATGCGCAGCATCGAGGAGTCGACGCGGGCCGCGCTGGAGGACCTGGACTACGTACTCGGAGTGCTGCGCGACGAATCCTCGGGGACGGCGCCGACCCGGACCCTGGCCGACCTCCCCGAGCTGCTGGACCGACTGCGGCACGCGGGGGCGGTGGTGGAACCGGAGCTGTCGGGCGAGCTGGCGCAGGTCCGGGGAACGCTCTCCCGGGCGGCGTACCGGATCCTCCAGGAGGGGCTGACGAACGCGCTGCGCCACGGGGCGGGCGGCCCGATCGAGGTCCGGGTGGCGACAGGGCCGGACGGACTGGATCTCACGGTGGTCAACCGGACCGGGGCACGGACGGGCCCGGGTCCGGGTGCCTTCCCGACCTCCAGCTACGGTCTGTCCGGACTGGCCGAGCGCGTCCGGCTGCTGCACGGTGAATTCCGGGCCGGCCCGGACGGGACGCAGCACTGGCGGCTGGCCTGCCGGCTGCCGGTACGGGCGTCGGTGTGAGCGGATCCGACGCGGGCCAGAGCACGGCCCTGCCCTCCGTCACCAGCCCCTCAGCCAACGGCCCTTCCGCCACCGGCCCCTCCGTCACCCTCCTGATCGCGGACGACGACGAGGTCACCCGCAGCGGCCTGCGCCTGCTGCTCGCCGCACAGCCGGGGATCACGGTGGTCGGCGAGGCCGCCGACGGCGTCGAAGCGGTCGAACGAGCGAGGCTCCTGCGACCGGACGTGGTCCTCATGGACGTCCGGATGCCGCGTCTCAACGGGATCGAGGCCACCCGCCAACTCGTCGCCGGAGCGGCCGAAGCGGCTGAAGCGGGCGGAGCGGCCGGAGCGGGCGAACCGCCGAAGGTCGTGGTGATCACCACCTTCGAGAACGACGGCTACGTCACGGCCGCCCTCAGCGCCGGCGCCAGCGGCTTCGTCCTCAAGCGCCTCCCCGTCCGCCGGATCGCCGAGGCGGTCCGGGTGGTGGCGGCGGGCGAAGCCGTCCTCTTCCCGGCCGCCCTGGGCCGCATGGTCGCGCCCCGCCCGCTGGGCTCCGCGGAGGCCCTGCCGCGGGCCGCCCTCACCGGCCGGGAGGAGGAGGTGCTGCGCCTGATGGCCACCGGGCTCTCCAATCCGGAGATCGCGGAATCCCTCACCGTGAGCCTGGAGACGGTCAAGACGCACGTCGGAAACGTGCTGACCAAGCTCGGCGCGCAGAACCGGACCCATGCGGTGGTGATCGCGTACGAGTCCGGTCTGGTGGTCCCGGGCTTCGCCGGCTGACCGGCTTCCCGTCCTCTTCGCAGCAGCCCGTCAGTGATCCGTATGGACTTGGCCCCTCGCCGTCAAGGGCCCGTCATGGGGTGGGCCCGGGGGCGGGGGCGCGGGGATAGCTTCGGTGTCGTGCCCCGGACCGCCTCCCCGCATCCGGGGCCTCATCCGCCGCTCGTGGTTCCTCTGGGAGGGCCCCATGTGTTTGTTCCTGTACGACGACGACCCGGAGCCTGAAGAACAGGTCCGGCCCGTACGCGTCCCCACCGGACCCGTCCCGGCCGGACCCCTGTACGTACCGGTCCTGCCGGGAAGGGCGGAGGTGGTGGTGCGCCTGTTCCGCACCCCGCTGGGGGCCCGTACCGCCGTGGGCTTCACGACCGCGGAGCGGCTGACCGCCACGCTCGGCGCCGGCCGGCCCTGGATCCGGCTCTCCGAGTCCGCGCTCCGTGCGATCGCCGGGCCGGTCGGGGCGGCCCTGCTGACCGTCGATCCGACGCTGACCGCTCCGGCGGTCACCGCACCGGCGATGGCGGTGACCGGTCCCGTCAGCACACCGGTGCCGCAGGATCCCGATGTCGCCGCCCGGACCGTCTGAGGGGAACCGCACCATGACCGTCACCGACCTCCCCGACGCTCCGACCGCCGCCGGCGAACTGTCCGTGTGGCCCGCGTCCACCACCCTTCTGCCGCACGGCGACCTCGCCGTCGGTGGCGTGTCCCTCACCGAGATCGCCGACCGCTTCGGCACACCGGCCTACGTGCTGGACGAGGGCGAGGTGCGCGACCGGTGCCGCGCCTACCGCGCCGCCCTCCCCGAGGCCGGTGTCCTCTACGCCGCCAAGGCCTTCCTCTCCCGCGCGATGGTGCGCTGGGTGGAGGAGGAGGGACTGGGCCTGGACGTCTGCTCCGCCGGGGAGTTGGAGCTCGCCGTGACCGCCGGTTTCCCCGCCGGGCGCATCGTGCTCCACGGCAACGCGAAGTCGCCCCGTGACCTGGAGGCGGCGCTGCGGCTGGGCGTGGGGCGGATCGTCATCGACAGTCCGTCCGAGGTGGCCAGGATCGCGGCCGCCGTCGGGCCCGGCGGGCGCCAGAAGGTGCTGGTGCGGGTCGTGCCGGGCGTCTCGGCCGGGGGTCACGCCAAGATCCGCACGGGTACGGAGGGCCAGAAGTTCGGGCTCTCGATCGCCGACGGGTCGGCGCAGCACGCCATCGCGCGCGTACTCGGCCAGCCGCGGCTCGAACTGACCGGTCTGCACTGCCACATCGGCTCGCAGATCACCGAGGTGAAGCCGTACCTGGTGGCGCTGCGGCGCATGGTGGGGCTGATGGCCCGCGTCCGTGACGCGCACGGGGTCGTCCTGCCCGAACTGGACATGGGCGGCGGCCACGGCATCGCCTACCGGCCCGGCGAACCCGCCCTCGACCTCACCGCGCTCGCCCGCCGGATGCGCACCGGGCTCGACGAGGCCTGCGCCGCCGCGGGCCTGCCCGTACCCCGGCTCGTCATCGAACCGGGGCGCGCCGTCGTCGGACCGGCCGGGGTCGCCCTGTACCGCGTACTGGCCGTCAAGCGCACGGGCGAGACCGTGTTCGCCGCCGTCGACGGCGGCATGAGCGACAACCCGAGGCCCGCCCTGTACGGGGTGCGCTACGCGCCCCGACTCATCGGCCGCCACTCGACGGCCGATCCGCGCAGGACGACGGTCGTGGGCCGGCACTGCGAGGCCGGGGACATCCTCGCCGGCGATGTGGAACTGCCGGGCGACGTCCACCCCGGCGACCTGCTCGCCGTTCCCGTGGCGGGCGCGTACCAGCTGTCGATGGCCTCCGGCTACAACATGGTCGGCCGGCCCCCGGTGATCGCGGTCCACGCGGGCACGGCCCGGACGCTCGTCCGGCGCGAGACGCTGGACGACGTCCGCAGACGCGACATCGGAGGCTAGGGCGAAAGAGACGGCCCAGGTGGTCCCCGCCCGTGCCGGGAAGGTTCACCGAGTTGCCGGACCGTGGCTGCACGCGTCAGCCGTCCCCTCTGCCCTACGGTGCATCCCATGGCGCTGGCGGCGAAGATGATCACGATTGACTGCGCGGAACCCCGGGAGCTCGCCGACTGGTGGGCGCAGGCTCTGGGAGTCGAAGTCGCCGAGGACTTCGGCGACTTCGTCGTCCTCGCGGCCCGACCGCTCGTCCTGGGCTTCCAGCGCGCGCCCGAGAGGAAGCCGGTCAAGAACCGGGTCCACGTCGACTTCGACGCGGCGGACCGCAAGGCCGAGGTCGACCGGCTCGTGCGGCTGGGGGCCACGGTCGTCGGCGAGCACACCGCGCCGGGCTTCGCGTGGACGACCTTGCAGGATCCCGTCGGCAACGAGTTCTGCGTCGCCGGCTGACCCGTCCGGGACGGGTCGGCACCCGGCGTCAGCCGGCGTGGACGTGGGGGCGGCGGGCCCGGTCGGGTTCGGCCTCGCGGATGACCTCGCGGGTGACGGGCGCGACTTCGCCCTGGCCGAAGAGGAAGAAGCGCAGGAAGTTGGCCATCGGGTTGCCCTCGGTCCACTCGAAGTAGATGTGGGGGCGCTGGCCGGTCTCGTCGCGTACGTGGAGCAGGAAGGCCGCCAGGGCGTTGGGGATGCTGGAGCTCTCCAGGGTCAGGACGCGGTAGCGGCCGTGGAGCACTTCGCCGCGGACCCGCATGCCGGATTCGAACTCGGACGCGTCCAGGACCGTGACCTCGACGAACATGACGTCGTCACCGGGCGGGATGTCGTTGTCCGCGCGGATCTGTTCCTTCTTCTGCCGGTACTCGTCCAGGTCCCGGTTGTCGGGCTCGTTCGCGATGAAGCGGATCGTGCGGTTGGACGTGTCGCGGATGAAGCGCTGCGCCATGTCGTCCAGTTCCACGTCCGTGACGCGCAGCTCGAAGACGCGGGCCAGGCGGGACAGCAGCGAGAGCGCCATGATCCCGCCGATGAAGCAGGCGCCGATCTTGACGCCGTCGGGCCGCTCGACGACGTTCACAGCGGTGGTGTAGATGAAGACGGCGGAGATGACGCCGAAGCCGATGGTCCAGCCGCGCTCGCCCGCGCGGCGGGCGGCGATGGTCACGGCGACGGCCGCCGAGGTGATCAGGACGAGGACGCCGGTGGCGTACGCGCCGCCCTGCGCGTCGACGTCGGCGTCGAAGATCCAGGTCACCAGGAAGGCGACGAGGGTGAAGACGATGACCATGGGGCGCAGGGCGCGGGCCCAGTGCGGGGCCATGCCGTAGCGGGGCAGGTAGCGGGGCATCAGGTTGAGCAGGCCGGCCATCGCCGAGGAGCCGGCGAACCACAGGATGAGGATCGTGGAGATGTCGTAGACCGTGCCGAAGGCGGAGCCCAGGTACTCGTGGGCGAGGTAGGCGAGGGCGCGGCCGTTGGCCTCGCCTCCTGGCTTGAACTGGTCGGCGGGGATCAGGAGCGTGGTGATGAAGCTGGAGCAGATCAGGAAGACGCTCATGATGATGGCCGCGGTCGTCAGCAGCTTCTTGGCCCCGCGGATCCGGCCGGCCGGCTTCGCCTCGGTGTCCTCGGGGTCGCCCTTGACGTGCGGCATGACCGCGACGCCGGTCTCGAAGCCGGAGAGGCCGAGCGCGAGCTTCGGGAAGACGATGAGGGCGATGGCGATCATCATGAACGGGTTGCCGTGCTCGGTGGTCAGCGCGGTCGTCCAGTCGGTGATGACGTGCGGTTCGGTCATCACGTTCCACAGCCCGACGGCCACGACCACGACGTTCAGGCCGAGATAGGTGGCCACCAGGACCACGGCCACCCCGATGGCCTCGCTGAACCCCTTGAGGAAGACGGCCCCGAGCAGCGCGATCATGATCAGGGTGATCAGTACCTCGTGACCGTGAAGCGTGCTGGTGAGGTGCGGGTTCTCCACCAGGTGCGCGGTGGCGTCGGCGGCGGAGAGGGTGATGGTGATGAGGAAGTCGGTCGCCGCGAATCCGAGCAGGGTCAGGACGAACAGCTTGCCCTTCCAGAACGTCAGGAGCCGTTCCAGCATGGCGATCGAGCCCTCGCCGTGCGGGCTCTCCTCCGCGACCCGCCGGTAGACGGGCAGGGCGCCGAAGAGAGTGAGGAGCACCAGCACGATGGTCGCCAGCGGTGACAGCAGTCCGGCGGCCAGCGCCGCGATGCCGGGCTGGTAGCCGAGGGTGGAGAAGTAGTCGAGACCCGTCAGGCACATGACCCGCCACCACGGCCGGCCGTGCGGCTGGGCCGCTGCCTCCTTGGCGGCGGGCGAACTGTTCTCGGCGGTCAAGCCTTCCAGCATCCACGCTCGCAGGCGCGAGGTGCGGGCAGCGGTGGCCATCGTGGTGGGCTCCTGTCGTACGGCAAAGAATCAGCCATCGACGGCGACGGCTGGGCAAGCGTACGCAGCCTGATCACTTATGCCCGGAGTTGAGCCAATCCTGACGCGTCCTTAACGGGCGTCCTCCCGGTGGCGCAATACGCGTCCTCCCCGAACAGCAGCACGATCGTCGGGATCAGCAGCTCACCCCCTGCCACGCCCATGATCGCCGCGACCACCCCGATCCCGAACCCGGCCACGACACCGGCGGGCACCCGCGCCCACAGCGGCAGCGCGAGGGCGTCCACGGGCGTGGTGTGGGTGACCACCAGGGCAGCGGCCACGAGCGCCATCAATGCCGCGAGGACCTTGTACAAAGTGGCGGAGCGCATGCGTACCGCCCAGGCGGCTCCGGCCCAGGCGCCGAGCAGGCTGCCGGCCAGCAGGTTGACCGCGACCGGCCAGCGGGCGGCCACCTCGGCGGCCGGGACCGCGGCCAGCCGGGCGGGCAACGCGACCAGGACCACGACCAGGCTCATCGCCTTGTTCAGGATGACCGCCGCCAGCGCCGCGAACCCGAAGAGGCCGATCAGCAGCGGCAGCCGGAACTCCGCGCCGCCCAGCCCGATCATCCCGCCCAGGACGCCGATGGCCGCCCCCGCGCCGAAGACGACGGGTGCCGGTCGCGTCGAGCGGTGGGGGGCGAGGTCCTGGTCAGTGCGCATGGCGGGCATCCTCCCAGGACCTCCGAGCACCGCGACGGGGTGACGACGCCCCGGGGCCTCCAGGAGCGGTCGACACGAGGAGGACGGGCGGCCCTGGGGAGCCCTCCGTACGCACGCCGTCCCCTTAGGCTGCCCGCACCGACCATTCGTCACAAAGGGAGTGAACGTGCCCTCTCGCCTGAACCCGTACATCAGCTTCGCCGGCGACGCGAAGCAGGCCATGGAGTTCTACAAGGAGGTGTTCGGCGGCGAGCTGGCCGTCCACACCTACGGCGACTTCGGTTCCGAGGCGCCCCCCGGATACGCCAACAAGGTCATGCACGGCATGCTCGAGACGACCGGCGGGTTCACGCTGATGGGCGCCGACAACCCGCCCGGGGCGGAGCACAAGCCCGGGAACAACATCTCGGTGAGCCTGAGCGGCGACGACCAGGACGAGCTGCGGGGCTACTGGAACAAGCTGTCCGACGGCGGCACGGTGTCCGTCCCCCTGGAGAAGCAGATGTGGGGCGACGTCTTCGGCATGTGCACGGACACGTTCGGCATCACGTGGATGGTCAACGTCAGAGAACAGCAGGGCTGATCCGCGATCTCCGCCCGCCGGCCGGAGGGTACTGGGGTGACCTGCGAAGATGCCGTTCGCTCGGTCGTGCCGCGGGATTCCGGCCGACCGGCCGCTTGGGGGTAATGTCGTCCGGTCACGGACGGCAGACGGCTCGTCCGTTCGAGCCAGGGGAACCAACATGACTGATCTGAACTCGCTGCGAGCGAGCCTTGCGTCGGGTGAGCACGAGTTCGCCGACACCCTGGCCTTCGTCGCCGCGCACTACGCGTACCAGCCGCAGGCGTTCCGCAATGGCGGAGTGGAGAATGCCGCGGGTGAGAACGAGGGGTCCTGCAAGACGCTGGGACTGGCCCTGCTGGAAGGACTGAGCGACCAGGAAGCGCTGCAGGCCTTCGGTGAGCACTACCGCAGTGTGCTGGAGACGCCGACCGGCACCGACCACAGCAACATTCGCAACCTCATCGCCCATGGTCTGGCCGGGGTGAGCTTCGTCGGGCAGCCGTTGGCCCGCAAGAGCTGAGCGGCGCGGGACGGCCAGGGCCTGGTCTTCAGGTGCGCGGGAGGCGCCAGAAGGTGGGGAGCCACCAGCAGAGCGTCGAGCTGTCGTCCGGCCACGGGGCGCTCTCGTCCGCGTCCCGGTCCTCGAAGGAGTCGCGGGTCAGGTCGATGGGGCGCCAGGCGGGGTCGAGCGCCTCGCTCTCGGTCGCGGGGCGGACACGCTCTTGGCCGCGCAGGTCACGGGCGCCGAAGTCCTGGTAGTTCCGCTGGGCCTCGATCAGTGAGATCCGGTTCGCTCCGCCGTCCATGGTCGGCCAGCGGAACTGGACCCCGTCGTCCTCCCAGGAGCAGACGGGGCAGATCTCGTAGGAGCCCGGCATCTCGTCCAGCACGCGGTGGCCGCAGCAGGGGCAGGGGTAGGGCTTGAGGTCGCTCACCTGCGTAGTCTCGTGGAGGCCTCGCCGGTGCGCCATGGATATCCTGCCTCGGCACACCGGGCCCGTCCGCCCGGAGAGTCCATAGGGGGCCGGGAATGCTCCGCGGAGGGTTCCGCTTCGCCGTACGACCGCCCCGGCTCGGCCGTACGGATATCGCCCTCGGGTAATTGAATTACGAAAGAAACCCGGAACTCCGGTGGGGCCGGCTATCCCTTCGCGATTCTGCGGCCGACCCGTCCCTTACGGGGCCTGCGGGTCAGGCCCGGGCTGTGTGCTCCAGCAGCCAAGAAGCTTGCACGGTGGGGATCAGCAGGCCTTCCGGGTCCGCGGGGGCGGTGGCGCTGTGGTCGAAGTCCGCGTCGCTCAGCCCGTCCACGACGTCGCCGATGACCAGCCTGACCTTCCTCGGCTGCCGCGGCCAACCGCCCCGTGCGTCCAACTCGGCGCGCTCCTCCACCGAGGGCGCTGCTCCGTTGAAGGAGAAGTAGGTCCCGGCCCGGTGTTCCTGCCGCTGGTGCTCCATCCCGGCGAGGGCGTAGCGCACGGCAAGGGCTCCCCTGCCGATGCCACCCACGGCCAGCGTGGCGTTGCCGGTCCGCTCGGCCGCCGTCCACCGGAGGGCGTCCACGTCCGTGTCCGCCAGGTCGGTCTCCCCCGGTCCTGCCTTGCCGGCCAGGACGAGCGGCTTGACGATGCCCTCGTCGCCCGCGGGAAGGATCCACGCGGTTCCGGCGTCGAGCTTCCACTGCTGGTCCGCTGCCATGAGCTCTCCAGGGGAGGGGGTTTGACGACGTGTCGCCACACCGGCGCACGCGCCAAGGGAATCGGCACCCCCACGGCGCGCGAAAGAGCGAAATCGCGCCGCCAGGCCGAGAGTCGATCATGAGCCGGCGCACCCTCCCGCCGCGGACGACAGCGGCCCCGCGGCCGAACGCAGATCTGTCGGGGCGTCACCGGCCTTGATTTCGGTCGGCGGAGCGGCAGATGTGAGAGATCCCCGTCCCTCCGGTGAAGAACTGCTTAACGGGACGGTGTCCGGAGACGGTGGCCGACTGCGGAGGCGGGGCACCGAAAGGGCATGTCAACCCACAACCGCGGCAGTCCGGTTGGTGGATCGGGCGCCATAGCGGGCGTCCGGAGAGCCGATGATCCGGTGATAGCATCCCCGGCATCTGTGATCTTGCTCCATTTAGACGCAGATGCTGATTTGGATCGGCGGCATGCTCCCCGCGTAACAGCAGGTGAACCGTGCCGATCAGCTGTGTTGCGGGGCCTCGCGAGGTGTATCTGCAGCCGTCCGCATGGCACGCGCCGGGAAAGGTTTCCATGAATCGAGACGCACTTGTGTGGTGCCTGGTTGCGGTGGCGGCGATAGCCGTCATCGCGGTCGTGGCACTCGTCGCCCGCAACAGAGCGCTGGGGGCGAAGAAGGAACACACCGAGGCCGAACTGAGGCACCAACTGCTCGCGACGGACAGCCACCTGCACGCGTCGCGCGCCGAGTTGCAGCGGTTCCAGGCCGAGCAGGACGCCACGCTCCGCGCGGCCAAGGAAGCCGCGGAGGAGAACACCAAGGCCGTCCTCAAGGGTGCCGCCAGCCTCCTGCAGAGCCTCGCCGCAGAACAGACGACGCTTCTCGACGGCATCCAGCGCAAGTACGGCGGACACACCGTCCTGAGCGACCTGTTGGACGTCAACCACGCCAACGCCCAGATGGCGCGCAAGGCTCAGGGCATCGCCGTCATGTGCGGTGCGCCGCTCGGCCGTCGCAACCGGCCCGCCAGCGTCTACGACGTGGTGCGCAGCGCCCAGGGGCAGATCCGCAACTTCCACCGGGTCGCCATCATGCAGCAGACCAGTCTCGCCCTGAAGGCGTCTGCGGTCGCGCCCGTCGCCCTCGCCGTGGCGGAGCTGCTCGACAACGCCGCCAGCTTCTCGCAGCACGACGCACCGATCGAGGTGACGTTCCAGCGCGTCCAGAACAACCTGTGCATCGTCATCGACGACGCCGGCGTCAGCATGAACGACGAGGAGCGGCAGCGGGCGACCGCCCTGCTCTCCGGAGAGATCGCCCCCCGCCTGTCGCAGCTCGGGACCCAGCCCAAGTTCGGCTTCCCGGTCATCGGCCTGATCGCGCGTCAGCACGGTTTCAAGGTCGACGTCACCGGAGTCTCCCGGTACGGCGGCGTCAGGGCCGTCGTCCTCCTGCCCGAGGAGCTGTGGACCATGGAGGAGATCAGGCCCGTGCAGGAGGCTCCGGTCAGCGAGGCTCCGGTCAGCGAGATCCGGCGCGCCGCCGAGAGCCGGCCCGCCCCGAGCGCGACGTCGCGCACCATGCACGGTCTGCCCAAGCGCGGCGCGCGCCAGGCGCCCATCGCGAGCGTCCCCGACGCCTCCGCGCCGGCGCCGCAGAGCCCGGGCGACACGGGCCGCGCGTCCGGGCGCAGCCTGGGGGCCTTCCAGCGCGGCACGCTCTCCGGCCGCGACCTTGAAGCCACCTCGTTCGAAGGGCCCGAAGAGGCATGACCGCAGACCTCTCGTGGATGCTCGAGGACATCGTGCGCAACGTGCCCCGTGCACGGCACGCCGTCCTGCTGTCCGCCGACGGCCTTCCCCGCGGCGCGACCGAAGGCCTGGCGGAGCAGGACGTGCGCACCATCTCGGCGGCCATGGCCGGGATGCAGTCGCTCAGCCGGGCCACGGCCCACTTCGCCGGGACGCAGGAGGACCGACGGTGGAACCAGACCATCATCGAGTTCTCGCACGGCTGGAGCTTCCTGATCGGGGCGGGGCAGGGTTCCTACCTCGCCGCCGCGGCCGCGCCCGATGTGGACATGCAGCAGATCTCCTTCCGCATGCACCGCCTCGTCGCCCGGCTGGGCAACAACCTCACCTCGCCCCCGCGGGTGACCACCGAGGACGCCGGAGGTCCGCGCGGGAGCGTCCCCCGGCAACAGGGCCCCGGTGACTCGGGGTTCGTCCTGGGCGAGCTCGACCGGGTGATGTCGGAGGTCAAGGGGGCCCGCCACGCCGTACTGCTGGGGTCGGACGGCCTTCCCCGCGGGGCGACCGCCGGGATGAGCCGCGACCTCGCGGACACGATCTCCGCGGCCATGACGGGCATTCACGCCTACAGCCGGGTCACGTCCCAGTTCGCGGGGGCCGCGGAGGATCCGCAGTGGCGGCAGACGGTCATCGAGTTCCAGCACGGCTGGATCTTCCTGATGGCGGCCGGCCCCGATGCCTTCCTGGCCGCCGCCGCAGAACACGACTGTGACATCGAGCAGTTCACCACGCGTCTGCACGAGGTGGTTCCCAGACTGACGCCGGCGGCTTCCGCACCGGGGAAGGTGGCGGGCCATGTCTGAGGGGACCGGCCATGATGAAGAGCTGGAACTGACCTCTCCCTTAGTCCCCCTCTTCGTGATCACGAACGGACGGGCACTGCCCCCGGACCACGAGTACGAGCACACGACGCTCGTGACCGCGGCGGCGGACCACGGACAGGTGGCGGCGCGCACGCTGTCCCCGGAAGCGGGGCGGGTCATGGACCTCGTCGCGAACGGCTTCCTGTCCGTGGCCGAGGTGGCAGGGCACACGCACCTGCCCCTGGGCGTCGTCCGCATCCTGCTGGCGCAGTTGGAGGAGGACGAGCTCATCCTCGCGAGGACGCCGATCCCGCGCGCCGAACGTGTGGACAAAGAGCTGGTCAGCGCCGTGCTCGAGGGCCTGAAGAATCGATTCGGAGCGTAACGCGTGTACCTGGATCCAGATGTCTCCCACGCGGTGAAGATCCTCATCGTGGGGCATTTCGGGGTCGGCAAGACCACCTGCATCGGCAGTCTCTCCGAGATCGAGCCCTTGCGGACCGAGGAGGAGATCACCGAAGCCAGCGTGGGCTTCGATGACCTGTCGGGCACGCCCGACAAGACGACCACCACCGTCGCCATGGACTTCGGCCGGCTCACCCTGAGCGACACCCTGGTGCTCTACCTCTTCGGAACGCCGGGCCAGGAGCGCTTCAAGGAGATGTGGGAGGAACTCTCCCGGGGCGCTCTGGGGGCGCTGGTGCTCGTCGACCCGGAGCGACTGCACGAGTCCTTCCCCATCCTGGACCTCGTCGAACGCTTCGGCCTGACGTACGCCATCGCCGTGAACCATTTCGAGGGCACCACGTACTACCCGCTCGACGAAGTGCACGAGGCCCTCAACCTCACCCCCGAGACCCCTGTCGTGGAGTGCGACGTACGGGACGAGAACTCCTCAGCGCGGGCCCTCATCACCCTCGTGAAACACCTCATGTCCCAACTCGGCTAGGAGCGCAGGAATGCAACAGCCACGTGACCCGCACGAGATACCCCCCGGCTGCCCCGCGCACGGGAACGTCCAGATGTACGGCCCCGCGTTCGGGGCCGACCCGGACGGCCACTACGCACAGCTGCGTTCCTACGGCCCCAGCGCGCCCGTGGACATCGCCCCCGACGTACAGGTCGAGCTCGTGACGAGCTACGACGCCGCGCTGTACGTCCTGCAGAACCCCGCCTCCTTCGTCCGCGACTCCCGGCGCTGGAACGCGCTGGGCGAAGGGCGGGTCCCGGCCGACAGCCCGGCCCTGCCGATGATGGGCTACCGCCCCAACGCGCTCTTCAGCGACGGCGCCGCACACGCCCGACTGCGCCGGGCCGTCACGGACAGCCTCGCCACCGTCAACGAGCACCAGCTCATCCGGCAGACGCAGCAGTCCGCCAACTACCTGATCAGCCAGTTCAGTACCGACATCCGCGGCCATGCCGAGCTGATGGCCGAGTACGCCCAGCCGCTGCCCCTGCTGGTCTTCAGCGAGCTCTTCGGCTGCCCGCCCGAGATCGGCGACCGCGTGATCGCCGGGATCAGCGGCATCTTCGAGGGAACCCCCGGGGCCGACGAGGTGCTCGGCGGCGCGCTCACCGAGCTGATCGCCCTCAAGCGGCAGCGCCCCACGGACGATCTGACGACACGTCTGATGGAGCACCCGGCCGAGCTGACCGACGAGGAGGTGCTGCACCAGCTGGTCACCCTGCTGTCCGGCGGCACCGCGCCGCTGACCGCGGCCATCGGCACCAGCAGCGCCCTGTACCTCGGTGAGGAGTGGCAGCTCGCCCTTCCGGTGGAGGACGCGGTCTCCCAGACCCTCTGGAACTACGCACCCATCTCCAACTACGCGGCGCACTACCCGACTCACGACGTCGAGATCGGCGGCAGGGTGGTCCGGGCGAACGACCCGATCCTCGTCTCGTTCGCCGCGGCCAACACCGACCCGAAGCTGACCGAACACCGCGAACAGCTGAGTGCGAAGGCCCACTTGGCCTTCGGAGCGGGCCCGCACGCCTGCCCCGCCAAGGACCCGGCGTTCATGATCGCCGTGACGGCCGTCGAGACGCTGCTCAACCAGCTGCACGACGTGGAGCTGCGCGTCCCCTTCAAGTCGCTGACGTGGGCGCCGAGTCCGTGGAGCCGCTCGCTGGTCACCCTCCCGATCCGCTTCACCCCGAAGGCCGCTGCCCAGGGACCGGGTTCGGTCGCGTCCGGCACGTCCGCCTGGCCGGCGGGGGCGAACGCGGGTCAGACACCCCAACAGCAGCCTTCCACGCCCTCGTTCACGCCAACCGGCACCTCGGGCGCGCGCACCGTCGCCGCACCCCAGCAGTCCAAGGGGGGCCTGTTCAGCCGCTTCCTGGCGTGGACCAGAGGCGAATGAGGAATCTGTGATTCTACTAACATCCTGACTACTCAGGGGTAGCGGGTGGCTAACGATCATGAGGGTATGCATGGCGGCTGGGTTCTCGGAAAGGAGCCGCCATCATGGGCGTTGCCACAACCCCGACGCATGACCGCCGGGCGTCCGCCTCCCTCTTCTCCCGTCTGCGGACGGCAAGAGGGCAGGCCGACCCCTTCCCCCTCTACACGGAGCTCCTCGCGCGCGGCGAAGTGGTGCCCGCCCCCTGGGGCGGGTTCGCCGTGACGGGCTTCGCCGCCTGCGACCAGGTCCTGCGCAGTCGACAATGGCTCGAGCCGGACAAGGCGTGGCGACAACGTCAGGGGCCCGGTACCCGCTGGAACGCCCCCTCCTCCCGCGAGATGGGCAACACCCTCGCCGCCCTCAACCCCCCGGACCACACCAAGGCCCGCCGGGCGGCGGGCACCTTCGACCGGGGCACCGTGGAACGCATCGGCCACACCGTGGAGCGGAGCACGGATCAGCTCCTCGACGCGTTCACGGAGCGAATACGCACCGGCGAGGCGGATTTCTCCGAACTCGTCTGCGAGGAGCTGCCGGTGGCCACCATAGGCGAATGGCTCGGTCTGCCACGGGCCGACTGGCCCAGGCTCCGTGAGTTGACCCACGATCAGGTGTTCACCCAGGAGCTGCTGCCGTCGGCCAGCCAACTGGCACTGTCCGACGCGGCCACGGCCGAACTGCGCACCTATTTCACGGACGTGGTGCGCGATCGGCGCTCCCACCCCGGAGACGACCCCGTCACCCGGTGGATCCGGACGTGGGACGCGATCGAGCCCGACCGGGACAAGGCCGACGAGGCGGTCTACCACCTGGTGCTGTTCGTCCTGCTGGCAGCGCTGGAAACCACCGCGACCCTCCTCTCGACGATGACGCTCCGGCTCGTGGAGAGCCCGGACCGCTGGGCCGCGGTCGCCGGCGACCCGGGCCTCGTGCCCGGGTTCGTGGAGGAGACGCTCCGCTACGACCCGCCCACCCACGTGATCAGCAGGGTCGCTTCGCAGGACTCCGTACTCGGCGGCTTCGAGATCCGCCGCGACGAGATGGTCCACCTCATGATCGGAGCGGCGCACCGCGACCCGGCCAAGCACAAGGACCCGGACCTCTTCGACCCCGAACGCGCCGCCGATCACCTCGCGTTCAGCGGTGGCATCCACTACTGCCTCGGCGCACCGCTGGCCCGCATCGAAGCCCAGACCCTTCTCCGCCGACTGGTCGAGCGCCTCCCCCGACTCACCCTCGTACGCCCCCCGTCGATGGCGCCCCGCGTGGCGTTCCGGCGACTCCTGAACCTGGACGTAGCAATCGCATGACCGAACCGACCCCTGCCTCCTCCCCCGTCTCCACCCCTGTCACCGCCGCGATCCCCGCACCCGAACCCGTCCGGACGGTGCCCAAGGCGATACTCATCGAACGGGACGGCCCCGTCCTGCACGTCCGCCTCAACCCCTGGGGGCAGGACGACACCTTGGACGCCGCGGTCCTCGACGACCTCATCACCCTGCTCGACGATCTCCACGAGAGACCCGGCGTCCGGGTCCTGACGCTGTCGTCGCTGGGAACGGACTTCTGCCTGGGCGCCGACCGGGGCGAGTACCAGGAGGCCCTGACCGCTGATCCCTCCGGAGTGGGCCTGCGGCGCATCGCCGACAAGGCGCACCGCCTGTGCCAGGCCCTGGAGAGCACCCACGCGGTCACCATCGCCCGGCTGCACGGGCGGGTGATCGGCGCGGGCCTCGCCCTCGCCGCGTTCTGCGATCTGCGCGCCGGCGCCGACACCAGCCGCTTCCGCATGCCGGAGGTCGGCATGGGGCTGCCGCCGGCGTGGGGCGGGGCGATGGGCCGGCTGGTCTCCGAGGCCGGCGCCTCCAGGATCCGCGAACTCATGCTGACCTGCGACGTCTTCGACGCCGGCACCGCGCACCGGATCGGTCTGCTGCACCGGACCGCGCCGCTGGAGCAGTTGGATTCGGTGATCGATTCCTGGACGAGGCCCCTCGTCCGGCGCTCCCCCGAGGCGCTCGTGCTGACCAAACGGATGCTGGCCGGCTACGCACGGGCGGACAGGACGGCGGACGTCTCCCTGCTCGACTCCCACCTCCTGGCCGCCTCGCTCCACCAGCAGGCGGCGGGCTGAGCCTCAGGGCCGGGATCGCCGGCGCGCCCATACCGATGAGCCCCTCGGCCGCGGCCCTGCGCACGAGGGGATGGGAGTGCTCCAGGAGTCCGGTCATCGCGGGAACGGCGGGGATCCTCGTGCCGGATGAGGATCCCGAAGGTGGCCGGCGGACAGTGCTGCGCGTCGAGACGGCCCGCGAGCCGGCCGACGTCGGCTCGGCCCACCGCATCGTGGAAGGACCGGTCCGTCGGCATGGTCGTCATCGGATGCCAACCGGGCCGTTCCCGGCGCCACCAACGCATGGTCCGCAGGGCGGCCGCTACCCCGCCCGGGGCCGCGCCAGGGGCTCCGCCGCCGCGTCGACGCCGGTGTCCGGGCGGCGCGATCCGTACCAGTGTGCAGAACAGTCCGGCGATCAGGGTGGTCAGTGCCAGTCCCGGGCCGGAGTTCCAGTCGACGGCCGGGGCGTGCACGGCCAGTACGAGGGCCAGGGCCAGCGAGACGCCGGGCATGGCGAGGAGGGCGGGGCGCAGGCGGCTCAGGTCGTCCTCGGCCAGGGCGCCGAGGACACCCATGCCGAGGGCGAGGGCCCAGACGCCGAGTCCCTGGGCATCCGCCCGGTTCACCTCCCACGGGATGAAGCCGGCCCAGAAGCCGGGGAGGACGAGCAGTCCGGCGCCGATGCCGAGCCAGGCGGAGCCCAGTACGGCCATCGGCGGCTTGGACCAGCCGGGCAGGGGGACCTCCCTGCTCCGGAGCGGGGAGCCGGGCCGGAAGCACTGGAGGACGACCGCGAGGACCGCGAACGCCGCGAGCAGTCCGAGGAGGGCGACCCAGCCGAGGCTGAACAGGGCGAGGACGATCGAGGCGCCCGCGGCCACCTGGAGCATGTCGGCGTTGAGGAGGCTGACGGTGAACAGGCCCAGCAGCACCACGACGAGGGGGATCACGAGGACCCGCGCCTCTTCCCAGACCCGGGCCCGGCCGATCGCGAACAGGCCGGGCGTGACGCCGGCCATGGCCGCTCCGATCAGTCCGGGGCTGAGCGGGTCCGGTGACTTCCAGGCTCCGCCGGCGTATCCGGCCAGGCTGGCGACGAGGAGGAACGCCCCCGTCGTGAGGCTGACGACGCCCACGACGACGGCGAGCATCGTCACTCCCGCCGTGAGCCGGCGCCCGTCACCAGATCCCGGTCCCGGCTCCGTTTCCAGCCCTGGTCCCGGTCCCGACGCTAGGGGGTGGACTGCCATACGCCCTCGACTCCCTCGACTTCGTTGCGTGCGGCGACAGTTGTGGGTCGGGTGCCGGCGAAGGCCGGCCCGGCCCGCCGGACCAGTTCACGGGCGTACATCACGCGCAGGCTCACCACGGCGGTGGCCGCGAAGGCCGTCACCCCGCAGCCGATGGCTACCCCCGCGATCAGTGCGGTGGGCCGGTCGAGGCCCGCGTACCGGTCGAAGGGCACGGCCGCGGCCAGTGAGAACAGCGGCGCCAGGCACAGGGCCGTCAGGTGCAGGCGCCATTCCTCGCGCGCCCACCCGTCACCGCGCCGGCCGGCGCGCCGGTGGCGCACGGTCATCACGGCGAACGTGGCCGCGTACGGCACCAGGTAGCCGAGGAGCAGCCGTCCGCCGACCGTGCCCCAGGACAGGAAGGACCAGCCGATCCAGGCCAGGGCGGCGCCGCCGGCGAGGTGCGCCAGGACGAGTGCCGGGAACGGCACCCACGTCCCGGCGCCGCCGAGCGGGTCGGCGGCCTCCCCGGACCCCGGCCTCCCCCGCCTGTCGAGGGTGCGCGAGGCGAGCAGCGCGCCGAAGACGACGACGGAGCCGAGGTGCATGGTCGCGACGCGGTTGATCTCCTCCATCGACAGGCCCGGCAGCAGCCGGGGCAGCGCACCCCATTCGAGGCGCAGCAGCGGCGCGGTCATCAGGTAGCCGTAACACAGCAGCATCCACCGCTGGTGCAGGTCGGGGAAGCGGCCCAGGGCCGCGAGGATCCCGAACGTCACGCTCAGCGTGGTGCCCACGAGGATGGTGGCGAGGGCGATCCAGAACGTCGGTCCGCTGAAGGCGTCCTCGGGCGCGGTGCGTACGAGGTACACGGCCGCGCCCGCCATGGAGGCGTACACCGTCACCGCGAACACGACTCCCGCCGCGCGGTGCAGGCGCGGGCGGCGCCGGACGGCCGACAGGAGCTGGACCGGCCCGAGCAGCATCAGCGCACCGCCGAGCACGGAGTGCACGATGAGCGGGACGAGGCTGCGTCCGTAGGGTGCGACGCGGGTCCGCAGCGCCTCGGCCACGTACGCCGGGGACACCGTCCTGCCCAGGATCCACTCCCCCGGTGCCGGGGCGCCGGGCCGGGCGTAGGACCACAGTTCGGTCATGGCGACGGGGGCGTAGACCACGCAGACCGCCACCACCGCGATGGTTGACGCACGCGCCCACGGAACGCGCTGGAGACGGTTCACCGGGACTTTCCCTCCGCCACCGAAGCTCGGCCGTCCGCTCTGGACTACCGAGAAGGTAGGGGCCTGTTCGACTCCTGGTCAATAAGGCTGCCTGGTCAATGAGGCTACTTGGTCAATAAGGCTGCCTGGTCAGATCCAGCCGCGCCGGGCCGCGATGGCTCCCGCCTGGAAGCGGTTCGCCGCGCCGAGCTGGTCGTGCAGGCGGCTCATCCGGCGTCGCATGGTCCGTACGGACCAGCCCAGTTGGCGCGCGATCGCCTCGTCCTTCAACCCGCTGACCAGCAGGGCGAGGAGCAGCCGGTCCTCCTCGCCGGGTCCCGCGGACTCCTCGGCGGGTCCCGTCGCCCCGGATCCCGTCGCCCCGGATCCCGTCGCCCCGGATCCCGTCGTCCCGGCTCCGGTCGCCCCGGGCGGCGCGAGCAGGGGGGTCGCCAGGGTCCAGCACAGCCGCCAGTAGTCGGTCAGCGCGTCGAGCAGCGACGAGGGGCGGATCACCGCCGCCCGTACGTCCGTCAGGTCCAGCGACAGGGGCATCAGCGCCAGGGCGTCGTCCGCGATCGCCAGCTTGATCCGCAGCCCGGGCAGCACCCGGGCCTGCTCCCCGTGGGCCACCAGCCGCCGGATGTCGTCCAGCACCCCCGGCCACTCCAGCGCCTCCGGGGCGTACACCGCGCGGTACGTCAGCCCTCCGCGCATCGCGGTCTCCTCCACCGGATTGGCGGTGGTCAGCGCGTAGGGCGGCCGGTCCAGGGTGCGGACCTGCCGCTTCGCCTCCTGCTGGAGCCGTACGAACCAACGGCCCAGTGCCTCCCGGCCGGAGACGATCTCGACCTCCTTGGCATCCCCGCGCCGGGCCGCCTCGAAGAGTCCGGCGAGCTCGCCGGCGGCTGACCGTACCCGGCCCAGTTCCACGGTGCGCTCCTGGATCAGCGCCTCCACCGCGTGCTGCGGGTCGATGGCCGCGTAGCGCCGCCGGGGGCCGGACAGCCGCCCGACCAGCCCGCGGTCGTGCATCCGGTCGAGTGCGCGCGCCACCCGCTCCGGGCCCGTGCCGAGTTCGCCCGCCAGCTCGGCGGGCGCGGCCGCCTGCCGGGCGAGCAGCGCGCGGTAGACCTGCTCGTCAAAAGCGTCGATACCGACGGCAGCCAGCTCCTGGGACATGCGGGCCATCCTGGCCCACCTGTGCCAGCGGCAGCAATGGGCCACAGGGAATCGTTGCCCTATCCGGACCGGGCCGCATTAGGTACCGCCTATGGGTCACTCACACCGAAGAACTGCGCATACGGGCCTGGTGGCCGCGGTGCTCGGCGGACTGCTCGTCTCGGTCCCGCCCGCCGTCGCCGCCGCCCCCGAGTCGGCGGGCCACGGCACGCAACGGGTCATCGTCGAGTTCGACGGCGCCCCGGCACTGGAGGCCGTACCGGACTCCGCGAAGAGCGCCGGGAACGCCGGGAACGCGAAGGACACGAAGGCCGCCAAAGCCGCGAAGGCCGCCGAGGTGACGGCCGCGCGCAAGAACCTGACCGGCAGGCACGACGCGTTCCTGGCCGAGGCGAAGGGCGCCGGCGTCACCGCCAAGGCCGTGCGCCGCCACACGCTGCTGCTCAACGCCGTGGCCATGACCGTCGGCTCCGACGACCTGGCCACGCTGCGGAAGCTGCCGGGCGTGAAGGCCGTCAGCCCCGCCGGCACCGCGCGCGCCCTGGACACCGATGCCAACGAGGTCGTGGGCAACCCGGCCCTGTGGGCCCGGGAGGACCCCGCCGGCGCCAAGGTCACCGGCAAGGGCGTCACCGTCGCCGTGATCGACACCGGGGTCGACTACACGCACCCCGACCTGGGCGGCGGCTTCGGTGAGGGCCACAAGGTCGTCGGCGGCTGGGACTTCGTTGACAACGATGCCAACCCGATGGACGACAACGGCCACGGCACCCACGTCGCGGGCATCGTCGCGGGCAGGGCCGCCATGGCCGGGGGCGTCACCGGCGCCGCTCCGGACGCCGAACTGCTGGCGTACAAGGTGCTCGGCGCGAACGGCAGCGGCGACGACTCCGGCATCATCGCGGCCATCGAGGCGGCGGTCGACCCGGGCAACCCGCACCGCGCCGACATCATCAACATGAGCCTGGGCAACAGCGCGGGCACCGCGAGCGACCCGCTGTCCCGGGCCGCGGCCGCGGCCGTGGACGCCGGGGTCCTGGTCTTCGCCTCGGCCGGCAACTCCGGTCCCGGCTACTGGACCGTCGGCTCCCCGGCCGCCGGCCCCGGCGTCATCGCCGTCGGCGCCTCCACCAGCGGGATCCGGCTGCCCGTACTCAAGGCGGCGGGTGACACCCTGCAGAGCTATCGCGGCGGACGGTCCGCCAACCCGCCGGCCGCGGAGGTGACCGCCGGGGTCGTCAGCATCGGCATGGGCACCGCGGAGGACTGGGCGAAGGCGGGTGACGTCAGCGGCAAGGTCCTGCTGTACGCGATCCCGCCGGCCGTGAACCCGTACGACGTGTGGCCCGAAGAGCTCGAAACCTGGCGCGAGGCCGAACGGCGCGGCGCCGCCGCCCTGGTGGGCGGTGTCGGCGGCGGAGGCGGCGGCCCGGTCGTGTTCGGCGGCAGGAGCCGTACGAACCCGCTCCGGCCCCAGCAGGAGCAGGCGCCCACCCGCGGCGGAGCCACGGCCCACAGCGAGGTACTGCTCGGTGCCACGCCCGCGGAGTCCGGCGACTCCCTGCGCCTGGACCGGCTGGTGGTGGCCGGTGTGGACCACGAGACGGGTCAGCGGCTCGCCTCGCTGGCCGAGTCCGGCGGCGAGCTGGTGCTCGGCGGCCGCGACTCCACCGACGAGATGGCCTCGTTCTCCTCCCGCGGCCCGGACTCCGAACGGCTCGGCCTCAAGCCCGAGATCGTCGCCCCCGGCGTCGAGATCCTCTCCACGGTGCCCAAGGCCCTCGAGCCCACGGGTTACCGGCGGATGTCCGGCACCTCGATGGCCTCGCCGCTCGCCGCGGGACCCGCGGCGCTGCTGCGCCAGCTCCACCCGGACCGCCCCGCGGACCGGCTGCGCGCCGAGGTGATCGGTTCCGCGAAGCCGCTGGACGGCCCCGACCTGCAGTCGCAGGGCAGCGGCCGGCTCGACACGGCCGCCGCGGCCCGGGCCGGTCTGTACGCCTCCCCCGCCACCGTCTCCTTCGGCCTGGCGCACATGGACCGGCCGAAGGTCACCGGCACCCGGGAGGTCGTACTCCACAACACCGGCGGCGCACCGGTCTCCGGCAAGGTGACCGTCACCGGCCCCGCCACCGTCACCCCGGACCGCGTCGTCATCCCGGCGGGCGGCACGGCGAAGGTCACGCTGACCGTCGAGCGCGACCGGCCCGACGTCACGGACTACGCCACCAACTACCTGAGCGGCCGCGTCACCGTCACCCCCGACCAGGGCCGGGCGCTCACCGTCCCGTACCTGATGGCGGCGATCCCGCTGTACGTGGACCCGGCCGAGGACCCGTCGAACGACGGCTCCACCACCGTGTACGTGTACAGCCCGACGCCGCTCACCGCTCCGCCGGTGCTGACGGTCACCCCGCCCAAGGGCAAGGCCTACACCAAGGCGACGACCGCCACCTCGGACCCGGCCTACTACCGGGCCGAATTCACCGGTCTCGGATCGGGCGTCCACACGATGGCCGCCCGCGCCACCACGTCCACCGCGGTGCGCCAGTACGGTACGGGCGCCTTCGAGGTGACCCTCACCGCGCCCAAGGCGAAGAACTGGAAGGCCGTCGGCCCGAACAGCGCCGTGGGCACCACCCAGCTGACCCCCGGCGCCCCGAAGCAGGCCGTGATGACCCAGGGCACCCGCCCGGGCGCCTGGCTCACCACCGACGGCGGCAGGAGCTGGGAGCAGCGGGGCCACACTCCGGTAAGCAACGCGCTGACCGAGCCGTCGCTGGTCATCGACTCCCGCCATCCGAACCGCTGGTGGGAGGCCGTGGTCAGCGCGCACCCGTCCGCGTTCCCGGAGGGCGGCGTGCTGATGCGCACCGAGGACAGCGGCCGCAGCTGGGAGCGGATGGCCGGTCCGCCGGCCCCGATCACCGAGCTGAGCGCCGATGCCCGCACCCGGGTCCTGCTCGCCACGTCCGACTACACCGGCGAGCGGTTCGTCAGCCGGGACCGCGGCGCCACCTGGACGCCGGTCGACCTCACGGGGATCACCGGGTACCTCACCAAGAGCGTGATCGGCAGCGACGACCTGTACCTCTGGGCCGGCCAGGCGATCTGGGTGATCCGCGACTTCGTCACCGGCTCCCCGAAGCCCGTGCAGAAGGTCTTCGAGGCCACGCCGCGCGTGCAGGTCATCGGCGGCTTCGACGCCGACGGCGCGCTGCTCGCCATCAAGGTGCAGGGCCAGGACTCGGGCCTGTACGTGAGCCGTGACGGCGGCCGCAAGGTCGAGAAGACCGGCCGCACCTACAGCGGCCTGGTCGACGTCTCGGGCGGCGACATCTACCAGGACGACCTGAGCGGCACCGGCGCGCTGAGCCGCGACGGCGGCCGTACGTGGACCACGTCCGCGCAGCCCGTACCGGGTTCGGTGGTCTACGACTACGACCGCTGGGCCGACGGCTCCCACACCATCGGCTCCGGCGCGGCCGGTCTGTTCCGCTCCACCCGGGAGGGCGGCTACCGGCGGATCGGCGTCCAGGGCGAGTCCGTCACGGCGCTGGCAGCCTTCGGGGACCAGCTCCTCGCCGGCACCTCGGTCGGCACGTACCGCACCAAGGTGCCCGCGGCGAGCCCCGAGTGGGGCGCGGCGGAGCGCGAGGGCACGACCGGTACCGGTGTCGTCGGGTTCCAGGCCTCCACCGCGGACCCGAAGTCGGGCTGGCAGCTGGTCAACTACCTCTACAACGTGGTGCTGCAGAAGACCACGGACGCCGGCCGGACCTGGTCGGACGCCGCCACCCGCGAGGCGAACGGAACGGCGTTCCTCGTCGATCCCGCACACCCCGACCGGATGATGGTCTCGTACAAGAGCTCCAGCTCCGCGGGGCTGTACACCACCACCGACGGCGGCGCCCACTGGAAGACCTTCGACCAGGGCCGGTACTACGACACCATCGTGGCCGACCCCGGGAAGCCCGGGCGGATCTGGTTCGGCGGCTGGTGGGGGCTGTCCTACTCGGAAGACTTCGGGGCCACGATGCACCAGGTCTCCGAAGCCGAGGTGCACGCCATCCAGTTCACGGCGGGCGCCATGGTCACGGGCGGGCAGGCGATCCGGGTCAGCAAGGACGGCGGCAAGACCTTCACCAAGGCCGACACCGGCGCCCTGCGGATCAGCGTCTCCGACCTGCTGCGGGTCGGCAACACCCTCTACGCGGGCACCGACACCCGCTGGACGGACTTCACCCCGACCGGCGGACGCGGTGTGGTGCGCTCCACCGACGGCGGGCTGACCTGGCACAACATCTCCCGCTCGATGCCGAACAAGGACGTGCTGTCCCTGGCGGCCTCGCCCGACGGCCGGTACCTCTTCGCGGGCGTCGACCAGGGCGGCGTCCACCGCCTGGAGCTGGACGACTGAGGTCCGGGCCGGTGCGGTCGCCGCAGGACAGGGCGACCGCACCGGCCGGCCCCTCGGTCGGCGTGATCTTGACAAGTTTCCATGGGCATGACACCAGTGGGTGCCGTACCACTCCCGTCAGCGGCACCGGACCCCGAAGGGGGCGATCAGGGCATGCCCAGGCCTGAGAGCGCGGAACACGACTACGACGTCGTCATCAGCGGAGCCGGCCTCGCCGGCAGTGCCGCGGCGATCCTGCTCGCCCGGCGCGGCGTCCGCGTCGCACTGCTGGAGCGCCGCTCGGACCCCGAGGCGTACAAGGTGCTGTGCACCCACAGCATCACGGCCAACGCCTTCCCGGTGCTGGACGAACTGGGCCTCGTACCGGACCTGGAGAAGGCGGGAGCCGTCCGCAACGAAGCCCGCTGGCACACCCGTTGGGGCTGGATCGAGCCGAAGCCCGCGCCGGGCGGCCCCGCGCTGCCGTACGCGTACAACGTCCGGCGCAGCACCCTCGACCCGCTGATCAGGTCCCGTGCGGCGCAGACCCCGGGCGTCGACCTGCTCCTCGGCCACCAGGTCACCGGAGTGGTCCGGGAAGCCGGACGGACCGTGGGGGTGCGCGCGTCGACGCCGCGGGGCGAGCGCGAGATCCGGGCCCGGCTGGTGGTCGGCGCCGACGGCAAGGACTCGGCCGTGGCGAAGCACGCCGGGATGCGCACGTGGACGCATCAGAACAACCGCTTCGGCTACCTCGCCCACTTCCGCAACCTGCCGCTCCGCGACGGCATCGGTCACACCTGGTTCCTCGAACCCGACATGGCCTACGCCTTCCCGAACGACGACGGGGTGACCGTCCTCGCGGTGCTCCCGGACAAGAAGCGGCTGCCGGAGTTCCGCGAGGACCTGGAGGGCAGCTTCGCCGCCTTCGTCCGCGCCCTGCCCGAGGCTCCGGCGATCGACTCCGCCGAGCGCGTCTCGAAGATCATCGGGACCGTCGACCACCCGCTCCACCTGCGCAAGCCCACCGCACCGGGCCTCGCGCTGATCGGAGACGCCGCCCTGACCGGCGACCCCCTGTGGGGAGTGGGATGCGGGTGGGCCCTGGAGTCCGCGCGCTGGCTGGCGGAGGCGGTCGCCCCGGCCGCGGCCGGCCGGGGCGACCTCGGCAGGTCGCTCAGGCGGTACGCGCGCAAGCACCAGCGCAAGCTGCGCGGTCACCAGACGCTGGCGATCGACTTCGCCACGTCCCGTCCGTTCAATCCCGCGGAGGAGATGGTGTTCGCGGCGGCGGCGCGCGACGCGGCCATGGCGCGGCACATGCACCTGTTCGCGTCCCGGCTGATCGGCCCGGTGCGCTTCCTGAATCCCGTGGTCATGATCAAGGCCTCGCTCATCAACATCAGACACCGCTGGGCGGACGAAGGCTGAAGTCAGCCCTTCCCGCCCTGTTCGCGTCCGGGCAGCAGGACACGGACCGTGAGCCCGCCGCCCGCGCGGGGTGCGGCCACGACCTCGCCGTGGTGCGTGGCGGTGATCGCCCGGACCACGGCGAGCCCGAGCCCGAACCCGCTGCCGCGCTCCCGGCCCTGCCGGAAGGGCGCGAACAGGGCGGGCAGATCCTCCGCCGGCAGGACGGGGCCGGTGTTGGAGACCTCCAGGAACACCGTGTCCCCGGTGGTGCCGGTCGTGATCACGGCGGCGCCGCCCGGGTAGTTGTGGCGCACCGCGTTGGCCAGCAGGTTGAGCGCGACCTGCCGCAGCAGCGCGGGGTCGCCGTCCACCGGCGCGTCCGCCGCGTCGAGGGTGACCCCGACCTCCGCGGTACGGGCCTCCTCGGCCAGGTCGTACGCCGCGGACCGGGCGGCGTCCGCCAGGTCCGCCGGACGCAGCGCGAGCGCCGCGGTCTCCGCGCGGGCCAGGGTCAGCAGGGCCGCGATCAGCCGCTCGATGCGCGCGTTGGCGTCCAGTGCGCGCAGGACGGCGGGGCGCAGGTCGTCCGGGACCCGCCCCCGGGCCAGGGGGATCTCCAGCGCGGTGCGCAGGACGGTCAGCGGGGTGCGCAGCTCGTGCGAGGCGTGCGCGGTGAAGCTCCGCTGGGCCGTGAAGCTGCGGTCGAGCCGGTCGAGCATGGCGTCGAAGGTGTCGCCGAGTTCGCGGATCTCGTCGTACGGACCGTCCAGCGCGAGCCGCTCGTCCAGGCTGCTGCCGGCGCTGATCCGCCGTGCGGCCCCGGTCACCTGGTGGAGCCGGCGCAGGGAGCGGGCGCTCGCCCACCAGGCCAGCAGCGCGGCGAGCGCCGTGAAGACGGTGAGCAGCAGCGCGGAGCGGGTCAGCAGGTCGCCCAGGATGGCGTCCTGGAAGTGGTCGAAGGCCCGGGTCGGGGTCGTGGCGGCGGCCTCGGTGGACCCCGGGGGCACGTCGGCGGACCCCGGAGGTACGTCGGCGGTCCCCGGAGGCACGTCGGCGGTCCCCGGAGGCACGTCGGCGGTCCCGGGATCGGTGAGCGGTGCCTGCGGGGTCGCGACGGTCGCGGTGACGAGGTCGCGGTTGGCCTCGATGAGCTGGCGCGAGCTGAGCCAGTTCAGCGCCAGCACCCCGCATCCGAGGACGGCGAAGACGGCCGTGGTCACCAGGGTCAGCCGGGCCCGCAGCGGCAGACGGCGGCCGGCCCCCAGCGGGAAGCGGGAGCGGCTCACAGCCGGTATCCGTAGCCCGTGTCGTGCACGATCAGCGGCGGATCGCCGATCTTGCGGCGCAGGGCGTGCACGGTGACCCGTACCGCCGTGGTGGCCGGGTCGAGTCCCGTGTCCCACAGCCGCTCCCGCAGTTCCTCGGTGGTGACCGGGGCCCCGTCCGCGGCCAGCAGCAGCTCCAGGACGCCCAGTTCCTTCGGCGTGAGGTGCAGCGGGCGGCCGTCGCGTTCCGCGACCCTGCGCACCGTGTCGAGGCTGATGCCGCGCCGGCTCAGCACGACCTCGGCCCGGCCCGCCGCGGAGCGGCGGCCCAGCGCGCGCAGCCGGGCGACGAGCTCCAGGTAGGAGAACGGCTTGGTCATGTAGTCGTCGGCGCCCTGGCCGAGGCCTTCGACGAGGTCGGAGAGGGTGTCCGCGGCGGTGAGCATCAGGATCCGGGCCGGGTGCCCCATCGCGGCGAGCGCGCGGCACACGGCGTCGCCGCCCAGTCCGGGCAGGTCCCGGTCCAGGATCACCACGTCGTAGTCGGCCTCGCCGGTCTTGCGGAGCGCTTCCAGGCCGTCGTGGGCGAGGTCGCAGACCATGCCCTCGTCGCGGAGCCCTTCGCGAGCATCAGGGCCAGTTCCCGCTCGTCCTCGACAATCAGCACCCGCATCGCGTCCCGCTCCGCTCCGTTCGCCCGTGCCGCCGCTGTTCTACCCGAGCCGGCGCCGGGGACCAGCCTGCCCGCAGCCGGGTGAGCCGGTGGTTAGGCGCGCGATCACAGGAGGCTCACCGCGCGAACCGTAGAACTGGGGCGTTCATCAGCAACGCACTGGGAGTGTGGGACATGCGAAGCACATCCGCGATACGCGGCCGGTCCGTACGGGGGCTGCTCATCCAAGGCCTGCCCGCCGTGGCGGCGGCCCTGGCCCTGGCCGGCTGTTCGTCCGCCGCCCCGGCGCCCGAGGTCGCCGGGAGCGACCGCGGGGGCCCGGTCACACCGCAGGACGACAACGCGGTCCGCCGGGCCTGGGTCGACTGCATGCACAAGCAGGGGCAGACGGGCGTCGAGCAGGACAAGGACGGCAACATCGGCTTTCCGGCGGCGAGCACGGACACGGGCATGCCGTCCGGGTACGACGCCGCGAGCCGGCTGTGCGACGAGAAGGTGCCCGGCATCCACCAGGTCCAGAAGGCCGACAACGCCAAGTTCGTCGAGATGGGCCGCAAGTGGGTCGAGTGCGCGCGCAAGAACGGGTACTCCGACATGCCCGACCCGGATCCCGAGGACGGGGTGGTCATCATCCCGCGCGCCGTGTTCGACGCGGCCAAGTGGGATGCCGTCGTGCGCGCCTGCGAGGCGAAGTTCCCGCTGCCCGGCTACCGGATCGGTGAGTGAAGGTGACCCGCACGGAGGAGTCCGCGGCAGCCGTGGGACCAGCGGGGCCCCTCGCCGGGGAAGGAAGCCCGGTGCGAGACAGGAAGCGCCGCAAGGTCCTCGTCCCGCTGCTGCTGGTCGCCGCGGTGGCCGGGGCCGGGTCGCTGGCCGTCGCCCGCCCCTGGGACCGCGGCGCCGGCGGCGCCGAGCGGGCGGAGGTGCGGTACGGCCTCGCCCCGGTGGAGCAGGGCTCGCTGTCCAGCGGCATCCAGCTCACCGGCTCGCTCGTCCACGACGCTCCCACCCCCGTCGTCGCGTCCGGCAGGGGCACCATCACCGGACTTCCGGCCGTCGGCGCCGTCGTCAAGGCCGGGCAGAAGCTCTACGAGTTGGACGGGCAGGCCGTGGCGCTGATGGTGGGCGACCGCCCGATGTGGCGCGACCTGGGCCCGGGGGTTCCCGCGGACTCCGATGTGGAGCAGCTCGAGCGCAACCTGATCAAGCTCGGCCACGCCAAGGGTCTCGGCCTGGCCGCCGACCGGAAGTTCACACCGGAGACCGCCACCGCCGTGAAGCGCTGGCAGAAGTCGCTGGGGCTCAAGGAGACCGGCACGGTGTCCCTGGGCGGCATCGTCATGCTGCCGCAGGAGTCCGTACGCGTGCAGCAGGTCGGCGCACAGCTCGGCGCGGCCCTGGGCGGCTCCTCGCTCATGACCGTGACCCGCGAGGACCTCGTGGTCACCGTGCGGCCCGCCGAGAACCAGCTCTCCCGGTTCAAGCCCGACGGCCGCGTCCGCGTCAAGACGGCCGACGGCTCCGCCGTCGAGGGGCGCGTCCGTTCCCTGATCCGCGGCTCCGGCTCTGGCGGGGAGGAAGGTTCCGGCGGGGCGGGCGGCGGCTCCGGGGACGGAGCGGGCGGCGTCAAGACCACCGTGACGATCGTGCTGGACGGGCAGGAACAGGCGCGGCGGGCGGGCCAGTCCGCGGTGACCGTCACCGTGGTGGGCGACACCGCCGACCACGCGCTCATCGTCCCGGTCACCGCGCTGCTCGCCCTGGACGGCGGCGGATACGGCGTACGGGTCTCCGACGGCCCCACGCCCCGGCTGGTCAGGGTCCAGCTCGGCCTGATCGCCGACGCCAAGGCGCAGATCACCGGCGACGTGAAGCCCGGCGCACAGGTGGTGATCCCCAAGTGATCCCTTCCCCGACTCCCCCCGCTCCCCCCGCTCCCTCGCCTCCCCCGGCGGCCGGCGCCGCCCCCGTCCTGGAGCTGTCCGGCATCGTCAAGGAGTATCCGGGCGCGCCTCCGCTGCGCATCCTGCACGGCATCGACCTC
The DNA here is from genome assembly GCF_026340675.1 of Streptomyces sp. NBC_01264. Classification (NCBI taxonomy): domain Bacteria; kingdom Bacillati; phylum Actinomycetota; class Actinomycetes; order Kitasatosporales; family Streptomycetaceae; genus Streptomyces; species Streptomyces sp. NBC_01264. The sequence continues at coordinate 1,908,632 of NZ_JAPEOX010000002.1, forward strand.
ACCGTCGAAGCCGGTGAACTCCTCGCCGTCGTCGGGCCGTCCGGCTCCGGCAAGTCCACGCTCCTCGCGCTGCTCGGCTCGCTCGACCGGCCCACCTCGGGCCGGCTCCGCTTCGAGGGCCGCGATCTGGCGGGCCTGTCCGACCGGGAGCTGGCCGCGCTGCGGGCGCACCGGATCGGTTTCGTGTTCCAGCAGTTCTTCCTGCTGTCCGGACTCACCACCGTCGAGAACGTCGCGACCGGGCTGCTGTACGCCGGGGCGCCGCTCTCCGAACGGCGCGCGCGAGCCGTGGAGGCGCTGTGCGCCGTGGGCCTGGGCCACCGGCTGGACCACCGCCCCGACCAGCTCTCGGGCGGTGAGAAGCAGCGCGTGGCGATCGCCCGCGCGCTGATCGGCCGCCCGGCGCTGCTGCTCGCGGACGAGCCCACCGGAGCCCTGGACAGTGTGTCCGGCGCCGCCGTGGTCGAGCTGCTGCACACCCTGAACGCGGGCGGCACCACGGTGGTGGTCATCACCCACGACCGTTCGCTGGCCGCCTCGTTCCCCCGACGGGTCGGCATCCAGGACGGCCGCGTCGAGTTCGACGAACGGCTCCCGGAGCCCGCTGGAGCCGGCCGATGAGCACCTGTCCGACACGTACCCGTCCGAAGAGCACCCGGCTGCGTCCGGCGGATCTGCTGCGCCTGGGCATGATCGGGCCGCGCACCCGCAGGATGCGTACCGCCCTGTCCGCGCTGGGCATCTCGCTGGGCATCGCCGCCGTGGTCGCGGTCACCGGCATCTCGAACTCCAACCAGCAGCACCTGCTGGCCCGGCTGGACCAGCTCGGCTCCAACCTGATCACCGTGGCCCCCGGCAAGGGGCCCGACCAGCAGCCGGTACCGCTGCCGCTCACCGCGGAGAAGATGCTCTCCGCCATCGCGCCCGTGCAACGGACCACCGCCACCGGGGCCACCAAGGCGCAGGTGTACCGCAACGACCTGGTACCGGTGCAGCAGACCTCCAGCCTCACCGTGCTGGCCGCGCGCCTCGACCTGCTGGAGGTGCTGCGCGCCGAACTGCACAGCGGGCGCTGGCTGGACGCCGCGGCCGAGAACCTCCCGGTGACGGTGCTGGGCGACCAGGCCGCCGAGCGGCTCGGCGTCACCGGCCCGGGCGAGCGGGTGTGGCTGGGCGGCCAGTGGTACCAGGTCCTCGGCATCCTCGCTCCGAACGAACTCGCCCCCGAACTGGGCACGGCGGCCCTGGTCGGATGGCCCCAGGCGGTCGCCCGGCTGGGGGCCGACGGCAGCGCCGCGACCGTCTACCTGCGGTCGTACTCCGAACGCGTCCCGCAGGTCCAGGCGGTGGCCGCGGCCACCGCGAACCCCGGCAGCCCGACCATGGTCGCGGTGAGCAGGCCCTCCGACCTCCTGCTGGCCCGCACCGAGACGGAGAACAGCCTCACCGCGCTCGTACTCGTCCTGGCCGGCGTGGCGTTGCTGGTGGGCGGTGCCGGGATCGCCAACACCATGGTCGTCGGCGTGATGGAGCGCCGCGGCGAGATCGGGCTGCGCCGCGCCCTGGGTGCCCGGGGCGGCCAGATCGCGGCGCAGTTCCTGCTGGAGGCCGTGCTGATGGGCTTCATCGGCGGCATCGGCGGCCTGCTCCTGGGCGGTCTGACCGTGTACGGCTACGCGCTGGTCCAGGGCTGGCCGGCGGCCATCCCGCTCCACACCCTCGTCGCCGGGCCCTCGGTCTCGGTGGTGGTGGCCGCGCTCGCCGGGCTCCATCCCGCGCTGCGGGCCGCCCGGGCCTCCCCCACGGACGCCCTGCGTTCGGCGTGACGTCCGCGGATCCGCGCGGGCCGGCGGTGGCTTCGCGGTACAAGTGCGCAGGTCCGGGATAGGGTGCCGCCGACGGACGTACACGGGTGGGCGGGGCGGGACATGACACTGCGGGACGGGGATCCGCGGGCGATCGGCGGGTATGTCCTGATCGCCCGGCTGGGTTCCGGCGGGATGGGGACGGTGTACTCGGGGCGAGCCGCCTCGGGGCGGCTCGTCGCGGTGAAACTGGTGCACCAGCAGTTCGCCGACGACCCGGAGTTCCGGACCCGGTTCCGCCAGGAGGTGGCGGCCGCCCGGCGGGTGAGCGGCGCCTTCACCGCCGCGGTGGTGGATGCCGACCCGGACGCGGAGCGGCCCTGGATGGCCACCCAGCTGGTGCCGGGGCGGACCCTGGGCGCGCGGGTGAAGGCGGACGGGCCGCTGCGCGGGAACGCGCTGCGCGTGCTCGCGCTGGGCCTGGTGGAAGCGCTGCGCGAACTGCACACCACCGGGGTGATCCACCGCGACCTGAAGCCGGACAACGTCATGCTGACGGACGACGGGCCGCGGGTCATCGACTTCGGGATCTCGCGGGCGGCCGGTCAGCAGACGCTGACCTCGACCGGGCAGATCCTGGGGACGCCGCCGTACATGTCGCCGGAGCAGTTGTCGGCCCCGGCGCGGGTGCGGGCCTCGTCGGACGTGTTCTCGCTGGGGTCGGTGCTGGTGTTCGCCGCGACCGGGCGGGGGCCCTTCGACGCGGAGTCGCACTACATGACGGCCTACCGCGTGGTGTCGGAGGCACCGGACATCGGCGAACTGGCCGATCCGCTACGGGCCGTGGTCGGGGCCTGCCTGGCCAAGGAGGCGGCCGCCCGGCCGGAACCGGACGAGCTGCTGGCCGTGCTGGCGCGGATCCCGGCGGCCGCCTGGGAGAATCCGCTCCGCGAGGACGGGGACCCCGGCGGGGAAGCCCGTAAGCCCTCCGGGGCCGGGACCTGGACCGGCTCGCGGGCGGGCGACGAGGCGGAGCCGGGTACGGCCGCGGGCGCCGTTGCCGGCGCACGTACGGACGCGGACGCCGACGGCACCGGAGGGGGCCCGGCGGGCCCGGCCGCCGCGTCCCCGGAGGGGACCCAGGACGCCGGCGGGCCGCTCACCCGGCCGTCGGGGCCCCCGACCGGCCCGGCCGGGCAGCCGGCGGCCCCGCGGCCCCGGCGGATGTCCGGGCCGCGCCGACGCGCCCTGCTCACCGGGGTACTGGTGGCTTCGCTGCTGGTCGGCGGCGGGTACTACTTCGGGTACGCCCCGCGGGACGGCGGCGCCCGGGACGACGGCAAGGCACCCTCGTCGTCCGCCGGACCCTCCGGGACACCCGGCCCCTCCGGCGCCGCGTCGCGTACGCCCTCCCAGCCGACGGCCACCGGGTCCCTCGCCCCGTACCTGGCCACCGACGGCGGCAGCCCGGGCGGCAGCCGTGCCTACGCGGACTCCCCCGCCCGGCGCCCCGCCGGGTGGCGGGCCTGGGACGGCATCAGGGAGATGGCGGCCTGCGTGTACGCGGCCTCGTCGCTGGTGTGCACGTCGCCCGGCACGAGCAAGGAGCTTCCCGGCGACGGGCTCAGCCGGTACGACGCGGCCACCGGCGAGCCGCTGTGGGGGCAGATGCTTCAGGACGCCGTGGACGGGCAGCCCCCGCTGGTGGCACCCGGGGCGGTGAGCGGGACCCACACGGTGATCGCGCCCGGCGACAAGGGGTTCACCGCGCTGGACCTCGTCGAAGGCACGCCCCGCTGGGAGTTCCCCACCAAGGAGAAGCTGAAGCGGGCGGTCCTGGACGCGGACGGCAGCCGGGTCTTCGCGGTGAGCGCGTCCGGCACGGTCACCGCCCTGGAGACCCGGTACGGGAAGCTCCTGTGGCAGCAGAAGGTGTCCGGGTCCGAGGACGGCTACCCGGCGCTGCGGGTGGACAAGGACCGGGTGTACGTACAAGGGCGGACCCAGAAGGCCGACATGGGGTTCCAGACCTTCGTGACCGCCCTCGACGGGGCCACCGGGAAGAAGCTGCCGTTCGGGACTCCCCAGGACGGCACCCGGTTCTCGATGCCCGGGACCTGCGAGACCCGTGGGCTCACGCTGGCCAGGGACCTGTACGACGACACCGTCCTGCTGTGCAGCAAGGAGAACGGGGCGGGTGTGCTGCGCGGTGAGCCGGCTCATCAGCGCAGCGCGGACCTCCCGTACGCGGGCATCACGCTGTCGGGGCCGGCGGTGGCCGGTGACAAGGTCTATCTGATGGCGACCGCGTCGGACGGCGAACCGGGCTTCATGGAACTCAACCAGGAGTCCGGCGGCGCCGTGTGGCGGATTCCGCTGGCCCGGGAGTGCACGGACCCGCAGCGCCCGGAGGCGGCGAACGCGGTGGTGGTGACCGGCGGGCTGGCGTACGTACGGTGCCGGACCTCGGGCGTGGTCATCGACCTGGCCTCCCGCAAGCAGACCGCCCGCTTCACCGTCCCGGGCGGCGTCCGCCCCGGGACCGACGGCCCGTCCGGCTTCCTGGTGGTGGGCGGGATCGTCTTCACCCCGACCGCCAAGGGGTGGTCCGCCGTGGAACCCTCCCCCGTATAGGGGGTGTCCCGCGCAGGACCGGCCGTGCGGCCGCCCGTCCCCCGTGGACGGGCGGCCGCACGGCCGGGAGGGGCTCAGTACCAGCCGGTACACCGCACGGTGCCGGTGCTGTCGTTCTTGGCGCAGGCCCGCATCACGTAGCCCGCGTCGTTGTAGGCCGGGGTGTGGGTGTCGGCGCCGGACTGCACGGTGGTCACGCCCATCGGGCCGGTCCAGGTGCTGCCGCCGTTGCTGGACCGGTCCACCCACACCTGATCGCCCGGGTCGGCCGTGTAGATCCGGCCCCACGCGCAGCGCGTGGACGGGCTGTAGCGCAGCTCGATGTGGATGGAGTCGACCATGTTCGTCTTCTTCGTGACGGCGTCGCCGGTGGAGCAGGCCAGCACCCCGGTGCCCGCCGCTTGCGCGGTCGTGCCCGTGAGTCCGAGGCCGGTGAGCAGTGCGACGCCCGCCGTCAGGACGGCGGCCTTCTTGGTGAACTGCATCGGTGATCCCCCTGTGTGGCGTCGAGGCGACCGGCACGCCGGGCGGCGTGCGGTCGGCGGAACACCCGTACGGTCCCCCGGACTCCCCCTGCCCGGCGTCAACCGCAGAGTGGACTCCAGGGGTAAACCCCTGCGTCAGTACGGCGCCCCCGCCCGCTACACCCCTGGTATGACGACCGCCCCCCGCGCCCCCGCGTAGGGTTCGCCGATGCGCACCAGGGCCTGGCAGGCGGCTGACCGGTTCCGCTCCGTCGATCCCAGGCTGACCGACGCCCTACTGGCCCTGGGCCTGACCGGTGTCGCGGCCTTCACCGGGCCGAGGTACCACATGCCCGGCGCGCAGCCGTTCGACGCCGGCGCCTACCTGTTCACCGTGCTGGTCGGCCTTCCGCTCGCCGCGCGCAGGAGCTCTCCCGTACCCACGCTCATCGCCTGCTCCCTGGCCTACAGCGGGTACGTGGCCGCCGGGTACTCGCCCTCCCTCAACTTCTGGGGGCCCATGATCGCGTTCTACGGGGTCGCGGCCCGCCGTCCGCCCCGTACCGTCGCCGCGTGCGCGGCGCTCGCCGCGGCCGTCTACTTCTACACCGGGCTGGAGACTCTGGGGCCGATCGTGTCGGTGCTGCAGGCCCTGTGCGTGCCCGGGGTGGTGTGGGTGCTGGGCAACGGCGCCCGGCTGCTCGACGAGCGGAGCCGTCAGCTGGCCGCCGCCTCCGCCCAGTTGCACCGCGAGCAGGAGTGGCGGTCGCGCCGCGCGGTCTCCGAGGAGCAGCGGCGCATCGCCCGCGAGCTCCACGACATCGTGGCCCACCACATGTCCGTCATCAGCGTGCAGGCGGGGATGGCCGGTTACGTCTTCTCGACCGCACCGGACAAGGCCCGGGCGGCGCTCGGCACGATCGCCGAGACCAGCCAGGAGGGGCTGCGGGAACTGCGGCGCATGCTCACGCTGCTGCGCTCGGGCGGCGACGAGGAACCGGACGTCCTGCGCGGCGCGCCCGCGGACGAGGACGGCGCGGACGGGCGGACCCCGTACGCGCCGATGCCGCGCCTGGCAGGGCTCGCGGAGGCCGCGCAGCGGGTGCGGGCCACGGGCGTTCCCGTGGAGCTGAGGACGGGCGGCATCCCGCGGCCGTTGCCGCCGGGTGTGGAGCTGTGCGCGTACCGGGTGGTCCAGGAGGCCCTCACCAACGTCATCAAGCACGCTCCGTCGGCATGCGTCGAGGTTCTCGTCGTGTACCTCCCGGACGCCTTGGAGGTCACGGTCACCGACGACGGTGGCGGCGACGGCGGTGGCGGCCACGGCGGCGGCGCGGACGTCCGGGCGCGCCGACCAGATCCGGCCAACGTTGTCCCCGGACCGGGGCACGGGTTGATCGGCATGCACGAACGCGCGAGGCTCTACGGCGGAACAGTGGTCGTCGGCCCGCGGACCGAAGGGGGATTCAGCGTGCACCTCGTGCTGCCGCTCACCACCGCGCGTCCCCTCGGTCCGGAGAACCGGCCGCCGGCATGATCCGGGTCCTCGTCGTCGACGACCAGATCCTGATCCGGGCCGGACTGGCGGCGCTGCTCCAGGCGGCACCCGGCATCGAGGTGGTCGGGGAGGCCGAGGACGGCGAGGACGCCGTGGTCCGCGCGGCCGCCACCCGCCCGGACGTGATCCTGATGGACATCCGGATGCCCGGCCTCGACGGCCCGGCCGCCACGGAGCGGATCCTCGCGGCAGCGGTGGACCCGCTGCCCCGGGTCCTCGTCCTGACCACCTTCGACCTCGACGAGTACGTGTACGCCGCCCTGCGCGCCGGGGCCTCCGGGTTCCTGCTGAAGGACACCGGCCCCGAGCGGCTCCTGGAGGCGGTCGCGGCGGTGGCCCGCGGCGACATGCTCTTCGCCCCGAGCGTGACGCGGCGCCTCATCGAGACCTACGTGAACCGCGCGGACCCGGTGCCGGACACCCCCGCCGCCCTCGACGCGCTCACCGCCCGCGAGCGGGAGGTACTGCGGCTGACGGCCCGCGGGCTGTCGAACACGGAGATCGCCGAGCTGCTCTTCATCAGCGAGGCCACCGTCAAGACCCACCTCAACCGCACCATGAGCAAACTGGCCCTGGACAGCCGCGCCCAGGCCGTCGTCGTGGCGTACGAAACGGGTCTGGTCGTCCCGGGCGGCCCGGCCGGCCACGGCTGAGCCGCCCCCGGCGGGTGCTCGGTTTGGCTGGTGCGGGGAATCTCAATACGATCCGGCGATGATCACTAGAAGATGGGTGAGGGCCAGTGCGTGCGGCCTGTTCGTCACCCTCGCTGCCGGGTTGTTCCCTGCAGGTGCCGCCGCCGGTGAACCGGTGGCGAAGGAAGCCCCCAAGGTCGAGTTGGTGCTGGACGTCAGCGGCTCGATGCGCGCGCAGGACATCGACGGGCAGACCCGGATGTCCGCCGCGAAACAGGCGTTCAACGAGGTGCTGGACGCGGTGCCCGAGGAAGTGCAGCTCGGCATACGGACCTTGGGCGCCAACTACCCCGGCCCCGACAAGAACCTCGGCTGCAAGGACACCAAGCAGCTCTATCCGGTCGGCCCCCTGGACCGGACCGAGGCCAAGACGGCGGTGGCCACACTGGCCCCCACCGGGTGGACGCCCATCGGCCCGGCGCTGCTCGGAGCCGCCGAGGACCTGAAGGGCGGTGACGCCAGCCGCCGGATCGTGCTCATCACCGACGGCGAGGACACCTGCGCCCCGCTCGACCCCTGCGAAGTGGCCCGGAGCATCGCGGCCCAGGGGATCCACCTGGTCATCGACACGCTCGGGCTCGTCCCCGACGCCAAGACCCGCGACCAGCTGATCTGCATCGCCGAGGCCACCGGCGGCACGTACACCTCCGTGCAGCACAAGGCCGAACTGTCGGGCCGGGTGAAGCAGTTGGTGGGCCGTGCGGCCACACCGGTGGTCAATCCGGTGGCCACCGAGGGCGCCAAGCAGTGCGCGAGCGCACCGGAGTTGCAGCCCGGCCTCTACAGCGACCGCGAGAGCTTCGGCGAGCACCGCTGGTACCGGGTCTCCGTGCCGCCGGGCAAGGAGCTGCGCGCCTCGGTCAGCATCGGGGCCGACCGCGCCGTGAACAACGACTACGGAGTGCTGCTGCGCGCCACGACGCGCAGCGGCCGGGAGATCGTACGCGGCCAGGAAGCCGGTGACGGGCGGACCGACCTGATCTCGTCCGGGCTGCGCTACCCCAAGGCCGGGAGCGCGGACGACGAGGAGCCGGCCGAGACCGTGTGCCTCCAGGTCAGCAACTCCTTCTCGGCCCCCGCCTCGGTGAAGACCACCCCGGGCATGCCGCTCGAGCTGACCATCGACGTGGTGGACGGTCCCGACGAGGCCTCCGACGTGGCCTCCTTCGGCCTCGGACGCGGCTGGTGGCTGCTCGGCGTACTGGCGCTCACCGGACTCCTCGCCGGACTGGTGTGGGGCTGGGTCTCCCGCTGGCGTATCTCGGTCTGGAGGACCAACAACTGATGAGTGCCGTGAGACGTGAACGAAACGACGGATCCCGCACCGGCCGGCGCGTCCGGCGCGCACTGACCGCCGCCCTGCTCGTGGGCGGCGGCCTGCTCGGGGTGGCGGCCTCGCCGTCGCCGAGCCCGAGCGGCGGCAACGAGGCTCCGACCGAGGCCGGCACGGCCTTCCGTACCGCCACCCCGCTCCAGTTGGGCCAGGGGGCAACGGCCGAGGCCTCCACCGGCGACTACCTCTACTGGGTGCTCCCCCTGGACTCGGGGCAGCGCGCCACCGTGCAGGCCTCGGTCACCCTGCCCGCCGCGGCGGGCAGGCACTCCGCCTCCACCTGGCAGCTCGACGTGTACGACGGCCTGCGCCGCCGCCAGCCCTGCACGTACGGCGCGCAGACCGGCACGGCCGCCAGGGACGCGGCGGCCGTCGACCTGTCCTGCACCCTGCGCCCGGTCCGCTCGGGCGCCGACCAGTGGGCCAACGACCCTCTGCCCGGGGCCTATTACCTCCGGCTCACGGTCACCGACCTCGCACAGGAGGACCTCGGCCAGCCCGTACGGGTCCGCGTGCGGGCACAGGCCCAGGACGTCGGCGGCGCCTACGCGGCCGACAACGCCCTGGCCGCACCGCTCGTCCCCGCCGCCGGCACGACGTCCACCATCGCGCCGGCCGACGGCTGGGCGGGCACCTGGTGGTCGGACCGCTGGCTCTGGACGGCGGCCGGCGGTGTGCTCGCCGCCCTCGCGGGCATCGGCGGCTACCGCCTGACCCGCGGCGCGGGCCGCCCGGGACGGGTACCGCCCACCGCCTGACCCACCACCCGGGTGCGGGGCTTCCAGGCCCCGCACCCGGGAATCCACGCGGCATCCACACACCGGAGCCGTTCCCTCCTCCGGGATTCGTCGAGATGATGCGCCACACACGCGTACACGCGTGCGCGCGCATCGGGGGGCGGCACATGAACGACGCTGAGGCACGGGGCGACCAGTACGACGACGAGTCGGAGGACTACGTCGCCTACTGGCAGGGGCGCGACTACGAGCACGCGGCCGAGATAGCCGCGGTCAAACGGCTGATCGGCGACCGCCGTTACGGACTCGTCTGCGAAGTGGGCGGCGGATTCGGCCGGTTGAGCCCGGTCCTTAAGGAGTACGCGGACCGTGTCATGATGTGCGACCCGAGCGCCAAGCACGTGGCCATCGCCGGACGCCTGCTGGCCGACCGGCCCGGCATCACCGCGCACCACATGCGCCCAGGCCACCTTCCGCTCGACGACGGATCGGCCGATCTGGTCTCCATGATCCGCGTCATGCACCACATTCCCGATCCCGGCCCCACGCTGCGCGAGATCGCGTGCGTACTGAGGCCCGGCGGCCGCGCCCTGATCGAGGTGGCCAACTCCGCGCACATCCTGAACAAACTGCGCTACGCGAAACGGCTGCGCGGTGTCCCGCGCGCGCCCGTGGACATCCGCTCCGCCGAGAAGGTGGCCGAGTTCAGCATCCCCTTCGTCAACCACCACCCCGACACCGTCGTACGGCAGTTCGCGGAGGCCGGGCTGCGGGTCGAGGACAAGCTGTCCGTGTCCAACATGCGCAGCGGACGGCTGAAGCGGAGCGTGGGCGAGGACCGCCTGCTGGCGGTCGAGCAGCGCATCCAGAGCCCGCTGGCCGCCCTCAACTTCGGTCCGAGCCTGTTCTTCCTGCTCCGGCGGAGCGGGTAGCTCAGGGTGCCGGCACGCCGGACACTCCGCCCAGGCTGAACGTCGCGGCGCCCGAGGCCGGCAGGAGCGGCCGCCACGCGTCGGGCAGCCCGGCGGGATCGGTGAAGGTCGTGTTCATGAACTCGCCCCCGTCCGCGAAGTCGGTGGCGGCGAAGGTCACCCGGTCGGCGAAGAACGTGCCCTTGAAGAACGTCGGTCCGGCGAAGGTGGCCTGGTCGAAGGAGACCCGGGCCTCGAAGCGGGCCTGGTCGAACACCGCACCGGAGCCCGAAACGGTGGACGTGAAGGTGGCGGGCCCCTGGAAGGTGGTCCGCCCCCAGTCGCCGTGGCCGTGGAAGACCGCGTGCCCGAAGTCAGCGGCTCCCCGCACCCGCATCCGGCCCATCCGCGCCCTGTCCCAGATCTCGGCCCCGGTCATGTGGAGGTCCTGGGCGAACACCGCCTCCGCGAAACCGGCGTTGCCGTTGAAGTCCGCCCTGACCAAACGCGCTTCGCGGTCGAACACGGCCGCGTCGAAGGTCGCGCCGCGCCGGAAGTAGGTCCGGCCGAAGGAGACGATCCCCCTGAAGTGAACGGCGTCGAACTCCGCCTGGCCTTCGAAGACGGCCCGGTCGAAGGAGGCCCTCCCCCCGAACTCACCCCCGGGTGTGGCCCAGTCGCCGGTGAACCGCGCCCGGTCGAAGAGCGCGCGTCCCACTCTCACCTGGCCCGCACCGGGCTCCCGCAGCACGAGCATCAGGTGGCCGAGCAGCTCCTCATCGAGCGTGGTCCCCCGCAGGTCCACGTCCGAGCCCGGTTGCAGCGTGTGAAGGTACTCGGCCCGTTCCACCGCCGATACGTGGGCGAGGCAGCGCAGGCGGCCCGGCACACGGACACCGATGCACCCGCCCGGATCCTCCTGTGTGCCCCCGTACCCGCAGCGCGGCCAGCCGATGCCCGGGTCGTCGATCCGCAGCTCGGCATCGATCAGCGCGCGCCCCACCTCGGCGGCGCGGGCGGACCAGATCCACCCGCGCCGCTCCGTCTGCGCATCCGTCATCGGCATGGCCTCCAGGGATTCGAGCCCGTCGACACCGAGCAGGGATTCGCCCTTCACGATGACGACCACCGATGCTTCCCCGGGGCCGGAGGGCTCCCCGACGATGTGCAGTTGGCCGACCAGCGCCCGGGCCTCGTCCACCGCGGCCCCCCGCAGATCGGGCGTGAACCGCCCTCTGGCCAGGGCCACCAACAGGGAGATCTCCCATTCGCCGGAGCCCGCGCGCAACCGCTCCAGTGCCGCGGGGAGCGCGGAGAGCGTCCTCCCCGCCTGTGCGAGCGAGCCCGGGTCCTCCAGGAGGACGAACAACACCCCGTCGTCCCCCTCGGACTGGACCGAGGCGGCCTCGCCGGTGTCCGCCTGCGCACGCAGGATGGCCTCGGTCAGTTCGCCCCTCACCGACCGGCCGACCGGCCCCAGGTGCACGTGGATCCGTACCGCCAGGCAGACACCCGAGCGATCGCTCCCGGTGCCCCCGTGCGCCGACACGACCGCACGGAACCCTGGCTGCTCCAGCAGTGCCTGCCCCGCGAGGAACACCATCCGGTCCGGCCACACCGTGTGCACGATGCCCGCCAGCAGCCCGTCGCGGGAGACCGGGGAGCCCGCGTAGCAGGTCCAGGCCTCCGGTTCGGCGGAGAGCCGGACGAGCTCCCCGTTGCGCTCCCCCTCGTACGGGAGGACCTCGCCGGTCAGCGCCACCGGCTCGCCCCGGTCGGTGGAACCGTCCACGACCAGGTGCTCCCCCGGAGCCGCGAACCCCTGCACCCAGGCCGGCTCGGTCCAGTCCGCCGGGTCGACGAGGTCCGCGTCGGACACGAGCAGGAGGACTTGGGGCGCTCCCCCGTCCCCCCAGGCCTGGACGCAGAGGAACTCCTGCTCCTCGACCCTGACCCAGGCGGTGGCGCTCGTCCTCTGGGTCCGGGCCGCCTCGCCGACCGTCAGGACCAGTCGGGGCGACAACAGCACGCCCGTCGCCACCGGATCCCCCTGCGACTCGAACCGGACCCGCACCACCCGGTCCGCCAGCCCCGACACCGGCCCCCCGGCGACGGCGAACGGCACGGCCTCCGGCCCCAGTTCGCGGCGCCCCCCGCTCCCGGATCCCCGGCGGATCGCCGTGAAGTACCGGCCGGTGCCGCGGTTGCGGAACAGGTAGTCCCCGACGCGCCGCCGGACCAACTCCCGCACCGCGGCCACGTCTCCGCGCAGCTGCGAGCCGAGCAGGGCTTCCCGTACGCCCGGCAGGAACTCGAACTCCACCGCGTCAGCGGACTGTTCACCGTCCCAGGGGGCGAGCAGCCCGCCCAGGGCCACCTCCGCGAGGTGCCCGTGCTCGGACTCCCGCAGCAGGGAGCGGCGGACGAGGGTCATCACGGGCAGGGTGAGCGGTACGGCGGCCAGGTGGTCGGCGAGGCGCTGGGCCGTCGGTGAGGCGCTCGCGCGGAAGCGCTCCACCGCCTCCAGGGGGTCCGGGAAGAACTTCGGAGCCCCTGGTGTCGCGTACGAGGCCTCGCGCGCGGGCTCCCCGTCGAGGCGCAGGCACGCGAGGCGCCGCCAGCGGCCGTCCCCGGACACCACCCGCACCAGCCGGGCCAGGCTCCCGGAGGCGATGCCGACGACGGGGATCACGGCCCCGCCGCCGCGGGCCCGCCGGGTCATGGGGACCCGCTGCCAGGAGCGGGTGGCCGCCGCGGGCCGGTCCGCGCGGACGGCGAAGGGGACCGGCTGGACCGCCCCGCGCGTCCAGAGCCGCTCGGGCAGGACGTTCAGTACGGCCACGGCGTTGTGCGCCGACCACTGCCGGAGCACCGCGCGCAGGGGAGCTTCGCGCCAGCCGCCGGCCACCGTGTCGGAGAGCACCAGGATCAGCCGCCGGCCCGCCGGGTCGACCAGCTCCAGGGGGTTGCGGGGCGGGCTGTCGCGATGGTGCGCGACCCTGGGCGTGCCGCCGGGGCCGGTGCCCGTGAGCCGCCAGGTCCGTACGTCGCGGAAGACGCCACTGCGGGTGAGGAGTCCGCGCACCTCCTCCACCAGGTCGGCCCAGAGCAGCATCGAGTGGTGGGAGTCGACCACCAGGGCCACGTCCAGCCAGCGGCTCTCGGCGGGGCGCAGGACCGGGGTGAGCACCATCCGCTCGATGCTGCGCTCGACGGTGAGCTGTTCGTCCAGCTCCTCCCCCGGCCCGCCGATGCTGCGGCGGCCGATCGGGCGCAGGGCGCGCATCAGGGCGAGCGGGTCGTCGAGGCTGGCGGCGCGCGGCAGCCGCACCGCGCTGCCCCGGCGCCCGGGCCGCGCGGCCGCGCCGCCGGGGGCGCCTCCCGCGGCCGCTCCGGCGGCGGGGTCCACAGGGCCGCCGGGGGCGGGGGCGGGGGCGGCCGCTGGAAAGTACTGGACTCCCGGTCCGCCGGGGCCGCCCGGGCCGCCGCGTGCTGTGCCGGGTGGCTCCGGCCCACCCGCGGCGGGTTCGGGTCCGGCGGCCGGGGCCGGGCCGTCGGGCTCCGCGCGCGGGGCGGACGCGTCCACCCGGGTGGCGAGCCACAGGATGTCGGCGATCTCCTCCGCACCGAGCACGGGGCGCGGGCCCCTGTCCTCGGCGCCCTCGGCCAGGGCGGCGAGGAGCTTCTCGATCACGCGGAGGGTCCGGTGAGGTGGTGCATGACGGTGGCGAGGAAGCGCTCGCGGTCGCCGGGGGCGGACCAGGCGCCTGCCAGGCGCAGTTGGATGGCGTTGAGGAGCTGGTCGGTGGCGAGGTCGCCGTCCTCGGCGCGCTCCAGGAAGCTCCGCACGAGGTCCCGGTACTCGTCGCTGTTCTCGATGTCCACGCCGAGCCGGCCGCGCACGATGCGGGCGAGCTTGTCGGGTCCCGGCGGGTCCAGGTGCAGACGGACGCAGCGGCGCAGGAAGGCGGGCGGGAAATCGCGTTCGCCGTTGCTGGTGAGGACGACGATGGGGAAGTACCGGCACTGGACCCGGCCTTGGGAGATCCGGACGACCTCCTCCGTGTCGTCGTCGGTGCCGATGGCGACGGTGGGGGCCTCCTTGCCGAGCCGGGCGAGCTCGGGGATGACGAAGCCGCCGTCCTCGAAGACGGTGAGGAGGTCTCCGGGGAGGTCGATGTCGCTCTTGTCGATCTCGTCCACGAGCAGGACTCGGGGCCGGTCCTGGGGCAGGAGCGCCGTACCGAGCGGGCCGAGGCGCAGGTAGCGGGCGATGGACGGGCCTCCCCCGGAGGGGGCCGCCGCGGGCGCCGGGGCGGGGACCGCGGTCCCTGCGCGGGCCGCGGGCGGTACGGCGCCGGGTGTCCGCATCTGCTCCAGCCCCGCCTCCTGGAGCCGGCCGATCGCGTCGTACAGGTACAGGCCGTCGCGCAGGACGGTCCTGCTGGTGACCGGCCAGTGCAGTACGGGGCCGAGGCCCAGGTCGGCGGCGATGCTGGAGGCGAGCGTGGACTTGCCGACACCCGGTTTGCCGGTGATCAGGAGCGGCCGGCGCAGGTGCAGGGCCGTGTTGACCACGTCCTTCTCCAGCTCGTCGGGGACGTAGCCCTCGCCGCGCCGCCAGGTGCGCTCCCAGGCCGGGCCCTCGCAGCCGGGGGACGCGTACCCCGGGTCGGGGACGCCCTTGAAGTCCCGCCAGGGCGGCGGCGGTCCGGCCTCCAGCCTGGCCCGGCGTTCGGCGGCCTCGCCGGTCCCTTGGTACAGCCACCAGTCCTTCACCACAGCCTCTGCCTCCATCGTGGGTGTCGCGGGCCGTCGCCGCGAGCGGTCGTCGGGGTCGGTGGAGATGCGAAGTCGGGGGCGGGCGCGGGACGGGGCCCGGGCTCCGGGATCGGGACCGGCATCGGGATCGGGACCGGCATCGAGATCGGCATCGGGATCGGCATCGGGTTCAAGCCAGGGACCGGAGGGTGAGGGTGTCGTCGGGATCGTCCCACAGGAGGACCAACCGGTCTCCCCCCAAAGGCTGTCGGCGATCGCCACCGGGGGCGCCCGCACCCGCGCCGGCCGCCGCCCGGCGCACCGCGCGCACGCGGGCGGGCAGCGCGAGCACGTCGAGTGCGCCGGGGTCGGGCGGCCGACCGTCCGCGCCGGGCGGTACCAGCAGAGCGAGCAGGACGCCCGCGGCCCCGCCGCCCGGACCGGGACCCTCCGCCCGCCCCGCCCCGGCGTACGCGAAGCCGCCCGGACCCGGCCGGGCCACCCCGGCCTGCGCCACCCCCGGCTCTCCGCCCCGACCGGAACCGGCCCGCACCGCCCGGGTCCCGCCCTCTCCCACCCGGTTCTCCCCCGCCCGGTCGATGCCCACCCGGCTCTCCCCCGCCCGGTCCGCGCCCACCCGGTCCTCTCCCGCCCGGTCCTGTCCCGCCCGATCTTCCCCCGCCCGGTCCGTGCCCACCCGGCCCTCCTCACCCGCCCAGTCCATGCCCGCCCGGTTCTCCCCCGCCCGGTCCGCGCCCGCCCGGTCCGGGCTCGCCGGGGCGGGGTCCCGGTGCCAGAGGGCCACCGGGACACCGCCCTCCAGTACCGCCTCCACCACCGCCGAGGTCCGCGCCCCGGCCCGGGTGTGCGCCAGTACGCACGCGGGCGCCGGGCCCGCGCCCAGTTCCATGCCGAGCCCGTCGTCCGCGTCCGCGTCGGCCACCACCCGGACCGCGTCCGGGTGCCGGCCGCCCTGGGACCACAGCCAGCGCCATTTGCCACGCCATTCGGCGCCGGTGTCCTCGCGTTCCTGCGGGCAGCGCACCACCACCTGGTAGAGCGCCCCCAGGGGCCGGGTCCGCCCGCCCGGGCCGCGCGGGACCGGCCACTGGTCGAAGTCCAGGGCCAGCAGCTCGTACGGCACGTGGAACTCGATCCGCTCCACCGCCCCGGACAGCCGCCCGGCCGCCGCATCGGCGCCCAACACCTTTGCAACCGCAGCCAGTTGTCGCACGAGCGCGTCCCGTACGACGGCCAGCCGGACCGGCTCGCCCTCCGACTCCCAGATGTGCTCGGTCACCTCCCGCCGCAGCCACATCCTGGCGAGGAACCCGTCCTCCCCGCCCGGCGGCGCCTCCAGCCGCACGTGCAGGACCGTCTTGCGCGGCGGCGGGGGCGGGGGCGGCAGCGCGGGCAGCCCGAGGCGTTCGCGGGTGGCGCTCACCCAGTCGCGCACCCGGCCCGCCCACCGCTCGTCGCCCGCCGCGCCCTGCTCTCCGAGGAACCGTACGAAGGGCACCGCGAGCGGCATCCCGCCGGGACCGCCGTGGCGTTCGTCGAGGTCCTGGGCCACCTCCAGCAGGGTGTCGCCGGGCAGGCCGCCCCGGGCGGGGGCCGCGCAGCCGGCCGCCCGGAACGCCCAGAGGAACGCCTCGTAGGCGCAGCGCGGCAGGTCGCGGCCCTCGAAGAGCTCGCCGAGCCCGTCCCAGGCGCTCTGGTCGAGGCGGCCCGCTCGTGGCGGCGCCATTCCGGGGACGTCGTCGTCGAGGAAGGAGGAGGCGTCCCAGTCGCGGTCCACGACGAACTGCGGGAGCTGCCAGCCCTCGCCGCGTTCGCGCAGGCCCAGGAAGGTGTGGTGGATGGAGCGGGCGGTGTCGGAGAGGACGGAGGCGGCCTCGCGCACCGGGCGTTCGCCGAGTTCGGCGAGGAGTTCCTCGGTGAAGCGGCCGGCGCCGCGTTCGGCGTCGTTCTTCGCGGCCTCGCCCTCGCGGGAGGCGTACAGCCGGAACTGGCGCCGCCCCGGGACGGTGGCGCCGCCGCCGTAGTCGCTGATCCCGAAGTTCCAGCGGGCGTCGCGGGGTGCGTCGACCCGGCAGGCGTCCACCAGGGCCGCCTGGTACCGGAACCGCTCGCGCTTGACGAGGTCGGTGCGCCACCAGCGCAGCGCGGAGTCGAGGTTGAGGTGGCGGATCTGGCCGGGGCGGGCGTCCGCGGAAGGCAGCAGCAGTTCGCCGCGGTGTGGCGCCGTGTAGCCGTGTCCGGCCCAGAAGACGAGCAGTAAATCGCCGTCGCACGACGGCAGTTCGTCGAACAGTGCCGATTTCACGTTCGCCTCGGTCGCCGGTCGGTGCGTACCGCGCAGGGCCTCCAGCCCGGCCGAGTCCGACCAGTCGAGCGAGTCCGGGTCGTCGAGCGGGGACAGCAACAGCCGTACGTGGCCCGGCGGCACCCCTCCCGGGCCGGTGAGCCAGCGGGAGAACCGCAGGGCGTCGCGGGCCGGGCCGCGCAGGTTCCAGTGCCGGCTGATCTCGTACCGCTCGACTCCGGCGACGAGCGCGAAGGTGCGCGGTCCCAGGTCGGGGGGCATGAGGTCGAGGGGGTTCACCCGATCTCCGCTTCGGCCACCGCCCGTTCGATGCGTGCGTAGAGCGAGTCCTGTTTCCAGTAGGCGCTGTGGCAGGCCGGGAAGGGCTGGCGGCTGCCGATCTCCTGGTCGCTGACGCGCGGGTCGCCGGGGAAGACGGGCTCGGCGAGGTAGGAGAGCACGTCCTGGCGGTCGTAGACGTTGAGCCAGCGCGGGAAGGCGTACGGGAGCTTGGTGCCCGGTACGACCCCGGCCAGCGCTCCGAGTTCGTAGAGGAAGGGCGCCTGCGAGCCGACGGTGACGAGCAGTTCGACCCCGGGCACCGGCTCGCCGCGGGCGGCCGCGAGCGCGAGGAGGTCCACCAGGGCGATGCCGCCGAGGCTGTGGCCGATGAGTACGGTCGGCCCCGGCTCGGCGGTGATCCGCTCGTGCAGGAAGGCGCGGAGGTCGGCGCCCCGGGCCTGGTAGCGCAGGATGTCGCCGAGCGCGGGGATGGCTCCGACGGTGAGGGAGCCGCGCCAGGCGTTGAGCAGCGGCTGGGTGGTGACGCGCATGGCGAGCCGGCCGAGGACGGCGGCGGCCCGGGCGCCGGGGACCCGGGCGTCGCCGCCGAGGCGGGCGGTGATCAGTTCGACGAGGCGGTCGCGTTCGGTTCCGGTGCAGTCGGCCTCGGCTCCGGCCGAGGCGAGGGCGGCGGCGGTCACGGCGCGGGCCAGGACCTTGGCCAGCTCGCGGGCCTGCGGCTCGGCGGTGGCCCTACCCCCGGCGCCGGCGGCCTCGGCGGAGCGGGAGACGGCCTCCAGGGCGGCGGGGAACCCGGCGGCGAGGCCGGTACCGAGCAGCAGCGCGGCCTGTTCGCCGCCGCCCTCCGCCCCGGAGACCTCGGCGAGCAGTTCCAGCACGCGCTCGCCCGCGGACCGCACGCCGGGCATGGCGAAGGCGTCGTCGTCGGGTTCGCCGCCGAAGTCGCCGTACTCGTCACCCGGGTGGCCTCCGCCTCCGGTGTCCCAGCCGGCCTCCGCCAGGACCCGCAGCTCGCAGAGCGGGTCGGCGACCAGCAGCCCCCATTCGGCGACCTCCTCGTCGTCGCCGGGGGCCGTGCCGGGGGCGCCCAGTCCGGGCACCGAGCGTCCGTGGGCGCTCAGGGTGGCCCCGTACCGCTCGCCCCAGAAGCAGGAGTCGACGGTCGCGCCGGGGAACCGGGCGGTCAGCCGGTCCCGGACCAGGGCGAAGAGCGTGTCGTGCCGCTCGCGCCGCACCCCCGTGCCGTGCACAAACAGAAATCGCATCGCGGCCCCGCCCCCTCGCACCGTCGTCCCCGCTCGGCACGATAGCGCCGCGCGGCGAACAGGGCCCCTCGAACGTGGAGTTCCGATGGCCGGTGCACATACCCGACCGCCTCCAGAGGCAGGACCGACCGCCTCCGAAGGCAGGCCCGATCGCACCGGACGTCTCCCTCTCCCACGCCTATCAATCACCTGTCACATGTGAAATATTACTCGCGCTCCGGCCAACCCGACCGCCCGGAACCTCCAGAAAGGTCAGCTACGTTGCGCAGACTCGCTGCGGTGGGAGCGGCGATATCACTCGCCCTCCTCGCCGCCCCCGCGCTCGCCGCCACCGCCTCCCCGGCCCCGCCGCCCGCCCGGACGCCCGCCGGGCACCAGGCGGCCGAGCAGCAGCAGGCCGCCGCCCCGCCACCCGCGCCCCTGGAGCTCCAGCGCCAGGCCCTGCGCCGCCAGGCCCTCGAGGAAGTGGCCTCGGGCCGCCCCGGCGGCCTGCGCGCCGAGGCCGACGGCACGCTGCCGCGGCGGGCCAAGGTCGGCAAGCGGTACGTCGAACTGGCACAGGAGCGCAAGGACAAGGTCTTCGTGATCCTCGCCGAGTTCGGCGACCAGGTGGACGACACCACCGAGTTCGAGGGCAAGCCCCGCTTCGGCGGCGCCCCCGGCCCGGCGCACAACACGATCGGCAAACCGGCCGCGGACGACAACCACACCCTGTGGCGCAAGGACTTCGACCGCTCTTTCTACGAGAAGCAGTTCTTCTCCACCGACCCGCGGTCCGCCTCCCTGCGCGCCTATTACCGGCTCCAGTCCTCCGGCCGGTACGACATGGACGGCACGGTGACCGACTGGGTGAAGCTCCCCTGGAACGAAGCCCGTTACGGCACCGACAACTGCTCCGAGTCCGGCCAGTGCCGGACCAACTGGGACATGATCCGGGACGCCACGGACTCCTGGTACAAGTCCGAGCGCGCGAAGGGCCGTACGGCCGAACAGATCAAGGCGCAGCTCGCCGAGTACGACGTGTGGGACCGCTACGACGCCGACCACGACGGCGACTTCGACGAGCCGGACGGCTACCTCGACCACCTCGTCGTCGTCCACGCGGGCAAGGACGGCACCTGGGGCGGCGGTGCGCAGGGCAAGGACGCCGTGTGGGCGCACCGCTGGTTCGCCTACTGGAACCAGGCCGGCAGCGCGGGCCCGGAGGGCAACAAGGCGGGCGGCACCCCGGTCGGCGACACCGGCATCTGGGCCGGGGACTACCTGACCGGCGGGGAGAACAGCGGCGCGGGCCTCTTCGCGCACGAGTTCGGGCACGATCTGGGCCTGCCGGACCTGTACAGCTCGGACGGGGACAACAGCGTCAACTTCTGGTCGCTGATGTCCTCCGCGTCCTACCTGGGCAAGGGCCTTAACTCCACAGGCGAGTTCCCGGGCGACCTCGACCCCTGGAGCAAGCTGCAGCTGGGCTGGCTCCAGTACACGGAGGCCGACGCGGGCCGCACGACGCGGGCGACGCTCGGAGTGTCCGGCTACAACACCGAGGAGCCGCAGTCACTGCTGGTGCACCTGCCGCCGTCCTCGACCACGACCGAGCTGGTCGACCCGTACGAGGGCGGCAGCCAGTGGTGGAGCGGTACGGGCGACTTCATGGACAACACCCTCTCGCGCACCGTCGACCTGTCCGGGGTCCCGGCCGGTACCCCGGCCCGCCTGGACGCCCGGGTCTGGTACGACATCGAGCAGGACTTCGACTACCTGACGGTGGAGGCCTCCACGGACGGCGGGACCGGCTGGACGGCGCTGCCGGGCACGGTGGACGCCACGCCGATCGGGGCGAAGGGAATCTCCGGCACCTCGGCCGGCTGGACGCATCTCTCGGTTCCGCTGACCCAATTCGGCGGCAGATCCGTCCAGTTGAGACTCCGTGTCACCTCCGACAGCAACACCCACGGCAAGGGCGTCGCCTTCGACGACATCCGCGTCACGGCGGGCGAGGACGGCCGGGTCCTGCTGCGCGACGGCGCGGAGCAGGACGCGAACGGCTGGACGGCGGTCAAGTGGTCGCGCACGCAAGGCCGTACGGGCAGCGAGCAGCACCCGCGCGCGTACTTCGTGGAGAACCGCCGCTACACCGGCTACGGAAGCCTGCTGCGGACGGGTCCGTACAACTTCGGCTTCACGGGCGACAAGGTGGAGTTCTACCCGTACCAGCAGGGCGTGCTGATCTGGCTCTGGGACACGGCGTACAGCGACAACACCACCAAGGCGCACCCCGGCGCCGGCCTGCTGCTGCCCGTGGACGCCCGACCGGAGCCGCTGACGAACGCGGACGGCACACTGCTCAACGCGCGTGCGCAGACCTTCGACGCGCCCTTCTCGCTCGGGAGGAGCGACCGGATCGTCCTGCACAAGGCGGGCGCCCCGACCGTGATCCCGGCCCGGAGCGGCGTACCGGTCTTCGACGACCGCCACGGGTCGTACTGGAACGCACAGCTGCCGCAGCTCGGGGTCAAGGTGCCGGACACCGGGACCCGGCTCGCGGTCGCCAAGGAGGCCGCGGGCGGGGCCCTGACGACGGTGCAGCTCAGCCCGTCGAAGTGACCTGCCCGGGCTGAGACGGGGGGCCGGCGGGGACCGCCCGGTCAGTGGCGCACCAGGCAGAACGGGTGCCCGGCCGGATCGGCGTAGACCCGCCAGCCCTCGTCCTCCCGGCCCCCGTCCAGCAGGGTGGCTCCGCAGGCCAGGGCCTGCGCGTGAGCCGGGTCCAGGTCCGCGACGGCGAAGTCCAGGTGGAGCTGCTGGGGCCGGGCCGGGTCCGGCCAGCGGGGCGGCCGGTGGTCCTCGGCGTACTGGAAGGCGAGGACCTGGCCGCCCGGCAGGTGCAGGGTGGCCCAGGTCGCGTCGGTCGCCCAGCGCCGGTCGGGACGGTTGACCTCACCACCGGCCAGGCGCTGGTAGAACGCGGCCAGCGCCGCCGGATCGGGGCAGTCCAGCACCACACACTGCATCTCGGCGATCATGCGCCGATCCTAGATCGCCCGCACCCGGATCGTCCGATGGCCCGCGGAGTGGATGACATAGGCTGCCGACGGGGGGCGCGCCGTGATCCGCACGGCGGGCCGAGGGGCGGACGGTACGGGATTCGATGGCACACCGAGGAGACACCGGCCTGCCGGGGGCCCTTGACGGCGCGGCGCCGGGGCCCCGGTCCGCGGGCAGTTGGGACTCGGCCCTGTCGGCCAAGGAGTTCGTGGCGGTCGAGGGCGCCGGGTTCGACCCGGTCGGGCAGGTCCTCGGCACCGCCGTCTTCGGCATTGGGTACACCAGGCTCTGGGGCTGCCCGGGCGCCTGGTCGGTCACGGACGGGGCGAAGAAGCCCTCCTCCGCGTGGACCGCCTCCTACTCCCAGTTGACGCGGACCTTGTACACGGCCCGCCGGCTGGCACTCTCCCGGGCGGTGGCCGAGTGCCGCGCGCTCGGTGGCGACGGGATCGTCGGCGTGGATCTGCGGGTCTCCGAATTCGCCGCGGAAACGCTGGAGTTCACCGCAATCGGCACCGCGGTCCGGGCCCGCTCCCGCGTCCGCCCGCGCGAGCCCTTCACCTCACACCTCGGCGGGCAGGACTTCGCCCGGCTCGTGCACTCCGGATGGATTCCCGCCGCACTGGCCTTCGGCATCGCGATCGACACCCGCCACGACGACTGGCGCACCTCCCGCCTGTCCCGCCTGACGGCCGGGAACCAGGAGGTCGACGGGTACACCCAACTGGTCGGCCACGTCCGCCACAGGGCCCGCGAACAGCTGACCGAGGACGTGGCCCGGCACGGCGCCGACGGGGTGGTGGTGGACGACATCGCACTCCGGGTGCGCGAGAACGAGTGCCCCTCCCTCGGGTACGCGCGCGACTTCGTCGCGGAGGCCGTCCTCGTCGGCACCGCCGTCGCCCGGTTCGGCCGCTCCGCGCGGCCCGCCGGACCCGGACCACTGACCATCATGCGACTGGAACGTGAGCACTGAGATGACCGAGAGCACAGGGCGGGCAGGGGCGAGGCAGGGGATACCGGAGGACGCGATGCGCCGACTGGCACAGCTCCGGCCCGGGGAAAGGGGCTCGCTCTTCACCTCGGACCTGTCGGTGAACGAGTTCCTGCTGGTGCGCGAGGCCGGCTTCCGCCCCCTCGGCCTGGTCCTGGGCACCTCCGTCTACCACGTGGGCATCCAGCTCGGCCGGTGGACGAAGAACCAGGAACTGACCAAGCTGTCGCAGGCCATGTACGAGGCCCGCGAACTGGCGATGAGCCGGATGGAGGCCGAGGCGAGCGCCCTGGGGGCGGACGGGATCGTGGGGGTGCGCCTCGACATCGAGTTCAAGGAGTTCGGCTCGGACATCGCTGAGTTCATCGCGGTCGGCACCGCAGTGAAGGCGGACGGCGCCGACCCGGGTCCGGCCGGGACCTGGCTCAACAACAAGGGCAAGCCCTTCACCTCGAACCTGTCCGGCCAGGACTTCTGGACCCTGGTCCGCGCCGGGTAGGCACCGCTGGACATGGTCATGGGGTCGTGCGTCTACCACGTGGCGCACCAGCGCTTCACCCAGGCCCTGTCCACCGCCGGCCGCAACGTAGAGATCGAGCCCTTCACCCAGGCCCTCTACGACGCACGTGAGTTGGCGATGAGCCGGATGCGGGCCGAGGCGACGGCCCTGGAGGCCGAGGGGATCGTGGCGGTCCAGTTGAGGCAGCACACCCACAGCTGGGGGTCGCACACCACCGAGTTCTTCGCCATCGGGACCGCGGTACGCCCGCTGCGCGCCGACCACGTCATCGACCGGCCGACCATGGTGCTGGGCCTCGATGACTGACCTGCCCGAGGTGCCCGAAGTCCCGGAGCTGCCCGATGTCCCGGAGGTGGCCGAAATGCCGGAGACCGACGTGGAGTTGCTGGCCGCGGCGCTGCGCAGCGACCAGGCGGACCTGAGCCTGCACGTCGGAGTCCTGGCGGCGGACCTGGCGCAATCCCTGCCGCCCGGCGCCGTACGGGTCGACCGCAGGCGTTCGGTCGCGGACCGCCTCGCCGGGCGCGAGGGCACGGTCACCGCGCTGGACGTCTCGCTCGGCGGGCAACGGCTGTCGCTGCGGACGGATCGGGGCCGGGTGGACGGGGAGATCTGCCACGAGGTACGGGGCATCGTGCTCTCCCGCCGCCAGGTGGGCCTGGACGAGTGGATCGAGGCCCTGGCCCGGTCCCTGGCCGACGCGGCGGCCTCCAGCGCCCGCGCCCGCGAGGCCGTCGAGCGCTATCTGACCCGTCCCACCGGCGCGCCGTGGTGGGGCGGGTAGGCGGTGGCGTAGGGGCTCTCCGGGAGGTGCCGCTTGGTCAGGACGCGGACCACGGTGACGGGGTCGAGCAGGGTGGTCGGCGGGCTGGTCAGCGACAGCACCCCGAAGAAGCGCGCGGCGATCACCCGGTCGGTGTTGGCGCCCGCCATCACCTTGGACATGTAGCGCTGCAGGATCCGCGTGGCCCGGTCCGGCGACGGCCCCTCCGTCACCGGGTACCGCATGTCCTCGCTGGTGGCGATCTGCCAGGGCACGGCGGCCACCGCGCCGGTCCGGCGCTGGATGCGGCGGGTGCCCGCGGCGATCTCCGCGGGCGTCAGGGTACGGATCTCCTTGGCCAGGGCCTCCGCGGCGAGCGCGGCGACCGTCATCCCGTGTCCGTACACGGGGTTGACCCGGCAGGCGGCGTCACCGAGGACCAGGAACCCGGCCGGCCAGCGCTCCAGGCGCTCGTAGTGGCGCCATTCGTTCGCCGTGTTGCGGAAGGCGGTGGGCGAGGACAGCGGGACCGCGTCCCGGATGGCGTCGTAGAGGGCCGGACTGCGCAGGCTCCGGGCGAACGGGAGGAACTCCTCGTCCCGTACGGACGGGGCGTGTTCGCCGTTCCCGACCAGGGTCACCAGCCAGCGGTCCCCGTCGAGCGGGACCAGCACTCCGCCGCGCGGGAGTTCGGGCCGGCCCTGGACGTACAGGCCCTGCCAGCGCCGTCCGGGATCGTGCGGTATCTCGAAGTACCGGCTGGAGTACCCGAGATGGGAGTCGCAACGGGTGACTTGCGGAGCCGGGTGGCCGAGCGCCGTGAGCCAGGCGGGCGCCTTGGAGGTGCGGCCGGTGGCGTCGACGACGAGGGCCGCGGCGATCCGCTCGCCGCCGCGCAGTTCCACGCCGGTGACGGTACGCCCGTCCGGCCCGGCCAGGAGTCCGGCGGCGGCCGCGCCGGCCCGGACCCGGACGCGCGGGTTGCGCAGCACTTCCCCCCGCACCGCCGATTCGAGCAGCTCCCGGCTCGCGAGCAGCACCCTGGCCCCCGACACCGGCCCGAACCAGTCGGCCGGGGAGAGCCAGAGGAAGTCGCGCGGGGAGTCGTAGAGGCCCGCCCCCGCGGCCACCAGCGTGCCGGTGATGCCCGGCAGCATCCGTTCGATCAGCTCCACACCCCGCGACCACAGGACATGCACGTGCCGGGACTGGGGCACTCCGGGCCTGAACACCGGCTCGCCCTCGGGTAGTTCGTCCCGCTCGATCACGGTGACCCGGCGAAACCGCATCGCGAGCACCCGCGCGGCCAGCAGCCCGGCCATGCCCGCGCCGAGGACCACGGCGTGGTCCCCGGCGCTGTGGTCGGCACTGTGGTCGGAGCCGTGATCGGCACTGTGGTCGGCGCGGCCCTCGGGATCGGCCTGCGGGCCGGTGGTACGTAGGTGGTTGTCCGTTGCGTCGTCGTCCATGCCGCCGAGTGTGGCTGCGGACGGGGCGACCTGGTCAGGGCCCGGACGGGGCGCCCGGAGGCTCGACGGGGGCGGACGGGCTCATACCGGGGCGCGCCCCCGCCCGGCCCCGCCGGACCTTCCGGCGCATCAGGGGCAGAGGACGGTCCAGGTGACCTTCACATGCCCTCCGTCGTCCCCGCGGAACTCGCTCGTACGGGTCCCTGGTTGATCGGTGTACGGATCCCACGCCACGGTGCCCCGGGCGACCAGGTCGTCGGCCGAGGAGGCGTCGTAGTCCCAGAGGAAGACGCCGATCTCGAACGGCCCGGGCCCGTACGTGGTCCCCGAGCCGACGCGCTGGTAGAAGTACGGGTCGGGGTTGGTGCGGTTGCCCTGGTTGGGGAAGGTCGACGGGTCCGAGCCGGAGCGCGACCACACGGCGGTGCGCGCGCCGTCGCCGGTCCGGACCGCGATGTCCCCGTAGAGCGCGGGGCGGGTCGTGCCGTCGTCGAAGTAGGTCAACTCCGCCTGGTCCACCCGGACCAGGCAGGCGGGGACGCCCTGCGCCGGGGTGACGGTGTAGGTGACGGAGGCTTCGCCGCCGTCCACACCGGCCATCCTGGCGGTGAACCGGCCGAAGCCCAGGGACGGTTCCCAGTGGACCCGGCCGGCGGCCATCACGTCGTCGTTGTTCCCGGCGCTGTAGTCGGCGTCGACGAGGTAGGCGGTGACGGTCGCCCGGCCGCTGAACACTTGCCCCCTCGTGGAGTCGTCGAGCCCGAACCAGGGATCGTGGTCCGGGAAGGCGGTGGCGCCGGACCGGTGCCGGTGCCACAGGGAGCGGGCGATCCCGTCGGTGGTCAGGGTGAGGCCGTCGTACAGCTCGGGTCCGCTCTCCCCGCTGGAGGTGAACCGGGCCGAGTCCACGGTGATCCGGAACGGCCCCGTCTTCAACTCCACTTCACTGACCGGGTCCTTGGAGAACTCGGCGACGATCTGCCGACGGACCCAGTCGTTGCCGAGCAGCCCGTAGTGCGAGGGGCAGCCGCTGTCACCCACCGGGAGGACGTGGTTGACGGCTCCCGCCAGCTCGGTGGAACGCGGGGCGCGACTGTCGCCGGGCGGGATCTGCTGGTCACAGGTGGAGCTGAAGGTGGTGTAGCGGGTGGCACCCGGGGTTTCGTCGCCCGCGTTGAGGGAGCTCAGGAAAGGGCTGCCGGGGGTCATGTCCGCGAGCGAGGCCGCGTGGATGTCGCAGAAGGTGGCGAAGGGCCCGCAGGGCGCGGCGTCCCCCGCACCGTGGTTGGGACCGCCGAGCGAGACCCAGGCCCGGACCCGGGAACTCCCGCCGTCCTTCAGGTACTTGCGTGTCAGAAGCGATCCCATGCTGTGAGCGACCACATCGACGGGGCGGCTACCGAACTGCTCGGTGAGAAAGGCGCCGAAGCGGGCGGCATTGGCGTCGTTGGTGGCTGCCCAGTCGTAACCGAACTCGGCGAGGTCACCGGCGAGCCACCCCTGGGCGAGCAGATGGTCCTCCAGCCCGTCGAGGGAGGCCGCGGTGTCCCCGAACCCGTGCACGAGGACGACCGGCGTACGCCGCTGCGCCCGGGCAGCACTCTCCGCGGCCTGCGTCGCCCGCGCCGTCGGGGCGGTGAGCAGGGTGGCGACGAGCGCCACGACGGCGACGACGAGCATCGTGAACAGCAGCGGAACGGGCAGGGCGGATCTGCGCATGGCTCTCCCAGGGGATGCGGCGGGATGCGGCCCGACAGCCTGAAGTGACTGGCGAGTAGCAAGTTAGCCCCCGGGGATTCAGCGCGATAGAGCCGCGTACGAGACTCCGGTGAGCTTTTCGGAGGCGGCCCAGAGCCGTTCGCCGGACTTGTCGTCCAGGGTCCATTTCGCCCGCCAGGAGCGGTGCGGCGCGCCACGAATGCTGAACCGCGGCCCGATGAACTCGTCCGGCCGGACCCCGGGGGCGGTGGCCGCGTACAGGGTCGGCAGCGCGCCGGAGGCCGCGGACTGGGCGATGACCCCGTTGCCGATGAGGATGCCGAGTCCGTTGGCGGCGACCGCGAGCCGCGAGGTGAGGGTGGTGCCCGCCTGCGGGGCTGCGGCGACGTGCAGATTGGTGGCGGAGTACCCGGGGTGTGCGGCGGCCGCGACGATCCCGGATCCGGCGGCCGCGAGGCGCCGGGCGAGCTCGTGGGTGAAGAGCAGGTTCGCGGTCTTGGAACGGCCGTAGGCGATCCAACGCCGGTAGCTCCGTTCCCCGTTGAGGTCCTCGTGGTCCACGTCGCCGAGGGCGTGGAAGCCGCTGGAGAGGTTGACGATCCGGGCTCCGGGCGGGGCGGCGAGGAGGTGCGGCAGCAGGAGCCCGGTGAGGGCGAAGTGCCCGAGGTGGTTGACCCCGAACTGCGTCTCGAACCCGTCGGCGGTGCGGCCGTAGGGCAGGGCCATCACGCCGGCGTTGTTGACGAGCAGGTCAAGGGTCCCGTCCCGCCGCCGCCCGAACGCGGCCGCGAACTCCCGGACGGAGGCCAGATCGGCAAGGTCCAGCGCCATGAACTCCACGTCGGCACTTGCCACTTCCGCACGCAGCGCGACCTCGGCGGCCCGCCCCCTGGCCGCGCTCCGGCAGGCCAGCACCACCGAGGCTCCGTGGCGCGCGAGTTCCTTGGCAGCGGCGTACCCGATCCCGCTGTTGCCTCCGGTGACGACGGCCGTCCGCCCGCTCTGATCCGGAATCCGGGTTGCGTCCCAGCCCGCCATGGCAACTCTCCCCTCCCGAGGACCCCACGGCCCACCGGCCCCCGCACCCTACTCCCGACCCCTCGCCCGAACCACGGCCCCGCCCACACACCGCTGCACGGCGCGAACTCCCCACCCCGCCCTTCCCCAGGCGCCGCCCGGACCCCCTGGGACTCCGCCCCAGACCCCGCGCCTCAAACGCCGGCGAGGCCGGATTTACCCGACGCCGGTTGCCCGCGCACGCAGCGCTACGCACACCGCGGTGGGATGCCCTGGGCAATCCAGCCCCGCCCGGCCCCTTCCAGCCCCTCCGGCGCTTGAGGGGTGGGGGCCCGGGGGCTGGCCCCCGGCAACGGCGCCGCACGATGAGACGGGTCCGGGGCGAAGCCCCGGGGAACGGGCGAAGGGCGGGTAGGGGACCTCACCCCCGCGGCACTCCCCGCCTGGGCAGGACCACTGCCTGGCGACGTCCAGCCTCATCAGGGAGTCCCCCGGACGGAGCCTGGCAGAGTTCGAGGCGCAGGCCCGGGACCAAGGCCGGGGCCAGGGCCGGGGCCGGGGCCGGGGTCAAGGCCAGGGCCGGGGCCGGGGCCGGAGCCGGAGCCGGAGCCGGAGCCGGAGCCGGAGCCGGAGCCGGAGCCGGAGCCGGGGCCGGAGCCGGGGCCGGGGCCGGGGCCGGGGCCGGAGCCAAGGCCGGGGCGAAGCCCGAGGCCAGGGCCAAGCCCGCCCCCGCGCCCCGCCCGCC
The DNA here is from genome assembly GCF_026340675.1 of Streptomyces sp. NBC_01264. Classification (NCBI taxonomy): domain Bacteria; kingdom Bacillati; phylum Actinomycetota; class Actinomycetes; order Kitasatosporales; family Streptomycetaceae; genus Streptomyces; species Streptomyces sp. NBC_01264. The sequence continues at coordinate 1,937,672 of NZ_JAPEOX010000002.1, forward strand.
AGGGGCGCAGGTCAGGCCCAGTAGGCTGCGGGTCCACCCGCTTCCGTACCCCGAGGTCCACCCAGTGAGCTCCGCACCGCCCCCCACCCCCGTGTCGGTCGTCGGCCTCGGCGCAGACGGCTGGGACGGGCTCACCGCCCCCGCCCGGGCCGCACTGGCCGGGGCCGAGGTGCTGATCGGCGGGCCCCGGCAGCTGGACCTGCTCCCGCCCGGGGAGTGCCGCGGCACCCGCATCGCGTGGCCCAGCCCGCTGCGCCCGGCCGTGCCGAAGCTGATGGCCGAGCACGCGGGCCGCCGCATCGCGGTGCTGGCCAGTGGCGACCCGATGTTCTACGGGATCGGCCGCGCCCTCTCCGAGGAACTCGGACCCGGCACCCTGCACGTCGTCCCGCACCCCTCCTCCGTCTCCTACGCCTGCGCCCGCCTCGGCTGGCCCGTGGAGGATACCGAGGTGGTCACAGTGGTCGGCCGCCCCGTGGCCCGGCTCGCGGCCGCGCTGTACGAGGGCCGCCGGGTGCTGGTGCTGAGCGCCGGAGCAGTGACCCCGAACGAGATCGCTGCTCTGCTTCGAGAGCGGGGCTTCGGCCCCAGTCGGATGCGCGTGCTGGAACAGCTCGGCTCCGAGCACGAGGACGCGTACGAGGGCCTCGCCCAGAGCTGGGAACACCCGCCCGGCGACCCCCTCAACGTGGTCGCCGTCGACTGCCGCCGCGACCCCCGCACCGAGACCCCCCGGCTCGGCGCGACCCCCGGCCTGCCCGACGCCGCCTACGAGCACGACGGCCAGCTCACCAAGCGCCACGTCCGCGCCGCCACCCTGTGCGCCCTCGCCCCCGCCCCCGGCGAACTGCTGTGGGACATCGGCGGCGGCTCCGGCTCCATCGGCATCGAGTGGATGCGCACGCACCCCTCCTGCCGGGCCGTGACCGTGGAGCGGGTGACGGAGCGGGCCGCGCGCATCACCCGTAACGCGGCCGCCCTCGGCGTCCCCGGCCTGCGCGTGGTCACCGGCTCCGCGCCGGACGCGCTCGCCGGACTGCCCGCCCCCGACGCGGTGTTCATCGGCGGCGGCCTGACCGCGCCCGGCCTGCTCGACGCGGCCTGGGAGGCCCTGGCCCCCGGCGGCCGGCTCGTGGTCAACACCGTCACCCTGGAGTCGGAGGCGGTCCTCACCGACCGCTACCGCCGCCACGGCGGCGAACTCGTCAAACTGGCCGTCGCGCACGCCGTACCGGTGGGCGGTTTCACCGGCTGGCGCCAGGCGATGCCCGTCACCCAGTGGACGGTCACCAAGCCGCACCCGTCCCACCCGCACTCCCCGCCCGACCAGCTCGACCAGCTCGACCAGCTCGACCAGCTCGACCAGCCCAATCCGCTCAGCCAGCCCGACCAGCTCAGCCAGCCCGACCCCGAAATGGTGGATCAGACGATATGACCGTGTACTTCATCGGTGCGGGCCCCGGCGCCGCCGACCTGATCACGGTGCGCGGCGCCCGGACCCTGGCCGCCGCCCCCGTCTGCCTGTACGCGGGCAGCCTGGTCCCCCGCGAGCTGCTCGCGGAATGCCCGCCGGACGCCCGCCTCGTCGACACCGCGCAGCTGAACCTGGACGAGATCATCTCCGAGTGCGTACGCGCGCACGCGGCGGGCCAGGACGTGGCCCGGCTCCACTCCGGCGACCCGTCCGTCTTCAGCGCCGTCGCCGAGCAGATGCGGCGGCTCGACGCGGCCGGCATCCCGTACGAGGTCGTCCCCGGCGTCCCCGCCTTCGCCGCGGCGGCCGCCGCGCTGAAGCGGGAGCTGACCGTCCCCACCGTCGGCCAGACCGTGATCCTGACCCGCATCTCCCAGCAGGCCACCCCGATGCCGCCCGGCGAGGACCTCGCCACGCTGGGCCGCAGCGGGGCCCTGCTGGTACTGCACCTGGCCACCCGCTACGTGGACCGGGTCGTGGACGAACTCCTGCCGCACTACGGGGCCGAGTGCCCGGCGGCGGTGGTCGCGATGGCCAGCCGCCCCGACGAGCTGATCCTGCGCGGGACGCTCGCCGACATCGCCGCCCAGGTGAAGGAGGCCGGGCTGGTCCGCACCGCCGTCATCCTGGTCGGCCGCACCCTGGGCGCCGAGCAGTTCCGCGACAGCCACCTGTACTCCGCCGAGCGCGACCGGCATGCCTGCTGATCGGGCCGGACCGGGACAGCACGTCCTGATCCTCGGCGGCACCACCGAGGCCCGCCGCCTCGCGGAGGCGCTGGCCGCGGCCCCGGAATCCCCCCGGGTGACCACCTCCCTGGCCGGCCGGGTCGCCGCCCCGGTGCTCCCGCCCGGCGGGATCCGGATCGGCGGCTTCGGCGGTCCCGACGGGCTGGCGGCGTGGATCACCGCGCACGGGGTCACGCACCTGGTCGACGCCACGCACCCCTTCGCGGAGCGGATGAGCTTCAACGCGGCCGGGGCGGCCGCCCTTTCGGGCGTGCCCCTGCTCGCGCTGCGCCGTCCCGGCTGGACCCCGGGCCCCGGGGACGACTGGCACGTCGCGGACTCCCTCGCCGAGGCGGCCGCCCTGCTCCCGGACCTCGGTACCCGCGTCTTCCTGACCACCGGCCGGATGGGACTGCACAGCTTCGCGCACCTCACCGAGCCCTGGTTCCTGGTGCGTTCGGTGGATCCACCGGCCGCGCCCGCCCCGCCGCGCCTCGAAGTGCTGCTCGCCCGCGGCCCGTTCACCCTCGACGACGAACGGGACCTGCTGGCCCGCCACCGCATCGACCTCCTGGTGACCAAGGACAGCGGCGGCTCGGCCACCGCCCCCAAACTCACCGCGGCCCGCGAGGCCGGTGTCCCGGTCCTCCTGGTCCGCCGCCCGCCGTCGCCCGAGGGTGTCCCGTCCGCGGCCTCGGTCGCCGAAGCCCTGCACCGGCTGGGCTACGATCTGCCGCGTTGATCGTGCACGCGTAGGAAAGGGCAGGTCATGAGAGCCGTCGGCAGAGTCTCCTCAGCGGTAACGGCCCTGTTGGTCGGCAGTTTGCTCGCGGGCGGCTGCTCGGGCGGCGGGCCCGCGCGGAAACCGGCCGCGGTACCGGCGACGACCGCCGCCGCCGAGCCGTCCGGCACGCCCCTTCCCTCCGGCACGCCCCCGCCCGCCGGCACGCCCGCTCCGACCGGATCGCCGACGAAGGGCCCCAGTCCTTCCTCCGCCGCCACGAGCGCGGCCCCGGCGGCGGGGGCCTCCCGGCCGGCCCCCGGGAACGGCACCTCGCGCACGCCGGGGAAGAAGCCGCGCGCCTCGTCGGTTCCGCAGAACCCCAACCGGGGCCCCACGCCGCCGCCCGCGCCGCCCCACACCCCGGAACTGAACTGGACTCCCCCGGTGGGCCCCCCGAGCCCGATCATGACCGTGACCCTTCCGCCGGCCCCGTAGGAACCCGCGCGACGCGAAAGGCCGACAGCACGGAAAGGCCCGGGGCGGCGAACCACCCCGCGCCTCCTCACGACCGCGCCGAACTACGCGGTACCGCTCACCCGTAGCGCCGCGGGGTCCAGGTCACCCGCGACCCGTCGGGCCGTTCGGTCACCTGGGTCTGCGAGGAACCGATCAGCAGGATCGTCCGCATGTCCACCTCGGACGGCTCCAGTTCGGCCAGGGTGACGATGCGCACCGACTGCTCCGGCCCGCCCACGTCGCGCGCCACGACCACCGGGGTCTGCGGTGCCCGCAGCTCCAGCAGCAGCTCGCGCCCCTGCGCCACCTGCCAATTGCGGCTGCGCGAGCCCGGGTTGTACAGGGCCAGTACGAGATCGGCCGCGGCGGCGGCGCGCAGCCGCTCCGCGATGACCTCCCAGGGCTTGAGCCGGTCGGACAGGGAGATGGTGGCGTAGTCGTGGCCGAGCGGGGCTCCGGCCGCGGCGGCCGCCGCGTTGGCGGCCGTCACCCCGGGCAGTACCCGTACGGGCACGTCCTTGTACTCGGGCTGCCCCGCGACCTCCAGGACGGCGGTGGCCATGGCGAAGACCCCGGGGTCACCGCCGGAGACCACGGCGACCCGCTTGCCGCGCCGGGCGAGGTCGAGCGCGAACTCGGCGCGCTCCGACTCCACCTTGTTGTCGGAGCCGTGCCGGATCTGGCCCGGCTTGACCGGGACCCGGTCCAGGTACGTCGTGTACCCGACCAGCACCTCGGCGTCGGCCAGCACCCGCCGCGTCTCGGCGGTCAGCCACAGCGGCCCGGCCGGGCCGGTGCCGACCACGGCGACCTCGCCGGGTCCGGACGGCACGCTGCCCGGGTTCCCGATCCGGCTGGGCACCACGGCGACGGCGAAGTACGGCACGGAGTCCGGGTCGGTGTCCGCCAGGACGCCGGTCCGCTCCCCCGCCATGGTGGCGCGCTCCACATAGCGCGCCTCCGCGAGCCGGCCGCTGTTCTCCATGGCCCGCCGGATGGCGGGGAAGGTGCGGCCGAGCTTCATCACGACCGCCGAGTCGGTGGCGGCGAGGCGGGCCGTGAGCTCCTCCTCGGAGAGGGTGCCGGGCAGGATCGTCAGCACCTCCTCGCCCTCCACGAGCGGGGTGCCGAGCCGGGCCGCCGCGGCGCTCACCGAGGTCACCCCGGGGATCACCTCGGTCTCGTACCGGTCGGAGAGCCGCTTGTGCATGTGCATGTACGAGCTGTAGAAGAGCGGGTCGCCCTCCGCGAGCACGGCGACGGTCCGGCCGGCGTCCAGGTGGGCGGCGAGCCGGGCGGCGGAGGCCTCGTAGAACTCCTCCATCGCCCCCTGGTAGCCGCCGGGGTGGTCGGTGGTCTCGGTGGTGACCGGGTAGACCAGCGGCTCCTCGACGTGATCCGCGCGCAGGTGCTTGGCGGCGATGGAGCGGGCGATGGAGCGGCCGTGGCGGGCCGAGTGGTACGCGACCACGTCGGCCTCCGCGATCACCTCGACGGCGCGCAGCGTCATCAGCGAGGGGTCGCCGGGCCCGAGCCCGACCCCGTACAGCTTTCCGGCACTCATTCGGCCACGCTCGCGATGGCGTTGACGGCGGCCGCAGCCATGGCGCTGCCGCCGCGCCGGCCCCGGACGATCAAGTGGTCGAGCGCGGAGGGGTGTTCGGCGAGGGCGTCCTTGGACTCGGCGGCGCCGATGAACCCGACGGGGACCCCGATGACCGCGGCGGGGCGCGGGGCGCCCTCCTCGATCATCTCCAGCAGCCGGAAGAGCGCGGTCGGCGCGTTCCCGACGGCGATTACCGAGCCCTCCAACAGGCCCCGGTCCCGCCAGACTTCGAGGGCGGCGGCGCTGCGCGTCGTGCCCATCTTCGCGGCGAGTTCCGGCACGGCCGGGTCGGAGAGGGTGCAGATCACCTGATTGTCGGCGGGCAGTCGCTTGCGGGTGACCCCGCTGGCGACCATCTGCACGTCGCACAGGATCGGCGCACCGACCTCCAGGGCGGCGCGCGCCCGCAGGACGACCCCGGGCGAGTAGCCCAGGTCCCGGGTCAGGTCGGTCATCCCGCAGGCGTGAATCATGCGCACCGCGACCTGGGCGACCGAGGCGGGCAGCCCGGAAAGGTCCGCCTCGGCGCGGATCGTGGCAAAGGACTGGCGGTAGATCTCGGCGCCGTCCTTCTCGTACTCGAACACGGTGTACTCGCTCATTTCTTCACTGCGTCTTCGGACACTCGGGGTTGGCTGCGCGCGTCGGCGACGGCCTGGGCAAGTTCGTGGGACGGCACCGGGCGGCCGTCGAGGCGGTACCCGTCCGGGGTGGCGACGAGGTCGACCCAGGCGGCGCCGCGCGGATGCCCGCACCGGCGCTCGCACCCGGACCAGTGCACGGGCGCGCCGACGGCCTCGCCTTCCGCGCGGCCGGCCTCCACGACGGCCCGCGCGTCGGCGCGTACGTCGGACAGCGCCTTGGCGCAACCCGGCTGCCCAGTACAGGCGGTGACGGACTCCCAGGGTCCGTCGGGTGCGACGGACAGGCCCGCGGCCACGAGCCGCGCATAGCCGTCGACCGGCCGCCGGATGCTCGCGCGGGGCAGCACGACGCTCCGCCACGGGGTGATCCGCAGCTCGCCGTCGCCCTCGCCGTCGTCCTCGCCTGCGGCCGCGACGCCCACCAGCACCCGCCACTGGTCCGAGGTGAGCCGGCCGAGCGGGGGCAGCACGCACAGCGGCGCCGGGTCACCGGCGCCGGGGCCCCAGGGCCTGGGCGGCGGCGCGTACGGCCAGGCCACCGCGGGCACGACGGCGGCGGTGATGCCCGCCGCCCCCAGCCGCGCCGCGAACTCCCCTGCCTCCAGGGCGTGTTCGGCGGGCAATTCGGACACCCGCCAGGCGCGGGTGCCGGCGGCGTCCGCGGAGTCGAGGAAGTACTCGGCCGCGAGCAGCGCCGCCCGGGGCGCGTCGGCGGCGTCCACCTCCACGGCGCCCGGGTCCGCGCCGAGCCGGACCAGTGCCCGGCCCCGCGGTGCGCCGAGCAGGGTGACATCGGGGTCGAGCGCGGCGACGTCTCCGCGGCCGTCGTCGACGGCGAACAGGAACCGCCCGGACAGGGCCGTCGCACGGGTGCTGGCGCACAGCAGCCGGTCCAATTCCCCCACCCAGGGCGTCACATGGGGTCGCCCGGAGCCCAGGAGCCCGGACAGCGGGGTCGCCACGACGTTCCGTACCCGCTCGTGGCCGGGGGCGGGCAGCAGCCCGGTTGCGTCCAGCAGCTCCGCCAGGCCCGTGCCGCACCCTTCGGCGAGGCCGCGCAGCTGCACGTTCCCGCGCGAGGTGAGCTCCAGGTGCCCGTCCCCGAAACGGTCGGCGGCCAGCGCCAGCACGGTGGCCTGCCGGGCGGTCAGCAGACCCCCCGGGATCCGGACCCGCGCCAGGTACCCGTCGGCGGCGGCGTGCAGGCGCAGCGCGCCGGGGCAGGCGTCGCCGCGATCCCGTATGACGGGTTCGTCCCGCGCTGTGGCGGAGGGGGGCGTGGGCATGGCGGCGAGCATACCCACGATTCTGCGCCCACCCCCTGTGGCCCACACCACCCCGTTCCAGCCCGACAGCCGCCCGAATCCAGCCCATGGCCCGCCTCCGGGAACCCGCCGGGGGCCCCGCCCGAACCCTCGGGGCGTCCGAACCCGCCGGACCCGCCCGGCCCGGCCCGGACGCCCGCGTGCCGCTGCGCGGGGCGGAGTTCCCCTACCCGCCCTTCCACCGTTCCCCGGGCTCCGCCCGGACCCGCGCCTCAAACGCCGGACGGGCTGGAGGGGTACCGGGCTGCGCCCGGACCCCCTGGGGCTCCGCCCCAGACCCCGGTCCTCAAACGCCGGACGGCTGAATAGGTCCGGGCCGCCTCAAACACCGGACGACTGGATGGACCGGGCCGTCTCAGGCGCCGGACGGCTGAAACGCCCCGCGCCTCCAACGCCGGCGGGCCGGAATTGCCCTCCGGGCAATCCAACTCCGCACAGGCTGGCGCCGGCCAAATCCAGCCTCTCCGGCGTTTGAGGAGCGGGGCCCGGGGCAGAGCCCCGGCAGCGGCGCCGCACCCGACCGCACCCCCGAGCCCGCACCCCACGCCCCAGCGTCACCGCAGGTGACCCCGCCCCCTAGGATGAGTCCCAGGCGGCCAACAGGCCCGCCATCGCCGAGGACGGCGACATGGGAGGAAGCCCGGTGCGAATCCGGCGCGGTCCCGCCACTGTGAATCCGCGCGGCAGCGAGCCGCACCGGATGAGTCAGGAACTCCCGCCGTCCTCACTGCCCGGGGCGCGGAAACCCCGAGGAAGGCCTGCCGCCGCATGATCCTGCTGCTGTCGACGTCCGACACCGATCTGCTCAGCGCCCGCGCGGCGAACGCGGGGGACGCTCCCGTCCCGTACCGGTTCGCCAACCCCTCCCGCCTTCCCCTGGACGACCTCCCCGGTCTCCTCGACGGCGTCACCCTGGTCGTCGTACGCCTCCTCGGCGGCCTGCGCGCCTGGCAGGAGGGCCTCGACCTGCTCCTGGCCCCCGGCCAGACCCGCCCGGTGGTCGTCCTGACCGGCGAACAGGCCCCCGACGCCCAGCTGATGGAAGCCTCGACCGTCCCGATCGGCATCGCCGCCGAGGCGCACGGCTACCTCGCCCACGGCGGCCCGGCCAACCTGGACCAGCTCGCGCGCTTCCTCTCCGACACCGTGCTGCTGACCGGCCACGGTTTCGAGCCCCCGGCGGCCTCCCCCACGTGGGGCCCGCTGGAGCGCACCGCGCAGCGCACCGAAGGCCCCCGGATCGCGGTGCTCTACTACCGCGCGCACCAGATGAGCGGCAACACCGCCTTCGTGCACACCCTCTCCGAGGCGATCGAGGCCCACGGCGCCCAGGCGCTCCCCCTCTACGTCTCCTCCCTCCGCTCCCCGGAGCCGGAGCTGATCGCGCAGCTCGCGTCCGCCGACGCGATCGTCACCACGGTCCTGGCCGCCGGCGGCACGAAGCCCGCCACCGCCTCCGCCGGCGGTGACGACGAGTCCTGGGACGCCGGCGCCCTGGCCGCCCTCGGCGTGCCGATCCTGCAGGCCCTGTGCCTGACCGGCTCCCGCTCCGCCTGGGAGGAGAACGACGAGGGCCTGTCCCCCCTCGACGCCGCCACCCAGGTCGCCGTCCCGGAGTTCGACGGCCGCCTGATCACCGTCCCCTTCTCCTTCAAGGAGCTGGACGAGGACGGCCTGCCCGCCTACGTGGCCGACCCCGAGCGGGCCGCCCGCGTGGCCGGCATCGCCGTGCGCCACGCACGCCTGCGCCACATCGAGCGCCGCGACAAGAAGATCGCCCTGGTCCTCTCCGCGTACCCCACCAAGCACTCCCGCATCGGCAATGCGGTCGGCCTGGACACCCCGGCCAGCGCCGTGGAGCTGCTGCGCACGCTCATCGCGGGCGGGTACGACTTCGGCCCCGTCGAGGACGTCCCGGGCCTGGTCTCCGGTGACGGCGACGAGCTGATCCGCGCCCTGATCGAGGCCGGCGGCCACGACCAGGACTGGCTCACCGAGGAGCAGCTCGCCCGCAACCCGGTCCGGATCCCGGCGGCCGACTACAAGCGCTGGTTCGCCGAGCTCCCGGCCGATCTGCGCGCGAGCGTGGAGCAGCACTGGGGCGAGGCCCCGGGCAACATGTTCGTGGACCGCTCGTCGAACCCCGAGGGCGACATCGTGCTGGCCGCCCTGCGCCGCGGCAACCTCCTCATCCTCATCCAGCCGCCGCGCGGCTTCGGTGAGAACCCGATCGCGATCTACCACGACCCGGACCTGCCGCCGTCGCACCACTACCTGGCCGCGTACCGCTGGATCCAGGCCCGCGCCGAGGACGGCGGTTTCGGCGCCGACGCGATGATCCACCTGGGCAAGCACGGCAACCTGGAGTGGCTGCCGGGCAAGAACGCCGGCCTGTCGGCGTCCTGCGCCCCCGACGCCGCGCTCGGCGACCTGCCCCTCATCTACCCGTTCCTGGTCAACGACCCGGGCGAGGGCACCCAGGCCAAGCGCCGGGTGCACGCCACCCTGGTCGACCACCTGGTGCCGCCGATGGCGCGCGCGGAGTCGTACGGGGACATCGCGCGCCTGGAGCAGCACCTCGACGAGTACGCCCAGATCTCCGCGATGGACCCGGCGAAGCTGCCGGCCATCCGCGCCCAGATCTGGACCCTGATCCAGGCCGCGAAGCTGGACCACGACCTGGGTCTGGAGCAGCGCCCCGACGACGACGGCTTCGACGACTTCCTGCTGCACGTCGACGGCTGGCTGTGCGAGATCAAGGACGCCCAGATCCGCGACGGTCTGCACGTCCTGGGCGGCGCCCCGACCGGCGACGCCCGCGTCAACCTGGTCCTCGCGATCCTGCGCGCCCGCCAGATCTGGGGCGGTACGACGGCCCTGCCGGGTCTGCGCGAAGCGCTCGGCCTCGACGAGTCCGCGGCCACCCGCACCAGCGCCGACGAGGCGGAGGAGACGGCCCGCGCGCTGGTCCAGGCGATGGAGGACGCGAACTGGGTCCCGGAGGCGGTGGCTTCGGTCGCCGCCGGGCACTCGGCGGACGTGGCGGCCGTACTGGACTTCGCGGCCCGCGAGGTCGTGCCGCGCCTGGCCGGAACCACCGACGAGATCGCCCACGTGGTCAGCGCCCTGGACGGCGCGTTCGTGCCGGCGGGCCCGTCCGGCTCCCCGCTGCGCGGTCTGGTCAACGTGCTGCCGACCGGCCGCAACTTCTACTCGGTGGACCCGAAGGCCGTCCCCTCGCGCCTGGCGTGGGAGACCGGTCAGGCGCTCGCCGACTCCCTGCTGACCCGCTACCGCACGGACAACGGCGAATGGCCCGCCTCCGTCGGCCTGTCCCTGTGGGGCACGAGCGCGATGCGCACCTCGGGCGACGACGTGGCCGAGGCCATGGCGCTGCTCGGTGTCCGCCCGGTCTGGGACGAGGCCTCGCGCCGCGTCACCGGCCTGGAGCCGATCCCGCTCGCGGAGCTCGGCCGTCCGCGCATCGACGTGACCCTGCGCATCTCGGGCTTCTTCCGTGACGCGTTCCCGCACGTCATCGGCCTGCTGGACGACGCGGTACGGCTGGCGGCCTCGCTGGAGGAGCCCGCCGAGGACAACTTCGTACGGGCCCACGCGCAGGCCGACCTTGCGGTGCACGGGGACGAGCGGCGGGCCACCACCCGCATCTTCGGCTCGCGCCCGGGCACGTACGGCGCGGGCATCCTGCAGCTGATCGACTCCCGCGACTGGCGCACCGACGCCGACCTCGCGGAGGTCTACACGGTGTGGGGCGGGTACGCGTACGGCCGGGGCCTGGAAGGGCGCGCGGCGCGCGAGGAGATGGAGACCGCCTACAAGCGGATCACGGTCGCGGCGAAGAACACCGACACCCGTGAGCACGACATCGCCGACTCCGACGACTACTTCCAGTACCACGGCGGCATGGTGGCCACCGTCCGCGCCCTGCGCGGCACGGCCCCCGAGGCGTACATCGGGGACTCGACCCGGCCCGAGACGGTCAAGACGCGCACGCTGGTCGAGGAGACCTCCCGCGTCTTCCGTGCCCGCGTCGTGAACCCGAAGTGGATCGAGGCGATGCGCCGCCACGGGTACAAGGGGGCCTTCGAGCTGGCGGCCACGGTCGACTACCTCTTCGGCTACGACGCCACGACCGGGGTGGTGGCCGACTGGATGTACGACAAGCTGACCGAGACGTACGTCCTGGACCCGGAGAACCGCGCCTTCCTGGAGGAGGCCAACCCCTGGGCCCTGCACGGGATCGCGGAGCGGCTGCTGGAGGCCGAGTCCCGCGGCATGTGGGAGAAGCCGGACCCGCAGGTCCTGGAGGCGCTGCGCCAGGTGTACCTGGACACGGAGGGCAACCTCGAAGGCGAAAGCGACTAGCCGGACACCGGCTGGACCAGACTGGCCGCATGTGCCACTACTGCGGCTGCCGTGAGATCCCCCTGATCAAGGAGTTCATCGCCGAGCACGAGGCGGTGACCGACGCGGCGGGCGACGCGCTGCGCGCCCTGGACGCGGGGGACCTCCCGAGGGCGCGTGCCCTCGTCACGGAGATGACGGCCGTCCTGCTCGCCCACTGGAAGGGCGAGGAGGACGGCCTGTTCACCGTCATGGAGCAGGACCCGGAGTACGCCCCGTACATCGCGGCACTGGTCGAGGAGCACCGCGAACTGGCGGCGCTCCTCGCCGGCGCCGATCTGGCGGACCCCGCGGACGCCGCGGCCCTGCGCCGGGCGGTGGAGGAGCTCCGCCACCACATCGCGAAGGAGGAGGACGGCCTCTTCCCCGCGTCCCTCACCGCCCTGACGGGCGACGAGTGGGACCTGTCCATCAAGGCCTGGCGCGCGGCCCATCCCGACGGGGACCTGAGGCCCGCCGGGTAGCCGGTGCGCCCCGCCGGTCCGCTACTTCGTGGTCTGGTTCAGCGCCACCAGCGCCTGGGCCCAGCGCGCGTACTTCAGCTGGCCGAAATCGGCGACGGTCTTCACGCCGAAGGCTTCGAGCAGCAGCTCGCCGTCCTTGTCGGTGACGCCCTTGAGCGCGGCCACCGGCGCCGCGAGCACCTCCGCGAGCGGCTTGTCGGCCCACGCCTTGTCCAGCACCTTGTCGAGGTCGATCGCCATGAGTCTCTCTCCCGGAACTCGAAAGTATGAACTGATGGGCCAAACCTAGAACAATCGGACAAGCATGTCGGGGTGCGACACCAGCACCTTGGGCGCGCCGGGCATCCTTCCGGCCAAGGGGTGGGCGGCCACCCTCCCCCTTAACGATTCCACGTATAATCCGCCCCGTTCACCTTTGCACTGCGCGTCGGATATCGGAATCGAAAAGGCTGTGACCAAGAAATGAATTCACTGCGGGCGCTTCTCGACGGCGGGATTCCGCTGGTGGCCGTCAGCTTCGACGACAGCGAGACCGAGCCGCGCGCGCACGCCGCGAAGAGCGCCGGCGTCGACGTGGCCGAACTGCGCGTCGACCGGTACGCGGCGACCGACACGGCGCACGTCCTGGCGCAGGTGGACGCGTTCAAGGCCCTGCCCGTACTGGCCACCATCCGCTCGGCCCACGAGGGCGGCGACTGGAAGGGCACGGAGGCGCGGCGACTCGAACTGTTCCGGGCGCTCGCCCCTCAGGTCCAGGCCGTGGACATCGAGCTCTCCTCCGGGGAAATCCTGTCCGAGGTGATCGAGGCCGCCCACCGGCACGACACCGTGGCGCTCGTCTCCTATCACAATTTCGAATTCACCCCGGCCACCGAGGAACTCCAGACCGTCATCGACGACGCGAAGAGCGCCGGCGCCGACGTGGTCAAGGTGTCCACCATGGTGCGGTCCGAGGACGACGTCCGGCGGCTGGCCTCGCTCCTACTGCGCGCCGGAGCCGAGGACACCCGGCTGATCGTGATCGCCATGGGCGAGGCCGGAGCGGTCTCGCGCGTCTTCTTCCCGGCCCTCGGGTCGCGGATCACGTACTCCTTCTTCGGCGCCAGCTCGGCCCCGGGCCAGCTCGACTTCCCCGAGACCTTCGGCCTGCTGCGCAAGTTCTACCCGGCGTTCGACGAGCGGAAGTCCGCCGGGGCCTGAGCCCCGCGCCGGGGAGGGCACGACCTCCCCGGCCGCGCCTCTCCCTTCCCTCTACCGGTCACCGGCCCCACCGGTCGCAGAACGGCGCACACGTCACCTGATGAAGTGAACTCCCCCTTATCCCACCGGCAACACGGGTAGTGCCCTGCTGATCTCGTGAGGAACCAGCGAGACAGTCAGATGAAAGGCCCACCCTGCCGTGACGCAGCCGTTTCAACTGCCGGATTTCTATGTGCCTTATCCGGCGCGACTGAACCCCCACCTGGAGGACGCCAGGGTCCACACCAAGACGTGGGCCCGCGACTTCGGGATGCTGGAAGGTTCCGGCGTCTGGGAGGAGAGCGACCTCGACTCGCACGACTACGCCCTGCTCTGCTCGTACACCCACCCCGACTGCGACAGCGAGGCGCTGTCGCTGGTCACCGACTGGTACGTGTGGGTGTTCTTCTTCGACGACCACTTCCTGGAGATGTTCAAGCGCTCCCAGGACCGCGCGGGCGCCAAGGCCTACCTCGACCGGCTCGGCGCCTTCATGCCGATGGACCTGGCAGACGGGTTCCCCGAGGCGACCAACCCCGTCGAGGCCGGACTCGCCGACCTGTGGGCCCGTACCGTCCCGGCCATGTCGATGGCCTGGCGGGAACGGTTCTCCCTGTCCACCAAGAACCTGCTCGACGAGTCGATGTGGGAACTCGCCAACATCAACATCGGGCGGGTCTCCAACCCCCTCGAATACATCGAGATGCGCCGCAAGGTCGGCGGGGCGCCCTGGTCGGCCGGGCTCATCGAGTACGTGTCCGCGGAGGTTCCGGCCCGCGTCGCGCACTCCCGCCCCCTCGGCGTGCTGCGCGATTCCTTCTCCGACGCCGTGCACATCAGGAACGACATCTTCTCCTACCAGCGCGAGGTCTCCGAGGAGGGCGAACTCTCCAACGCCATCCTGGTGCTGGAGACCTTCCTCGGCTGCACCACCCAGGAGGCCGCCGAGGCCTCCAACGACCTCCTCACCTCCCGGCTCCACCAGTTCGAGCAGACCGCCCTCGCCGAACTCCCCCAGCTCTTCGCCGACCACGCCATGAACCCGGCGGAGATCGCCGCCGTCCTCGCCTACGCCAAGGGGCTCCAGGACTGGCAGTCCGGCGGCCACGAGTGGCACATGGTCTCCAGCCGCTACATGAACAAGGAGGCCCGGGCCACCGCCCCGCTCACCCTCCCGTTCATGCCCTCGGGCCTCGGCACCACCGCACTCGACCTCCGCTCCATCCTCGCCCCCCGCGCCCTGGAACTGCGCCGGCGCTCCTTCACCCACGTCCCCTTCGAGCGCACCGGCCCGTCGATCGTCCCCGACGTCTACATGCCGTTCCCGCTCACCCTCAGCCCCCACCACGCCCGCGCCCGCGAGGAGTCCGTCGCCTGGGCCAGGGAGATGGGCATGATCGATCCGCAGCCCGGCGACCCCGGCTCGGCGATCTGGAACGAGGCGAAGCTGCGCGGCTACGACTTCGCGCTCTGCTCCGCGGGCATCGACCCCGACGCCACCCCCGAGGCCCTGACCCTCAACGCCTGCTGGCTGACCTGGGGCACGTACGGGGACGACTACTACCCGGTGGTCTTCGCCCAGTCCAAGAACCTCCCCGCCGCCAAGGCCACCACCGCACGGCTCGTCGCCATGATCCCGGTGGACCACGCGGAGCAGCCGGTGGGGCTGACCGCGATGGAGCGCTCGCTGGGCGACCTGTGGGTGCGCACCAGCAAGGACATGACCCCCGAGATCCGGGCCGAGTTCCGGGCCACCCTCGTGAACATGCTGCACAGCTGGCTGTGGGAGGTGGAGAACCAGATCCAGAACCGCATCCCCGACCCGGTGGACTACGCGGAGATGCGGCGGCACACCTTCGGCTCGCACCTCACGATGTACCTGTGCCGGCTGGGCCAGGCGGGCCGGGGCATCCCCGCCGACATCTACGCCTCGGGCACCATCCGCTCCCTGGAGAACGCGGCCGCCGACGCCGCGTGCCTGATGAACGACATCTTCTCGTACCAGAAGGAGGTGGAGGTCGAGGGCGAGGTGCACAACTACGTGCTCGTCACCCGCAACTTCTTCGACATCGGCTACGAGGAGGCGCTGCACATCTGCCACTCGCTGATGACCCAGCGCACCGAGGAGTTCGAGCACATCGTCGCGGACCAACTGCCCCTGCTCTACGAGGACTGGAAGCTGGACCCCGAGGCCCGGGCCGGACTCGACGCGTACGTCGGCGAGTTGAAGGACTGGCTGGCCGGAATCCTGAACTGGCACGAGAAGACGGTCCGTTACCGCGAGGAGGACCTGCACCGCCTGGGTGACGGGATCTCCACCGGGGTCCTGAGCTCCGGCTTCGGCATGTCGGCGGCCCGGATCTCCCTGCCCGCCCGCTGAGCCGGATCCGCGGCGGGGACCGTCCTGCCCGCCGCGGGTTCCTCAGAACTCGTCCGCCGTGTGCGGGAGCAGTGCCGTGCGCAGCCCGGCGTCCAGCGCCGCCGCCGCGCCGGGGGCGTGCTCCACCAGCAGGCCGGCCGCGGCCAGTTCGACGGCCCGGGTCCCGCCGAGGTAGCAGGCCGCGAGTTCCCGTACGTCCAGGGTCAGGTCCGGGGCCCGGCCCGCGGCGGCGGGCTCGTACGCCGCCCCGTCCGGCCCGGCCTTCAGGAGGAACCGCCCCGCGTTCGCGGGCAGCCGTACGTCGGTCAGTTCCAGTACGAGTTCCACGGGCGCGGCCCACGACCGCCCGGTCAGCGCCGCCGCCACGTCGACCAGGCGGAGCCAGAGCGCCGGGAACACGGCGGTGACCCGGACCTGGTCCCGGTCGGCGGCGAAGTGCAGCAGCGGGTCGTCGGCCGGCCGGCCCCACGCGGTGACCCGGCCGGTGAGGTCGAGGGAGGCCACGCACTCCCACAGCGCGGCCGCGGCCTGCGGGGTGTCGGCCTCCAGCTCGTCGACCCGGACCAGGCCCGGGGTCCGCACGCCCCCGGTGGTCTCCTCGGGCTTCGTGCGGTAGAGGACGTAGCCCGCGATCGGTTCGCCCGGCTCCCCCAGGACGATGAGCCGGGGCGGGCTGAGCTCCTCGTCCTCCTCGTCCTGTTCGGTGAGCCACTCCTCGGTCCAGCGCAGCTCGCTGCGGGCGGGCCGCCCGGCCCGGACCGCGCGGGCCGCCTCGTGGTACGGGCCCACGACGGCGACCGTGTCCTTGGGGTCCGCGGTGGCGACCAGCCGTAGCGGCCTGCGGTCCGCTTCGATGCGCAGGGCCAGCGGCCGGGTGGTGTCGATCTCGATGGTGGCGCCCTGGGTGGCGCTGCCGTAGCCGAAGCGCCCGTAGATGGCGGCCTCGGAGGCCCACAGGGCGGCGACGGGAGCGCCGGCCGCGCCCGCGCGGCGCAGCATCTCCCCCATCAGGGCGGTCAGCACGCCGCGCCGGCGGTGGGTGGGGGCGACGCAGACGAAGGTGAGCCCGGGGCAGGGCAGGTCCGCCCCGGGCACGGAGAGCCGGAACGCGTGCGCGGCCATGAATCCGACGATCGCGTCGCCGTCGTAGGCCCCGATCCGCAGGCAGGGGCGGAGCAGCTCGCGGTGCCGCTCGCGCCCCTCCTCCTCGGGGCGGTCGTGGAAGACCAGGTACGCGAGCTCCAGAGCACGGTCGATGTCGGCCTCGG
Source organism: Streptomyces sp. NBC_01264 (assembly GCF_026340675.1). NCBI lineage: Bacteria > Bacillati > Actinomycetota > Actinomycetes > Kitasatosporales > Streptomycetaceae > Streptomyces > Streptomyces sp. NBC_01264. The sequence goes on from NZ_JAPEOX010000002.1 coordinate 1,954,465, forward strand.
GCACCTCGCAGATCTCCACCATGATCCGGAGACTAATCGGTCATCGCGGACCAGTCACTACATAAGGGCGAACGGCGAAAGGGCGCGACCCCGCGGGGTCGCGCCCTTTCCACACCGTGCTACAGCCCGTCAGCTCTTCAAGCGACGGACCCGATCCTGCTGATCACCGTGTTCGTGACGTCCGGGTGGATCGGGATGTGCGCGCCGGTCAGGGCCGCGCCGGTGCCGCCGCGCCGGTTGGCGACGATCTCGGCGGCGATGGACAGCGCGGTCTCCTCCGGAGAGCGGGCCCCGAGGTCCAGGCCGATCGGGGAACGCAGCCGGGCCAGTTCGAGCTCGGTCACGCCCACCTCGCGGAGCCGCTTGTTGCGGTCCTCGTGGGTGCGGCGGGAGCCCATGGCGCCGACGTAGGCGACGGGAAGTTTGAGGGCCAGTTCGAGGAGCGGGACATCGAACTTGGCGTCGTGCGTCAGGACGCACAGGACCGTCCGGCCGTCGATCGCACCGGCGGAGGACTGCTCCTCCAGGTAGCGGTGCGGCCAGTCGACCACGATCTCGTCCGCCTCGGGGAAACGCTTCTTCGTGGCGAACACGGGCCGGGCGTCACACAGCGTGACCCGGTAGCCGAGGAACTTGCCGATCCGCACCAGGGCGGAGGCGAAGTCGATGGCCCCGAAGACGACCATCCGGGGCGGCGGGACACTGGACTCGACCAGCACCTTGAGCGGCTCTCCGCAGAGGCGGCCGTCGGCGCCGATCTCCAGCACACCGGTCCTGCCGGCGTCGAGCATGGCCCGGGCCTCGTCGGCGATGGCCCGGTCGAGCTCGGGGTGACCACCGAACCCGCCCTCGTAGGAGCCTTCGCCCCGGACGAGTACGGCGCGGCCCATGAGCTCGGCCGGGCCTTCGGCGATCCGCGCGACCGCCGCCGCCTCCCCGCGAGCTGCGGCGGCCAGCGAAGCCGCGAACACCTCCCGGGAGGGAGAGTCCACGGGGACCGGGGTCACCAGGATGTCGATGATTCCGCCGCAGGTCAGACCGACGGCGAAGGCATCGTCATCGCTGTAGCCGAAGCGCTCCTGGACGGTCTCGCCGTCCTCGAGCGCCTGCTGGCACAGCTCGTACACCGCACCCTCCACGCATCCACCGGAGACCGAGCCGATGGCCGTGCCGTCACTGTCGACGGCGAGGGCCGCTCCGGGCTGCCGGGGTGCGCTCCCGCCGACCGCCACGACCGTGGCGACGGCGAAGTCACGTCCCTGCTCGACCCACCGGTTCAGTTCTTCGGCGATGTCCAGCATGGGGGCCTCCTCGGAGGGGTTCGGTTTCCAGTATCGGATACGTGGAGGGTGCGGTCCTGCGCTACGGATCAGGTCGAACGGACCTGGTCAGGTCGGCTCAGCCGACGCCGAGCCAGCTCTCGATCGGGTGGAGCGCGAAGAAGACCAGGAAGATTCCGGTCAGCGCCCACATGAAGCCGCCGATCTCACGGGCCTTGCCCTGAGCGACCTTGATGGCGACGTAGGAGATGACACCCGCGGCGACACCGGCGGTGATCGAGTACGTGAAGGGCATGACCACGACGGTCAGGAAGACCGGGATCGAGGTCGAGGAGTCGGCCCAGTCCACGTGGCGGGCGTTCTGCATCATCATCGCGCCGATGACGACCAGGGCCGCGGAGGCGACCTCACCCGGGACGATCTGCGTGATCGGGGTGAAGAAGAGGCAAGCGGCGAAGAAGAGGCCGGTGACGACGGAGGCGAGACCTGTGCGGGCACCCTCACCGACGCCGGTGGCGGACTCGACGAACACGGTCTGGCCGGAGCCGCCCGCGATGCCACCGATGGCGCCACCGGCACCGTCGATGAACAGCGCCTTGGACAGGCCCGGCATGCGGCCCTGCTCGTCGGCGAGCTTGGCCTCGGTACCGACGCCGATGATGGTGGCCATCGCGTCGAAGAAGCCGGCGAGCACCAGGGTGAAGACGATCATGCCGACCGTCATGTAGCCGACGTCGCCCCAGCCGCCGAAGGAGACGTCACCGAAGAGCGAGAAGTCCGGCGCGGAGACTGCCGAGCCCGAGAGCTCCGGCGGGCCGTTCTTCCAGGCCTTCGGGTCGATGTCGACGATGGCGTTCAGGATCGCGGCGAGGACCGTGCCACCGACGATGCCGATCAGGATCGCGCCGGGCACCTTGCGGGCCTGGAGCATGAAGATGGCGATCAGGGTGATGGCGAAGAGCAGGACGGGCCAGCCGGAGAGCTCACCGGTCGCGCCGAGCTGGACGGGGGGCATGAACTCCCCGCCGTTGCCGACGAAGCCCGCCTTCACGAAGCCGATCAGGGCGACGAAGAGGCCGATGCCCATGGTGATGGCGTGCTTGAGCGCGAGGGGTATCGCGTTCATGATCATCTCGCGGAGGCCGGTGACGACCAGGAGACAGATCACGACGCCGTAGACCACGCACATGCCCATGGCCTGCGGCCAGGTCATCTGGGGGGCCACCTGCGAGGCCAGCACGCCGGACACGGAGAGGCCGGCGGCGAGCGCGAGCGGGACCTTGCCGACGAAGCCCATGAGGAGCGTCGTGACGGCCGCGGCGAACGCCGTGGCGGTGATGATCGCCGAGGCGGCCATCTTGTCGCCGTTGACGTCGGCGCCCGAGAGGAGCAGGGGGTTCAGCAGGAGGATGTAGGCCATGGCCATGAAGGTCGTGATACCGCCACGAACTTCGTTGCCGACCTTGGATCCGCGCTTGCTGATGTGAAAGTAACGGTCGAGCCAAGACTGTCCAGCGGGGGTCGAAGGGCCGTTTCCGGCTTCCTCCGCACTGGTCTTGGGCTCCACAGAAGACTGGGTCATGGTGCCTAACTCCCAAGGTTCAAAGGGGCACCCGCATAAAGATTGGAGACACGGGATTTGGGAAAACGCGTTTGGCTGCACGACCCGGGGTGACGGCCCGAGGCGACGCAAATTGTGCACTGCGTGTACTGCGGGTACTGCGAGGGTTCTGCGGTACGGCTGGTACTCCTGGTGTCACCTGGGGTAGTCGGTGCACCGGGGGGTACTGCGGGGGTACTGCCGGTGAAAACTGACCGCGAGCGGTGCGGTCCTGATGACTCCGGACTTCTGTGCTCCGGGCGGTGCGACTGGAAGTGTGACGTTCCCGTGCCGCACCGCCCGGAAATCTGGGGGGGTCCGGGGGCCTCGCGGCCCCCGGACCACGCCGTCCTAGAGAGTGCCGGTGAGCAGTTCCGGACGGATCGGCGTCTTGTTGATCTCCAGACCGGTCGCCGCCCGGATCGCCGCGATGACGGCCGGGGTGGACGAGAGGGTCGGGGCCTCGCCCATGCCGCGCAGGCCGTACGGGGCCTTCGGGTCGGCGAGCTCCAGGACGTCGACCGGGATGGTCGGGGTGTCGAGGATGGTCGGGATCAGGTAGTCCGTGAAGGAGGGGTTGCGCACCTTCGCGGTCTTCGGGTCCACGATGATCTCTTCCATGATCGCGACGCCCAGGCCCTGGGTGGTACCACCCTGGATCTGGCCGACCACGGAGAGCATGTTCAGGGCCTTGCCGACGTCCTGGGCGGTCGCCAGCTCGACGACCTTGACGAGGCCGAGCTCGGTGTCCACCTCGACGACCGCGCGGTGCGCGGCGAAGGTGTACTGGACGTGGCCGTTGCCCTGGCCGGTGACCAGGTCGAAGGGCTCGGTCGCCGCGTGGCGGAACTCGAGCTCGATGTCGATCGCGTCCTCGCCCTCCAGGATGTCGGCGATGTCCGCGAGGACCTCTCCGCCATCGGTGACGACCTTGCCGCCTTCGAGGAGCAGCTCGGCGGTCGCCCACGCGGGGTGGTACGAGCCGTTCTTGCGCCGGCCGATCTCCAGGACCGCCTCGCGGACGGCCTCACAGGTGTTCTTCACGGCGCCACCGGTCATGTACGTCTGCCGCGAGGCGGACGTGGAACCGGCGGAGCCGACCTGCGTGTCGGCCGGGTGGATGGTCACCTGCGTGACACCCAGCTCCGTACGGGCGATCTGCGCGTGGACGGTGATGCCGCCCTGGCCGACCTCCGCCATGGCCGTGTGGACCATCGCGACCGCTTCGCCGTTGATGACCTCGAGGGTCACGCGGGCGGTGGAGTAGTCGTCGAAGCCCTCGGAGAAGCCGACGTTCTTGATGCCGACCGCGTAGCCGACGCCGCGGACGACGCCTTCACCGTGGGTGGTGTTCGACAGACCACCGGGCAGCGCGCGGACGTCCGCGTTCTCGCCGGCGGACTCCCACTGGCGCTCCGGCGGCAGCGGACGGGCCTTGACCCGGCGCAGCAGCTCGGCGACGGGCGCCGGAGCGTCCACGACCTGGCCGGTGGGCATGATCGTGCCCTGCTCCATGGCGTTGAGCTGGCGGAACTCGACCGGGTCCATGCCCAGCTTCGCCGCGAGCTTGTCCATCTGGGCCTCGTACGCGAAGCAGGCCTGGACGGCGCCGAAGCCGCGCATCGCGCCACAGGGCGGGTTGTTCGTGTAGAGCGCGATCGCCTCGATGTCCACGTCCTCCAGGACGTACGGACCGACCGAGAGCGAGGAGGCGTTGCCCACGACCGCCGGGGAAGCGGACGCGTACGCGCCGCCGTCCAGGACGATCTTGCACTTCATGTGCGTGAGCTTGCCGTCCTTGGTGGCGCCGTGCTCGTAGTACAGCTTCGCCGGGTGACGGTGCACGTGGCCGAAGAAGGACTCGAAGCGGTTGTAGACGATCTTGACCGGCTTCTGCGTGGCCAGGGCCAGCAGGCAGGCGTGGATCTGCATCGAGATGTCTTCGCGGCCACCGAACGCGCCGCCGACGCCCGAGAGCGTCATGCGGACCTTCTCCGGCGGCAGGCCCAGGACCGGGGCGATCTGCTGGAGGTCCGAGTGCAGCCACTGGGTGGCGACGTACAGCTCGACACCGCCGTCCTCGGACGGTACGGCCAGACCGGACTCCGGGCCGAGGAAGGCCTGGTCCTGCATGCCGAAGGTGTACTCGCCCTCGACGATGACGTCGGCGCGCTTGCGGGCCTCTTCCACGTTGCCGCGGATGATCGGCTGGCGGTGCACGATGTTCGGGTGCGGGACGTGACCGATGTGGTGGTCGTCACGGCCCTCGTGGATCAGCGGCGCGCCCTCGGCGAGGGCGGAGGCCTCGTCCGTGACGAGCGGCAGCTCACGGTAGTCGATCTTGATCTTGGCGGCCGCGCGGCGGGCGGTCTCCGGGTGGTCGGCGGCCACGAGGGCGACCGGCTCACCGTGGTGGCGGACCCGGCCGTTGGCGAGAACCGGGGTGTCCTGGATCTCGAGGCCGTAGTTCTTCATCTCGGCCGGCAGGTCGTCGTACGTCAGCACCGAGTAGACACCCGGCATCGCCAGGGCCTCGGAGATGTCGATGGAGACGATCTCGGCGTGGGCGACGGTGGAGCGCAGGGTCTGGCCCCACAGCATGTCCTCGTGCCACATGTCCGAGGAGTACGCGAACTCACCGGTCACCTTGAGGGTGCCGTCCGGGCGCAGCGTGGACTCGCCGATGCCGCCCTTGTTGTGCTTCTGCGTGACGTTGGTCGGCGTACCCGCCGGGACCGTGCGCGTGTTCTGGGCCATGGTCAGACCGCCTCAGACTGACGGGCGGCCGCGAGGCGGACCGCGTCGAGGATCTTCTCGTAGCCCGTGCAGCGGCAGAGGTTGCCGGACAGGGACTCACGGATGTCCTGGTCGGACGGGGAGGGGTTCTCCTCCAGCAGCGCGTCGGCCTGGACCAGGAGGCCCGGGGTGCAGAAACCGCACTGGACGGCGCCGGCGTCGATGAACGCCTGCTGGATGTTGGAGAGCTCGACGCCCTCGCCGGTCTGCGAGTCGCCCGGCTTGGCCTGCCACTGCTTGGCCGCGTCCAGGGTGACGCCGCCCTTGCTGCCGCAGCCGCCGCCGGTGCCGCAGGCACCGCCGTGGCCGTGCTCGTCGCGCTGCTTGGCGAACTCCGCCAGGCCCTCGACGGTCACGACGTCGCGGCCCTCGACCTGACCGGCCGCGACCAGACAGGAACAGACCGGCACGCCGTCGAGACGGACGGTGCAGGAACCGCACTCGCCCTGCTCACAGGCGTTCTTCGAACCGGGCAGGCCCAGGCGCTCGCGCAGGACGTAGAGAAGGGACTCGCCCTCCCAGACGTCGTCGGCTTCCTGCTGACGGCCGTTGACAGTGAAATTGACGCGCATGATTACGCAGCCCCTTCAAGCGAGCGGCCGTTGTTCGAACCGCGGTACTGCTCCCACGTCCAGACGAGCTGGCGGCGAGCCATGATGCCGACCGCGTGGCGGCGGTACTTCGCCGTGCCGCGGACGTCGTCGATCGGGTTGGCCGCGCCGGAGGCGAGGTCACCGAACTGCTTGGCGATCGACGGGGTGATGACCTTGCCGGACTCCCAGAAGCCACCCTCTTCGAGCGCGGCGTTGAGGAACTCCTCGGCGGCCTTCGCCCGGATCGGGGTCGGCGCGGCCGAACCGATACCGGTACGGACCGTGCGGGTCTCGGGGTGCAGCGCCAGGCCGAACGCGCAGACGGCGATGACCATCGCGTTGCGGGAGCCGACCTTGGAGTACTGCTGGGGGCCGTCCGCCTTCTTGACGTGGACGGTCTTGATGAGCTCGTCGGCGGCCAGCGCGTTGCGCTTGACGCCGGTGTAGAACTCGTCGATCGGGATCAGGCGGGATCCGCGTACGGACTCCACCTCGACCTCGGCACCCGCCGCGAGGAGCGCGGGGTGGGAGTCGCCGGCCGGCGAGGCGCAACCGAGGTTGCCGCCGACACCGCCGCGGTTACGGATCTGCGGGGACGCGACCGTGTGCGAGGCGAGCGCGAGTCCCGGAAGCTCCGTGCGGAGGTTCTCCATGATCTGCGTGTACGGGACGGAGGCGCCCAGACGTACCACGTCCTCGCCGACCTCCCACTCCCGCAGGAGACCGATGCGGTTCAGGTCCAGGAGGTACTCCGGCCGACGGTGGTCGAAGTTGATCTCGACCATCACATCGGTGCCACCCGCAATCGGCACAGCTGTGGGGAACTCGGCCTTAGCGGCGAGCGCCTCCTCCCAGCTGGCGGGGCGAAGGAAGTCCATGTGCGGCTCTCTTCTTCTTAATCGGGTCGTTCACTTCAAGCCAGGAGGCCGTTGGGCCCTCGACTGGTCGTTCACGTGCTGTTAACGCGGTGTGGACTCAGTACACCGGCCCTGCGTCCCCCGGGTGCAGTCACCGAAACCATGAAGGAGTTGGCTGGGGACCTCCCTCGTCTTGTAGATTCGTATGAAAGGCAGGATGCGACGACCTGCCCGATTTCCAACGGCAACATTCGAGACAGATCGGCGGCGACATCATGCGGCTGCGCGCACTGCTGGAAACCGAGGCGCTGGGGCTGCGGCTGCTGGGCGGCGAGGAAGAACTCGACCGGACGGTCCGCGGGGTCATGACGACCGACCTGAGGGATCCCAGCCGATACCTATCCGGAGGGGAACTGGTCCTCACTGGCCTGGCATGGAGACGAAATTCAGCCGACTCCGAGCCGTTCGTACGAATCCTCGCGAGCGCCGGCGTGGCCGGGCTGGCGGCCGGCGAGGCCGAGCTGGGTGACATTCCCGACGACCTGGTCACGGCGTGTCTTCGCAACCGTCTCCCGCTGTTCGCTGTAAACGAAGACGTTGCATTCGCCACCATCACCGAGTACGTGGTGCGGCAGGTGTCGGGAGAGCGCGCCGGGGACCTCGCCGCCGTCGTGGACCGCCATCGGCGGCTCATGACCTCCGGTCCGGCCGGTGGTGGACCCGATGTGGTGCTCGATCTGCTCACCACGGACCTCGATCTCCGGGCCTGGGTGCTCTCGCCCACGGGCCGGCAGATCGCCGGGGCGGGCGAGCCGCTGGCGCCGGGCATCTGCGCGGCACTGGCGAGCGAGCACCTCGCGGCGGTCCGGACGGGCCGCAGGGGTCCGCACCGGATCTCCCTCCAGGGTATTACGTACTCCCTCTTCCCGATCAGGGGACACGGGCGCGGAGCCGCAGGTCCGGCGGCCAGGGACGTCCGCGAGAGCGTGCTCTCCGACTGGCTGCTGGCCGTCGAGGCCGACGCCGGTGACTGGCCGGCCGAGCGGCTCGACCTGCTCCAGGGCGTCACCCAGCTCATCGCCGTCGAGCGGGACCGCCGCGACGCGGCCCGTACGGTGCGCCGCCGCCTGGCCCAGGAGGTCCTGGAGCTGGTCCAGACGGGCGCTCCGCCCGCCGAGATCGCCGCCCGCCTGCGGGTGGCCGCGCCGGTGCTCCTGCCCGGCCTGGGCACCGCCCCGCACTGGCAGGTCGTCGTGGCCCGGGTGGACTGGGACGGCGGCGACATCGCCGGCGGCCCCGTAGCCCAGTCGCTCCTCGAGGAGATCCTGGTCGACCCCTCGGTCTCCGGACCGGAACCGTCCGACCGGATCGCCGTCGCGCACGCCGGGGACGAGGCGATCGCCCTCGTACCCCTGCCCGCGCCCGCCGGGGAGCCCGGCGAGGAGAAGGGCCCCGACACCGCCCTGCACGCGGAAACGCTGCTGGCGGCCGTACGGGACCCCCTGGCGGCCGGTCTCGCCGACGACGGCCGGCTCACCCTGGGCGTCAGCGCGGCCGTGTCCTCCGCCGAGGGCCTGCGCGGGGCCCTGGAAGAGGCCCGGCACGCCCGCCGGGTCGCGGCGGCCCGCCCGGGCCGGGTCTGCGCGGCCGGCCACCACGAGCTCGCCTCGCACGTCCTCCTCCTCCCGTTCGTCCCGGACGACGTCCGCCGCGCCTTCACGGCCCGGCTGCTGGACCCGCTGCGCGACTACGACCGCCGCCACCGCGCGGAGCTCATCCCCACCCTGGAAGCCTTCCTGGACTGCGACGGCTCGTGGACCCGCTGCGCGACGCGGCTGCACCTCCACGTCAACACGCTGAGGTACCGGGTCGGGCGAATCGAGCAGTTGACGGCGCGGGACCTTTCCCGCCTGGAGGACAAGCTCGACTTCTTCCTGGCACTGCGGATGAGCTGAGAAGATCCACCACCTGACCGGCCGGGGGGCCGGTCGGGGGTGGCTGATGATCCGTCCGGACTTTGTGAAAGAGTTCACCCAACCCCTTGGCCGAACCCGCCGATCCGTGCTCTCATTTCGCCCCAGGGCTCAACGACGTGCTGCTTGGTTGCTTTGGGGAGGGCAATGTGGCGGATACCGCCATGTCCAGTGCCGGAACTATCGGGGGAGACGACCCCCTCCAGCGGGCGATATGGCGGCTGCGCTCGCGCGGCTGTTGGACCGACGCGGCGGCCCTGCTGACGCCGCACCTGCACGACGCCGGAGCCGCCGTACAGCGGACCGGACTGCTGGTCGAGCGCTGCCTGTTCACGGGCCAGGGCTGGGCCGAGGCGGAGGACGCGCTGCGGGTGGCCGAAGCGGTCTCCCAGGACGACGACGACCGGGGCGCGGCCGCGTGCGAACGCGGTCACCTGGCGTACGCGGCGACCGTACTGGGCGTGCGCGACCGGGCCGACGAGGCCCGCTCCGCGCTCGGCCGCGCGGCGGCGCTGCTGTCGCCCGGGTCCCGCACCCGGCCCCTCCTCGACTTCCGGCGGGGCCTGGTCGCGGAACACCTCGCCGACGCGCCCTCCTCCGCGCTGCCCGCCTACCGGCGGGCGCACGCGGGGGCCCTCGCCCACGGCGACACCCTCCTCCTCTCGTTCACCTGGCGGCACCTGGCGGCGCTGGCCCTGCGGGACGGGGAGGTCACCGAAGCCCGCAAGGGCTTCGCGGAATCCCTCCGCATCCGGGAGGACCTCGGCTTCCTGATCGGCACGGCACCCGCCCTGGCGGCCCTGGCCGAAGCCGAACCGGAACCGGAGGCCACCCGCCTCCGCGCGGAGGCCCGCCGCCTCTTCCACCTCCTGGGCGGCATCCCCACCTGGCTGGCGGACCAACTCCACCCGAGCGCGGCCCCCACTCCTTCTTGACGCGGAGCTCGCACCGCCGCGCCGGCCTCCGGCCGGCGGTGCCCGGTCGGTGCTGCCGCCACCGCCGTCCCGACGCGGGGCCCGGTGGGCGGGTGCGGGTGGGGTGCCCTGTGGGGCTGGGTACCCTACCCGCCCTTCCACCGTTCCCCGGGCTCCGCCCGGACCCCCTGGGGCTCCGCCCCAGACCCCCGGTCCTCAAACGCCGGACGGCTGAAATGGCGCGGCCCGGGCCGGTGCCAACCCGGACCCCGGCCGACCCCAGCCCCGCCGGCGTTTGAGGCGCAGGGGTCCGGGGACTGGTCCCCGGCGGCACCGCCGCAGGGTCAGGGCGACAGGAAGTGCGCGCGGATCAGCGCCTCCGCCACCCCGACATCCCCCGCGGACAGCGCAACCACCACCGCCACATGCTCCGCCGCATCCGCGACGAGATCCGCCCGACGCACCCGCCGCGGCCCCGGCAGGGGCCACTGGGACCGCCGGTGGAGATCCTCCGCCACCAGCAGGAGCTGCGCGTTGCCGGCCAGCCCAAGCACCGCACGGTGGAACGCCCGGTCCGCGTCCGCATACCGCGCCGCATCACCCGCGGCCGCCGCCGCCTCCGCCTCGGCCGCCGCGGGCACCACCGCGGCCCAGTCCCCGGCCGGCACCGTACGGGCCAGCCGCAGCATCACCGGGACTTCGAGCAGCGCCCTGACCTCAGCCAGCTCCGCCAGCTCCACCGGGGTCCGGGTCAGGACCCGGAAGCCCCGGTTGGGGAGGCATTCGACGACCCCCTCCAGCGCCAGCTGCTGCATCGCCTCGCGCACGGGCGTCGCGGAGACCCCGAACCGCTCCCCCAGGGCCGGGCCCGAGTAGATCTCCCCCGGTGCCAGCTCTCCCGCGAGCAGCGCCGCGCGCAGGGCGTCGAGGATCTGCCCGCGCACGGAGTGCCGTACGACTTTGCGTTCCTGCTGTTGCGGCACCCGGGCTCGGGCCGTATCGCGCACTCGGTCCTCCACGGGTTTCGACCTGCACCCGAAGAATAGCCCGCCTTCCCACACCCCACGGAGATCAGGTAAGGTAAGGCTTACCTGTTAACGATCGCGTGATTCGGTGGTTCGCCATGACCGTCATGACCGTGGCGCCCACCCAGGGCCACGCACACCCCGCACGCACCCCTGCCCCGGCCGGCTCTCCGGTGGCAGACGCGTACGCCCGGCTGACCGAGGCCTACGGTGGACTGCGCGTCACCGAGCTCGCCCCGCACGAACCCTCCCCTCGCGGTGTGGGGTGGGTCGGTGCGGACGAGCTCGCGGCGGGCGGCGAGGCCCTGGAGACGTTCCTCGCGTGGGACGAGGCGCAGATCCTCCGCGACTACGGGCGCCCGGGTCGGCCCGACGTGGTGGCGGGGTTCGGGCTGCACCGGTACGCGTGGATGGCCTGTCTGCCGATCACGATCCCGTGGTTCCTGGACCGGCGCGTACCGCTCCTGCCCCCGGAGGCCGTGTCCTTCCACCGGACGCAGGGCCGGATGGCCGTCCGCGTCCACTCGTTCGCCTGCCTGCCGGACGACCCGGCGGCCGCGCTCCCCGGGGCCCGGGTCGTGCCCGACGAGGACGCGCTGCGCGCGGAGGTGCGGGCTGCGGTGGCCCTGCACCTCGAACCGGTCATGGAGGGCTTCGGCCCGCGGACGCGGCGCGGGCGGCGCGCCCTGTGGGGCATGGTGACCGACGACGTGGTCGAGAGCCTCTGGTACGTGGGGAACCTGCTCGGCGAAGCCGAGGAGCAGCGGGCGATGCGCGAGCTGGACCGGCTCTTCCCGGGCTCGACCGCCCCCTTCACGGGCGGCGCGGGCTTCCGCACCCTCGAGGCCCCGGACGGCCGGCAGCTGCCCACCCGTGACCGGGCGAGCTGCTGCTTCTTCTACACGATCCGCCCCGACGACACCTGCGTCACCTGCCCCCGCACCTGCGACGAGGACCGGGTGGCACGCCTGACCGCCGACAGCTGAGGGGCTCGGCCCGCCCTACGGCGCCAAGCTGCGCAGCACGCAGAACTCGTTGCCCTCGGGGTCGGCCATGACCTCCCAGCTCCGGCCCGGGCCCTGGCCCACGTCCGCCCGCGTGGCGCCGAGGCCGAGCAGCCTGGTCACCTCGTCCTCGGTACTGGCGTCGATCGGGCTGACCTCGATGTGCAGCCGGTTCTTGGCGGCCTTGCCCTCGGGCACCCGGACGTACGGCCGCGACCGAGTTACGGCGCCGCCGCCTCCGCCCGCTCAACCCACCCGTCCGGCTGACGGAAATCGAACTCAAGCCGCCCCACGCGAGCAGGAGTTCGATCCGCAACACCCTATCCGGCGGGCTCCGCCCCCCGTTGGCGTCCACTTGCTCCGAAACCCGCGTGTACGACTCACCGGCTGCGCCACTATGGCGCCCGGAAAGCCGCACCGGCCACAAGCCGAACAGCCGCATACGCGAGGCAAGGGACAACCGCATGAGACTGACCGACATATCGCTGGACTGGCTGCTGCCCGGCAGCCTGCTGATCCTGGGCGTACTTGCGGCAGTGGCGGTACTGGCCCGGGGCAAGCGCGAAGGCGAGAAGGCCGGGGCGGCCGAGGACAGTTGGGAGCGCAGCGAGGAGCGGCGGCGGCGCAAGGAAGCCGTCTACGGCACCGCCTCCTACGTCCTGCTCTTCTGCTGCGCGGCGGTGGCCGCGGCGCTCTCCTTCCATGGACTGGTCGGCTTCGGCCGGCAAAACCTCAACCTCTCCGGGGGCTGGGAGTACCTGGTCCCCTTCGGCCTCGACGGCGCCGCCATGTTCTGTTCGGTGCTCGCCGTCCGCGAGGCCAGCCACGGCGACGCGGCCCTCGGTTCGCGCATGCTGGTCTGGCTGTTCGCGGGAGCCGCCGCCTGGTTCAACTGGGTGCACGCGCCGCGCGGCCTCGGCCACGACGGGGCTCCGCAGTTCTTCTCCGGCATGTCGCTCTCGGCGGCCGTGCTCTTCGACCGCGCCCTGAAGCAGACCCGCCGGGCCGCACTGCGCGAACAGGGCCTGATCCCGCGTCCGTTGCCGCAGATCCGGATGGTGCGCTGGCTGCGGGCACCCCGGGAGACCTTCGGCGCGTGGTCGCTGATGCTGCTGGAGGGGGTCCGCACGCTGGACGAGGCCGTGGACGAGGTGCGCGAGGACAAGAAGGAGAAGGAGAACGACCGGCACCGCCGTCGGGAGCAACACCGGCTGGACCGGGCGCACATCAAGGCGCTCGGCCGGCAGAACAGGGCGTTCGGGCGGATCGCCCGGGCCCGTCAGGTCGAGGTGCCGGGGCTGACCCCCGGAGCGGGCTCCGCGCCGGTCGGCGCGGAGCCGGCCATAGCGGAGACCGGACAGCTGCCCCTACGGCGCCGGCCCTCCCTGCAGGCCGTGAGCGGAACCGAGCCCGGCAACACGGCTGACACGGCCGATATGACCGGCACGGCCTTCGGCCCCCGGACGGTGGACCTCACCGCCGAGGACGACACGCAGACGCTCCCCCGGCTCGACTCCCTGGAACGCAAACTGAAGGATCTGGAGCAGCAGTTCGGCTGATGTGGCGACGGGCACGGGCCCGTCCGGGATCCGGCTCGCGGGGTCCGCCCGATCACCTCAGGCGGGCCCCGCCTCCTTCGCTCCGTCGAGCTCGAACGACATGAGCTCGAACCACACCACCTTGCCGCCGCCCAGTGACAGTCCGAGGGCGTCCACGCCCCAGGCGTCGGCGAGCGACTGCACCAGCACCAGCCCCCTGCCGTGCGTACCGTCGTCGGCGGACGGTACGTGCGGCCGGGGCCGGCGGGCGGCGTAGTCGCGGACCTCCACCCGCAGCCGGTCGGCTGCCAGCGTCGCGGAGACCTCGGCGCCCTGATCGGTGTGGACGAGGGCGTTGGTGACGAGCTCGGTGATCAGCAGCTCGGCCACCTCGGCGGCCTCCGCCCGGCACCGGTGGCGCATCAACTCCCGTAAGTCCCTGCGGACTTCTCCCACTGCTTTCAAGTCTGCGCGTCGCACGCTGCGGATGATCCCCGAGGCGTCCGTCGCCGTCCCGTCCTCGGCCGACGGTTCGCGCGGCACCGGCCGTCCCCTCCGCCACAGCCTTCCGGCCTTCGCCCCCACCCGCACGGCGATGTACCTCCCGTTTGCCCACTGCCCCGACGGCCCGTCGGTCGAACAGGCCTACGGGATGCATGCCCCCCGGGGGAATCCGCACGCATTCGGACTCAAGGGCGGGGCACGTTGCGGAGGTTGGATCGCGCCATCTGGATCATCCGGCCCACCCCTCCGTCCAGCACGATCTTGCTGGCCGAAAGTGCGAATCCGGTCACCATCTCGGCGCTGATCTTCGGTGGAATGGACAGGGCGTTGGGGTCCGTGACCACGTCCACCAGAGCGGGTCCCTTGTGCTTGAAAGCGTCCTTCAAAGCGGCTGTGAGCTGCTTGGGCTTCTCCACCCGGACCCCGTACGCGCCCGCCGCGCGGGCGATCGCCGCGAAGTCGGGGTTCTTATTCGTCGTTCCGTACGAAGGAAGGCCGGAAACCAGCATCTCCAACTCGACCATGCCGAGGGATGAGTTGTTGAAGAGGACCACTTTGACGGGGAGGTCGTACTGCACCAGGGTGAGGAAATCTCCCATCAGCATGGAGAAACCACCGTCGCCCGACATCGACACCACTTGACGTCCGCGATCGGTGAACTGTGCGCCGATGGCCTGCGGAAGGGCGTTGGCCATAGAGCCGTGGCTGAAGGATCCGATGATGCGGCGCTTTCCGTTCGGGGAAAGATAGCGCGCCGCCCATACGTTGCACATGCCGGTGTCCACGGTGAACACGGCGTCCTCGTCAGCCAGTTCGTCGAGCACGGCGGCCACGTACTCGGGGTGGATGGGCGTGTGCTTCTCCACCTTGCGCGTGTACGCCTTCACCACTCCCTCCAGCGCGTCCGCGTGCTTCTTCAGCATCCGGTCGAGGAACCGGCGGTCCGTCTTGGCCTTCACCCGGGTGTTCAGCGCGCGCAGGGTCTCCCGTACGTCGCCCCAGACCGCGAGGTCCAGTTTGGAGCGGCGGCCGAGGTGTTCCGGCCGGATGTCCACCTGGACGATCTTGACGTCGTCGGGGAGGAAGGCGTTGTACGGGAAGTCCGTGCCGAGCAGGATCAGCAGATCGCACTCGTGGGTGGCCTCGTAGGCCGCGCCGTAGCCGAGCAGCCCGCTCATGCCGACGTCGTACGGATTGTCGTACTGGATCCACTCCTTGCCGCGCAGGGCGTGGCCGATGGGCGCCTTGACCCGGCCGGCGAACTCCATGACCTCGGCGTGCGCGCCGGCGGTGCCGCTGCCGCAGAACAGGGTGACCCGGTCGGCCTCGTCGATGAGCCGGACCAGCTTGTCGATCTCCCCGTCGCCGGGCCGTACGGTCGGCCGCGCGGTCACGAGCGCCTGCTCGACGCTCTTCTCCGGGGCGGGCTGGGAGGCGATGTCGCCGGGCAGCGACACCACGCCGACGCCGCCGCGCCCGATGGCGTGCTGGATGGCGCTCTGCAGGACCCGGGGCATCTGCCGGGGGTTGGAGATCAGCTCGCTGTAGTGGCTGCACTCGGTGAACAGCCGGTCGGGGTGGGTCTCCTGGAAGTAGCCGAGGCCGATCTCGGAGGAGGGGATGTGGGAGGCCAGCGCGAGGACCGGAGCCATGGAGCGGTGGGCGTCGTAGAGCCCGTTGATCAGGTGGAGGTTGCCGGGCCCGCAGGAGCCCGCGCAGGCGGCGAGGGACCCGGTGATCTGGGCCTCGGCGCCGGCCGCGAAGGCGGCGGTCTCCTCGTGGCGTACCTGGATCCACTCGATGTCGCCTGTGCGGCGGATCGCGTCGACGACGGGGTTCAGGCTGTCCCCGACGACCCCGTACATCCGGCGCACGCCGGCGCGCACGAGAATGTCGATGAACTGCTCCGCCACGTTCTGCTTGGCCATGGTGGGGGCGCCCTTCCCTTTTCCGGTTCCGTTCTGCCGCGTGCGCCTCCCATCCACGCACGATCCGCCGGGTTACGCCTCCCAGACCGCGGCGGCCGTCCGGTCGTCGGCGTAGCCCTTGAGGCGGAGCTGGGTGTCCGCGAGGAAGGCGGCGAGGCCCGGCGGGGGTGCGTCGGCCCAGCGGGCGGAGAGCTCGGCCGAGAGCGGCTGCTCCTCGCGCATCGGCTCGGCGAGGCCGCCGGAGCACAGGAGCAGGGTGTCGCCGGCCCGTGCCACGGAGGCCCGGAACCGGAACCGGAACCCGGCGGCCGCCCCCGCCGCCGGTGGGGGGTCTTCCAGGTCCCGCCACTGTCCGTCCCGGAGCCGGAACAGACCGCCCGCGCCGGCGCCGAAGCAGATCCGGGTGCGGCAGCCGGGGTCGACCGGCAGCAGCAGTCCGCGCAGCCCGGCCGTGTAGCCGTCCTCCGGGAGCCCCAGCTCGGCGGCGCGGGCGCGCAGCTGCCCGTAGCCGCGGTCGGTGAGCCGCTGGAGCCCCGAGCGCAGGGCTTCGCGGCGGCCGTCCCGGATGTCCTGCGACAGCCGCTCCTGGCTCCGCCCGACGGCTCCGGCGACGGAGCGGCACACCTCGGCGGCGGCCTCCGCGGCCCCGGGCGCGGCCCGGTCCCCGCCGGCGAGCACGACCAGCACCAGCGCGTCGGGGCCGGTGCCGAAGCGGGCGGTGAGCAGGAAGTCCCGCCGCGCCTCGCCCCGGAACCGGGCGGAATCCCCGCGCACGGAGGCGGCGCGCAACGTGTACCCGCCGTACTGGGCCCCCTCCAGCACGGTGTCGGGCGTCAGCGAGCCGAGCCCGGCCGGATCGGCGGCGGGCAGTGCGACGGGCTCGGCGGCGTAGGTGGGCGGCCGAGCCCCCAAGTACGCCACAACGGGCCGCGCCCCCCCGAACCCTTTTTGCCCGGCTCCGGAGCCACCGTCCTGACCCGACCCGGAGAGTCCCTCTTGGCCGGTTCCGGGGCCGCCCGGCCCCGAACGGCCCTCTTGACCTGGACCCGATCCACCGTCCCGGCCCGGTCCCGAGCCGGCCCCTTGTCCGGGTCCGGACCAGGTCCCTTGACCTGCCCCACGATCCTGCCCGCCAGGCAATGCCCCCGCCCCGAGGCCGACACCACCCCCGGACACGGGAGCGGAACCCCACCCCGCCCCGGACCCAGGATGCGATCCAAGGGCGAAGCCGGTTTCGGGCCCTACCCCGGACCTGGGATCCGCCCCGGAGCCAGAATCGGTGCCGGTGCCGGTGCCGGGGCCGGAGCCGGAGCCGGTGCCGGGGCCGGGGCCCGCACCCCTGCCGGTGCCGGTACCAAGGCCGGGGCCCGTCCCGAGGCCGGTGTCGGAGCCGAGGCCGATACCCAGGCCGGTGTCGGAGTCGGTGCCGAGGCCGGTGCGGGAACCGGTATCGGGGCCAGGGCCCGTACCGGCCCCGGTGCCTGTGCCGGGGCCGGAGCTGACGCCGGAGCCGAGACCAGCACCCAGGCCGGGGCCTGTGCCCCTGGCCGTGCCGGTGGCTGCACCGGATCCTTGGCCGGTGTCGGAGCCGGTATCGAGGCCAGGGCCCGTACCGGCCCCAGGGCCGGTGCCAGCCCTGGGGCCGGTGCCAGCCCTGGGGCCGAGGCCGGATCCCGTACCCGCGCTGGCGCCGAGGCCGGTGTCGGAGTCGAGCCCAGTGCCCAGGTCGGAGCCAGTGCCTGCGTCGGAGTCGAGGCCTGTGCCGAGGTCTCTGCCGGGGTCGATTCCAGAATCGAGAGCAGAGCCGGAGCCGAGGCCAGAATCGGGGCCGGGGCCGGCCCCTGAGCCCGGAGCGGAGCCCGGAGCGACTGTGGAAGCGGAGCCCCAGCTCGGGTACGACCCGGCGCCAGGCGCCGTCCACGGGCTCGGACCGGCATCCGCACCTGGTGCCACACCTGAGCCCTGAGCCGAACCCGGTGCCGCGCCCGAACCCGGTGCCGAAGCCGGTGCCGCCCCCGGACCGGATGCCGAACCTGGCGCTGCCCCCGGACCGGATGCCGAACCCGGTGCCGCCCCCAGACCAGGTGCCGGACCCGGTGCCGCCCCCAGACCAGGTGCCGGACCCGGCCCCTGAGTCGCACCCGGTGCCTGCGCCGAGCCGGACTCGGCCGGGGCGCCCGAGTACCCGGCTCCGGTGTGTGTGCCGTCCAGGTCGTGCAGGGCGCCCGCCGGGTCCGGCTTCGGGGCCGCAGCCGCCGGGGGCGCGTCATCCCGTGGGCCCCAGCTCCAGTCGGACGGTTCCCCCGACTCATCGGCGGGCAGCGCGGGTGGGACGGCGACGCTCCCCAAGGCGTACCAGGTCTGGCCGCCCTCCCTCGGATCCCGCGGCGGCGGCAGCACCGAGCCGCCTCCGTACGCGTCCTCGGCCCGGGGATCCGGCCCCGGCGACCCTGCCTCCACCACCGGCCCGGGAGCACCGGCGAGAAGCTCCCGTTCGCCCTCGGACACCGGCCCGGGAGCACCCCCGAGAGGCTCCCGTTCGGCCTCCACCACCGGCCCGGGAGCACTCGCGAGAAGCTCCCGTTCCCCCTCGGGCACCAGCCCGGGAGCACCCCCGGGAGGCATCGCTTCGCCCTCGGGCACCACCCCACCAGCACCCGCGGAAGGCTCCGCGACCGGCTCCGGATCCCGGTCGTCGTCTTCCGTCAGGGCGCCGGGCCCCCTCCGGGGCCCGGGTACCGGGGTCGGGGCCACCAGGACCGCTGCTGAGCGGAAGCGGTGTTCCAGGGTGTCCCGGGGGTCGGGTTCGGGGGCCCCGTCGGGGTCCTCGTAGAGCTTCTGCCACCAGTCATCCGCGCCCGCGTCCCGCTGACTCATGGCCCTCATTGTCGGGCTCCGGCGCAGCCGAAATCCGGCGAACGAAGGAAAAGCGCAGGAAAAGGGGGGCCCATCGGACCGCCGTCCGATGGACCCCCCTGCTCTCCGTCGTACGACTCAGCGAATGTCGTACGCCCGCGCGACCATCTGGGTGACGGTGGCGCCGTTCTTGTCGGTCAGCTCGACCTTGAGCATGACCTGCTTGCCCGCGGCTCCGGCGTGGTCCACGGTCGCGGTCCACTGCCCGCCGCGCTCGCTCACCTTCGCCTCGGTCCAGCTGCCGCCCTCGTCGTAGGAGTAGGAGAGCTTCGCCGACGCCAGCGCGCCGGGCGCGTAGCCCGCGTGCCCGCTGACCGAGAGGCCGATCTTCTGGCCGTTGGCCGCGGCCAGCGTCTTCATGCCGTCCAGCGGGGCGGAGATCCTCGGGAAGATGACCGGCAGCGGCTGCGAGTACTGCGTCGCGTCCAGCTTCGAGCGGAAGGTCCAGGTGGTCTGGATCCCCGAGGAGCGCTGCCAGGTACGGGCCGGCTGGCCGAACTTCTCCAGCTGCTGGGTCAGTTCGTACGTGGCCTCCCGGTCCGGCACCTCGAAGGCACCGAACGGGTAACCGGTGTCGCCCAGCGACTCGCCGTCGACCTTGAGCGAGACGTTGCCGAGGTCGCCGAAGCCGCCCTGCTGCGCGTAGTGCCCGGTGTCGCCCCACATGGCGGAGGCGAAGCCGATCAGGTTGCCCTGCCGCTCGGCGGCCAGCACCTCCTTGCCCGCGGTGTCGCGCGGCGCCACCGGGCCGATGACCCCGTCGTACCAGTTCTCGGCGCGCTTGGAGCCCGCCTTGTACGTACGGTGCTGGTCGGTCATGAACTCGCCCCACGGGAAGCTGCTGGAGACCATGTGGTCCCAGGCGGTGTCCCCGGCGGTGTAGTACTCGGTGCGCTTGCCCGGTACCGCGACGGTGTCGAAGGAGCCGAAGTACACGGCGTTGCCGAGCGGGCGGTAAGCCCCGACGACGTCGACGTAGTCGGCGGCGACGCCCATCGACTGGTACGCGGACTCGACGGTGCCGAGCTCGCGGTCGCGCACCCGGTAGGTGCGGTCCCCGTGGACCTGGCCCTTCTCGATCTGCGCCAGGTTGTAGACGTACGGGCTCTTCGCGCTGCCCTTCCAGCTCAGCGTGACGGCGCCCTTGCCGAGCTTGGCCTGCAGGGCCTTGCCCTCGGCGGATTCGACGGTCAGCAGCGGGAGGGAGCCGCCCGCGTAGCCGGTGAAGGCCTGCCAGCGGCCGGGGGCCTCGCGGTAGAGGACGACGGCCTTGGCTCCGGCCGCCTTCGCGTTGCCGGCGATCTGGTAACCCGAGCCCTCGTCCGCGGTCTTGACCAGCACGATCGCGTCCTTGGCGGCGACGGCCGCGAGCTCCTCGGGCGTGCCCGAGCCCGCGTCGGCCAGCCGGGCGCTGCCCGTGCCGTCGAGGTTGTCACTGCCGGTGGAGGCGGTGATCGGGTGCAGCACCGGGCCGCCGTTCGCCTTCAGCTCGGAGATGAGCGGCGCGGCCGCCCGCCAGTAGCTGCCGAACTCGAAGTCGCCCTCCTTGGCCGTTCCGTCGACCGAGGCGTAGTAGCCGCGGATGGTACGGCCGCCCGCCGCGGTGCCCGCGTGCTGCCAGGCGTCGCCCCAGGAGCGGGAGAAGGCGAGGGTGGTGGCGCGCGCCTCGCTGGGCTTGTCGGTCGCGATGTTCAGCTTGGCCGCCTTGCGGGCGTCCAGCACGATCACCGTGTCCTTCTTGATCTCCGTCTGCGGACGGCCGAGGTAGGTGAGCGAGTCGTACATCCGGTCGCCCTCGCCGGCGTCGGGAGTACCGACGAAGGCGGAGAGGAAGTACGAGCCCGGGCGGACCCGGTAGACCTGGTCCGCGGCGCCCTCGTTGAAGCGGCGCTCGCCGGTGGCGTCGTCGGTGCCGATCAGGTCCAGGGAGGACGCGCCGGCGGCCGGCTTGCCCGTGCGGTCGAGGAGCTTGACGCGCACGGTCACCGTCTCCGGCTCCACGTAGAGCGAGAAGGGGGTGGAGACGTGCACGCCCTTGGCCGTGGCCACCACGCGGCCGGTGACGTCCCCGTGTTGGGAGCGCTCCAGCTTCGCGGCGGGGTCCAGGGCGAGCGGCACCTTGACGGTGGCGCCGGCCGGGACGGTCACGGTTCGCCGGTCCAGCCGGGCGACCTGGCTGCGGACGGCGGAGCCGTCGTTGCCGGTGACCTTCTCGACGGAGAGGTTCAGCGTGACGGGCTTGGTCCCCGTGTTGGTGTACGGGACCTCGACGCCGGTGCGGTCGCTGCGGTCCTGCGGCCAGTTGAAGGTGCCGCCCTGGAGCGCGGGGGCGCTGGTGACGGTGGTGTCGATGGCGGCCTTGACGTCGAGCCGGCCACCGCCGGTCTCCCGTACGTCACCCGGGACCGCGGTGTTGGCGGAGCCGACCAGCGCGGCCTTGATCTGCTGCGCCGTCCAGTCGGGGTGGCGCTGCTTGACGATGGCGGCGGCGCCCGCGACGTGCGGGGTGGCCATCGAGGTACCGGACATGGACTGGTACGCGTACACCCCGCGGCCGCCCATGTTGGCGGCGGAGATCTGGACACCGGGGGCGGCGATCTCGGGCTTGAGGGTGTGGTTCAGACCGGCCGGGCCGCGGCTGGAGAAGGAGGCCGTCTTGTCGTCGCGGTCGACGGCGCCGACGGTCAGCACGCTGGGCGCGCAACCGGGCGAGGAGACGGTGTTGTTGCCGGGGCCGGAGTTGCCCGCGGCGATGACGAAGAGGGTGCTGCTGCTCTGGGCCAGCGCCTCGGTGGCGGCGGCCATCGGGTCGTCGCAGGAGAGCTGGGAGGGGTCGCCCAGGCTCATGGAGACCACGTCGGACTTCTCGTCGACGGCCCACTGCATGCCCGCGATGATCCAGGAGTCCAGGCCGTAGCCGGAGTCGTTGAGGACCTTGCCGCTGATCAGCTGGGCACCGGGGGCGACGCCCTTCTTCGCGCCGGCGCTCGCGGCGCCGGATCCGCCCACGGTGGAGATGGTGTGGGTGCCGTGGCCCTGGCGGTCCTCGGCGGTGTCCGAGTCGGTGAAGTTCTCGGCCTTGGTGACACGGCCCTTGAGGTCGGGGTGTTCGAGGTCGGTGCCGGTGTCGAGGACGGCGACCTTGGTGCCCGTGCCGTCGAATCCGGCGGCCCACGCGGCGGTGGCGCCGACCTGCTTGGTGGAGCGCTCCAGGTTCGCCTGGACCTTGCCGTCCAGCCACAGCTTCTTCAGCGGGGCGGTGGCGGCCGACCGGGCGTGCGGGTTGATGTTCGCGCCGGTGACGTCGGCCCAGAAGTCGGCGGCCTTCTCCTTGTCGGCGGCGAGTGCGACACCGCCGATGGAGCCGAGGACCAGCGACTGCTCGGCGCCGAGCGGAACGGGCGGGGCACTGCGCGCGAGGCCCGCGGAGCGCTCGTACACGGCGATCAGCGGGAGCTTCTTGGCGTGCGCGTCGTCGTAGCCCTGCCGGATCAGGCCGGTGACGTTGAAGAGCTCCTCGTCGACCTTGCCCGCCGCGAGCGCCTTGACCGCGCTCTCGGGGTAGACGTAGAGGTCCTTGCCCGCCTGGCGGGTCTGCACGATCGGCTGCGAGCCGTCCTGGCGGGGCATCGCGGTGGCGGCCGTACGGCCCTGCGCGTCGGTGGACACCAGGACGCGGTCACCGGTGACCAGGGTCACCGTGACGGGGCCGGTGGGCTGCTTCGCGGCCTCCTGGCTCCCGGTGAGGGCCTTCTTCGCCGTGCCGGACCCTGCTCCGGACGCTCCGTCGCTCGGCTGTGCCGTGGACGGGCCCACGGCCGTGACGGCCAGGACGGCCGCGATGGCCGCTCCCAGTGCCGTACGCGATATCGGGCGCATCGCTCTCCCCAGATGAATTCCGGCCAACTACTGCATTGCACGGCGAAAACGCCGCGTAAATGGCTTCTGGCCAGCGGATGTTGGTGCTGCGGTGGCGCCACCTTGGCAGAGGGGCGCCGGGTGCGGCGATGATGTCGGCGGCGGGTTTGCGCCGTGGCCGCTTCCCGCCAGGAACGGTTCCGAGAGGGTTGGTGGACGAGTTGCTGGGTGCGATAGGTCTCGACGAAGGACAGGAGTCCGCTTACCGCGCGCTGGTCGCGCTGGGGGCGGCGGAGATACCGGACCTCGCGCACCGGCTGACCCTGCCGGTGCAGCAGACCGAACGGACCCTGCGCCACCTGGAGCGCCACGGACTCGCCGCCCAGTCCTCCGCCCGGCCCGGCCGGTGGGTGGCGGCCCCGCCGGGTGTGGCCCTGGGCGCCCTGCTCACCCAGCAGCGGCACGAGCTGGAGCAGGCGGAGCTCGCCGCGGCCCTGCTGGCGGAGGAGTACCGGGCGGAGGCCGCCGAGCCGGCCGTGCACGACCTGGTGGAGGTGGTGACGGGCGCGAGCGCGGTCGCCCACCGCTTCCACCAGCTGCAGCTCGGCGCGGTGGAGGAGGTGCTCGCGCTGGTCAGCGGCCGGCCGCAGGTGGTGACGGGGACGGACAACGAGGCGGAGGACCGGGCCGCCGTACGGGGCGTCGCGTACCGGGTGGTCATCGAGCGGGAGGTGCTCACCCTGCCGACCGGGATCCGCGAGGCCTCCGCGGCGCTGGCGCGCGGCGAGCACATCCGGGTGTCGGCCGCGGTGCCGACCAAACTCGTCATCGCGGACCGGACCCTCGCAATGGTCCCGCTGACGGCGCGCGGCGCGGAGCCGGCGGCGCTGGTCGTGCACGCGTCGGGGCTGCTGGAGTCCCTGATGGGCCTCTTCGAGGCGGTCTGGCGGGAGTCCCTCCCGCTGCGGCTGGGCTCCACCGGGGCGCCGGAGGAATCCGATGGCGGACCGGACGCCACGGATCTGGAGATCCTCACCCTCCTGCTGGCGGGGATGACGGACGCGAGCGTGGCGAAGCACCTGGAGCTGGGCCTGCGGACCGTGCAGCGGCGGGTCAAGGGCCTGATGGAGCTGTCGGGGGTCACGACCCGGCTCCAGCTCGGCTGGCACGCGTACGAGCGGGGCTGGGTGGCCCGATAGCCCCAGGTCAGGCACGCTGAGCAGATGGATCTGCCTCAGCTGCCCCAGTTGCTGCTGGTGGGGCTGGTGCTGGTGCTCGGATTGCTCGGGGTACTGGTCCCCGGCGTCCCCGGCACCCTCCTCGTCTGGGCCGGAATCGTGTGGTGGGCGCTGCACGAACGGTCGTCGGTGGCCTGGGGCCTGCTGGCGGGCGCGACGGCCCTGCTTCTGGTGGTGCAGGTGGTGAAGTGGCTGCTGCCCCCACGCCGGCTCCGGGGGGTCGGCGTGACCCGCCGGATGGTGGTGTACGCGGGCACGGGGGCGGTACTGGGCTTCGTGCTGCTCCCGGTCGTCGGCACGGCCCCGGGCTTCGTGGGCGGCATCTACCTCTGCGAGCGGCGCCGCCTGGGCACGCACGGGGAGGCGTGGGCCTCGGTACGGGCGGTGATGCGGGCGGTGGGGACGAGCGTGCTGGTGGAGCTGTTCGCGTGCCTGCTGGTGGTGGGTGCGTGGGTGGGCACGCTCGTGTGGGCGTAGTCCGCCGGCCGGGGCTTAAGGCTGAGCCCGGCTAGGTCCTCGGCCCGATGCGCCGCGCGGCCCCCGCTGGGATCGTCTCCCCCATGACCGATATGGCGGAGTTCAAGGGTTTCAGCGAGGCCGAACTGGCATACCTGCGTACGCGGCCGCTGGGCCGGCTCGCGACGGTGGACCCGGCCGGGCAGCCCCAGGCCAACCCGGTGGGTTTCTTCCCGCAGGACGACGGGACGGTCCTGGTGGGCGGGCTGGCGATGGGCGGCACGAAGAAGTGGCGCAACCTCACCACGAACCCCCGGCTGTCCCTGGTGATCGACGACCTGGTCAGCACCCGCCCCTGGACGGTGCGCGGCATCGAGATCCGTGGCCGGGCCACGCTGGAGGTGGGCCCGCACGCCCTGGGCCCCCACTTCAGCCCGGAGGTCATCCGCATCCACCCGGAGCGCGTCCTGTCCTGGGGCCTGACGGGCTAGGCCGTCTCTTTCGGATCGTGCCGGTCAGGCGCGAAATGGCTGCATCGGGTCTGCCTCTTGACGCTCCGCTGACGCTTCATGGCCCTTCAGCCAAGTTCCTTTGAGCCAGGCCGAGTTACGGGGGAGCGCATGACCGCGATGGGGAGCACCGGACCGCCGACATCACCGCCACCGCCGACACCCCCGGGGGCCGCGCCACCGCCGCCGCCACCTCCACCGCCGCCGTCCGTACCGCCGTCCGAGCCCGCTCCGCAGCCGCTCGAACCGTCCCAGAGGCCGGAGGAGTGGCACAAGCGACGCAAACTCGTCCTCAAGGTCAGCGGCCGCATGCTGTGGGTGGGCTCGATGGCCGTCCCCCTGCACAACATCTCCTGGGTGGACGCCTTCCAACTCAAGCCCAACTGGGGCAAGGCCCTCGGAAACGCCCTGAAGTGGCTCTTCGGCGCGGCCGTTCTCCTCGTCGCGTTCGGCTATGCCGGCGGGGACCCCGAGAGCCTCGTGGAGAGCGGCGGCAACGCGGGGCCGCTCGTGCTGCTGGTCGTCGTCGTGCTCGTCGCCGTGGAGGCGCTCGGCACGGCCAAGCCGGTGCTGGCGGTCGAAACGGCCGGCGGCTCGCTCGTGGTGCTGACCCTGCCCAACATGGAGCAGCTGCGGCGGATCGCCGAGCACATCGTCTACGCGATCAACCACCCGGACGCCGAATTCGCGACGACCGTGTACCAGTACAACACCACGAACAACAACGGCCCCGTCGCCATCCTGAACGGTGGCCGGGGGAACACGGGGTTCAACCGATGAGCGATACGACCAACAACTTCGGGCCCGTCGTCACCGTCAACGGCGGTCAGGGCAACGTCGGCATCAACTACGGGACCGTGGGCGGGCCGGCCGGCCAGGACGCCGAACTCCGTGCCGCCGTCGAGGAACTCGTCCGCCTCCTCGGGGAGTTGCGCGGGCACCTCACCCCGGACCAGGACCGGACCGTCGAGGAGGTGCTGCCCGAACTCACCCCCGACCGCGAGGCGCTGCGCGAACGCGGCCTCGTCCTGGCCCGCGTGGCACAGATCGCCGCCGCCGTCGGCCAGGTCGGCCAGCCCGCGGCGGAGGCACTGGGCCGACTGCTCGCCCTCACCGGCTAGGCATCCCAGGCACCGTCGAGCGCCCACGTCCGAAGCCGGATGTGGGCGCTCTTCCATGTCCCGACGATCGGATGATCCGGAGGAAACGCCCTGGCTACCCATGAGTTCGCGACTCCTGGAGCAATCCTCTTGCGCAATGGTCAAGAAACGTTGACCATTACGACCATGCCTACCGATGAGCCTCCCGAGGCGTTTCACGTCACCACCGACGAGCAGCTGCGCGCCGTCTCCAATCTCACCCGCCACCGGATCATGGCCGTGCTCCGCTTCGAGCCGGCGACGATCACCCAGATCGCCGCGCGGGTGGGCCTGGCGAAGGGGAGTTCCAGCTATCACGTGCGGCTGCTGGAGCGGGCCGGGCTGGTGAAGGTGGTGCGGACCCGGAAGGTCCGGGGGGTCAACGAGCGGTACTACGCGCTGGCCGCCCGGTCGATCGTGCTGCCGGACCCGGGCGAGGGCGGCCCGGATCTGCTGATGCGGCACGCGGTGGCGGACCTGGAAGAGGCGCCGTCGGACGGCGAGCGGCACGTGGGGATGATGCATCTGCGGCTCACCGACGAACAGTTCGCGGAGCTGGGGGCACGCCTGGAGGCATTGGCCTACGAGTACCGGGAGTTGTCCGATCCGGCCCTGCCGGACGCGTCGCTCGTCTTCGCACTGTTCCACCCGGCACGTCGCGACCAGAGCACCGAGGGAGACTCCAAGTGAGCACTGACATACGGAAGTTCCCGACCGGGTTCGGGCGACTGTGGACCGCGCAGACGGTGTCCTCGCTCGGCGACGGGGTGACGCATGCCGCGCTGCCGCTGATCGCGCTGACGCTGACGCGGGATCCGATGGCGCTCGCCGTCGTCACCGCCGCCGGCACCCTGCCGTGGCTCCTCTTCGGCCTGCTCGGCGGTGCGTTGGTGGACCGCTGGGACCGCCGGAGCACGATGTGGATCGCGGACGCGGCGCGTGCGGTGCTGCTCGCGGTACCGGTGGCGGCCGCCGCGCTCGACGTACTGAGCATTCCGCTGCTCGGGGCCGTCGCCTTCCTGCTCGGCCTCGGCGGACTCTTCCGCGACACCGCCGCCACGGCCTATCTGCCGGACCTGCTCGGCCGCGAACCCTCGCTCCTGGAGCGCGCCAACTCCCGCCTGCGCGGCGCCCAGACCGCCGCCTCCGGCTTCGCCGGGCCGCCCGCGGGCAGCGCCCTGCTCGTACGGTCGCTGCCCCGCATGCCGCGTCCCGTACCGCAGGCCCGTGAGTCGCTGCTGCGGCAGGCGCGGGCCGGGGCCTCGTACGTCTTCCGGGACCGGCTGCTGCTCGGGCTCGCGCTCCGCCCGGCGGTCGGGAACATCGCCTTCATCGCCGTGGAGACCGTGCTCGCCCTCTTCGCGCACGACCGTCTCGGCATCGGCGCCTTCGGCTTCGGCCTGCTCCTCACCGCGGAGGCCACCGGTGGCCTGCTCGGCGCGGGCATCGCCTCCTTCCTGGGCCGGCGCCTGGGCACCGGCACCGCGCTGACCTGCACGGCCGCGGTCGAGGGGCTGGCCGTCCTGGGACTCGCCACCTCCGGGAACCCGTACGTGGCCGGCCTCGCGCTCGCCGTCTGCGGGGCGGGCATGGGCGCCACGATGGTGCTCGCGCCCTCCCTGCGGCAGTCGATCGTCCCCGCCCACCTGATGGGCCGGGTCGCCTCCACCTCCCGCATGCTCGCCATGTGCGCGGCCCCGTTCGGCGCCTTCCTCGGCGGCTGGCTGGCCACCGCGTACGACGTGCGCACCCCGCTCTACGCCGCCTCCGGCCTGCTCCTCGCCATGACCGCCATCACGGCGAACATGACCAGCAACCGCCGGGTCGAGGCGGCCCTGCGCGCGGCCGCCGCGACCGGCACGCCGGATCACCAGGACTCCGAGGATCAGAGCAAGGCGGTCCACGGGTAGTCCCGTGGTCCCGTACCCCGCCGGTAGGCAGCGGGGTACGGGGTACGGCACCGGGTCCCGGGGCAGGTGCATCCGGGGGGCGGGCCCCCGGAGGCGGTGGCCGTCAGGCCCGGCCCGTGCGCTTCGCGGAGTAGTTCGCGCGGCCCTCCGCCGAGCGGAGCCTCCAGTCGCGCCTGATCTCCGCCCGGAGCCGCGCATCCGTCTTCGCGACGATCCGCTGGTTCTCCCGCAGCAGCTTGCGGTAGCTCTCCAGCCGGCGCTCCGCCAGCTCCCCGGAGGCCAGCGCGGCCTGTACCCCGCACCCCGGCTCCGCCTCGTGCGAGCAGTCGTGGAAGCGGCACCGCTCCGCGAAGTCCTCGATCTCCGAGAAGACCTGGCCGACGCCCGCCTCCGCGTCGAAGAGCCCGACGCCCCGCAGTCCGGGGGTGTCGATCAGTACGCCGCCGCCCGGCAGTGCGAGCAGGTTGCGCGTCGTGGTGGTGTGGCGGCCCTTGCCGTCGACGTCGCGAGCCGCCTGGACCTCCATCACCTCCTCGCCGAGCAGGGTGTTGGCCAGCGTGGACTTGCCCGCGCCGGAGATCCCGAGGAGCACGCTCGTACCGCCCCCGACCACCGCGGCGAGCACGTCCGTGCCCTCCCCGGTCACCGAGGACACCGTGAGGACCGTGACCCCGGGGGCCGTGGCCTCCACGTCCTCGACGAGGTGCGCGAGGGTGGCCGGGTCCGGGACCAGATCCGCCTTGGTCAGGACCACGAGGGGCTGCGCCCCCGACTCCCAGGCGAGCGCGAGGAACCGCTCGATGCGGCCGAGGTCCAGTTCGACCGCGAGGGACACCGCGATGATCGCGTGATCGACGTTCGCGGCGAGGATCTGTCCCTCGGACCGCTGGGAGGAGGTGGACCGTACGAAGGCGGTCCGGCGCGGCAGGTACGCCTTCACGTACCGCGGAGTGCCGTGCGCCTCCACGACCGCCCAGTCGCCGGTGCAGATGACCCGGAGCGGGTCGTGCGGGGTGACGAAGGCGGTGTCGGCGCGGACGATGCCGTCCGCCGTCATGACGTCGCACTGACCGCGGTCGACCCGTACGACCCGGCCGGGCAGGAGGCCCTGGTCCGCGTACGGGGCGAACTCGGCCGCCCACGCGTCGTCCCAGCCGAAGGGGGCGAGGGGGTGGGCGTCGGCGTGCGAGAGAGAAGCCTGCGGGAAAGAAGAGAAAGACAAGGGAAACCCTTCACAGGGTGGCCCCGGCGGTGCGCGCCGCTACCGGGCGCGAAAGAGGTGAGAGGTCAGCCGGAGACCACAGAAGTGACATTGATGGTCTTCTGAGTGCGGGCAACGCCCTGCGCCATGACAGTCATCAATGAACTCACCTCCGGGTCCGCATACGTACTGACGAGCGCTCCCGCGGCGATCGGCGGGAACGGCCCCACCGTAACAAGCCCTCTCATTCCCGCGCCACTCCTTTTACGGGGCGCCGTCCGCGCGAGCGACCCTGGGCCTTACCGTCGGTCAGGGCCAGCCATAAAACCTGTCGTCAAGTGGGGTGAGGGACTAAGCTGTTCGTCATGGAGAACAGTGGAACCGTAGATTCTGAGACGCTTTACGAGACACGAACGCCCCTTGTCGCGTCGCAGAATGCGTCGAATATCGAGACGGCTCCCGACACCCGGAAGCGGATCCTGCGGGTGTCCCTGGAGCTGTTCGCAGTCCACGGCTTCCACGAGACCTCGCTGCGGGAGATCGCCGAACGGGTGGGCGTCTCCAAGCCCGCGGTGCTGTACCACTTCCCCGGCAAGGCCGACATCCTCGGCGCCCTGGTGGAGCCGATGCTCCGCGATCTGTCGACCGCCCTGACCCGCGCCGCCGCGTCGGCGGCTCCCGGTGGATCCGGCCCGGCGGGCGGCTCGGGTCCCGGTCCCGAGCGGGCGCGGTGGGCCGCCGTCGAGGGGGTCCTCGACGTCTGGCTGGAGCACCGCCACCTGCTCCGGCTGAACCTTCAGGACATGGCTCTGGCCACCCCCGGACCGGCCTTCGCCCGCCTGCGCGACGCCATGCTCCGGGCGAACTCCCTGGTCGCGGGGGCGGACCCCGGTTTCACGGAGCGGGTGCGGGCCGCCCAGGCCGTCGCCATGCTCTCCGACCCGGTGGTGCTCTTCGCCGACGCCCCCGTCCCCGCGCTGCGCGAGGCCGTGCTGGACGGCGTACGGCGCCTGCTGGACGGTCCCGCCGAGCCGGCTCCGCCGGCCGCACGGCCCGAACCGGGGGGCCGGCGCGGGCGGCCCGCCGCGATGAGCCCGGCCATGATCGAGGCGGCCCGCCGGATGCACGCCGCGGGCAGCGGGGCCACCGCGATCGCCGCCACCCTGGGCGTCTCCCGCGCCACGGTCTACCGGCACCTGCCCCAGGACGACGACTCCGCCACCACGGGCGCCGGCTGAGCGACTCCGGCCGACCCGCACCGCCTGACCGGCTGCGGCGTCCGATTCGTTCAAGACCGCCGGGCCCCGGCGCCCCTAGCCTGACGCCATGACTCCTCGAACGACTCCCCGACTCGACATGATCGGCATCGTCGTCTCCGACATGGCCGCATCGCTCGCCTTCTACCGCCGCCTCGGCATGGACATCCCCGCCGGAGCGGACTCCCAGCCGCACGTCGAGGCCGCCCTGCCGGGCGGGCTGCGGATCGGCTGGGACACGGAGGAGGTCATCCGCTCCTTCGACCCGTCCTGGACCCGGCCCGCGAGCGACGGCCGGGTCGGGCTCGCCTTCGTGTGCGGCTCCCCCGCCGAGGTGGACGCGCTGTACGCCGAGCTGACGGAGGCAGGGCACACGGGCCACCTGAAGCCCTGGGACGCCTTCTGGGGGCAGCGCTACGCCGTCGTCCTGGACCCGGACGGCTCCGGGGTCTCCCTCTTCGCCGCCTCCGAAGGGGCCGCCCCGGCCTGACCCGGGCCCGCCTGACCTGACCCGGCCTGCTCCCGCCCCGCCCGCCCCGGCCCCGTCGCGTAGGCCCGCGGCGTGGTCCCGGTCAGGGCTCGCGCCTCGCGGGTCCAGTGGGCCTGGTCGGCGTATCCCGCCTCCGCGGCCACCGCCGCCGGGGGCAGCCCGCGCCGGGTCAGCGCGAGGGCCCGCTGGAGGCGCAGGATCCGCCCGAGCGTCCGGGGGCCGTACCCGAAGGCGTCGAGCGAGCGTCGGTGCAGCTGCCGCTCACCGAGGCCGACGGCCCCCGCCACGGCGGCCACGCCCTGCCCGGCCCGCAGCCGGGCCGCCACTTCCGTGACCAGGGGGTCGGGGAGCCCGCCGTCGGCCGTGCGGAGCAGGGCCAGCTCCTCCAGTCCCGCGCGGGGATCCCCGTACGAGGCCACGCGCGCGGTGAGGCGCCGTACCTCGGCGGCGGGCCACAGGTCGGCCAGTTCGACCCGCCGGTCCCGCAGGACCCGGGCCGGTACGCCGAGCAGCGCGGGCGCCGAGCCCGGGGCCAGCCGGATCCCGGCGAAGCCGGTGCCCGGGATCTCGCCGGCGGGGTGCGGAAGGGTGTCGGGGCCGGCCACCAGGAGCCGGCCCTCCACCCAGAGCAGGTCCATGCATCCGTCGGGCAGCACGACGGCGGCCCCGGCCCCGCCGGACCGCCAGAGCACGGCTCCGGCGACCGTACGGGACGGCCTTTCCTCGTACCCGGGAGCGGGCGCGCGGTCCGCGGGATCTGCCACGGGACCAGGCTACGGTGACGGCCCGCGGCGGGCAGCGGCGACCGGAAGCGGGCAGCGGCGACGCGCAGCGTCGGCCGTCAGTGCTTGCGCAGGCGGGAGTGGTAGTCCTCCGGGGGCAGGAACTTCGACCAGCGCTCGGGGAACTCGGAGGGCATGCCCCCGTCCTCGTCGCCGTCGTCGTCCTCCGACTCCCCCTCGGCCAGGGCCCGCCAGGCCGCGGCCCGGGCCACGAGCTGGGCGGCCTCCGCCTCGCGCACCCGCTCGTTCGCCTCGCGCGCCGCGGCGGTGGCCACCGAGGGCCAGACCCGGTCGATCGCGGCGTTGACCGCGGCCCCGACGAGGACGGCGAAGGCCGAGATGCCGATCCACAGCAGGATGGCCACGGGGGCGGCCAGCGAGCCGTAGATGGTCGGGCCCTCCACCGTGTTGGTGAGGTAGATCCGCAGCAGGAACGAGCCGAGCACCCACATGGCGAGGGCGACCAGCGCGCCGGGCACGTCCTCGATCCAGGGCGAGCGGACCGGGACGGAGACGTGGTAGAGGGTGGTCAGGAAGGCGATGGAGAGCAGCGTGACGACGGGCCAGTACATGACCGCGATCACCTCGGTGCTCCAGGGCACCAGCCGCACCACCGCGTCCGGTCCGACCACCATCAGCGGCAGCACGATGGCGCCGATCAGCAGGGCGGCGATGTACAGGACGAAGGCCAGCAGCCGGGTCTTGACGATGCCGCGCTGTCCGTCGAGTCCGTACATGACGGTGATGGTGTCGATGAAGACGTTGACGGCGCGCGAGCCCGACCAGAGGGCGAAGGCGAAGCCGAGGGAGATGAGGTCGGGGCGGCCCCGGCCGGTGACGTCGTCGAGCATCGGTTTGGCGATGTCGTTGACGCCCCGGTCGGAGAGCACGGTGCCGACCGCGCGCAGGATGTTCTCCTCGATGCTGGCGACGGTCGTACCGCCCGACCAGCCGTCCACGTAGCCGAGGAGGCCCAGCAGGCCCAGGAAGAGCGGGGGCAGCGAGAGCAGGGTGAAGAAGGCCGCCTCGGCGGCGAGTCCGAGGATCCGGTACTCGATGCACGAGTTCACGGTGTCTTTGAGCAGCAGCCACGCCATCTTGCGCTTGGAGACGTTGCGGTAGAGGGCGCGGGCCCGGTGAAGGCGTCCCGGAATCCGCTCGGGTGTTTCTTTCGCGTGCTGCACGTCCTTACGGTATCGGCATGGCAGCCACCACCCACACAGTCAGCAATCAGGCCCCGCCCCTCGTGGGCCACGACGTATACGGCAGCGACCAGGTCCTGAGCGAGGGGGTGGAGCGGCACCTCGCGGACACCGCTCCCGAACTCGCCGCGGAGGTAAGGGAAGAGCTCACCGATCTGGGACGCGCCGCCGGGTCCCGGCAGGCGCAGGACTGGGGGACGCTCGCGAACGAGAACCCGCCGAAGCTGAGGACGCACGACCGGTACGGAAACCGGATCGACGAGGTGGAGTTCCATCCCTCGTGGCACCGGCTGCTCGGGCACGCCGTGGGCGCCGGGCTCACCGACGCGTGGGGCCGGCCGGCGGGGCATCTGCGGCGCGCGGCCGGGTTCTTCGTGTGGTCGCAGGCGGAGGCGGGGCACGGGTGCCCGGTCTCGATGACCCACGCGG
This sequence comes from Streptomyces sp. NBC_01264, assembly GCF_026340675.1. Taxonomy (NCBI): domain Bacteria; kingdom Bacillati; phylum Actinomycetota; class Actinomycetes; order Kitasatosporales; family Streptomycetaceae; genus Streptomyces; species Streptomyces sp. NBC_01264. Next base: position 1,987,863 of record NZ_JAPEOX010000002.1, read on the forward strand.
CGGTACCGGCGCTGCGGACCGATCCGGAGCTGGCGGCCGAATGGGAGCCGCGGCTGACCTCGCACGTGTACGAGGAGGGGCTGCGGCCGGCCGGGCAGAAGGCCGGGGTGCTCTTCGGGATGGGCATGACGGAGAAGCAGGGCGGCAGTGACGTCCGGGCGAACACGACGGCGGCGGTGCCGCTGGACGCCTCGGGCGAGTACCTGCTGACGGGGCACAAGTGGTTCTGCTCGGCGCCGATGTGCGACGGGTTCCTCGTGCTGGCGCAGGCCCCCGGCGGGCTGACCTGCTTCCTGGTGCCGCGGGTGCTGCCGGACGGGACGCGGAACGTCTTCGCGATCCAGCGGCTGAAGGACAAGCTGGGCAACCGGTCGAACGCGTCGAGCGAGGTGGAGTTCGACGGGACCTGGACGCGGCGGGTGGGCGAGGAGGGCCGGGGGGTGCGGACGATCATCGAGATGGTCGCGGCGACCCGGCTGGACTGCGTGATCGGTTCGGCCTCGCTGATGCGGCAGGCGCTGACGCAGGCCGCTCACCATACGGAGCACCGCTCTGCTTTCGGAGCGCCGCTCATCGACCAGCCGCTGATGCGCAACGTGCTCGCCGACCTCGCCCTGGAGTCGGAGGCCGCCACCACCCTCACGCTCCGCCTCGCGGCCGCGTACGACGCCGTCCAGAGCACCGGCAACGAGCAGGAGCGGGCCTTCCTGCGCATCGCGGTTCCCGCCGCGAAGTACTGGGTGACCAAGCGCTGTACGCCGATGGTGGCGGAGGCACTGGAGTGTCTGGGCGGAAACGGCTACGTCGAGGAGTCCGGGATGCCCCGGCTGCTGCGCGAGTCCCCGCTGAACTCCATCTGGGAGGGGTCGGGCAACGTCCAGGCCCTCGACGTGCTGCGCGCCCTCCAGCGCGAGCCGCAGGCGCTGAACGCCTTCCTCCAGGAGGTCGGCCTGGCCCGCGGCGCGGACCACCGGCTGGATTCGGCCATCAAGAACCTGCTGACCGAGCTCGCGGACCTGGAGGGCATCGAGGCGCGGGCCCGGCGGGTCGTGGAGCGGATGGCCCTGGTGCTGCAGGGGTCGCTGCTGGTGCGCTGGGCCCCGCCGGAGGTGGCCGACGCCTTCTGCGCCTCGCGCCTGGGCGGGGACTGGGGCGCGGCCTTCGGCACGCTGCCGCACAGCCTGGATCTGGGATCCGTGGTGGAACGGGCCCGGATCGCAACCTGATCGCGTCCTGATCGCGGGCCGACGGAGGGCCCCAACCCTCCGGAAGCCGGGCTGATGCGGAGGGCCCCAACCCTCCGAAAAGCACTACGGTGCGGGATCCGGGCCCGTTGACCTGGATCAGGGATGGCGCCGCGCCGACTCGGCACCACCCCTGATCCGAGAAGCCCCGAGGAAGGAGCTGTCACGTCGCTCGGCGACGTCCGCACAGTTTCGATCGGGCGACCGGGACTTGGCGAGAGTTGCAAGACGTTGCAACCTTTGACTTGGAACCGCCCTTCGGCCGTCCCGTCCGCCCCCTGGGAAGCGGCGCACACCGGACGGCCCCGCGGGCGGGAATCGTCGTACGCATGTTCGACACGGGGAGGTTCCGGTGGTCCACACCACAGGCAGCGCGGTCGATGCGGCACGCATCTCGGCCATGGACGCGCGGGAGGCCGCGCGTCTGCTCAAGGGGGTACGGGCGGCGGCGCTCGCCGGGGACCGGCCGCCGGCCGCCCCGCGCCCGGAGATCGCCGAGTCCTGGCGCCGGATGATGGCGGGCGGGGTCCACCCCGACCGCGACAGTCGCTCGCGGATGCTGTCGGCCGCCGAGACCGAGGAGCGGCGCCAGACCTCGCCGCTACGGGAACTGCTGCCCGTCCTGCGCGAGGGACTGCTCCCCTCGCTGGACGAGGCCCTGCACATCATGGTCGTCGCCGACGCCGACGGGCGGCTGCTGTGGCGGGAGGGCCACTCCTCGATCCTGCGCAACGCGGACCGGCTGGGCTTCGGGGTGGGCGCCCACTGGGACGAGTCGGTGGTCGGCACCAACGGGGTCGGCACCGCCCTGGTGACCCGCAGACCGGTCCAGGTGTTCTCGGCGGAGCACTTCGTCTCCAGCCACCACGACTGGACCTGCGCCGGAGCCCCCGTACGGGACCCCCGCGACGGGCAGCTGCTGGGGGTCCTCGACGTCAGCGGGCCGCTGGCCACCATGCACCCGGCGACCCTGGCCTGGGTGAGCTCGGTGGCCCGGCTCGCGGAGCGGGAGCTGCGGGTGCGGCACCTGGAATCGCTGGAACGGCTGCGGACGGTGGCGGCCCCGCTGCTGGCCCGGATGCCGGGGCGGGCCCTGGCCGTGGACGGCAACGGGTGGACGGCCGCCGTCACGGGGCTCGCGCCGACGGAGCGGATCCCGCTGCCGAAGACCTTCGGGCCGGGCCGGGTGTGGGTGCCCCAGCTCGGAGACTGCCTGGTGGAGCCGCTGCCGGGCGGCTGGCTGGTGAACGTCACGGAGACCCGTACCGGCGCCGGGGCGGCCGCCCGCCTCGTCCTCGACCTGAGCCGGCCGGGGGCGTGGAGGGCCACCGTCTACGGGGCCGCGGGGAGCTGGTCGCAGGAGCTGAGCCCGCGCCACGCCGAGCTGCTGTTCCTGCTGGCGGAGGCGCCCCGGGGGCGCTCGGCGGCGGAACTCTCGCAGGAGCTGTTCGGGGACCCGACGCGCACGGTGACGGTCCGCGCGGAGATCTCCCGGGTGCGCCGCAACCTCGGCGGCGTACTGGCCCACCGCCCGTACCGCTTCGCGCAGGACGTGGAGGTGGAGCTGATCCGCCCGGCGAACCCGGCCGCACTGCTGCCGCACTCCACGGCCCCGGCGGTGATCAGCGCCCGGCTGGGCCCGGCGGGGACCGGCGTGATTCCCTGACGTGCATGAGCACGAGCACGAGCACACTGACCACCTGGTCCCTGGACATGACCGATCCGTCCGACCTCGTCGCGGCGGCCGTCCCGGGCCCGGAGATCCGGATCGTCCGCTCGGAGGTCCCCTCCCCCGAGTTCAGCCGCTTCCTCTACGCCTCGGTGGGCGGAGACATCCACTGGACGGACCGGCTGGCGCTGACCCGCGCGCAGTGGGTGGAGCAGCTGGACCGTCCCGGCGTGGAGACCTGGGTGGCGTACGACCGGGGCACCCCGGCGGGGTACGTGGAACTCGACCCGCAGCCGGACGGTGTGGTGGAGATCATGTACTTCGGCCTGATCCCCGACTTCCGGGGGCGGCGCATCGGCGGCCACCTGCTGACCGTGGGCATCGAGCGGGCCTGGTCCCTGGCCGAGCGCTGGCCGGAGCTGGCCCCGACGCGACGCGTCTGGCTCCACACGTGCAGCGACGACGGCCCGACCGCCATGGCGAACTACCTCCGCCGCGGCTTCAAGGTCTTCAAGGAGGAGACGGAGGAGAAGGCCGTCGCCCCCACCCCGGGCCCCTGGCCGGGCGCGTAGCCGCCGCATCCAGCCCCTCACGACCCCGGGGCTACCGGGTCCAAAGGGGCTGGTGAGGTGACCCCCGTCACCGGGATCTTGCGATGCGAGACGAGTTCGTCCGGATTGTGGACAGTAGTGGACTCCTCCAATCGCCCCATGCCACGCTTCCGCCATGAACGGAGCTGGAATTGCCTTGGTGAGTCGGCGGCACGTCGACCTCGGCCGCATGTCCAGCGCCATCTGTCCGGCGCGCTGACGCACAGCACCGCCGCGACAGCGCCCCGCACCGACGTCGCCGCGGAAGCGATCACACCGCCCGCCGTCAGCAACCACCGCAGTCCCCTGTAGGCCGAAAGCCGCCCCAAAAAGGCGGCGGATCTGCCACATCCGCTCCACGCGCGCCAGGGGTCACTCCGCCGCTCCCCCTGCCTCGAGCCGCCAAAGAAGGACGTACCGCCATGGCCGCCACCCCCGATACGACCGCAGCCGCCGCACCCGCCGCCGCCGCGCGCCGCAAGACCGGCCGTCACCGCGGTGAGGGCCAGTGGGCCGTCGGACACCACACGCCCCTCAACGGCAACGAGCAGTTCAAGAAGGACGACGACGGTCTCAATGTGCGGGCGCGCATCGAGAACATCTACTCCAAGGCGGGCTTCGACTCGATCGACCCCAACGACCTGCGCGGCCGTATGCGCTGGTGGGGCCTCTACACCCAGCGCAAGCCCGGGATCGACGGCGGCAAGACCGCGATCCTGGAGCCGGAGGAGCTGGACGACAAGTACTTCATGCTGCGCGTGCGCATCGACGGCGGCCGGCTGACCACCGAGCAGCTGCGCGTCATCGGCGAGATCTCCGAGGAGTTCGCCCGCGGCACCGCCGACCTCACGGACCGGCAGAACGTGCAGTACCACTGGATCCGCATCGAGGACGTCCCGGAGATCTGGCGCCGTCTGGAGGCCGTCGGCCTCTCGACCACCGAGGCCTGCGGTGACACCCCCCGCGTGATCCTCGGCTCGCCCGTCGCCGGCATCGCGCTGGACGAGATCATCGACGGCACCCCCGCCATCGACGAGATCTATGCCCGCATCGTGGGCAACCCCGCCTTCTCGAACCTGCCCCGCAAGTTCAAGTCCGCGATCTCCGGCTCGCCGCTGCTCGACGTGGCGCACGAGATCAACGACATCGCCTTCGTGGGCGTGAACCACCCCGAGCACGGCCCCGGCTTCGACGTCTGGGTCGGCGGCGGTCTCTCCACCAACCCGAAGCTGGGTGTGCGCCTGGGCACCTGGGTCTCGCTCGACGAGGTCCCGGACATCTACGAGGGCGTCATCTCGATCTTCCGCGACTACGGGTACCGCCGGCTGCGCACCCGCGCCCGCCTGAAGTTCCTCGTCGCCGACTGGGGCCCGGCCAAGTTCCGCCAGGTCCTGGAGGACGAGTACCTGAAGCGCAAGCTGACCGACGGCCCCGCGCCCGAGCAGCCCAGCGGCCAGTGGCGCGACCATGTCGGCGTGCACCAGCAGCAGGACGGCAAGTTCTACGTCGGCTTCGCGCCCCGCGTGGGCCGCGTCGACGGCGCCACTCTGACGAAGATCGCCGCCGTCGCCGAGCAGCACGGCTCCGGCCGGCTGCGCACCACCGCCGAGCAGAAGATGATCGTGCTCGACATCGAGGCGGGCCAGGTCGACTCGGTCGTCGCGGCCCTGGAGGCGCTGGACCTGCGGGTCAACCCGTCCCCGTTCCGCCGCGGCACGATGGCCTGCACCGGCATCGAGTTCTGCAAGCTCGCCATCGTCGAGACGAAGGCGCGCGGCGCCTCGCTGATCGACGAACTGGAGCGCCGCCTGCCGGGGTTCGCCGAGCCACTCACCATCAACATCAACGGCTGCCCGAACGCTTGCGCCCGTATCCAGGTGGCGGACATCGGTCTCAAGGGCCAGCTGGTCCTGGACGACGAGGGCAACCAGGTCGAGGGCTACCAGGTCCACCTGGGCGGCGCACTCGGACTGGAGGCCGGATTCGGCCGCAAGGTCCGCGGTCTCAAGGTCACCTCGGCCGGTCTGCCGGACTACGTCGAGCGGGTCGTCACGCGCTTCGAGAAGCAGCGCGAGGACGGCGAGCGCTTCGCGAGCTGGGTCACCCGTGCAAAGGACGAGGACCTCTCATGAGCGAGCGCGCCGCACCGTTCTACTGCCCGTACTGCGGCGACGAGGACCTGTTCCCGAACGAAACAGGCCACGGCGCCTGGGAATGCAGGGCCTGCAATCGAGCCTTCCAGCTGAAGTACCTCGGGCTGCTGGCCCGGGGTGTTCAGTCCAATGACGCTGGAGGGGACGAGATATGACCACGATTCAGGACGCGAGTCTCAAAACCCTGGCCGAGCAGGCGGGCCGGGACCTCGAGGACTCCACCCCCCTGGAGATCCTCACCTGGGCGGCCGAGACCTTCGGCAAGAAGTTCGCCGTGACCTCCTCCATGGAGGACGCGGTCGTCGCCCACCTCGCCTCCCGCGCCTTCCCCGGCGTGGACGTGGTCTTCCTCGACACGGGCTACCACTTCGAGGAGACCATCGGCACCCGTGACGCGGTCGAGGCCGTGATGGACGTCAACGTCATCACGCTCACCCCGCGCCAGAGCGTCGCCGAGCAGGACGCCGAGTACGGCCCCAAGCTGCACGACCGCGACCCCGACCTGTGCTGCGCGCTGCGCAAGGTCAAGCCGCTCGAAGAGGGCCTGACCGCGTACGACGCCTGGGCGACGGGTCTGCGCCGCGACGAGTCCCCGACCCGGGCGAACACCCCGGTGGTCGGCTGGGACGAGAAGCGGCAGAAGGTCAAGGTCTCGCCGATCGCCCGCTGGACCCAGGACGACGTGGACGCGTACGTCCTGGAGCACGGCGTGCTCACCAACCCGCTGCTGATGGACGGTTACGCCTCCGTCGGCTGCGCCCCCTGCACCCGTCGGGTGGCGGAGGGCGAGGACGCCCGCGCCGGCCGCTGGGCCGGGCGCGGCAAGACCGAGTGCGGACTGCACGGCTGATGACGGCCACCAGCGCGACCACCGAACGTACAGAACCGACGGAGACGAACCAGATGAGCGTGAGCGACCAGGGCGCCACCGTGTGGCTGACCGGGCTGCCGAGCGCGGGCAAGACCACCATCGCCTACGCGCTGGCCGAGCGGCTGCGCGCCGAGGGCCACCGCGTGGAGGTCCTCGACGGCGACGAGATCCGCGAGTTCCTCTCCGCCGGTCTCGGCTTCAGCCGCGAGGACCGGCACACCAACGTGCAGCGGATCGGCTTCGTCGCCGAACTCCTCGCGTCCAACGGCGTCAAGGCGCTCGTCCCGGTGATCGCTCCGTTCGCCGACAGCCGCGAGGCCGTCCGCAAGCGGCACGCCGCCGAGGGCACGGGCTACCTCGAGGTGCACGTGGCCACTCCGGTGGAGGTGTGCTCCGAGCGTGACGTGAAGGGCCTGTACGCCAAGCAGGCGGCGGGCGAGATCTCCGGTCTGACCGGGGTCGACGACCCGTACGAGGCACCGGAGTCCCCGGACCTCCGTATCGAGTCGCACACGCAGTCCGTACAGGAGTCGGCTTCGGCCCTGCACGCGCTGCTCACCGAGAGGGGTCTGGCATGACCGCCACCGTCGCACACGTCCACGAAGGGACGGACGCGCCCTACGCGCTGTCGCACCTCGACGCCCTCGAATCGGAGGCCGTGCACATCTTCCGCGAGGTGGCGGGCGAGTTCGAGAAGCCGGTGATCCTCTTCTCCGGCGGCAAGGACTCCATCGTCATGCTGCACCTGGCGCTGAAGGCGTTCGCGCCCGCGCCGGTGCCGTTCACCCTGCTCCACGTGGACACCGGCCACAACTTCCCCGAGGTCCTGGACTACCGCGACCGCGCGGTCGCCCGGCACGGACTGCGCCTGCACGTGGCCTCCGTCCAGGAGTACATCGACGCCGGCAAGCTCCGCGAGCGTCCCGACGGCGTCCGCAACCCGCTGCAGACCGTCCCCCTCACGGAGGCCATCCAGCAGCTCAAGTTCGACGCCGTCTTCGGCGGCGGCCGCCGCGACGAGGAGAAGGCCCGCGCCAAGGAGCGCGTCTTCTCCCTGCGCGACGAGTTCTCCCAGTGGGACCCGCGCCGCCAGCGCCCCGAGCTGTGGAACCTGTACAACGGCCGTCACGCGCCGGGTGAGCACGTGCGCATCTTCCCGCTGTCCAACTGGACCGAGCTGGACGTGTGGCAGTACATCGCCCGCGAGAAGATCGAACTGCCGGAGATCTACTTCGCCCACGAGCGCGAGGTCTTCCAGCGCAACGGCATGTGGCTGACGGCCGGCGAATGGGGCGGTGCCAAGGACGGCGAGACCACCGAGACCCGCCTGATCCGCTACCGCACCGTCGGTGACATGTCCTGCACCGGTGCCGTCGACTCCGACGCCACCACGCTGGACGCCGTGATCACCGAAATCGCCGCCTCCCGGCTCACCGAGCGGGGCGCGACCCGCGCCGACGACAAGCTGTCCGAGGCCGCGATGGAAGACCGCAAGCGCGAAGGGTACTTCTAGAAATGACCTCCACCACCGAGCAGTTCGCCGATCTGTCGGCGACCACGCTGCTGCGCTTCGCGACCGCGGGCTCCGTCGACGACGGCAAGTCCACCCTGGTCGGCCGGCTCCTGCACGACTCCAAGTCGGTCCTCACCGACCAGCTGGAAGCCGTGGAGCGGGTCTCGGCCAGCCGCGGCCAGGACACCCCCGACCTGGCGCTGCTCACCGACGGCCTGCGGGCCGAGCGGGAGCAGGGCATCACCATCGACGTGGCCTACCGCTACTTCGCGACGGCCCGGCGCCGGTTCATCCTGGCCGACACCCCCGGGCACGTGCAGTACACCCGGAACATGGTCACCGGCGCTTCCACCGCCGACCTCGCCGTGGTGCTGGTCGACGCCCGCAACGGCGTGATCGAGCAGACGCGCAGGCACGCCGCCGTCGCGGCCCTCCTGCGGGTCCCGCACGTGGTCCTGGCCGTCAACAAGATGGACCTGGTGGGCTACGAGGAGGCCGTCTTCGCGTCGATCGCCGAGGAGTTCACCGCGTACGCCACGGGCCTGGGCGTCCCGGAGATCACCGCGATCCCGATCTCCGCCCTGGCCGGCGACAACGTGGTCGAGCCCTCCGCGAACATGGACTGGTACGGCGGCCCCACGGTGCTGGAGCACCTGGAGACCGTCCCGGTCAGCCACGACCTCACCGCCTGCCCGGCGCGTTTCCCGGTGCAGTACGTGATCCGTCCGCAGACCGCCGAGCACCCGGACTACCGGGGCTACGCGGGCCAGATCGCCTCCGGCGTGCTGCGGGTCGGCGAGGCCGTCACCGTCCTGCCGTCGGGCCGCACCTCGGTCATCGAGGGCATCGACGCGCTCGGCGAGAGCGTCGACATCGCGTGGGCCCCGCAGTCGGTGACCCTGCGCCTCAAGGACGACATCGACATCTCGCGCGGCGATCTGATCGCGCCGTCGTCGAGCTCCCCCGCCACCACGCAGGACGTCGTGGCGACGGTCTGCCACGTGGCGGACCAGCCGCTCGCCGTGGGCGCCCGGGTGCTGATCAAGCACACGACGCGCACGGTGAAGGCGATCGTCAAGGAGATCCCCTCGCGGCTGACCCTGGACGACCTGTCCCAGCACCCGAACCCCGGGCAGCTGGTGGCCAACGACATCGGCCGAGTCGTCGTCCGTACCGCCGAGCCGCTCGCGCTCGACTCGTACGCCGACTCGCGCCGCACCGGGTCCTTCCTGCTGATCGACCCGGCGGACGGCACGACCCTGGCGGCCGGCATGGTCGGCGAATCCTTCGCCTCCACCGCCGAGACCACCGTCCAGGCCGACGAAGAAGGGTGGGACTTCTGATCATGCTTGCCGATATCTACTCCACCTTCGCGAAGGAGGGCGGCCGCGTAGGCAGCGGCTCCCTCGGCAGCGGCCAGGGAGGTGTGGGGCGATGTGCGTGATGACGTACGCGCACCGCATGCGCGCCCACGCCCCCCACGAGCTCTACCTGCCCTTGCTCTGCAAACGAAGACGTGCGTCGTGACACGACGCTACGAGAGGAAGCCCTCCCGTGCCTGCCAACGGTTCCCCGCGTAAGACCCTGCGCCGCAGCATCACCGCCGCTGCCGCCCTCCCGCTCCTGATCGGCGCCCTCGCCTCGTGCGGCTACGGCTCCGAGGCCAAGAAGGACGACGCTCCCGCGAAGGAGAACGTCGCCGCCGAGGGCAAGAAGCTCTCCGCCTCCGAGGTCCGCATCGGCTACTTCCCGAACCTGACCCACGCCACGGCGCTGGTCGGTCTCCAGGAAGGCCTGATCGCCAAGGAGCTCGGCGCCACCACCATCAAGCCGCAGTCCTTCAACGCCGGCCCGTCCGAGATCGAAGCCCTCAACGGCGGCTCTCTCGACATCGGCTTCATCGGCCCCTCGCCGTCGATCAACGCCTACGTGAAGTCCAAGGGCTCCAACCTGCGGATCATCTCCGGCTCCGCCTCCGGCGGCGTCAAGCTGGTCGTGAACCCGGCGAAGATCAAGACCCTGGACGACCTCAAGGGCAAGAAGATCGCCACCCCGCAGAAGGGGAACACGCAGGACGTCGCGTTCCTCAACTGGATCGCCGAGAAGGGCTGGGCGGTCGACCCGGAGTCCGGCAAGGGTGACGTCTCCGTCGTCCGCACGGACAACAAGGTCACCCCGGACGCCTTCAAGCAGGGCTCGATCGACGGCGCCTGGGTGCCGGAGCCCACGGCCTCCAAGCTCGTCTCCGACGGCGGCTCCGTCCTCCTCGACGAGACCGCCCTGTGGCCCGACAAGAAGTTCGTGATCACGAACATCATCGTGTCCCAGAAGTTCCTCACGGAGCACCCGGACGTCGTCGAGGCCGTGCTCACGGGCACGGTGAAGACCAACGCGTGGATCAACGCCAACCCGGACAAGGCCAAGGCCTCCGCGAACGCGAAGCTCGCGGCCGAGGGCGGCAAGCCGCTCGACACCAAGGTCATCGACCCGGCGTGGCCGAGCATCCTCATCACCAACGACCCGCTGGCGTCGACGCTGAAGACGCAGTCGGAGTGGGCGGTCAAGGCCAAGCTCATCGAGCAGCCGGAGCTGAACGGCATCTACGACCTGAAGCTCCTGAACAAGGTGCTCAAGGCCGCCGGCCAGCCCGAGGTCGCCGACGCCGGTCTCGGCGTCAAGTAACCCTCCCCGTCCAGCAAACCTTCAGTACCCGTCCCGAATCCCAGGAGGTGACGACCATGGCCACCATGCTTGCCAAGGCTGCCGAGGGCACCGTAGCGGAGCAGACGCACGCCGCTCGGATCGAGCACGTCTCGAAGTCCTTCTCCGGCCCGGCCGGATCGCAGCTCGTCCTGGACGACATCAGCCTCGATGTCGCTCCCGGAGAGTTCGTCACCATCCTGGGTGCCTCGGGGTGTGGAAAGTCCACCCTGCTCAACCTGGTCGCCGGACTGGACAAGCCGTCCGCGGGGTCGATCGAGACCCCCGGCGGCCGTCCGGCCCTGATGTTCCAGGAGCACGCCCTCTTCCCGTGGCTCACCGCGGGCAAGAACATCGAACTCGCCCTGCGGCTGCGCGGGGTGGCCAAGGCCGACCGCAAGCCGGAGGCCGAGCGGCTGCTGGAGCTGGTCCGGCTCGGCGGCTCGTACGGCAAGCGGGTCCACGAGCTGTCGGGCGGCATGCGCCAGCGCGTGGCCCTGGCCCGGGCGCTCGCCCAGGACAGCCAACTGCTGCTGATGGACGAGCCGTTCGCGGCGCTCGACGCCATCACCCGCGACGTGCTGCACGGCGAGCTCACCCGCATCTGGGAGGAGACGAACCTCTCCGTCCTCTTCGTCACGCACAACGTCCGTGAGGCCGTCCGCCTCGCCCAGCGCGTGGTCCTCCTCTCCTCCCGCCCCGGCCGGGTCGCGAAGGAATGGACCGTGGGCATCCCGCAGCCGCGCCGCATCGAGGACGCGGACGTCGCGGAGCTGTCCCTTGAGATCACTGAACACCTGCGTGGGGAGATCCGCCGCCATGGCCAGCACTGACACCACCCCCGAGACCCGGACCAAGGCCAAGGCCGAAGACCTCGCCGGCCTGGAGGCGGGCCTCGACGCGCTCGACGCCGTCCAGACCCACCGCACCCCGGTCCGTGAGGTCCTCGTCAAGAAGGTCCTGCCGCCGCTCCTCGCCGTCGGCCTGGTCCTCCTCGTCTGGCAGATCCTCGTCGCCGCGCACATCACCGAGGAGACCAAGCTCCCCACCCTGTCCTCCGTCTGGGACAGCCTGGCCGACATGTGGGCCAAGGGCACCCTGCTCGAGGTCATCTGGACCAGCGTCTCGCGCGGTCTGCTCGGCTTCCTGCTGGCCCTGGCCATCGGCACCCCGCTCGGTCTGCTCGTGGCCCGGGTGAAGTTCGTCCGCGCCGCGATCGGCCCGATCCTGCAGGGCCTGCAGTCGCTGCCCTCGGTCGCCTGGGTGCCCCCGGCGGTGCTCTGGTTCGGGCTCAACGACGCGATGATGTATACCGTCATCCTGCTCGGCGCCGTCCCGTCCATCGCCAACGGCCTCGTCTCCGGCATCGACCAGATCCCGCCGCTGTTCCTGCGGGCCGGCCGCACCCTGGGCGCCACCGGCCTGCGCGGCGCCCGGCACGTGGTCATGCCGGCCGCGCTGCCCGGGTACCTGGCCGGCCTCAAGCAGGGCTGGGCCTTCTCCTGGCGCTCCCTGATGGCCGCCGAGATCATCGCCAGCTCCCCCGACCTGGGCCTGGGGCTGGGCCAGCTCCTCGAGAACGGCCGCAACAACATCGACCTGCCCGGCGTGTTCCTCGCGATCATCCTGATCCTGGTCGTCGGCATCGCGATCGACCTGCTGATCTTCAGCCCGGTCGAGCGGTGGGTGCTGCGCACCCGCGGCCTGCTGGTCAAGAGCTGATCACCGTGTCGGCGCACCGCTCCACGCACGCCCCGGCCCTGCTGGTCATCGCCCACGGCAGCCGCGACCCGCGGCACGCGGCGACCGTGCACGCCCTCACCCGGCGGGTACGGGCGCTGCGGCCGGGGCTGCGTGTGGAGACCGCCTTCCTGGACTTCGACACCCCGACCGTCGACCGGGCGGTCGCCTCGCTCCACCGGTCGGGCGTACGCGACGTCGTGGCGCTCCCCCTCCTCCTGACGCGGGCGTTCCACGCGAAGTCCGACATCCCGGCGGTGCTCGCCGGAGCCACGTCCCACCTGCCGGACCTCTCGGTTCGCATCGCGGATGTGCTCGGCCCGTCGCCGCTGCTGCTGGCGACCCTGGAGCGCCGGCTGTGGGAAGCCGGCCTCACCCCGGCGGACCGCGCCACCACCGGTGTGGTGCTCGCGTCCGCCGGTTCCTCGGACCCGGAGGCGATCGCAGTGATCGCTGAAACCGCGCGGGAGTGGCGGCACACCGGTTGGTGCGCCGTGCGGCCTGCGTTCGCCTCCGCCGCTCTTCCCCGGACGGAGGACGCCGTACGCAAGCTGCGCGCCGAGGGCGTCCGCCGGATCGCGGTGGCCCCGTACGTCATCGCCCCGGGCCGGCTCCCCGACCGCATCGCGGCGGGCGCCGAAGCCGCGGGGGCCGACGTGATCGCGGCCGTCCTGGGCCCCTCCCCGGAGTTGGCCCGCCTCCTGCTCCGCAGATACGACGCAGCCACCGCCACCCCCACCCGAATCCCAGCCCTGGCAGCCTGACCCCGCCGCTGCGCGGGGCAGGAGTCCCCTACCCGCCCTCGCCGGACGGGCTGGATACATCCAGCCCGTCCGGCGTTTGAGGACCGGGGTCTGGGGCGGAGCCCCAGGGGGTCCGGGCGCAGCCCGGGGAACGGGCGAAGGGCGGATAGGGGACTTCGCCCCGCAGGGCCGACGCACCCGCACCCCGCGACTACCCCCGCGCAGCGGCCTCGTCGGCCAGGGCCGTCAGGTCCTCCACGGACATCGCGCCCGGCGGCAGACCCTCCCGGGCGAAGATGTTCGCCGCCACGCGCAGCGTGTCGTTGACCGGCGTGGCCACCCCGTGCAGCCGCCCCAGCAGCACGATCTCCCCGTTGAGATAGTCCGCCTCCACCGACCCCGTGCCCCGCGCCAGGCTCTGCCAGGAGGACCCGCCCCTCACCTCCCCGGCCGGAACGTCCACCTTCCCCTCACGGGCCGCCGCCTGCTCGGCCTCCGAGGCCCAGGCGATGCCCGCGGCGGCGAAGGCCGCCTTCGCCTCGCGCACGGCCCGCAGCAGCAGCGCCGCCTTCGCGGGCTCCGGCTCAGGGCCGGTGGTCGCCTGGACCGCGTTGCCCAGGTTGCCCAGCAGCTTCGCGTACTTCCACCGCATCACGTCCTCGACGACCGGCGCCCCGAACCCGGCCTTCTCCAGGTCGGCCGCGATCCGCCGGGCCCGCGCGTCCGCGCCCCCGGCGGCCTTCCCGAGGTGCAGGATCCCGGTCAGCGGCGCGCACAGCGCGGAGACCACCCCCGGCTCCAGGAAGGTCGCCGGCAGCCACACGCAGACCCCGTACACGCGCGCGAAGCGCCGTAGGGCGAGGCGTTCGCTCTCCACCCCGTTCTGCGCGCACAGCACCGGCAGCCGCTGCGCGGCCGTACCGCCGCCCGCGACCTCCGCGTCGCCCCACGCCTCGAGCGCGGCGAGCGCGTCCTGGGTCTTCACGGTCAGCAACAGCACGTCGTCGGGGCGCAGTTCGCCGAGCTCTCCCGGTCCGCTGACCACGGGCAACCGGTGCACCCGCTCCCCGTCGGCGGTGGTGAGCCGCAGCCCGTCCGCCCTCAGGGCTTCCGCGTGGGGGCCGCGCGCGACGAGCACGACCTCGTTGCCGGACTCCGCGAGCCGTCCGCCGATGGTCGCGCCGATCGCCCCGGCGCCGATGATGATGTAACGCATGCCCACGAGCCTGGCACATCCGCGGGCCTGGGTTACGGTCGGGCCATGTCTGTTGACGTGGATGAGACGTTCACCCTCGGCGGGGACCTGCCCGTACGCCGCCTCGGACTCGGCACCGGCGGGCTGGTCGGCTCCGGCTACTGGGGCCCGCGCGCCGAGCGCCACGCATCGGTCGCGCTGCTGCGCACCGCCGTCGCACGCGGGGTCACCCTGATCGACACCGCCGACAACTACGGCCCCCATCTGGCCGAGGAGCTGGTAGCCGAGGCCCTGCACCCGTACGGGGAGCAGCTGGTGGTCTCCACCAAGGGCGGGGTGGTGCGCACCGGCCCCGACCAGTGGCACGCGGCGGGCCGCCCGGAGGAGCTGCGCTCGATGTGCGAGGCGAGCCTGCGCAGGCTCCGCCTGGACCGGATCGACCTCTACCAGCTGCACCGCTTCGACCCGGCCGTCCCGCCGGCGGAGCAACTGGGCACGCTGGCCGAGCTCCGGGCGGAGGGCAAGATCCGCCACATCGGGCTGAACACGGTGACGGCGGACCAGCTCGGGGAGGCGCTGTCCCTGGTCCCGGTGGCCTCGGTGCAGAACCCGTACAACCTCCTGGACCGCTCCTCGGCGGAGCTCCTGGCCCTGTGCGAGGAGCGCGGCATCGCCTTCCTCCCGTACTACCCGCTGGGCAGCGGAGCCCTGACCCGGGAGAGCGCCGCCGCCCTGACGGCGGTCGCCACGCAACACGGCGCGTCCACCGGCCAGATCGCCCTGGCCTGGCTCCTCCAGCACTCCCCGGTCCTCTGCCCCACCCCGGGCACGGGCTCCCCGGAGCACCTGGCGGAAAACCTGGACGCGGCCACGGTCCACCTGACCCCGCACGAGATGACCCTGTTGAACGGGCTGGCGGACCCGGACTGACACCGGGCCCGACCGACACCTGGCCCGGTGGCCCGGCGTCAGCCCTCCTGGGTGAGTTCCACCAGCTTGGCGACCGTGTTCCAGTTGCGGGTGGTCACGTCCAGGCCCTTGACCACCGCCGGTTTCGCGAGGGACTCGCCCAGTTTGGAGCGGCCCAGGCCGTTCGGGGCGTAGAGGTAGATGACGCGGTCGCCGACGCGGTACTCCTCGGGGAGGTAGGCGGGGGCGTCGATCGAGGCGAAGCGGGACTCGGCGGGCTGCTCGGAGCAGAAGGTGGCGTGGAGCTGTTTGCCTTCGAGTTCGGCGGCCGGGAAGGGGCAGGCGTCGGCGACGGCGCGCAGGTAGGCGCCGTCGAGCACCAGGCAGGGCACCCGGAAGCCGAAGTGGGCCTCGATGGCGGCCTCCAGCTCGCGGGCGAGGGCGGTCGGCGCCTTCCCGCTCGCGCTGGCGAAGACGGCGTTGCCGCTCTGGAGGTACGTCTGCACATCCTCGTGGCCGAGGCCCTCCAGGACCTGGCGCAGCTCGGCCATCGGGACCTTCTTGTTCCCGCCGACGTTGATGCCCCGGAGCAGCGCCGCGTACGTGGTCGTCTTGGTCATGTCTGCACGATAGGGCGCACCTCTGACACTGCGCGCCGTAGGTGCAGGTGCCCGTCGAGCGGGTAGGCGGGCGGGGCCGACGGCAGGATGCTGCCGAAGGTGTAGCCGCTCTTCTCGGCGACCCGGCAGGATGCCGCGTTGTCCACCTGATGGAGGAGTTCGAGGCGTTCCAGTCCCTCGGCCCGGAAGGTTTCGAAGGCCCAGGCGGTCAGGGCATCCAGCGCTCGTGGGGCCACGCCCCGCCCACGGGCCCGCGCCGCCGTCCAGTAGCCGACCCCGGCGGAGGGCTCGCCCGGCCGGACTCCCTTCAGTACGACGTGGCCCGCCAGGCGCGGCGGCGCCGCTTCGCCGTCCTGAGCGGAGTCCTCCAAGACGGCGAAGCCGAACCGGGCGCCCGACGCCCAGGCCCGCTCCTGGTCCCGTACCCACCGCAGCCCCTCGTCCGCGCTCTCCACGGGTGGGCTCGCCCAGCGCCGTAGATCGGGGTCCCGGTACGCCTCGACGAGCGCGGCCACGTCGTCCGCGCACCAGGGGTGAAGGGTGAGGGCGGGAGCGCTCGGAGTCGCGGCCGCGCGGAGGGTGACGGGAGCGTGCATGATCGGAGCGTTCATGACCGGAGCGTACGCAGCGGCGCCGGCTCGCGGTCGGGCAGTTCGGACTCGATCAGGTCGGCCGCCTGGCGCGTGCCGCCCTCCGTCGCCATCTCGCGGCGGATCCGGTCCGCGCGTGCGGCGACCTCCGGGTCGGCGACCAGGGCGAGGACGGCCTCGCGCAGGGTCGCGGCGTCGGCCCCGGCCATCGGGACGTGCCGGGCGACACCCAGGCCGGCCAGCATGTCGGCGTTGCCGAACTGGTCGACGGCCTGCGGGACCGCGACCATCGGGGTGCCGGTGGCCAGGCCCTCCTGGCAGCCGCCGGTGCCCGCGTGGGTGATGAAGGCGTCGGCCTGGCGCAGGATGTCCAACTGGGGAACCCAGCGGTGCACTTCGACGTTGGCGGGGATCTGGCCGATCTCGGCCTCGTCGGTGAACCTGCCGATCTGGAGCACCACGTGCCAGTCCGGCAGGTCCCCGAAGGCTTCCGCGCAAGCCCCGTAGAAGGCCGGCTGCTTGGTGAAGGTGGAGCCGAAGGAGACCAGGAGGACCTTCTTCCCCTCGGCGCCCGCGGGGCGCGTCCAGGTGCCCTGGGTGGCGCTGCGGTCGCCCTGGCAGGCGCCGACGAAGGTGTACACGGCCTCGTCGACGCGGTCGGCGTGGGGCTGGAGGGCGCGCGGCATGAGGACGACGCTGCGGCGGGGGCGGCCGACGAACCGGTCGCTGTCCTCGTCGATGCCGTTCTCGTCGAGCCAGGCCCGGAACCGGGCGTAGTACGCCTTCCCGCGCTCGGAGTCGCGCAGTTCGGCGAACATCGGCTCGGCGACCTCCTCCTCGTAGCCGGTCCAGGCGACCAGGGTCGGGGAGAGGGAGACCGCGGGGACGCCCCAGCGGTGGGCGAGGACGATCGCGGGGTAGGCGGTGATGTCGTGGAGGACGAGGTCCGGCTCGTCGCCCTCGAAGGCGGCCGCGAGCTGCGGGAGGGCCTGGACGGCGTCGGCGAGGAAGGGCTCGATGTTGTCGATGAGCTCGGTGCCCCACGCGTCGGGGTCCTCGTCGGTGGGGAGGGTGGAGTTCCAGATCACCGGGGTGGCGCCGGTCTCGGCGATCTTGTCCGCGTAGGCGGCGGGGATGGCGTAGCTGACGCGGTGGCCCCGGGCGACCAGCTCGCGGATCACTTCGATGCTCGGGTTCACGTGGCCGGCGGCGGCGATGGAGAACATAGCGATGTGGGCGGGCTTCGCGGTCGTGGTCATGAGGCAACCGTAACGAGACGAGACGTCTCGTGCAACCCGTAGGGGAACACGGGGAGGGAAGGGGAGGGAGTGGCGGGAGGGGGCGGGAGGGGCGGGAAGGGGCGGGCCGGATGCGAAACTTGTCCGGTCATGAGCACCCGGCCACGCCCGGGGCACCCGGGACCCCCCGAGACACCGACGGACTGCGGAGACGGCATGGACGAGTCACGAGCCCGGGAGGCCCTGACGGCGGCGGGCCTGGCGGGGGCGGGGTCCCCCGCTCCCCGGCTGCTGGCCCTCGGCGAGAACGCCGTCTTCGCGCTCGACGGCAGCGGTCTGGTCGCCAAGGTCGGCCGGGAGGCGGCGCTGCTGCCGCGCGCCGAGCTGGAGCTCAAGGTGGCGGGCTGGCTCGCGAAGTCCGGGGTCCCCGCGGTCCGCGCGGCCGAACCGCAGCCGCGGCTGGTGGACGGGCACCCGGTGACCCTGTGGCACCGGCTCCCCGACGCGGTCCGCCCGGCCGGCCCCGAGGACCTCGCGGCGCTGCTGCGACGGATCCACGCCCTGCCGGAGCCCCCCTTCGCCCTGCCCCCGCGCGATCTGCTGGGCGGGGTGGAGCGCTGGCTGCGGCTGGCGGGCGAGGCCATCGATCCGGCGGACGCCGCGTACCTGCGGGCCCGCCGCGACGGGTACGCCGCCCAGGTCGCCGCCCTCACCCCGCACCTGGTGCCCGGCCCGATCCACGGCGACGCGCTGCCCCGCAACGTCCACGTGGGCCCGGCCGGGCCGGTCCTGGTCGACCTGGAGACGGTCTCCGCCGACCTGCGCGAACACGACCTGGTGGTGATGGCCCTCTCCCGCGACCGGTACGGCCTGCCCGGCGCGGCGTACGAGGAGTTCACGGCGGCGTACGGCTGGGACGTGCGCGACTGGGAGGGCTGCGCGGTCCTGCGCGGCGCCCGCGAAACGGCCAGTTGCGCCTGGGTCTCCCAGCACGCCCCGGCCAACCCGAAGGCCCTGGCCGAGTTCCGCCGCCGTGTGGCTTCCCTGCGCGAGGGCGACCCGGAAGTCCGCTGGCACCCGTTCTGAGCGTGCGGGGTTCCCGTGCGGGCGGCGCGGGTCAGCCGCGAAGGGCCTCGGCCGGCTGCACGCGGGACGCGCGGCGAGCCGGATAGATCCCGGCCACGAGACCGGTCGCCAGACCGATGAGCGGGGCCGTCGCCAGGGTGACGGGGTGCATGACCGGCGTCCAGTCCCTGACCAACGCCACGATCAGGACCGTCAACGTACCGATCGCCGTGCCGATGAGGCCGCCGAAGGCGCCCAGCGTGCCCGACTCGGCGAGGAACTGGGCGGTGACATGCCGCCGCTGCGCGCCGAGGGCGCGGCGCAGGCCGATCTCCCCGGTGCGCTCCAGGACCGCCACCAGGGTGGTGTTGGCGATCCCGACCGCTCCGATGACCAGGCACACCCCGGCGAGCAGCAGAAACAGCTGTTCGAGGTCGGAGGTCACCGAGGTCCGCAGGCTCTTCGGGTCGGGCGGCGCAACCGCCTTGAGGTACTCCGGATGGTCGGGGCGCAGCGCCGTGGGGGCTTCCCCGGCCACCTGCCGGGCGGCGCCCAGGTCGGTGGCGATGAGCATCCTGGCGCCCTCGGCGGGCCGCCCCCAGATCTCCACCGCGGTGGTCTGCGGTACGAGGACCGAGAGCAGCACCTCCGGCTGGCGCCGTACGTCGTCGACGATGCCCGTGACGGTGAACGGCTGCCCCCCGATGAAGATCGCCGGCTTGGTCTCCAGCGTGGTGATCCCCAGCCGTGCGGCGATGCCCGAGCCGATCACGGTGACGCGCTGGCGGGCACCGGCGTGGAAGTCGTCGTACAGCCTGCCCTGGGAGAGCCGGGGCTCCGCCGCGCGCAGGGCGCCGGGGGCGGCGGCCACCACACTGAGGGACTCCCCTGCGGTATCGCCCACCGGGGCGGCGGTGACGACGAGTTCGGCGGCGCTGCGTCGGGGCTTCACCGTCCACAGCACGCCGGCGTGCCGCACCCCGTTGAGCCGCTCGACGCGCTCCGAGGCGTCGTCCGGGAACGCCGCGCCGGCGAACTTGTCCTGTTCGCGGGCGATGTCCTCGACCGTCACCTCGGTCGCGGAGAGCACGTTGAAACGGGCGTCGATCTGCGAGGAGGCGGTGGCGGTGAGGCCGAGCACCGCGACGAAGGCACCGACGCCCAGGACGGTGCCGAGCATGGTGAGCGCGGAGCGGGCGGGGCGCTGCAGCATTCCGGCCAACGCCTCGGCCAGCAGATCCCGCGGCACGAACACGGAGTGCCCGATCGCGGGCAGGGGTGCGGCTCGCCGCGCCCTTCGGATCCGGCTCAGCATGCGCGTACCCGCTCGCTCTCGCTCAGGATGCCGTCCCGGATGGTGACCGTCCGTCGGCCGCGGGCGGCCACGGCCAGGTCGTGCGTGATCAGGACGATCGTGATGCCCTCGGCGTTGAGTGCCTCGAGCAGCAGGAGCACCGCTTCGGCGTTTCCGGTGTCGAGGTTTCCCGTCGGCTCGTCGCACAGCAGCAGCGAAGGCCGGGCGACCAGGGCCCGCGCGATGGCCACCCGCTGACGTTCGCCGCCGGACATCCGGGTGGGCAGCGCCTCGGTCCGGTGGTCCAGGCCCACCCGGGCCAGCGCCTCGCGGGCCCGCTCCGGGCGCTCACCGCGCGGGGCGCCGCCGTAGACCATGGCGAGTTCGACGTTCTCACGGGCGCTGCGGTGCGGCAGCAGGTGGAAGGCCTGGAAGACGAATCCGATGCGTCGGCCGCGCAACGTGGTGCGCTCGGCGTCCCCCAGGCGTCCGGTGTCGATCCCGTCGAGCAGGAAGCTGCCGCTCGTGGGGGTGTCGAGGAGTCCGGCGATGTTCAGGAACGTGGACTTGCCGGAACCGGAGGGGCCGACGACGGTGATGAACTCGCCCCTTCGGACCGTGAGGTCGCTGGGGCGCAGCGCCTCCACGGGCGGCGGCCCCGGATAGGTGAGGCCGACCTGCCGGAACTCGATGACGGGCGGCTCGGACGCGGTCGGGGATCCGGTCATCGGGCACCTCCCTGCGCGGCGCCGTCGGTCCGGACCCCGGTCACCACCCGGTCGCCCTCGCCGAGGGTCCCGCCGTCCAGCACGGTGACCTCGGCATGGCCGTCGCCGGTGGTGCCGGGCTTCACCCGGACCCGGCGCTGCCTGCCGTCGTCCTCGAGCACGGTCACGGCGGTGGAGCCGTCCGCGCCGGCCGACACCGCCGTGACGGGCACGACCAGGACCTTGCCGCCGGTCGTGGCGGCCATGACGGTCAGGCGGACGTTCTGCCCGGCCCATTCGGCCTCCAGTGCCCGGCCCGGTTCGAGGACCATCAGGTACCCGTCCCCGTCGGCCTGCCCGCCGCCCTGCCCACCGGGCGGCTGCCCGGCCTGGGCGCCGCCGTCGGCGCGCGGCGTCGTACGGGTGGTGGCGATGGACCGTACGGAGGCCTTGGCGGTGGCGCCGTTGACCTCGGAGAGGAGCTCCGCCTCCTGGCCCGCCCTGATCAGGCCCTTCTGGTGGTCGGGCACGTAGCCCTGCACCACCAGGGCGCCCGCGGCGACGGTCATCACGGCTCCCTGCACCTTCCCGCCGAGGCGTGCGGGGAGGTCCTGCACCCGTGCGGGGAAGCTCTCCAGGAACGTCACCTCGCCGGACGGGACCATGGGACCCGCGGCCGCCCGCGCGGCCACGAGCCCCTCGCGTGCGGTCGCCAGGTCCTCCCGGGCGCGGCCGACCGCTTTGCGCAGCGACTGCAGGTCCCGGCCGCCGCCGTCGGCCTTCCCGGGCGTTCCGGTGGTCGAGCCGGTGGTTCCGCGCGAGCCGGCTCCGGTACCGGCGCCGGCCTCCGCGTTCTCCAGCGCGTCCTTGGCGTCGTCCAGGGTCCGTTCGGCCGAGGTCACCTGTGCTTCGGCCGCGGTGACGGCCGCCGATCCCTCCGCGCCGCCGACCGGAACGGGTTCATAGCCGACCGCCTCGTAGAGCTTGGTGACCGCCGACTTCGTGCCCTCGCCGAACCGTCCCCGGTTGTCGGGGGACGTGGAGTGGCCCAGCCGTTGCAGCGCGTCCTGGAGCTGGCCCACGTCACTCCCCTGGGCGCCGGGCTTGAGGTCGCGGTAGAGGGGAACGGCGCCCTGGAGGGCGATCACCGGGCGGCCGGAGATCTCGACCAGCAGCCGGCCCGCGCCGACTTCGTCCCCCGCCTTCAGCGGAAGTTTGGAGACCGTGGGACTGCCTCCGTCGGCCGTGCCGCCGGGGGTGATCTCCACGCTCTGGCCGGCGACCACGGTGCCGCGCAGGATCACCGAGGAGGCCAGCGGCCGGTACTCGACCGGCGCGGTGATCACGGACGGTGCGGGGGGCCGGGAATCCGCCGCCGCCTGCGCGGGCGACTTGATCAGCAGGGAGGCCCCGAAGCCCGCCCCGGTGAGCCCGACCGCACCCACCGCGATCAGGGCGAACCAGCGGCGCCCGCTCCGTACGCCGTCACCGGCCTTGCCTCCGCCGGTGCGGACCGCCTCGGCCACGTGCGCGTCCTCGGCCACGTGCGCGTCCACGTGCGTGTCCACGTCCACCGA
Source organism: Streptomyces sp. NBC_01264 (assembly GCF_026340675.1). NCBI lineage: Bacteria > Bacillati > Actinomycetota > Actinomycetes > Kitasatosporales > Streptomycetaceae > Streptomyces > Streptomyces sp. NBC_01264. Next base: position 2,010,281 of record NZ_JAPEOX010000002.1, read on the forward strand.
GGGTTGTCCGTCGTTCCGCATTCAGTTCGCCAATGCCTCGTTCGCCGACTTGATGACCGTGCCCTGGTCCTTCTTGATCTCGGCGAAGCCGGCGGCGTTCTGCTCGATGTAGTCGCTCTGGATCTTCGTTTCGGCGCGGAGCAGCACGGTGGCGAGCTTCGTTTCCTGCTTGCACTTCACGTCGGCCTTGGCCACGGTCTTCTCCTCCGGTGAGGCGGAGTTCCCCTGGACCGCGTACTTCTCGACGGGCTGCAGGAAGGCGGTGTGCTGATATCCCGACGTCTTCATGCAGGCCGCCCATTCCTCCTGCGCCTTCTTGAACTCCGGCGTCTCCTGGGCCTTTCCGAAGGAGGAGTAGTCGATGCTGAGCAGTCCGATCTTGCCCTTCGAGGGGTCCTGCACCTTGTCGAGCCCCAGCTTGCGGCCGGCCTCCCCCACGCAGCCGCCCTCGGGGATGTCCTTGCCCTGATAGCTGCCGCCCGCGCCCGTCTTGGCGCCCTTGGCTCCGTAGACCATGTACGCCTCGGGCGGAAGCTTGGTCCCGCCGGACACCGCGCCCACCGCGTGCTCGCGGTCCTCCGCCGAGGGGATCACGTGATAGCCGTGCTCAGCGGCGATCTTCTCGCTGACCACGCCGTACCGACGGGTCAGCACCTTGGCCGGTTCGGCCTTCTTGGCGGGCCAGTCGAAACCGAACCGCTTCATGCAGTCGGATGCCAGTGTGGCGTGAGCGGAGTCGACCTGCGCCTGCTGCTCGGGGGTGAAGAGGTAGGCCGACACCGGGAGGACGATGTCGGCCTCCGTGACGACATCCCGGACGGCCGAGCCGCCACCGCCGGCCCCGTCCCGTTCCTGGCCGCCCTCCGAACAACCGGTGAGCAGCAGCGTGCCGACCCCGGCGGCGATGACAAGACGTGCGTAACGCAAGGGAACCCCTGGATAGAGTGGATGTGCTGTGGTGGGGCGGAATTGGCCTCCGCCCCACCACGGTCATAGGGCGGCGATCAGAAGTTGTACGTGGTTCCCGCGCAGTTGTCGCTGAAGTTGTGCGAGTTCATGACGTCGTTGGCGTACTTGCCGTTGCTGAGGTAGATGTCCGCCATGTTGGACAGGTGGCCGTAGGCCGATACCTTGAAGCAGGGACCGGCATATCCGGAGTTGTAGTACACCGAGACCTTCGTGTCCCAGTCCCAGTTGTCGATGGAGCTGACATTGGAGACGACGTTGTCACCCCGGTAGAGCGCGATGCCGGTGCCCCCGTAGGTGATGTTGGACCAGTTGGTACGGGAGCTGAAGTCGTCCCGCTTGTATCCGCCTTCGTTGAAGTCGCTGTCCGCGTAGAGACAGACGTTGTCGGTGGTGCAGATGGCCTGCGCGGGTGCAGCCATGACGATTCCCGCACCGAAGAGGGAGGCCACGGCGAGCAGCGTTGCCGAAGTACGTCGAATCATGAACTGTTTCCTCTTTTTCGTTCCGTGCCGAACAAACGGCGTGCCCCATGTGCGGTGGGGAGATCAGAAGTTGTACGTGGTCCCCGTGCAATTGCTCGTGAAGTTGTGCGAGTTCATGTTGTCGTTGGCGGTCTTGCCGGAGCTGAGGGTGATGCTCGCCATGTTGCCCACGCTGCCGTAAGCAGCGACCTTGAAGCAGGGGCCGGCGAAACCGGAGTTGTAGTACACCGAGACCTTGGTGTCCGGGTCCCAGTTGTCGATGGAGCTGACGTTGGCGACGACGCCGTCGCCCGCGTAGAGCCGCCAACCCGCGTATTCGTACGAGATGATGGACCAGTTGTCACGGGAGTTGAAATCGTCCCGCAGGTATCCGGTGTGGCCGCTGTCCGACCAGAGACAGACGTTGTCCTGGGTGCATTCCCCTGCCTGCGCGGGCGCGGCCATGGCAACTCCCGCGCCGAACAAGGATACGGCGGCGAGCAGCATCGCCGAAGTGCGTCGCATCATGATTCTTCCCTCGTCTTCGATTCCTGCCGAAATGACTGCCGATGAATATCGGCAGCAGATGCGATCCGCCGCCGGTCAGAAGATGTTGTACGTGTTCCCCGCGCAATTGTTGCTGAAGTTGTGCGAGTTCATGTTGTCGTTGGCGGTCCTGCCGGAGCTGAGGGTGATCTTCGCGAAGTTGTCCACCAACCCGTAAGCCGCGACCTTGAAGCAGGGGCCGGCGTATCCGGAGTTGTAGTACACCGAGATCTTGGTGTCCGGGTCCATGTTGTTGACGGAGCTGACGTTGTCGGCAACGCCGTCGCCCGCGTAGAGCAATCTGGTGGGGGCGTAGTCGTAAGTGATGGCGGACCAGTTGGAACGGGAGGTGAAGTCGTCCCGCTCGAATCCCGTGAAGTTCGCGTCAGAGTAGAAACAGGCGTTATCGGGAGTGCAGACCGGGACGGCCTGTGCGGGGGCGCCCATGGCGACTCCCGCGCCGACCAGGGATGCCGTGGCAAGCAGCATTGCCGAAGTACGTCGAAGCATAGGTGCATTCCTCGAATTCGATCCGTGCCGCGCGTGCGGCCGACAAGAGGCGAGAGGCGCGGGGAAAGGCGGCGCGATGGCGCCCTCCGCATGCGCATATGGCGCGGGTCGGAGGCGAGTCGCACACCCCTCGAATCGTGTTCACCCGGGCCCGTGTCGCCGGAGGTGAATCTAGGCCGGAACGGCGTGCCGTGGTGTGCGTCGAGTGCCGCGTTTGTGTGCCCTCAGTGCCGTGGGGCGGCCAGGGAGAGCGCACGGTGTTCGGTGGGGGTGATGCCGTAGGTTTCGCGGAACGCCCGGCTGAACGCGGTGGCGGTGGGGAAGCCCCAGCGAGCGGCGATCGTCTGGACGGGCCGGCCGCTCAGTTCCCGGCACACGAGGTCGGCGTGGGCGCGCTCCAGGCGGCGTTGGCGAATGTGTGCCGCGACGGTCAGGGGCTGGTCGCCGAAGAGGGCGTGGAGACGGCGCAGGGAGAGGTTGTGCCGATCGGCGATCGTCCGGAGAGTCAGGTCCGGGTCGCCGAGATTGTTCTCGATGAAGCGGTAGACCCGCTGCAGGGTCTCCTGCGCACGGGCCTCGGCAGGCGCCTGGCCGGGTTCACCGAGCAGCCGCGCCAGGAACGCGGTGGTCAGGTCCAGGGTGACGGCCCCCATCGCCCGCAGCTCCTCGGGGTGACAGTGCGGGCCGCGTGCGACCAGCGTCTTGAGGAAGTCGGCGAGGATCGCCCCCGACCCCACGTCCGCGGCCAGGGGCCGTGCCAGGAGGCGGTCCACCCGGTCCGATCCCAGCGCCAGGGAATGTCGGGGTATCTGCAGGATGACCGTCCCGGTCTGCTCGCCTATGCAGGCGCCCTCACTCGGCCGTGAGGTGTCCGTGAGCATGAGATTCCCCGCGACCAGGGATTCATTGCCTCGCTGCGAGATCCTGACGGTGCCCTGTGTGATGAGCGCCAGCTGCAGGTGTTCGGGATCGCCGCGCCGGACGTGGGCCGAGGTGCGCCGCGAGGTAACCGGTGAGCAGGTCAGGGAGGACAGCTGCGCAATGCCGAGGTCCACATACATGAGGCTCGCCCGGAAGTCGGCCCAATGCCGGGTGTTGAGCGTCACGGGCATCACATCGCTGGACACCGTTTCGCAGAACCAATCAAATCTGTCGTCTCGCTCGACAGCATCCGACGTAACCAGCGAAACCATGCCATCCCTCGCACCTCAACGTGACAGCCATCCAGTCCTTGACCGGGTCGCCGGCGACATGACCATGATCGCAGCAGCCCTCACCCGGATCAGGACGCCCCGGAGACCGAACGGGCCTGCCACGCGCGGCCGATGCCGCGGATCAGCGCCGGGTACGCCCCCGGATACCGGAAGGGCTTGACGCCCGCCATGTACACGCGGCCGAGCGCGCGATCCGCGACCGGCTGCTGCGCCGGGCGGCCCGGCTCGTGCGTCAGACCCGGTACGGGACGACGGGCCAGGCCCGCTCGACTGTCGCCCCGGGGTCCGAGGTGCGCCGCAGGTAGCTCTGCAGCGAGGCCGCCTGCTCGGCCGCCGCGCGGACCTGGAGCTCGTGCAGGTCGGCCAGGGCGACCGTCCCTATCGCCGCGTGCACGGCGCCCATCCGCCGGGCGGCGCGGGCCGCCGCCAGCGCGTCCGCGCCCGCGTCGTGCGCCGCTTCCAGGCTCACGCCGTAGTGCTCGCAGAGGGCCTGGAGGGTCCGCCGGCCCTTGCGGTAGCGGTCCGCGTGCTTGTCCAGGACCAGGGGGTCGATGACGGGCGGCGCGGTCGTCCCGGTCCAGCGCTCGCCGAGCGGACGGATCCCGTGGCGGCGGCACTCGCGGTCCAGCAGGGTCAGGTCGTACCGCGCGTTCATCACCACCAGCGGGGTGCCCGAGCCCAGTGCCTCCACGAGCGTCCGGGTGATCTCCTCGATCGCCGGGGCCGCCGCCATCCCCCGCGAGCGGGCGTGGTCCGTGGAGATGCCGTGGATGGCCGAGGCCTGCTCCGGGATGGGCACGCCCGGGTCGACCAGCCAGGTCCGCTCCCGGGCCACCTGCCCGTCCGGACCGACCGTGACGACGGCCGCCGTCACGATGCGGTCGGACTCGGTGTCGGTGCCCGTGGTCTCCAGGTCGAAGGCCACCATCGGCCCGCCGTGCCAGTCCCCCATCCAGTCCCCCGCCCAGTCCCCCATCGCGTGCCCCCCGTACCCGTCCCTCTACGTCAACGGCTTTCAGCCTGACACGGGCCACTGACAACTCCGGAGCCGGGTCCGCCCCCGGTCATGTGACTGAGCGGGACAGGTCCCACGGGCCGTACCGCTCCGGGACATCCCTCCACGGCGTCACGAGTCGGGATCCGCTTCCGCAGCGGACAAGCCCACAGTCACAGTTTCAGCCCGTCCTCGAGGCCATCCGCGTACCTCGCATCGGCCCTGTCCGGCCGCGCACGCGGCCGGACAAGGTCCGCGCCGACCGAGCATACGGATCCCGCACGAACGGCACCTGCTTACGCAACCGGGGCATCCGCTGCACCATCGCGGAGAAATCCGACCAGGTCCGCACCGTGCTGGTTGCCGGCGTCAACGAGTGGCTCTGACACAGCTGACCGGGAGCGGGTCACCCATTCCTTCCCCGCCTGCCGTCGGCCAGGATGACCGGGTGACACTCCACGTCGTTCTCGCCGGTGACCACGTCCGCCTTCTGGAGTCCGCCCCCGCTCCTGCGGCCTCCGCCCCCAACGGCATCATCCCCGCGGTGGCCATACGGGACGTCGACCCGGATGCCTCCCCACCGGAGATCCGCACTGTCTCGGGAGAGATCCTCTTCGTCTCAGCTGAACGGCGTGCCGAACTGGAACGGTTCCGCAGAGACAACGGGATTCCCCGACGGTCCAGGCCCGACGTGTGGGGCGACCTTCTCGAGCCCTTCCTCGACACCGAGTTCACAGCCGAGCGCCGAGCCGCCACTCAGGCCCGCCTGGACCAGGCTGGTCTGGGACCAGACGAAGTGGCCGACATCCGGCACAAGGTCGCCCCATTGATGCGCGCCTACAACACTGTCCAAGAGGACTGGCACCACCTCGGCCTGGCCGACCTCCTGGACGCTGCAATCGCAGACTGGATTCCTCAGGACCAGCAGATCAAGCCCGGGGAATGTGCCGCCTTCTGCGCCTGGGCGATGAAGATTGCGGACCTCGGCTCTCGCAACAGGCCCTAGTTGGCTGCCATCCGTGGCTGTGTGGGCCTGGCCGCCCGGCGCCCCACGACGACCCGGCCGGGTCGTCAACCGGGCCCGGCGACGGATACCGCGGCGAGGGCAGAACCGACGCCCGCGACGCCTTGGTCATCGCAGACCAGGCCCGCATCCGCCGGGACCTCCATCCGATGCGGCCCACCGACGAGGCCACCATCGAGCTGAAGGTCCTCAGCGGCCGCCGCACGGACCTCGTCCGTGGCCGCACCCGGGCCATCAACCGCCTGCGCTCCACCTTGACCGGCATGTTCCCTGCCCTGGAGCGCGCTCTCGTCCTCACCCGTGCCGGCCCGCTGGTCCTCCTCGACGGCTATCAGACGCCGGCGGCGATACGGCGTACGGGCACCGCCCGGCTGACCCGATGGCTCCGCGCCCATGGCGTCCGCCCCCCGGAGGAGCTCGCGGCCACGGCGGTCGCCACCCCCGAACAGCAGGCTCATCGAGGACCGCTTCCGCACCCACGACCTCGCAGTGCTTTTCGATCTGCTCGACGAGTTCCTCTCGGAACGAGAGGCGAACGCCCGCGCGGCGATCGTGTGATCATAGGACGTCGCATTCCTTCGCCCGCGAGGTGATCTGTTTGACGAAGGTGGCACTGCGTCCTTACGCACTGTTGCCTCGGCAGTACGACGAGCGGAAGGTGCTGGCCTCCACGGTTGATCCGTGGGGCCGGGCTCTCTGGCTCATCTGCCCCGATGCCCGTTTCCCTTACAGATGGGGCGGCCGGGACGTCCCAGCGCCCGCGAAGCTGCCCTTCGACGCCCTGGTGGTCATCAGTGACCGGGGCCAGGTCCGGGAACGGACCCTGCGTGGGGTGGCCGTGGACCCCGTAGCCTTCGACGCCCTCCCGGGCGGCGGGTTCGTCCTCGCCGGAAGCGGAGCTCCGAACGCCCGGTCCGGCCAGGTCTTCGGCCCGGACGGCCGCTCCCGACGCCGGCTCGCCCTGGGAACCCACCTCACGCACCTCGTCGCGGACAGCAGGGCCGGCTTCTGGACCGGGTACGCCGACGAAGGGATCTACAGCGGTGACGATGTCAGCGCGGGCGGACTGGTCCACTGGGACAACCGGGGTAACCACGCGGGCTCCCTGCACCCGCCGAAGCCCTACCAGCATGTCGCGGACATCAGCGCGATCAACGTCTCCGACGCCGTCGCCCACGCCACCTACTGGCCCGGCGCGCCGCTCGTCACGACGGGACCCGGCGGGACGCTCCGCATCCGCGCCCTGCCGATCTCGGGCCCGTTGGGCCTCGCGACCCGCGGTGACCGACTGCTCCTGCTCGGAGGACGCGAGCAGGGCATCGACACCCGGGGGAACACCGTCCACCGCCTCCAGCTGACGGGGGACGAAGCCGCAGTCGTCGGCCGTGACGACCTCGTCTTCCCGAACGGCGACCCCGTCAGGCGCTACGCCCGCCCCGTCTGCCGGGGTCCGCGCATCTTCCTGCGCACCCCCCGCACCGTGCGGCAGTGGTGGGTACTCACCGTGCCGGTGCGTGCCGCGGCACGGCGGGGCGCGTGCGGCGGCGTTGTCAGTGGGGGACAGGATGATGAACCTCATGACCGAAAACAGTGTCCTGCTTTCCCCTGCCGCCTACACGGAGGCCGTGGCCGCCGCCGTGGCGGCGTCGGCCGCGTACTACGGCGACGGGACCACCCCGCTCGGTGACGACGAGTACGACGGGCTGCTGCGCGCCATCGCGGCCTACGAAGAGGCCCGCCCGGACGAGGTGCTCGCCCAGTCGCCGACCGGGAAGGTGGCGGGCGGGGCAGTGCAGGGTGACGTGCCGCACTCGGTTCCCATGCTCTCCCTCGACAACGTCTTCGACGCCGACGAGCTCGCCGAGTGGGCCGCGGGGCTGGAACGGCGTCTGGGGCGCCCCGTGGCCGGGTGGTGCGTGGAGCCGAAGCTCGACGGCCTCGCGATCGCCGCCCGGTACCGGGCCGGCAGGCTCGTTCAGGTCCTCACCCGCGGCGACGGCCTGGCCGGCGAGGACATCACGCACGCCGCCGACGCGGTCCTCGGCCTGCCGCCGCTCCTCACCGAGCCGATCGACGTCGAGCTGCGCGGCGAGGTGCTGCTGACGACCGCGCAGTTCGAGGAGGCCAACCGGATCCGGCTCGCCCACGAGGCCACCCCCTTCGCGCACCCGCGCAGCGGAGCGGCCGGCACCCTGCGGGCCAAGGACCGCCCCTACCGGATCGAGTTGACCTTCTTCGCCTACAGCGCGATCGGCCTGGACGACCTCGGCCACCTCGCCCTGCTGGAGAACCTGGCCGCGCTCGGCGCGAACACGGCCGCCACCACGGCCGCCGCCCCGCTGCGGTGCGAGACCGTGGAGCAGGTCCAGGAACGCATCGACGTGATCGCCGGCCTGCGCGCGGACCTGCCCTTCGGGATCGACGGTGTCGTCGTCAAGGCCGACACGGCCGAGGACCAGCGGCAGGCCGGCAACGGCTCGCGCGCCCCGAGATGGGCGGTGGCCCGGAAACTGGCGGCCGAACACAAGGTGACGCGCCTGCTGGCAGTGGAGTGGAACGTCGGCCGGACCGGGATCATCGCCCCGCGCGCCGTCCTGGAGCCCGTGGTCATCGACGGGGTGACGGTCACCTACGCCACGCTCCACAACCCGTCCGACATCACCCGTCGCGGGCTCATGATCGGCGACCAGGTGTTCGTCTACCGGGCCGGCGACGTGATCCCCCGGGTCGAGGCGCCGCTGGTCGACCAGCGCACCGGCGCCGAGAGCACGATCGTCTTCCCCGAGGTGTGCCCCCGCTGTGGCGACGCGATCGACGCCTCCGAGCAGCGGTGGCGGTGCGTGCGCGGCCGCACCTGCCAGGCCGTGGCCTCGGTGATCTACGCGGCCGGCCGCGACCAGCTCGACATCGAAGGTCTCGGCGGCACGCGCGCGATCCAGCTGGTGGAGGCCGGGCTGGTCAAGGACGTCGCCGACCTGTTCACGCTGACCCGCGAGCAGCTCCTCGGTCTGGAGCGGATGGGTGAGACCAGCGCCGCCAACCTCCTGGCCGCGATCGAGACCGCCCGCGGGGCCGCATTGAGCCGCGTGTTCTGCGCCCTCGGTGTCCGCGGCACCGGACGCACCATGTCCCGCCGGATCGCCGCGCACTTCGGCTCGATGGCCGCGATCCGGGCCGCCGACGCGGACACGCTGGCCGGGGTCGACGGCATCGGCACCGAGAAGGCCCGCGTCATCGCGGCCGAACTCGTCGAACTGGCCCCGCTCCTCGACAAGCTCCAGGCCCAGCGGGTCGGCACGCAGGTCACCGAGCCCCAGCAGCCCGCAACCGACGCGAACGACGGTGAGGACTCGGCGGGCGGCCCGCTGGCCGGCCAGGCCGTCGTGGTCACCGGCTCCATGACCGGCCCCCTCGCTGTGCTGTCCCGGAACGAGATGAACGAGCTGATCGAGCGGGCCGGCGGAAAGGCGTCCTCGTCGGTGTCCAAGCGCACCACCCTGCTGGTGGCGGGCGAAAAGGCCGGATCCAAGCGCACCAAGGCCGAGGAACTCGGCATCCGCATCCTCGGCCCCGAGGAATTCGCCGCCCTCGTCGCCGACCTCCTGCCCACCGCCTAGCCATCGCCGCACGCGACCTCACGACACCGGGCGGGAGTCCTGCCAGATCGACTCGAATTCCTCGCGGTAGGTCGGGAACAGCCCGTGTTCCTGATCGGGCCGTACCTGCGAGGCCCGCCCGCCGCCGCGCAGGACCAGGACCGGCGCCTCCATGCCCCGGGCCCGGCGCAGGTACGACTGGACCACCGCGATGCCCGAGGCGTCGCCCTCCACCAGGTACGCGGTGAAGCGCGGGGTCTCGTCGAAGACGTGGATCTCGAAGCGCGAGGGGTCGCGCAGGCCCGCCCGCACCCGCCGCACGTGCAGGATGTTCATCTCCACCGAGCGGCTCAGCTCGCCCTTGCGCAGGCCGAGCTCCCGCTCGCGCCGCTTGACCGCGCTGCTCGCCGGGTTCAGGAACAGCAGCCGCACCCGGCAGCCGGCCTCCGCGAGGCGTACGAGTCTTCGGCCCGAGAAGTTCTGGACCAGCAGGTTGAGCCCGATGCCGATGGCGTCGAGCCGCCGCGCGCCGCCGAAGAGGTCTTCCGCCGGGAGCTGGCGCTGGAGGCGCACCCGGTCCGGGTGGACGGAGATGACGTCCGCGTACCGGTCGCCGACCAGGTCCTCGACGGCGTCGATGGGCAGCCGGTCCGCCGCCGGGGAGCCCGCGCCGCCGCCCAGTACCTCCAGCAGCCGCGCCGACGCCCGCTCGGCCTGTTCTAGGACCGCCCGGGACAGGGCCCGGTTGCGCGAGACGACGTTGCGCGTGACCTCCAGCTCGTCCAGCGCCTGTTCGATCTCGCGCCGGTCGTCGAAGTAGGGCTCGAAGCAGGGCCAGTGCTGGACCATCAGTTCGCGCAGCTGCGGGAGGGTGAGGAAGCTCAGCACGTTGTCGTCGGCGGAGTCCAGCAGGTAGCCCTTGCGGCGGCTGACCTCGCGTACGGCGACCGCGCGCTGCACCCACTCCTGGCCGGCGGGGCCCGCGGCCGCGACCACCCAGTCGTCCCCGCCGTGCACCGGCTCGTAGACGGGCCGGAGCACCGCTCCGACCACGGAGCGCAGCCGCTGTTCGATCAGGTTCAACCAGATGTACGCACGGCCGGCGCGCTGGGCCCGGGTCCGGACCTCGCTCCAGGCGTCCGCGCCCCAGTCCAGCTCGGCGCCGGCTCCCGCCTGCGCCTTCCCGGTCCCGTCGGCTTCCGGCGGGGCCAGCGACACGGCCCCGGCGGGGATCGCGCCGGCCGTCCCGCCCGCGGCGTCCGCCGGGCCGCCCTCGTGACCACCGTCACCAGGGGGCAGCTCCAGACCTCCCGAGCTCACCCGTGCACCGCCTCCTGCGTCTGGACGCCCGTCTCCAGTGATCACGGAAGGGTACTCCGCGCGTGCGGCACCCTGCAGCCCGATGCGGGCCCCCGGGGCCCGACGCGGGCTCAGGGTCCGTACCCGGTCCATCCGTTGGCTCATTATCCGCTCTGGTGACGATCGGATCTCCCCATCGTCCGGCCACCCTCTTATCAGCTCTCCGGGTCACCCGGTAGGACCCTCCCAAGTCCCCGCGTGGAAGCCCTCTTTCGGGGAAGATCTGCCAGTGACGTGGTCCACGCCGGATCAGCCCGACACAGAGGGGAAGAGTCGTTTTCTATGCAGGTCTGGCCGGGACAGGCGTATCCGCTCGGTGCCACGTATGACGGCGCCGGCACCAATTTCGCGGTCTATTCGGAGGCCGCCCGACGCATCGAACTGTGTCTGCTGCACGACGACGGTTCGGAGACCGCGATCGAACTGCGGGAGACCGACGCGTTCGTCCGGCACGCCTATCTGCCGGGCATCATGCCCGGTCAGCGCTACGGGTTCCGGGTGCACGGCCCCTACGAGCCGGAGCGCGGCCGGCGCTGCAACGCGGCGAAGCTGCTCCTGGACCCGTACGCGCGGGCCGTCGCGGGGAGCGTCGACTGGGGCGAGGAGGTGTACGGCTACCACTTCGGCCGTCCCGACTCCCGCAACGATCTGGACTCCGCGCCCAAGAGCATGAGTTCGGTCGTGGTCAACCCGTACTTCGACTGGGCCAACGACCGGCCCCCACGGCACGAGTACCACCACACCGTGCTCTACGAGGCCCACGTGAAGGGCCTGACCATGCGCCACCCGGACCTCCCCGAGGAGCTGCGCGGCACGTACGGGGCGCTCGCGCACCCGGCGGTCATCGGGCACCTGACCAAGCTGGGGGTGACGGCGCTGGAGCTGATGCCGGTCCACCAGTTCGTCAACGACCACCGCCTGGTGGACGACGGGCTCAGCAACTACTGGGGCTACAACACCATCGGCTTCTTCGCCCCGCACAACGGCTACGCCTCGGGCGACCGCGGCCAGCAGGTGCTGGAGTTCAAGTCGGCCGTCCGGGCCCTGCACGAGGCGGGCATCGAGGTGATCCTCGACGTGGTCTACAACCACACCGCCGAGGGGAACCACCTGGGCCCGACCCTGTCCTTCCGGGGGCTGGACAACGCCTCGTACTACCGGCTCGCGGACGATCCGCGGCACTACATGGACACCACGGGCACCGGGAACTCGCTGCTGATGCGCTCCCCGCACGTGCTCCAGCTGATCATGGACTCGCTGCGCTACTGGGTCACCGAGATGCACGTGGACGGCTTCCGCTTCGACCTGGCGGCCACGCTGGCCCGCCAGTTCCACGAAGTGGACCGGCTGTCCTCGTTCTTCGACCTGGTCCAGCAGGATCCCGTGGTCAGCCAGGTCAAGCTGATCGCGGAGCCCTGGGACCTGGGCGAAGGCGGCTACCAGGTGGGCAACTTCCCGCCGCTGTGGACCGAGTGGAACGGCAAGTACCGGGACACCGTACGGGACCTGTGGCGCGGGCAGCCGCGCACGCTCGCGGAGTTCGCGGGCCGGCTGACGGGTTCCTCCGACCTCTACCAGGACGACGGCCGGCGTCCGCTGGCCTCGATCAACTTCACCACCTGCCACGACGGGTTCACCCTGAACGACCTGGTCTCGTACAACGAGAAGCACAACGAGGCCAACCGCGAGGGCAATCGGGACGGCGAGACCCACAACCGCTCCTGGAACTGCGGGGTGGAGGGACCGACGGAGGACCCCGAGACCGTGGAGCTGCGCGAGCGGCAGATGCGCAACTTCATCGCGACGCTGATGCTGTCGCAGGGCGTCCCGATGATCAGCCACGGCGACGAGTTCGCCCGCACCCAGGGCGGCAACAACAACGCCTACTGCCAGGACAACGAGCTGTCGTGGGTGAACTGGCCCGAGCCCGGAAAGCCGGCGCCCGCCCTGCTGGAGTTCACCCGGCGGATGGTGTGGCTGCGGCGGGAGCATCCGGTGTTCCGGCGGCGGCGCTTCTTCCACGGCCGGCCGGTGGAGGGGACGCACGACGAGCTCTCGGACATCGCCTGGTTCACCCCGCACGGCGAGGAGATGCGGGCCCGCGACTGGCAGGCGCAGCACGCGCGGGCGATGGCGGTGTTCCTGAACGGGGAGGCCATCTCGGAGCCCGGCACCCGTGGGGAGCGGATCACCGACGACTCGTTCCTGCTGATGTTCAACGCGGGCGCCGAGGCGCAGGACTTCACGGTCCCGGCCGGGCACGGCGCGCAGTGGCGCCTGGTCGTGGACACGGCGCGGCCGGAGGTACTGCCACCCGGTACCGGGCCGCAGTACGCGGCCGGGGACCGGGTGACACTGACAGGACGGTGTCTGGTGGTGCTTCAGCGCCCGGCATAGGCGCCGCTTCAGCGCCCGGCACGGGCGCCGCCTCAGTGCCCGGCGTAGGCGGCGCCCTCCAGGAGGAGGTCCGGACGGGCGCCGCCGCCGGCGGCCACCGGGGCGTGCGTGCGGGTCGACGGCACCTTGGTGACCAGGGCCAGGACCAGGCACAGGGCGGCCGCCCCCACGGCCACCGCGAAGGCCGCGGAGGGCCCGTACCACTCGGCGAGCCGCCCGGAGACGGCGAGCGAGGCGGCCTGGCCGGCGACGAGCGAGCTGGCGGCGAAGGCCATCGACTCGGCGAGCCGGCAGGGGCTCACCGCGCGCTCGGTGATGGCGAAGGCGGTGATCAGGTGCGGGGCGTAGGCGGCTCCGAGCACGGTGACGACCACGTACAGCGGCCACAGCGTCTGCGTGAAGAGCAGCGGTACGGAGAGCACGAGCGCGGCGGCGGTGGCCCACCGCCAGCGCAGCCGCAGCCCGAAGCGGGCGGGCAGCGCGCCGAGCGAGAGCCCGACGGCGGCGCTGACGACCCCCATGGCCGCGTACACGATGCCGGCCTGGCCGGGGACGCCCAACTGTGCGGTCAGGGCGGCGATTCCGGCCTGGCAGGCGCCGAACATGGCGCCCTGCAGGGCGAGGGAGCCCCGGACCGCGAAGACCACGCGGGGGTGGCGGACCCGGGTGCGTTCCTTCTCCCGGCGGACTCCCGCGGGGACTCCGGCCGTGACGGCGGCGGTCGGGTGCAGTGCGTAGAGGCTGCCGAAGACGGCGACGAGGGCGGCCGCGCCGCCGAGGGCGACGGCGGGGTGCAGGGCCAGGGTGGCCAGGCCCACGAGGGCGGGACCGAAGACGAAGGAGACCTCGTCCAGGGTGCCCTCGAGGGAGTGGATGGCGCCCACGACGCCCTCGTCGGACTTGGCGCGGTGGGCCAGGGCCACGGAGCGGGTACGGGCGAGCGGTCCGATCAGCGGGACGGAGGCCCCGGTGACGAAGCCGATCGCGGCGAGCGGGACGGTGGCGAGGTCGGAGAGTGCCCCGGCCACCAGGGCGGCGGTGGCCACCGCGTTGACCGCGGCGGCCGTCAGGACGACGGAACGCTGCCCGTGACGGTCGGCGAGCCGGCCCAGGACGGGTCCGAAGACCACCTGTCCGGCGGAGAGGGTGCCGCCGACTATGCCCGCGGTGGCGAGGGAACCGCTGGTCTCGGCGACGAGGAGGACACTGCCGAACTGCGACATCGCGACGGGCAGTCGGGCGAAGAAGGAGACGAGCGGGAGTAGGGGCCCGGTCAGGGCAATGACTTTTCGATAGGTGTTGACGGTTCCAAACACTTGAGCAACGTTAACCCGGCGCAGTCACCCGGATGCATTGGGTCATGGCACGGAATCCCGCATCCTGGGTACGTACGTTCTCATGAGCCTGCCCCCGCGCACCGGTCGCCCGAGTCCCGAGTTCAACCGGCCCGAACCCGATGGACCACCGGCCGTCACCCCGGCGTCGACCTACCGTCTCCAGCTGCACCCCGAGTTCACCTTCGGGCACGTGCGGGCCGCCGTGCCGTACCTCGCCTCGCTCGGAGCGTCGCACCTGCACCTGTCCCCCGTACTGGAGGCGGTGCCCGGTTCGTCCCACGGGTACGACGTCACCGACCACACCCGGGTCCGGGTGGAGCTGGGCGGGGAGGACGGGCTGCGGGCCCTGGCCGCCGAGGCCCGTGCGCACGGTCTCGCACTGGTGCTCGACATCGTGCCGAACCACATGGCGCTGCCCGCGCCGCTCCGCCTCAACCGGCCCCTGTGGGAGGTGGCCCGGGAGGGGCCCGGCTCGCCGTACGCGCGCTGGTTCGACATCGACTGGGAGGCGGGCGGGGGGCAGCTGCTGCTGCCCGTGCTCGCGGAGCCGCTGGATCCCGGCGAAATCGAGACCGCGATCGAGGCCGACGGGCGGGGCGAGCGGGCCGTGCTGCGGATCGGGGAGCTGGAGTTCCCGCTCCGGGAGGGCACGGCCCATCTGGAGCCGGCGGCGCTGCTCGCCGCCCAGTGGTACCGGCCGGCGTGCTGGCGCGAGGCCCGGACCGGCCTCAACTACCGCCGTTTCTTCACCATTTCGGAGCTGATCGGGGTGCGCGTCGAGGACCCCGAGGTCTTCGGCGTCACCCACGCCAAGGTGCTGGAGCTGGTCCGGGACGGGGTCGTCGAGGGGCTGCGGATCGACCACGTGGACGGCCTGGCGGACCCCGAGGGCTACCTGCGGCGACTGCGGGACGCCGTCGGCCGGGACTGCTGGGTAGTGGTCGAGAAGATCCTGGCCCGCGAGGAACGGCTGGCTCCCGCCTGGCCGGTGGCCGGGACCACCGGGTACGACGCGCTGTACCGGGTGGACGGGGTACTGACCGACCCGGCCGGCGCCGCCCGGCTCGACGCCCGGTTCCGCGAGGAGACCGGGCAGCCCCGGTGGGAGCGGACCGCCGCGGCGGCCGCCCGGGAGGTCCTGACCGGGGACCTGGCCGCCGAGCTCGCCACCCTGGAGCGACTGGCCGGTCCGGAACATGCCAGTGCCGTCCGCGAGTTGCTCATCGCCTACCCCGTCTACCGGCCCTACCCGGGCGATCCGCACCCCGCGCCCGAGGCCCTGGAGCGGGCCGCCGCCGAGGCCGGTGCGGCCCCGGTGGGGGGCGTACGCGAACTCCTGCTGCGGGACCCGGCCTTCGCGGCCCGCTTCGCCCAGACCTCGGCGGCCCTGCGCGCCAAGTCCCTGGAGGACAGGGCGTTCTACCGGTACGCCCCGCTGCTGTCGGCCACGGAGGTGGGCGGGGATCCGGGGGCTCCGGCGGTCACGGTGGCGGAGTTCCACGCGTACTGCGCCGAGCGGGCGCGATGGTGGCCCCGCTCCGGGACGGTGCTGACCACGCACGACACGAAGCGCAGCGCGGACGTCCGGGCGCGGATCTCGGCGCTCTCGCAGGATCCGCAGGCCGTACCGGCGCCGGCCGGGGCGGATCCCCAACTCGCCTGGGTGGCCTGGCAGACGGCGTTCGGACTCGGGGCCGACGGCGCCGCCGCGGAGCGCTCCGACCGGCTCGCGCAGGCCCTGCTGAAGGCCGTCCGCGAAGCCGCCCTGCACACCACCTGGACCGAGCAGGACCCCGCGTACGAGGCCACGGTCCCGGAACACCTCCCGAAGTCCGCGCCGGAGCCGGCCGGCGCCCTGGCGGCGGCGGCCCGCGCCAACCTGCTCGGCGCGGCGCTGCTGCACCTGGCCGTGCCCGGGGTTCCGGAGGTCTACCAGGGCTCTGAGACGGAGTACCGGGCCCTGGTCGACCCGGACAACCGGCGGCCCGCCGTCTTCCCCCGGGAGGCCCTGGCCCGACTGGACGCGGGGGCCGCGCCGGCCGGGACGGCCGAGGAGAAGCTCGCCCTCACCGCCGCCCTGCTGCGGCTGCGCCGGAGCGAGCCGGAGCTGTTCGCCGGCTACGAGGCGCTGCCCGCCCGGGGCCCGGCGGCGGAGCACTGCGTGGCCTTCGCCCGCTCGGCCGGCCTGGTGGCGGTGGTCACCCGGCTGTCGCACGGGCTGGCCGGGGCGGGCGGCTGGCGGGACACGGCCCTGCCCCTGCCGCCCGGGCGCTGGCGGCCCCTGCCGCTCCTCGGGGCGGCGCCCGCGGTCTCGTACACGGGTGAGCTTCCGCTCGCGGAGCTCCTCGGCGACGCCTCCCCGGTGGCCGTCCTCCTCCGGGAGGCCCCGGACCGGACGTGACACCCGCGGCCGGACCGGACGTGACCCCCGGGGCCGGACCGGACGTGCCCCCCGGGGCCGGACCGCCGCTGCGCGGGGCCCTCCCCGCCCCGCCCTTCCACCGTTCCCCGGACTCCGCCCGGACCCGGAAGACTCCGGAGCTCCGCCCCAGACCCCGCGCCTCAAACGCCGGCGAGGCTGGATATGACCGGACGGGGTCCGGGGCGGGGAGCGGCTCCGCGCAGCGGCACCCGGGGCGGGCCAGGACGGCTAGGGCGGGCTCCCGGCGGGAATGGGATCACCTGTGACCCTCATCCGTGACATGTGCTACCCCACCCCCCACGAACTGGCCCTGGCCGCCCGCGCCCTGGCCGATGAACACCCCGCGCTGGCCCGGCTCCGCCGGATCGGCGCGTCCCGGGCCGGGGAGCCCCTGTGGCTGCTCTCCGTGGGCCCCGCGACGGCGACGGAGACCGCTCCGAACGTGCTGGTCGTCGCCGGCGCCCACGCCAACGAGCCCGTCGGCGGGGCCACCGCCCTCGCGCTGGCCCGCAGGCTCATCCACGAAGCCACGGGTACCGGCGGAACCGAGGCCGACGGTGCGGCAACACGCGCCGGCGCCGGGGTCGCACCCGCACCCGCCCTCGTCCCCGCCGCCGGAACCACCTGGCACTTCCTGCTCTGCGCCGACCCCGACGGCGCGGCCCTGCACCGCACGCCCCGCCCGTACTCGCTGCTCGACTACCACCGGAACTTCTTCCGGCCGCCCGGTCCCGAACAGCCCGAGTGGGCGCCGTCTTTACTGCCCCCGGACCGTCTCCCGCCGGAGACCCTCGCCCTGACCCGGCTCATCGACGAACTCCGGCCCGCCCTCCAGGTCTCCCTGCACGGAACCGATCTCGGCGGCTCCTGGGTGCAGCTGACCCGGGACATACCCGGTCTCGCCGAGCCCTTCGGGAAATCGGCCGCCGAGCTGCACATCCCGGTGGAGACCAGCGCCTCCGACGCCTCGGGCTGGCCCTCGCCGGGGGCGGGGATCTTCGTGATGCCCGAGCCCGGGACCACGGCCGACGGGCCGTTCCACCCCGAGGACACCCGGCTCAGCACCTGGTACCACGCCCACCGCCACGCCGGCACCACCGCGATCGTCGAAGTCCCCATGTGGGCCTCGGACCTGGTGGACGACCCGGCCCCGCACCCCGACCCCCGCGCCGCCCTGCGCGTCCTGGCCGGCCGGCTCACCGCCGACGCCGCGCGGGTGGCGGCCCTGCGGGAGGGCGCGGCCGGCGGTACGGATCCGGACGCCGCGGCCCTGCTGCGCGCCGTGGACTGGACGCTCGCGCTGATCCCCCGGATCGCCGCCGAGTGGACGGGCCCCGGGGCCCCCGCCGAGGCGACGGCGGCGTACATCGGCAGCATCGACGCCTTCGGCCGGAGGCTCTCCCTGCGCGCCGCGGCGATGCTGCTCCGGGTGCTGCGCGCCCAGGGGCACCCGGCGGCGCCGGCCGTGGACCGGCTCGTCACGGGCTGGTGCGAGGAGTTCGGGGACCGCTTCCAGGCCCGCTGGGTCCCGGTCGCCACGCAGGTGGAACACCAGTCCCGGGTCGTCCTGGCCGCCTACGACCGGCTCGTGGCGGCGGGCCTGTAGCCGGGGGCAGCCCGGGCCGGGCCGCCGCCCGGCGCGGCCGTGCGGCCTACTCCACCGGCAGGGCGTACCGGAGCTTCGGCTTGCCGGTGGCTCCGAGCCGGTCGTAGAAGCGGATCGCACCCTCGTTCCAGTCGGGCGTCTGCCACTCGACGTGGCCGAGGCCCAGCTCGCGGGCGAGTGCGGCCACCCCGTCCATCAGGGCGGCACCGAGCCCGTGTCCGCGGGCCTCCTCGGCCAGGTAGAGGCAGTCCATGTGCAGGTAGTGGCGGGCCTCCCAGAAGGAGAACTCGGCCGAGCAGGCGGCGTACCCGGCGACCTCGCCCCGCGGGGTCTCGGCCAGCAGCACCCACAACCGGGCCCCCTCGGCGAACAGCTGCGCGCCGAGCCGGTCGCCGAGACCGGCCGGCCGGGGCGCGGACCTCTCGTACACCATGTGCTCGCGCATCAGCTCGACCAGCCGGGGCAGGTCCTCGGGGCGCGCGGGCCGGACGACGGGGGCGGCAGACGTGTGTTCCATGGGTGCCATCCTCCGCACGCCCCGCATCCGGACGCCACCCGGGTCCCGGATCGGCGCCGCGCTCCCGGGGGCTCCGGACCTCAGCCCACATCCGCCGGCCTCAGCCGACCCGGACCTCGGCCCACCGCCCCCGGCCCTCAGCCGCCCGACAGCCTGAAGCTCATCCGTCCGAAGCCGATCTGGTCCCCGTCCCGCACCACCGCGGAGCCCGTCACCCGGCGCCCGTTGACCGTGGTCCCGTTCGTCGAGCCGAGGTCGCGCACCACCCAGACCCCGTCCCGGATGCCCAGCTCCGCGTGGGCCCGCGAGACCGTCTCGTGGCTCAGGCGCAGCCCGTTGCCCGGGTCGCGGCCGATCCGCAGCGGTCCGGCGCTCGGGTGCGGGAGGAGCAGCGTGGGGAGCTTCTCCACGGCCCAGGCCCGGCGCACCCCGACGGACACCGCCGAGACCCGGCCCACCCAGCCGAACAGCCGCCGGGTCCACGGGCTCTCCCCGGCCTCCCTGCCCTCCAGGTCCGCGGTGAGGACGGCGAGGTCCTCGGAGCGACGGGCCACGAGGGCGAGTTCCATGCGGCGCAGGAAGGTGTCGTGCGACAGCTTTCCTACGGCGGCGCCCTCCCTGAGCTGGCCCAGGGCACGGTCACGCTCGGCATCGGAGAGCCGCGGTGCGGGGAAGGAGGGGAACTCGAAACTGGACGTCACCAGGTGATTGTCGGCCTGTCGGGGGCAGAGTGTCCAGAACTCCCGCGCCCGGCCGGAGATGATGGCCCGGACACGCAGGTTGGGGTAGCGCCGCCAGACGAGGGGACCGTCCGTGCAGTTCGAGGTGTGGGCACCGCTGACAGACCGGGTCGCACTGCGGCTCGACGGGGCCGAGTACGCCATGGCCCACGATCCGGAGCGCGCCGGCTGGTGGGTCGTGGAGGCGCCGGCGCGGGACGGATCCCGCTACGGGTTCCAGCTGGGCGGGGGCCCTCAGGCACGTTTCCCCGGGGACGATCCGCGCGACCCGGTACACCCCGGGCAGCACGCGGAGCACCCCGGGCACGACGCCGCGCATCCCGACCACGTGCACCCCGTACGGCCCGATCCGCGCGGGCGGCGGCTGCCGGAGGGCACCGAGGGGCTCTCCGCCGTGGTCGACTTCGCCTCCCTCGCCCCCGGAGAACCGGCCCCCGCGCCCCGGGTGTCGCTCCAGGACGCCGTCCTGTACGAGCTGCACATCGGCACCTTCACCCCCGAGGGCACCTTCGACGCGGCCGCCGCCCGCCTCGGCCACCTCACCGCGCTCGGCGTCACCCACGTCGAGCTGATGCCGGTCTGCTCCTTCCCCGGGCGGCACGGCTGGGGGTACGACGGAGTCGCGCCCTGGGCGGTGCACGAGCCGTACGGGGGCCCGGCCGGGCTGGTCCGGTTCGTGGAGGCCGCGCACGCCGCCGGGCTCGGCGTGGTGCTCGACGTGGTCCACAACCACCTCGGCCCCTCCGGCAACCACCTCCCCGTCTTCGGCCCGTACTTCACCGAGACCCACCACACGCCCTGGGGCGCGGCGGTGAACCTGGACGCGCCCGGCTCCGACGAGGTGCGCGCGTACTTCCTGGGCAGCGCCCTGGCCTGGCTGCGCGACTACCGGATCGACGGGCTGCGGCTGGACGCGGTGCACGCGCTCGCCGACGACCGGGCGCTGACCTTCCTGGAGGAACTGTCCGCGGCGGTGGACGAGCTGGCCGCCGAGACGGGCCGGCCGCTGTTCCTGATCGCGGAGTCCGACCGCTGCGATCCGCGCACCACGAACCCGCGCGCCGCCGGGGGCCTGGGCCTGCACGCGCAGTGGAACGACGACTTCCACCACGCCCTGCACTGTGCGCTGACCGGTGAATCCCAGGCGTACTACGCGGACTTCGCCGAGGCCCCGCTCGGGGCCCTCGCCAAGACCATGACGCGGGCCTTCTTCCACGACGGGACCTGGTCCTCCTTCCGGGGCCGCCACCACGGCCGCGCGGTGGACCGCGGCCGCACCCCGGCGCACCGCTTCCTCGGCTACACCCAGACCCACGACCAGATCGGCAACCGGGCGCTGGGCGACCGGCTCGCGGCCTCCCTGTCCCCCGGGCTGCTGGCGTGCGCGGCGACGGTGGCGCTGACCGGGCCGTTCGTGCCGATGCTGTTCATGGGCGAGGAGTGGGGCGCCGGCACTCCGTGGCAGTACTTCACCGACCATCCCGACGAGGAGCTCGCCGAGGCCGTACGGGCGGGCCGGCGGCGGGAGTTCGCGGAGCACGGCTGGAAGGCGGAGGAGATCCCCGACCCCCAGGACCCGGCCACCCGGGACCGCTCCTGCCTCGACTGGGCGGAACCGGCCCGCGCGTCCCACGCCCGCCTCCTGGACTGGTACCGCACCCTGATCGCGCTCCGCCGCACCCACTCCGACCTGCGCGATCCCGATCTGGCGGCGCTGCGGATCGCCCATGACGAG
This sequence comes from Streptomyces sp. NBC_01264, assembly GCF_026340675.1. Classification (NCBI taxonomy): domain Bacteria; kingdom Bacillati; phylum Actinomycetota; class Actinomycetes; order Kitasatosporales; family Streptomycetaceae; genus Streptomyces; species Streptomyces sp. NBC_01264. The sequence continues at coordinate 2,031,708 of NZ_JAPEOX010000002.1, forward strand.
GAGCGCCGCTGGCTGACCTTCCGCCGGGGTGACGTCCGCGTGGTGGTGAACCTCTCCCGGGAGCCGGTCACCGTCGCGCTCGGCCGCAACGGGGTCCGGGTGCTGGCCGCCTGGCTCCCCGTCGAGCATCCGGACGCCGACGGGCGGGTCCACGTACCGGCCGAGTCGGCGGTGGTGCTGGGCCCTTAGGGCTCACGCTCGCGCTCGCCGCCCGTAAACCCGGTCGCGCGGGCGCGGGGCCGTCTGATGGGATCGGCCCCATGAAGATCGAATCCGACAGGGCATCCTCAGGTGATGGTGGGCAGACGGCCAAGTACGACCGGATCGGGGTGGGTTACCGGGAGGTCCGGCGGCCCGATCCCCGGCTGGCCGCGCTGATCGCGGGCGGCCTGGGGGACGCCCGTACCGTGGTCAACGTCGGCGCGGGCGCCGGGTCGTACGAGCCCGACGACCGCGAGGTGACGGCGGTGGATCCCTCCCAGGTCATGCTCGACCAGCATCCCGGCATCCGGAAGATCAAGGGGGTGGCGGGGGAACTCCCCTTCGAGGACAAGGAGTTCGACGCGGCCATGGCCGTACTGACCGTCCACCACTGGCCGGACCCCGCCCGCGGGCTCGCTGAGCTGCGCCGGGTCTCGCGGCGCCAGGCCGTCTTCACCTGGGACCCGGACCACCGGCCGGAGCTGTGGCTCATCGAGGAATACCTGCCGGAGGTGCGGGAGTTCGACCGGGCTCGCTTCACCCCGCTGTCCGAGGTGACCGAAGCGCTGGACGCGCACACCGTACTGCCCTTCCCCATCCCGCACGATTTCACCGACGGATTCCGGGCCGCCTACTGGCGCCGTCCCGAGTCCTACCTCGATCCCGTCGTACGGGCCTCCATGTCCACCTTGGCGACCCTGCCGCCCTCGCTCCTGGAACCGGCGGTGGCCCGGCTCCGCGAAGACCTCCGCTCGGGGGCCTGGCAGCGGCGCCACGCCGGCCTGCTAGAGCGGGAGAGCACGGACTACGGCTACCGCCTGGTCCTCGCCGGGGACTGAGCCCCGGCGAGGGGGCGGCGGGCATCTGCGGCTACTCCACGAGGGCCAGCTCCCGGGAGGCGCTGTTGAAGCTGCGGCAGCCGTCCGCGGTGACCGTGATGATGTCCTCGATCCGGACCCCGAACCGCCCCGGGAGGTAGATCCCCGGCTCCACGGAGAAGCACATCCCGGGGACGAGGGGCTGCTCCTCCCCCTCCACCATGTACGGCGGCTCGTGCGTGGTGACTCCGATGCCGTGGCCCGTGCGGTGGATGAACTGCTCGCCGTAGCCGAACTCGGTGATCACCGCGCGCGCCGCCCGGTCCACGTCCTGGCAGGCGGCCCCCGGCCGGGCCGCCGCCACGCCCGCCAACTGGGCCTCGCGGACGATGTCGTGGACGCGCTGCTCCTCCTCCGTGGGCGCGCCGACGTGGACGGTGCGGGAGATGTCGGAGCCGTAGCCGTGCTTGAGGCCGCCGAAGTCGAGGACCACCATGTCCCCGTGCTGGATGACCCGGTCGCCGGCTTCGTGGTGCGGGTTGGCGCCGTTCGGGCCGGAGCCGACGACGGTGAAGTCCACCTGGGAGTGGCCGTGCACGCGCAGCAGCGCGTCCAGGTCGGCGGCGACGTCGCTCTCCCGGCGCCCTGCGAAGGGGACGTGGAGGATCTGCTCGTACGCGGCGTCCGCCGCCTCGCCGGCCGCCGCGAGCCGGGCCAGCTCGCGCTCGTCCTTGACCGCGCGCAGCATCGGCAGCGCATCGCTCAGCGAGACGTACGAGGTGGTCGGCAACTCCCGATGCAGTCCCAGCAGGTGCAGCGCCCAGGCGTTGTCGCTGACCCCGAAGCGGCCGGTCACGTCCAGCAGCGGCGAGGTGACGGCGTACGGGTTCTTCCCGTCGGCCCAGTCCCGCAGGGTCAGCGCGTCCCCGCCGGGGGACTTCGCCGCGTCGGGTGCCTCCAGCGCGGGCACGACGAGGACGGGGTCCTGCCCGGCGGCGAGGACGAGCAGGGTCATCCGCTCGGTGTCGACGGGCCGGTACCCGGTGAGGTGGGCCAGGTCGGGCCCGGGGGCGACCAGCAGGCCTGCCAGCCCCGCGTCGGCGGCGGCCTGAGCGGCGGCGGCCATCCGGGCGGCGTAGTCGGCGGCCGTGAAGGGATCGAAGTCGTGGTCCATGACGGGATCCTCCCGCGCCCGGCCCCCGGGCGTCAGGGGGCCGCGCCGATCGGCCCCGCCCCGCCCCGGCCGGGGCTCTGCCCGGACCCGGCCCTCGAGCGCCGGAGGGCCCGAAAGGAGCCCGGGGGCCGGGTCGCCGGAAAAGGCGTCGCGGGGGTACCCCGCTGATCAGCTATGCTGTGCTTGCACATCGAACGGGCGGTCCGCCGCCCTTCGTGGTGGGTGTAGCTCAGTTGGTAGAGCACCTGGTTGTGGTCCAGGTGGCCGCGGGTTCAAGTCCCGTCACTCACCCTGTTGATCCCGTAGGGGTTACGAGTCTTCTCGTAACCCCTACGGGTTTTTTCGTTCCACCACGGGAGCGGCGCGTCGGGACCGGCCGGGCTCGTGCGCCGGAGTCCTGGCAGGATCAATCACATGAAATGGGACATCGGGGGTGCCCCGGCGCTGTTCCTGGCCGCTCTCGTGGCGGCGGCGGTGTTCGGGGCCGCGGTGTGGCTGTGGCCCCGGCTCGCGGGGCGCGGGGTGCGGCCGGTGCTGGGGCGGGCGGGGATCCAGCTCGCGATCACCCTGACGGCCGGGTCGGCGCTGCTGCTCGCGGTGAATTCCTCGTACGGCTTCTACGGCTCCTGGCACGACCTGCTGTCCCTGCGCCGCGAGGACCCGGTGCCGGCGGGCGCGGACGCCTCGGGGCCGGGCGCGGGGGCGGTGCTGGTGCGGGGAACCCGCTCGTGGCGGCACGCCGGCTCCGAGGACCCCGCGGTGATCGGCCGGATCGAGGCGGTGACCGTGCGCGGGGCCCGCAGCGGGCTGTCGGGGCAGGGGTACGTGTACCTGCCGCCGCAGTACGTGCACGCGTCGGCCGGGCGGCGGGCGGAGTTCCCGGTGGTGCTGGCGCTGAGCGGGTTCCCGAGCACGCCGGGGGTGCTGATCGACCGGCTGCGGTATCCGCAGCTCGCGCTGGACGCGGTGCGGGCGGGCCGGATGCGGCCGGCGGTGCTGGTCCTGATGACCCCGACGGTGGCGCCGCCCCGGGACACGCAGTGCGTGGACGTGCCGGGCGGGCCGCAGGCGCAGACCTTCTTCGCGCGGGACCTGCGGGCGGCGGTCTCCTCGCACTACGGCCTCGCCCTGGATGCCCGGGGGTGGGGGGTGATGGGCAATTCGGTGGGCGGCTACTGCGCGCTGAAGCTGGCCCTGCGCACGCCGGACGCCTACCGGGCGGCGGCCGCGCTGTCGGCCCCGTACGCGGCCGTGCGGGACGCCGACACCGGCGATCTCTTCGGTGGCGACGCGGGCCGCGGGCAGCGGGAGGACCTGCTGTGGCGGCTGCGGAACCTGCCGCAGCCGCCGGTGTCCCTGCTCGTGGCGAGCAGCCGCAGGGGCGAGCACCAGTACCCGGCGACGCTCGAGTTCATCGACGCGGTACGGGCGCCCGCGCGGGCGTTCTCGATCATCCTGGCGAGCGGCGGCCACAACTACGAGACCTGGGCGCGCGAGGTGCCGTCGGCCCTGGAGTGGCTGGTGGGACGGCTGAGCCCGCACTGAGGGGCGGTGCCGCGCGCCCTACCCGCGCAGGAAGGCCTCCACCTCGGTGGCGAAGGCCACCGGGGTCTCGTGCGGGGGGTAGTGCCCGGCGCCGGGCAGCGGCTGGACGCGGCAGTTCGGGTACGAGACCTGCCAGGTGGCCCGCATGAAGTCCGCGGTGATCGCGAGGTCGTACGCGCCGACGAGGACCAGGACCGGGACGGCACTGCCCTTGACCGCGGCCGACAGGTCGAGCGGCTGCCAGCTCGCGAGGTACGCGGCGAAGGCCTCCTGCAGGGACACGTCGAGGGAGTGCTGGACCATCCGCTCCAGCCAGTACGGACTCGCGCGGCGGCCGGTGACCATGTCGAGGATGGCCCGGCGGTTGCCCGCGTCGGCGGCGGCCCCGTAGAAGAGGTCGTGGGTGGCGTCGTCCATCTCGTAGGGACCGGCGGGGACCGGATTGATGCCGATCAGCTTCTCGACCCGCTCGGGGGCGCGCACGAGGACCTGCTGCATGGCCTTGCCGCCCATGGAGTGGCCGAGGAGGGAGAAGGTGTCCCAGCCGAGCTCGTCGGCGAGCGCGAGCACGTCGTCGGCGATCTCCGGGAGCGTGTAGCGGCCGGGGACGTCCCTGCGGTCGCCGTAGCCGCGGTAGTCGAGGAAGGCGTACGAGAACTTCCGCGGGTCCAGGTGGTCCAGTACGGAACCCCAGTTGGCGGACGTGCCGAACCAGTCGTGCAGCACGATGACGCGGACGGGGCCGGTGCCGGTCCTGCGGTGGGCGATGGCCATGCGTTCTCCCTCGGTGACGGGGCGGAAAGTATTGCCGCCGTACGTCCTGCCCACCGCGCCTACCATCACACCGTGACGAACCCACCTTCCGTTGCCGTCGAACGCGTCCGGGTCCGCGACGCGAAGAGCGCCGACGGCCACCGGTACCAGCCGGCGTGGTACGAGATCACCGACCCGGCCGAGGTCGCCGAGGTCCTTGCCCTGTGGCCCGCCGAACAGGTGCCCGAGCCGGGCTCCGGAGGGCCGGCGGAAGCCGACCCCGGGATCGACCACTTCGTCTGCATGTGCATGGAGCACAGGGCCGACCCGCTCGACACCACGGACGACCCCGCGATCCGGCACGTACCGCCCGTCCGGCCCGGACCGCTCGCCCGGCTGCTCGACCGCGACGCCCCGGACGGCATCCCCGCCCGGCACCGGGCCCGGTGGGCGGCCGCCGCACCCGGGGCGCTGCGCGACTACGCCGGGTCCCTGGCCCGCGGCGAGGATCCGCCGCGCCCGGCACGGATCCCGCTGGCCGCCGCCTTCTCCTGGCAGGGGGCCGTACGCGAGCACCCCACCGACGCGGCCTCGCTCCTGGCCGAACTGGCTCCCGGGCGGCTGCTCGTGGGCGCCGCGACCGAGGATCTGGCGTGGGCGGTCCGGGAGACCGACCGCGGCGGGCTCGACGCGGCCGTGCGGTTCTTCGCGAGCGAGGAGTTCACCACCCGGCACCCCAAGCGGCGCCGGGTCCCGGACACCGCCCGTGACCTGTTGCTCCGGCACGCCCGCAGCCACCGTCCCCGCGACCTCCCGGTCCTGGAACGGCGGCTGCTGCGCATGCCGGACGACCGCGTCAGACGGTCTTGATCGCCGGGTCCGAGACTCCGGCCGCGCCCGTTTCCACGTGGCCGGCGAAGCGGCGCAGGAAGGTGGTGTCGGCGTCGGAGACGACCGAGACGTCGTACCAGCGGGCCGTGCCGGACAGGGACACGGTGTGCGCGACGGTGGCGCCCGCCGCGACGCGCACGACCTGGGCCGTGCCGCCGTAGGCGTTGGTGACGGTCAGGTTGACCGCCGCCGTGCCGCCGTTGGCCAGGGACAGGACCAGGTTGCCGGTGGACCCCGAGTGGCGGGCCGTGGCCTCGGGGCCGGCCTTCTTCGCCGGGCCCTTCCAGGTGCGCAGGAAGCCGTTCGGGCCCCAGACCGTGAGGTTGATCTGGTTGCCGGTGGAGGCGCTCGTGCTCCAGGTGTCCGACAGGGTCTTGCCCGCCTCGACCGTGTAGGGCCACGGGCCGTCCGTACGGTTGCCCGAGGTGCTGTGGAAGTGGGCGCCGAGGGTGGGACCCGAGGAGAAGGTCAGGGTGAACTTGCCCGTCGAGACGGCGGCGACGCCATCCACGTACGGGGCGTAGCCCAGGGCGCGCGTCGGCTTGGCGCCGGCCTCCTGCTTGGGCAGGGTGCCCGTCGCGGGCGGGGCCGGGTTGTAGGACGCGTGGCGGTTCTTGTCCGGCGGCACGTACGCGGCCGTGGACGGCAGGGCGGCGGGCGCGGAGTCGGCCCGGGTGAAGTCGAAGGCCGAGGTCAGGTCTCCGCAGACCGCGCGGCGCCACGGGGAGATGTTGGGCTCCTGCACGCCGAAGCGCCTCTCCATGAAGCGGATCACCGAGGTGTGGTCGAAGGTCTCGGAGCAGACGTAGCCGCCCTTGCTCCACGGGGAGACCACGATCATCGGGACGCGGGGGCCGAGCCCGTACGGGCCGGCGGCGTAGCCGGAGACGCCTCCGGTGTACAGGTCGCCGGTGACGCTCGCCGTGGACAGGCCCCAGGCGGAGGACGTGGGCGGGTACGGCGGGACGACGTGGTCGAAGAAGCCGTCGTTCTCGTCGTAGGTGATGAAGAGGGCCGTCTTCGCCCACACGTCGGGGTTCGCGGTGAGCGAGTCCAGGACCTGCGAGATGTACCAGGCGCCGAAGTTCGTGGGCCAGTTGGCGTGCTCGCTGAATGCCTCGGGGGCCGCGATCCAGGAGACCTTCGGGAGGGTGCCGTTCACGACGTCCGCGCGCAGCTTGTCGAAGTAGGTGCCGCCCGCCTTGACGTCGGTACCCGTACGGGCCTTCTCGTACAGGGCGCTGCCGGGCTGGGCGTTGCGGAAGCTGTTGAAGTACAGCAGCGAGTTGTCGCCGTAGTTGCCGCGGAAGGCGTCGTTGATCCAGCCCCAGGAGCCGGCGGCGTTCAGGCCGTCGCCGATGTCCTGGTAGACCTTCCAGGAGACTCCGGCCGCCTCCAGGCGCTCGGGGTAGGTCTTCCAGCCGTAGCCGGCTTCCTGGTTGCCGAGGACCGGGCCGCCGCCCACGCCGTCGTTGCCCGTGTAACCCGACCACAGGTAGTAGCGGTTGGGGTCGGTGGCTCCGATGAAGGAGCAGTGGTAGGCGTCGCACACCGTGAAGGCGTCGGCGAGCGCGTAGTGGAACGGGATGTCGTTCCGGGTCATGTACGCCATGGTCGTGGCCGTCTTGGCCGGGACCCACTTGTCGTACTTGCCGTTGTTGTACGCCTGGTGGCCGCCGGCCCAGTCGTGGTTCAGCCCCGTCAGGAACTGCATGCCCAGGTCGTTGATCTGCGGGTTGAAGGGCAGGATGTCCTTCGTGCCGTTGGACTGGTGGAAGACGGACTTGCCGTTGTCCTGGATGACCGGCCTCGGGTCCCCGAACCCGCGGACCCCCTTCATCGCACCGAAGTAGTGGTCGAAGGAACGGTTCTCCTGCATGAGGACGACGATGTGCTCGATGTCCTGGATGGTGCCCGTGCTGCCCTGGGCCGAAATCGCGGCGGCCCGCGCGATGCTCTCGTTCAGCATCGTGACGGCGGCGGCGCCACCGGCGATCTGCAGGAACCTGCGCCGATTCAATTCAGTCATGGAGTAACGACCTCTGCGGGTGAGACGGGGTGCGGGGGGTGTCGAGGGGCGCCCCAAGAACAGCGGCCCCGGGGTACCGGTCGGCATTGCTTTCATGACAGTGAGCCGTACACCTGGAGAACGGAATACCTCGTCAGACGGTTCTTTCCCCACGCAGCATTTTCTTTCACTTCCGTTCACTTCCCTCCCCTTTTCTTCACTCCCTTCCCCTTCCCTTCGGGCGCGTACTCACCTGGCGCCCGGGCGGGTTGAGCATCCGTACTCAGGACCGGGACCGGACGGCGCGTCATGGTGAGGACATGCCGAATCAGCCATCCGTACCGCGCCCGCGCCCGCGGCCCCGCGCCGGGATCACCGCCGTCGCCGGCATCCTGCCCGGGGACGTCCTCTCCTCCGACCGGCTCCAGCTCGAGATCGCCGACCGGGCCGGAATCAAGCTGCCGCCCCGGCTGCTGACCCAGGCCACCGGGATCCTCACCCGCCGGGTCGCGGGCGACGGGGTGTACGCCTCCACGCTCGCGGTGGGTGCGGCCCGCCGGGTGCTGGACAACGCCGGGCTCGGGCCCGCCGACATCGACCTGCTGCTCTTCGCCTCCGCCTCCCGCGATGTGGCCGAGCCCGCCACCGCGCACATCGTGCAGGCCGAACTCGGCACGAAGGCACACGCCTTGGACGTCACCAACGCGTGCAACAGCTTCGTCAACGGCATCGACCTCGCCCGCTCCATGATCCTCGCCGGCCGGGCCCGGCGGGCCCTGGTGGTCACCGGGGAGACCCCCAGCCGGGCCGTGCGGACGGCGCCCGCCGACTTCTCCGAGTTCCGTGCCGGCTTCGCGGGCTACACCTTCGGCGACGCGGGGGCCGCCGTGATCGTGGAGCCGGTCGAGCGCGGCGGCATCCTCGACGTGGACACCGAGACCCACTCCGAGCACTGGGAGGTCGGGGGGATCCCCGGCGGCGGCTCGCGCCACCCGCGCGGGGACGCGTACACGTACTTCCGCGGCGACGGGCACGAACTGCGCGGGGTCTTCGAGAAGGTGGGCACCGCCGTCATCGACCGGACCCTGCACCGCACGGGCATGGACTGGGACGGCTTCGCCAAGGTGCTGGTGCACCAGGTGACCGTGCCCTACCTGGAACGGTTCGCCGAGCTGACCGGGGTGCCGGCCGGGAAGCTGGTGGTGACCGTGCCCGAGCTGGGCAATGTCGCGAGCGCGACGATCGGGGTGCAGCTCGACCGGATATTCGACGAACTGATCCCTGGAGACCGGGTGTTGTTCGTGGGTCTCGGCGGCGGGATCAGCATCATGACGATGGTCTGGGAGAAGTCGTGAGCGCGGCCGGGCGGCTGTGGGTGGTGGTCCCCGCGCACGAGGAGGAGGCCCGGCTCTCCGGCACCCTCGCCGCGCTCGCCCGCCAACGGGACCGGGATTTCACCCTGTTGGTCGTCGACAACGCATCGGCCGACCGGACGGGCGCCGTGGCGCGGGAGTTCGCGGCCGGCGCCCCCTTCGCGGTGGAGGTCATCGAGGAGCCGGAGAAGGGCGTCGGCTCCGCCGTGGACACCGGCTTCCGGTACGCGATCGGGCGCGGCGCGACCCTGCTCGCCCGCACCGACGCCGACTGCCTGCCCCACCCGGGCTGGACGGGCGCGGCGCGCGCGGCACTGGCCCGGCGCCCCGGGCTGGTGTGCGGGCGGATCGTGGCCCGCCGGGACGAGCACGGCCCGCTGGGCCGGGCCGGGTTCGGGGTCCTCGTACGGCTCGCGGGGCTCTTCGGCCGGCTGCGGCCCGAGCACGCGCGGCGCCGCGGCTACCGCGCCCCGTACCGGATGCACGCCGGGAACAACATGGCCATCACCGCCGAGCTGTACCTGGCCGTCGGCGGGATGCCCCGGCGCCCCTCCCCCACCGACCGGCTCTTCCTCAACGCCGTGCGCCGCCACACCGACCGCATCACGCGCTGCCGGGCCATGGTCGTGGAGAACTCCACGCGCCGCCTGACGGCCTACGGGATCGCCGGCACGGCCCGCTGGTACCTCGGCCGCGGCAGCGGCCCGCACGGAACGGACGACCCCCGCTGATGCTGGACCGCCTCGACCACGCCCTGCGCGCCCGCCCCGACCTGCCCGCCGTCCTGACCGCCACGCGCACGGGAGCCACCCGCACCGCCGCCACGCGCGGGGAACTCGCCGAACTGGCCGACGCGTTCGCCGCCGCGCTGTACGCGCGCGGGCTGCGCGCCGGGGACACCGTCGGGGTCGCCGTACGCCCCGGACCGCGCGCGCTCGCCGTACTGCTCGCGCTGTGGCGGCTGGGTCTGCGCGGGGCCGTCCTGGATCCGGGAGCCGGACCCGACGTGCTGCGCGCCCGGCTGACGGCCGCGCGGCCCGCGCTGGTGCTGGCCGACGCCGCCGCGCAGGCGGTGGCCGGGTGGGCGCGGCCGCTGGCCCGGCGGGCGGCCGGGCTGGAGCTGCCGGAGCTGGCCGGGCTGGGCGCGCCGGTGGCCACGGTCGGGCGGCGGCTGCCGGGGTGCGCGCCCGGACTGGACCGGCACGCGGGGCGGCTCGGGGTTCCCGCGCGGTTCACGGGTGACGGGGACGCCGACGCCGTCATCGTGTTCACCTCCGGGACCACGGCGCGGCCCCGGGCGGTGGTGCACACGCGGGCGAGTCTGGCCGCCGGGATGGAGACGGTGTCGGCCCTGTTCTCCCCTGCTGCGGGGAAGACTTGGGCCTCCGGCCCGGCTGCCGGGCCCGTGCTCGGCGGCACCTTCTTCGTGCTCGTCCCCTCCCTCGTGCGCGGCGCCCCCGTGGCCCTCCCGGCCCGTTCGCCCCGGGTGCTGGCCCGCCAACTGGCCCGGCTGGGGCCGCGGGACACCTACCTCACCCCGCCGCAGCTGCGGGACGCGCTGCGGGCGGGAGCCCGCTTCCGGGGCCGGGTGTGGACCGGCTCGGCTCCGGCGAGCGCGGAACTGCTGGGACGCGTAAGGGAGTCGGGGGCCGATGAGGCCTGGGGGGTGTACGCGCTCACCGAGCTGTTCCCGGCCGCCGCGGTGGAGTCCCGCGAGAAGGCCGCCTACGAGGGTCCCGGCGACCTGGTCGGTGCGCCGCTGCCCGGTGTGCGCGCCGGGTCCGACGCGGACGGGCAGCTGCTTCTGGCGGGACCCGGGGCCCGGCACCGCTACCTCGGCGAGGATCCCGATCCGTGGGTGCGTACGGGCGACCGGGCCCGCTTGGACGGCGCCGGCCGGATCGTGCTGGGGGGGCAGGGCCAAGGACATGGTGCTGCGCCGGGCCGAGAACATCTACCCGGGGCTGTACGAACCGTCCCTGCACGTTCCCGGGGTGGAGCTTGCCCTGCTCGTGGGGATTCCGGCGGACACGGACGACGGCCGCGACCGCGGCGCCGGCGGCGGTTCCGGCTCCGGCTCCGGCGACGAGCGGCTCGTGGCCGTCGTCCAGCCGTGCCACGGCGCCTCCGAGCCCGCGCTGCGGTCCGCGCTGGCGGGCCCCCTGCGCCGCATGGGCACGGCCGCGCCCGACGCCCTGCTGTTCGCGCGGATCCCGCTGTCGGGTCGCTCCCGCAAGCCCGACCGCGCGGCGACGGCGGCCCTGGCGGCCCACCGGCTGGCCCCCGGCACCGGCTCCCGCCCCGGCCACGGCCCCGCACGGAGCGGCGCGCGGCGGGGCACCCCGTGACGGCCGCGGCCGGGTGGCGGGCCCTGGCCCGCGCCCGCGCCTGCGCCCGGGCCCGGGCCGCCGGGCAGCGGGCCTCGGCGGCGGCCCGGCCCCACCCCGGGACAGAGCGGCGCACCCCCGTGCCCGCCACCACCGCGTGGCCGGCCCGCGCGCACGCCCTCCGGGCGCGGGTCATGGCCTCCCATCGCCGCTACACCCGGGCCAACGGCGACGCCCTCGCGGGCTCGCTCACGTACGCCCTGCTCGTCGGGACGGCCCCGGCGGTGCTGCTGCTCGGTTCGCTGGCCGGCCGGGCCGGCGCGGGCGCGGACGGGGTCCGGCGGGTCGTGGACGGGCTGGCCGCGGCCATGCTGCCCGCCGCCGCGGCTCCGGCGGCCGGGCGGCTGCCCATCGCGGCCCCGCACTGGCGGCCGCTGCTCGTCCTCGCCCTCGGCTGGTCGGTGGTGCGGACGACCCGGGCGCTGCGTACGGGCATCCGGGCCATGTGCGGGCAGAACGCGGGCAGCGGAAACCCCGTGCGCGACGCGGCCCGCGACCTCGCGGGGGCGGCCGTGCTCTGCCTCGCGGGCAGCGCCGTCGCCGCCGTGGTGACGGCGGGCGGTCCGGCCCTGACCGTCCCCGCGCTGTGGGCGCTGTTCTCGGCCGTGCTGTGGCTCGCCCCGCGGCGGGCCCCCGGCAGGCCCCGGCCGGCCGCCATCGCGGGTCCGGCGCTGGCGGCCGCGCTGGCCTGCCGGCTGCTCCTCCTCGCTGCGGACCCCTATCTCGCCGCGACCGCCGCACTGCACGGCGAGCTCTACCACCGGACCGGGACGCTGATCGGACTCCTCGTCTGGGGCAGCCTGTGCGCCCGGGCCCTGCTCCGCGCGGCCTCCTGGGCCGCCACCACCAACCCACTCGAAGGAGAACCGAGTTGATGAACCTGTGGGTGGTCGTGCCCGCGTACAACGAGTCGGCGGCCATCGGGGCGGCCCTGGCCGCGCTCGCCGCGCAGCACGACACCGGATTCACCCTCGTGGTCGTGGACAACGCCTCCACCGACGGAACCTCAGGAGCCGTACGGGACTTCGCGCGCTCGGCGCCCTTTCCCGTCGAGCTCGTCGCGGAGGAGCGGCCCGGCGCCGGGACCGCCGCCGACACCGGATTCCGGTGCGCCATCGCCGCCGGCGCCACCCACCTGCTGCGCACCGACGCCGACTGCCTGCCCGCCCCGGACTGGACGGCCGTCGCGAAGGCGGAGTTCGGGCGGGGCGCCGAAATGCTGTGCGGCCGCAGCGTGCCGCGCCTCGACGAGGGGCCCGGCCTCCTCGAAGCCCGGCTGCTGCCGGCGCTGATCCGGCTCACCTCGTTCTACGGCCGCTACCGGCCCGCCCACCGGCACCCGCGCTACCGCACCCCCTACGTCCTGTGCCACGGCCACAACCTGGGCATCACCGCCGGCCTCTACCTGCGCTGCGGCGGAGCCCTGCGGGTGCCGCTGCACGAGCGGTCCGAGGACGTGGCCCTGCTGAACCGGGCCCGCGAACACAGCGACCGGATCGTCCGCGCCGAGCACCTCGTGGTGCAGAACAGCTTGCGCAGGCTGCGGAGTTGGGGCCCGCGCCGCACCCTGCTCTGGTACTGGGACCGGCGCTACCGTCCCGCCGACACCGCGGAGGCACACGTCCGATGACCACCGACCCGACGATCCGCACCCGCACCCGCACCCTCGTACGGGCCCGAACGGAGGCCCGTACGGAAGCCGGCACGCAGGCCGGGGCAAGGGCCCGCCGCCGGGACCGGCGGGTCTACCTGCGCTCCCACCCCTTCCTGTTCGCGCTGCTCGCCGCCACCCGCGGTCGGCCCGTGCGCCGGCTCGGGGGCGGCACCCTGCTCGTCCACGGCACGGCGGCCTACCGGGAGGCGCTGACCCGGCTGCCGCTGGACCGCACCGCGCCCGGAACCACGGGCGGCGCGGCCCGGGCCGCCCGGGTGGAGGGCGTGCTCTTCGACGAGGAGGGCTCCGGCCACCGGACGGCCCGGCGGGAGCTCGCCGAGCTGCTCGGCGCGGCCGGGACCCGGGAACTGCGCGCGGCATGGCACCCGTTGCTCCTACGGCGGCTCGCACCGCTGTCGCTCGGGAGCTCGGTGGACCTGGTTCCGCTGACCCGGGAACTGGCCGGCTCGGTGGTGTACGCGCTGCTGGGCCCCGGCTCCCCGGACGGCGCCTCCCCGCTCGCCCTCGCGGAGGCCGCCGCCGAGGCCGCGGCCGCCTCCGTGCGCAGCCACCTCCCCGGCCCGCCCCGCCCCGGCGCCGAGGCGGCGGCGGTCCGTGCCGCCGAGCGGCTCCGCGGGCTCCTGGGGCCGGGGGCGGACGCCCGGGCGGCGATGCTGGCGGTCGCGGCCGTCAACACCACCGTCGCGGCGCTGCCCCGGGCCGTGGCCTGGTGCGCCGACGCCGAGCTGTGGGACCAGGCGGCGGACCCGGCCCTGCGTCCCGCCCTGACCGACGAACTCCTCCGCGTGACGGCGGCCTCCCCCCTGCTCCCCCGGGTGGCGGCGGCCGACGGCTCGGTCGGGGGCTGCCCGGTCCGGGCCGGTGACCAGCTGCTCCTGGTGGCCCGGCACGCGGCCGGGGCCCACCTGCGGGACCCCGACGGGCGCCGCCCCGACGAGCTGGGCGTCGCCCGCCTGGTCTTCGGCGCCGGGCCGCACGCCTGCCCCGGAGCCCGCCTGGCGCGGGAGCAGCTGGCCGGCGTACTGGCGGCGCTGGCTCCGCACCGGCCGGTCGTGACCCGGGCCCGGGTGGACCGCCGGGCCGCCCTGCCCGGGTGGCGCTCGCTGGTCGTACGGGCGGCGGCATGACATCCCGTACGACACCATCCGGGGCCCGGATCGCCGTGACGGGCGCGAGCGGCTTCTGCGGCGGGCACGTCGCCCGTGCCGCGGCGGCGGCCGGGGCCCGGGTGGTGTGCGTGGGCCGCAGGCCGGGCCCGCTCGGGGAGCACCGCTTCTGGGACGCGTCCCTCGGGGAGCCGGACCTCTCGGGCGTGGACCTCGTCGTGCACTGCGCGGCGGCGGTCGGCGATCCGGCTCCGGGCTCCCCCGGCGAGGCCGTCATGCACGCGGTCAACGTGACCGGCACCGAACGGCTGTTGCGGGCCGCGGGCGAGCTCCCGGTGGTCTGGGTCAGCAGCGCCAGCGTCTACGACCCCCGGCTCGACCGCACGCTCGTCCACGAGGACCATCCCCGCACGGGACACCTCAACGCCTACGGCCGTACGAAGGCCGCCGGCGAGACCCTGGCGCTGGCCGCCGGCGCCGTGGTGCTGCGCCCGCGCGCCGTGTACGGCCCCGGCGACACCCAGCTCCTGCCCCGGCTGCTCTCCCGGGTCCGGGCCGGGACCCTGTTCCTGCCGGGCCCGGACGTCCCGCTCAGCCTGACGGCGGTGGAGAACCTGGCCGCCGCCTGCCTGGCGGCCCCCGCCTGGCCCGCGGGCGCGTACAACATCGCGGACGCCCTCCCGTACCGGCGTGACGAGGCCGTCGCCGAGGTCCTGCGGGCCCACGGGGTCCGTGCCCGCGTACGCCACCTCCCGCCGGCCCTGGCGACCGCGGCGGCCCGGCTCGCGGAAGCCCTCGCCTCCGGCGAACCGGCCCTCAGCCGCTACGCGGTGGACCAGCTCGCCCACCCCGTGGTCCTGGACCTGACCCGCGCCCGCACCCAGGGCTGGGTCCCGGAGCGGAATCTGGCGGAGCACCTCGGCTCTCTGCGCGGAACCCCGGATTCCGGGCCGGTCAGCCGGCCCGACCGCTCCGGGCGGGCGCGGCGGCCCCCGCGTTGGCGATGAGCTGGTCGAGGAGTGCGAGCAGGCAGGCGCGGACGTCCTCGCGGGAGCGGGCGTCGAGCATGAGCACGGGGGTGTGGGGATCGCGCAGGTGCAGGGCCGTCGCGATCTCCTCCGCGGTGTAGGGCTGCTCGCCGTGGAAGCAGTTCGCGCCGACCACGAACGGCAGTCCGCGGCTCTCGAAGAAGTCGACGGCCGGGAAACTGCGGTCGAGGCGGCGCGTGTCGACCAGCACGATCGCCCCGAGCGCCCCGGCCAGCAGGTCGTCCCACATGAACCAGAAGCGTTCCTGGCCCGGTGTGCCGAAGAGGTAGAGGACGACGCCGGCGTCGGTGAGGGTGATGCGGCCGAAGTCCATCGCCACGGTGGTGGCCGTCTTGGACTCGATGCCGTCGAGGTCGTCGACGCCGACGCCCGCGGCCGTCAGCCGCTCTTCCGTGCGCAGCGGCTCGATCTCGGAGATCGTCTCCACCAGGGTGGTCTTGCCGACTCCGAAACCACCGGCGATGAGGATCTTGACCGGGGCCGCTTCTTTTGAGGCACGGGCTCGGGAGGCGGACGTGTCATTTCCGGGCAAGGCTGTCCCTGATTCTCATGAGCAGGTGGACGTCGGTGGTCTCGGCGCCCCCCAGGGGCGGCCGGTGGTGGATCAGCCCGCGGTCGGCGAGTTCACCGAGGAGCAGCGTCATCGGCGTGAGGCGGATGCGCATCCGCGCCGCTATCTCGGCGACCGCCCGGCCGCCCGGCTCCGTGCACATGGCGAGTATCTCCTGCCACTCGGTGGGCAGTCCGGAGCGGGCGTCCTCGGCCACCGCCGCCGTGATCGTGGTGTCCATGGTGAGGACGGTGTGCGCGGCGGCCGTACGCCCGTCGGTGAGGGCGTACAGCCGCGTCCGGCGGCGCCTTGGGGGCTGTGGCTCGTCCTGCGGCATTACGGGGTCGGCGCCTGGGCACGCTCCGGGGTGCCCAGCCACTCGCCGAGCGCCTGGGCCGTCCGTACGGCCTCGCCGCCCAGCTCCCCGAGCCGCGCCTTGCGGGAGGTCACCACGATGAGCGTGCTGCCCTCACCGCAGCCGACGATGCAGAGGTACCTGTCGTCCATCTCGACCAACTGGCGGATGACGCGGCCGCCGTCGACCTCCCGGGATATCGCCTTCATCGTGGCCGCGATGCCGGAGGCCGCGGCCGCCATGCGCTCGGCCTGGGGCTCGTCCAGCAGGTAGGCGCTGAGCTTGATGCCGTCGTTGGAGAGGAGCACCGCTCCCTGGATGCCGGCGATCCTGCTGAGGTTGTTGTCCAGGACGCTGTAGATCACGTCGCTTGAGGTAGTCATGGCCGATCCCGTCGGAGCTCTTCTTCCACTGTCTGGGTCCCGCGTTCGTAGTCCGCCCAGGCATCAGCCACCTCTTCAGGAGTCGCCGTGTCCTGGGGGACGGCCGGTTCCGGTGCGCCGGGCGCGCGCAGCTGCTCGGCGATGTGGGTCTGCGGGACGCGCTCGGGGAGGGCCGGCCGGGTCGGTCCGGAGACGGGCGCGGACGCGGTCGCGGTCGCGGGTACGGGCGCGGACGCGGGCTTGGGCACCGTCGTGCGGCGGCTCGGCAGCCCGGCGTCCGTGTACCGGACCGGCTCGGGCTCTCGCTCGGGCTCTCGCTCGGCCTCGGACGCGGGCTCGGCCTCGGGCTCCTTCGCAAGCCGCGGCGCCGGGGCGCTGGCGGCGGTGGCCGGCACGACGGCCGCGGGCTCGCGCGGCGGCTCCCCTTCCGTCGCCACCAGCAGCTCCCCGGGGAGGATCACCACGGCGGAGGTCCCCCCGTACACCGAGCGGCGCAGGGTGACGGTCGCCCGGAGCTGGTCGGCGAGGTGACCGACCACGAAGAGTCCGAGCCGGTGAGCGTTCTGCGCCAGGACGGAGTACGGCGGCGCCTGGTGCAGCCGCCCGTTCATCTCCTCGTACCGCTCGGGGGTCACCCGCGGCCCGCGGTCCTCGATCTCGACCGACAGCCCGTCCGCGACGATCTCGGCGCGGATGACCACCTTCGACCGCGGCGGGGAGAAGCGCGTGGCGTTGTCCAGCAGCTCCGCCAGCAGGTGGCTGATCTGGCTGATCACGCGCGGTTCCACGCTGGTCTCGTCCAGGGCGTGCCGCTCGATGCGCCGGAACTCCTCGACCTCCGCGGCGGCTTCGCGCAGCAGGTCGGCGACGCGCATGGGCTCGGTGTGCGGGTCGGGGACCTCGCCGCCCGACAGGATGAGCAGGTTCTCGATCTGGCGGCGCATGCCCACCGTCAACTGGTCGGCCCGCATCAACTGGGCCAGCAGCACCTCGTCGTGGCCGAAGGTGTCCTGCAGGTCCTCCGTGAGGCTCAGCTGACGGCTGACCAGGTTCCCGGTGCGCGAGGCGATGCCCGAGGCGAAGAGGCCGAACCCGTGGCGCTCCGCCGCGAGCTGCCGGTGCCCGTCGACGGATACGGCGACGGCCCGGGCGAACGCGTCGTTGATGCGCCCGACCTCGTCCCGCTCGCCGCGCACCACGGGCAGTGCGTCGACGTCGACGGTCTGCCCGCGCTGGAGCCGGGCGACGACGTCGGGGAGGGTTTCCTCCGCGACGGTCACCGTGCGTTCGTGCAGGTCGTGCAGGCGGCGGAGCACGGATCGCGTGGTGAACACGACCACGGCCACGACGATCAGCAGCCCGCCGGCGCTTCCCCCGATCAGCCAGGCGACCTCGGTGTCCAGCTCCGCGGCCTTGGCCTCGCCGCGTGCGAGCATCTTCCGCGCCCGGTCGACGTTGAGCGTGGCCAGCTGTACCGAGAAGTTCTCGTGCGCGGACCGCCAGCCCCCGACCTCGGCGGGCAGTTTGATGCCGGACGCGACGTCCGTGTGCTTCGAGAGGATCGCCTTCTCGATGCGGATCTTCGTCTGCCAGTCCGGGGAGGCGACGATCCGCTCGTAGAACCGCCGGTCCTCGTCGGGCAGATACGGCACGACCCAGGTGTCGTACAGGAACCGGTGGGATCCCAGGGCTCCGACGAACTGGTCGAAGCCGGCGGAGTTCAGTTCCCTGGACGGCCCGGCCAGGGCCAGGAGCGTGTCCTCGCGCGCCACCATCTCGGTGGCGGAGAGCATGGACACCACGGACCGGCTCTCCTTGGTGAGTTCGGCGTCGTCCGCATGGCCGAAGTCCAGCTGGTAAGCCTGGATGACCGCGTCGATCACCTCCGTGTAGTACGTCAGCGTGCCGTCGGCGCCACCGCTACGGGCGTCCGCGCGCTGGCGGTACGAGGCCAGGCTGTCGAGCCGCCGGTTCACTTCCTCGAAGAACGCGTCCGAACCGACCGCCAGCCGGCGGAACTCGGACGCGGCCCGGTCCGTGGCCTCGCGCCGCATGCGCAGCGGCTCCTCGGTCCCGGCGGCCCCCGCCCACAGCGAGGCGGTCAGCGTCCGCTCGGCCTGCATGTCGATCATGAGCGTGTACAGCGGTGCGCCGACCTTCTCGGCGGCCGCGACATCGGCCCGCAGGTGCTCCGCCTGTGCCAGCAGCCGCTGGGCGGTCACCGCCACTTGGGTGCCCATCGCCACGGTGGGGAGCACCGCCAGCCAGATGAGAAGGGTGCGCAGGCGCAGGGTCCGCCGCCGACGGGTCGTCGACTGCCCTCGTACGCCTTCGGGTTCGCCTTCGGGTTCTATGGGAGACATCGGTCCTCGGGGGCGGGGGGCGGCGGGGGCGGCCCAACGGCCGTACCTCGCACGGTCCTGGGGAGGGACGGGCACAACCATGCGGACTGCGGCGGGATGTAAGGGTGCCGATCATAACCAGCCACACCGAGGAAACGGATAGGTGTCTTCCGTGACCAAATCCCGCCATTTACTGCGGATCTTCGCAAGCGAGAGACCTGATCGGAACCCAACCGCGACACCAACGACACCGGATCCCCGGTCCACCGGCAGGCGCCGCAGCAAGCCGGCCGTACCTTGTCGTCGGCGATCAAGGGGAGACGATGACTGACGACCGCGGGGCAATGGTTCCGGTGTGGACGCTGGCGACCGGTGACGTCCGGGTGCCCGCACTGGCCGGAGACGGGCCGATGACGGCCGAGCGCCTGACCGAACTGCGCAGTGTGCTGGCCGGCCTGGCCGATGCGCCGATCGCCACGCTCGAGGCGCATCCGCTGCCCGCCGGGCTCGACCGCGGCCGGGGCATCCCGCTCGATGCCGCGAGCCCCCTCGCGGAGCACCTGTCGAAGCTCATCACGCAGTCGGCGCGGGGTTCCTCCGCGGCGGCGACCGCTGCCGGCGAAGGCCTGTACCGCATGGTGGTTCCGGCGAAGGTCGTCGCCCAGCTCGGGCAGGGCATCGTCCGCCCGATGGCGTCGAAGGCGGCGGCCGGCGGCCGGCGGCATCCACGGAGCGCTCGTGAACTCGACGGGCATCGCCGCCCAGGCGACGTTCGTGCCGGTCGGTCAGGCGGCGGCAGCGGGCGCGTTCGGTGGAGCCGGTGCGACGGCCGGCGTCGCGGCCGCCGGCAGCATGGCGCTCACCGTGGCCGCGCCGCTCGTGCTCATGGCCATAGCGGTGGGGGTGAGCGCGCATGCCGACGCCCAGCGCCAGCGGGCCGTCGAACGCATCACGGAACTGCTGGAGCACCTGCACGAGCAGAAGCTCGCGGACGAGCGCACCGAACTCGACGGCTGCCGCGACGCCATCGAGAAGGCCACCGCGGTCCTCCTCGACCAGGGCGAGCTCGGGGTCACGCTGGGACTGGACTCGGCCGTGCACGCCATCAGCAAGGCGCTGGCCGCCACCGAACGCCGCGTCGCCAAGTGGCGGAGCGCACTCGACGAGCTGCCCGAGGGTGAGCCCGTCGAGATCGGCGCGCTGAACAAGCCGTTCCCCGGACTCGACGACCAGGGCGGCGAGTTCCGCGCCCACCTCGAACTCGCCGCCCTGGCCGTCGCGCTGAAGCGGCGGGTCATCGTCCTGCAAGCCGTCGATCAGGCCCAGGGCGACCCCGACAACCTGTTCGCGCACTTCACCCGCGCGCTCAAGGCCGACCAGCAGCGCCTCGACACACTGGAGTCGGGCATCGCCGGGGTCCTGCAGGGCCTGTCGGCACTGGAACTGACGCGCGGGTCCGGCCTGCTGCCCCTGATGCACGTCGGCGACGTCGACCGCCTCCTGCGCGCGGCGAACGGCCTGCACGAACTGGCCGAAGGCGTCGTGGTCGACAGCCCCACGACCGACGTGGCGATCGAGATCGCCCGCAACGGGAACGGCTCACTGGTCGTGTTCCCCGCGCTGCCCGCATAAGCGCAGGCCCGCCGGGGGCCGGTCGTCGGAAGCACGACGACCGGCGCCCCGGCCGGTCTCCGCCCGCGTGGGCTCAGCCCTCGGCCGGCGTGAGCCGCAGCGAGATGCTGTTGATGCAGTACCGCTGGTCCGTGGGCGTCGGGTAGCCCTCGCCCTCGAAGACGTGGCCCAGGTGGGAGCCGCACTTCGCGCACAGGACCTCGGTACGGACCATGCCGTGGGCGACGTCCGCCTTCAGTTCGACCGCGTCGGAGTCCTTCGGGTCGTAGAAGGACGGCCAGCCGCAGTGCGACTCGAACTTCTCCGTGGAGCGGAACAGCTCGGAGCCGCAGCCGCGACAGCTGTAGACGCCCTCCGTCTTGGTGTCCGTGTACTCACCGCGGAAGGCGGGCTCGGTCCCGGCGAGGCGCAGCACCTGGTACTCGGACGGCGTCAGCTCCGCCTGCCACTGCTCGTCCGTCTTCTCTACCTCGTACGACATGACTGTTCTCCCGTTTCCCGCTCTTCCCAGAGCCGTCAGTTCGACAGACGGGCCAGGATGGCCGGCCCCAGGTCCGTGACGTCGCCCGCACCCATGGTGAGAACGAGATCGCCGGGCTTGGCCATTCCCGCGATGACGTCAGCGACGGCTTCCTTGGAGTGCTCGGGAGTGACGTCGGCGCCGGCGGCGCGCGCGGCGTCGATGATGATCTCGCTGGTGATCCCCGGGATCGGGTCCTCGCGGGCCGGGTAGATGTCGAGGACGACCGAGGCGTCGGCGAGGGCGAGGGCCTGGCCCATCTCCTTGCCGAGCTCCTGGGTGCGGGAGAAGAGGTGGGGCTGGAAGACGACCAGGATGCGGGAGTCCCCGGCGGCGCCGCGGATGGCCTCCAGGTCGGCGGTCATCTCGGTGGGGTGGTGCGCGTAGGAGTCGATGACCTGGACCCCGGCGGCCTCGCCCTTGAGCTGGAGGCGGCGCTTGACCCCGGTGTACTTGCCGAGGGCGGAGGCCAGGTTGTGCGCCGGGATGCCGAGCGCGACGCCGGCGGCGAGGGCCGCGACGGCGTTGTGCGCGTAGTGGCGGCCGGGCACCGAGACGGTGAAGGTGAGCATCCGGCCGTCGATGACGACGGTGACCTCGCTGGTCAGCCCGCGCGGGGTGATCTTGGTGATCCGGACGTCGGCCTCGGGCTCCTCGCCGTACGTGACGACCGTCAGGTCGGGATTGCCGCCGACCCGGCCGGCGATCTCGGCCGCGCCCGCCTGGCCGTGCGCGATGACCAGCGTGCCACCGGCCGGGATCTTGCCGACGAAGGTCTCGAAGGACGCGTAGATCTCTTCCATCGACGCGTAGTTCGCGTGGTGGTCGAGTTCGGCGTTGAGGATGATCGCGACCTGCGGCGTGTACGTGTGGAAGCTGCGGTCGCTCTCGTCGGCCTCGGCCACGAAGATGTCGCCCTCGCCGTGGTGGGCGTTGGAGCCGGGGGCGTCCAGGTCGCCGCCGATGGCGTACGAGGGGTCCTGGCCCAGCGCCGAGAGGGAGACGGCCAGCATCGAGGTGGTGGTGGTCTTGCCGTGGGTACCGGCGACGGCGATCGGCCGCAGGCCGTCCATCAGGCCGGCGAGTGCGTCGGAGCGGTGCACGACGGGGATGCCGAGCTCGGCGGCGCGGGCCAGCTCCGGGTTGTCGGCGCGGATGGCGCTGGAGACGACCACGCAGGTGGCGTCGTCGGCGAGGTGACCGGCGGCGTGCCCGATGTGCACCGTGGCGCCGTGGGCGCGCAGCGCCTGGGCGGTCTCGGAGTCACGGGCGTCGCTGCCGGCCACCTTGGCGCCGCGCTGGGCCAGGATCTTCGCGATGCCGGACATGCCGGCGCCGCCGATGCCGATGAAGTGGGGCCGTTCCATGGCGGTCGGCAGGCCGGGCTTCATGCAGGTAGCTCCAGGATCGAGTGCGTACGTACGGCAGCCGGGTGCGCTCACTACGGGGATGTGCGGTCCGGCCGCCTCCACCCTATTCCTTGTGGGCGAAGAGCTTGAGCACCGGAACGCCGACCTTGTGGCGCGCCCGCGAGGCCCAGTCCCGGTGGAAGAACTCCTCGACGTAGTGCGGGGCGGTCAGCACGATCACCTCGTCGGCGCCGGTCTCGTCCACCACCGCCTTCAGCTTGTCGAGCGGGTGGTCGTCGACGATCTGCCCGACCGCCTTCGCGCCCTTGGCCCGCAGCGACGCGAGGGAATGCTCGAGCGCCAGTTCGGCCGGGCCGCGGGCGGCCGCGCCCTCGGGCTCGTCGCCCTCGTGAATGGCCTCGGGAAGCTCACCGAGCGCTACGTCGTCGATGGCGCGCAGCAGCCGGTCCCGGTCGCCGCGGGGCTGCATGAGGACGATGAAGGAGACCTGCTCGTCTCCGTGGAGGGTGGTGACGAAGTCCACGTCGACGGGGGTCAGCGGCTGCTCGATCATCAATACGCTCGTGAACACGGACGCCCTCTCCTTCGTGGGCCGAGACCGGCCGGCCGGCCCCTGCGGAAACCATCCTGCCCCGCTGTCGCACGGGGCCTGTGCGGTTATACCTGCCCACTACTGTGCCCAGCGGAAGCTAAGCGGAACGACAAATTCCGCCTCTCTTCAGATCCGACGGTAACGCGTGAAGAGAAACCCGGCCTCTTCCAGCAGGCAGGCCGGTACGAGCCGGTGCGGAACCGTGACGGAGGGGCCGCCGGAGATCCGCTGGGCGTCACCCGCCGTGAGCACCGGCGAGATCGTCAGGCACAGTTCGTCCAGCGCGTCCGCGGCCACGAACTGGCCCAGCAGCCGGGGCCCGCCCTCGGTGAGCTGGCGGCGCAGACCCCGGTCCGCGAGTTCCCGTACGGCACGTAGCGGGTCCACGCCCGCCCCGTCGCCGGCCACCACGACCTGCGCCCCGGCCTTGACAGCCTGAGCGACCCGGTCGGCGGGGGCGGCGGCGCCCGTGAGGACGAGGGTGGGCACCAGCGGGGAGGAGAACAGCGGCAGCGAGAAGTCCAGGTCCAGGCTCGCGGAGACCACGGCGATGGCGGCGGCGGGCCGCTGGCCGGCCGCCTCGCGGCGGGCAGCGAAGGCCTCCCGGGCCCGCGCGGGCCGGTAGCCCTCCTGGCGAACCGTTTCCGCGCCGACGACGATCACATCGGCCAGGGCCCGCAGGGTGCCGAAGATCCGCATGTCCGTCTCGCCGGAGATCGGCTGCGAACGCCCGTCGTGCTGGGCCGCGCCGTCCAGAGTGGAGACCATGTTGGCCCGCAGCCAGTGGCCGCGGCCGTCCGGGCCGAGCTCCGGGTACTCGTACGCCTCGGCGAGCTCGTCCAGCGACCACTCACGGTCGGTCGGGTCCGCTGATGTCTGATCGGTCACAGGGAACAGGCGTCGCATCGGTGCAGTGTGCCACGCCCCGTAGAGTTAAGAGCTGTGTCAACATCTCTCTCGCCCTCAGCGTCAGCCTCCGGGCGGCCCCCGATAGCCGACGCGGGACCGCAGTCCCTGTGCGCCCGCGAGCCGCGGGTGCCCGCCGAACGGCTCGTGGCCGAGATGGTGCCGCCCCCGCGCTTCGACGCGGTGCGCTTCGACACCTACGACCCCGACCCGGCCCAGCCCAGCCAGTCCGAGGCCGTCACCGTCCTCGCGGACTTCGCCGCGGGCCTCGGCGGGGCGCACGCGAGCGGCTCGGGCAAGAAGCGCTGGTTCTCGAGGACCCCGAAGAGCACAGTCCCCACCGGCCCGCGCGGGGTCTACCTCGACGGCGGCTACGGCGTCGGCAAGACCCACCTGCTCGCCTCCCTCTGGCACGCCACCCCGGCCGAGCCTGCGCTCAAGGCCTTCGGCACCTTCGTGGAGCTGACCAACCTCGTCGGCGCGCTCGGCTTCCAGCAGACCGTGCAGACCCTCGGCGGGCACCGCCTGCTGTGCATCGACGAGTTCGAGCTCGACGACCCGGGCGACACCGTCCTCGTCTCCTCCCTGCTCAGCCGCCTGGTCGAGCAGGGCGTGGCGCTGGCCGCCACCTCCAACACCCTGCCCGGCAAGCTCGGCGAGGGCCGCTTCGCCGCCGCCGACTTCCTGCGGGAGATCCAGGGGCTCTCCGCGCACTTCCGCCCGCTGCGCATCGACGGCCAGGACTACCGCCACCGCGGCCTGCCCGAGGCTCCCGCGCCGTTCTCCGACGAGCAGGTGACCAAGGCCGCGTACGCCACCGAGGGTGCGAGCCTCGACGACTTCCCCGGGCTGCTGGAGCACCTGGCGCGGGTCCACCCCAGCCGGTACGGGGCCCTGACCGATGGCATAGCGGCCGTCTGCCTCACCGATGTCGGCCCGGTCCCGGACCAGTCGACGGCGCTGCGGCTGGTGGTCCTGGCCGACCGGCTGTACGACCGGGAGGTCCCGGTCCTGGCGGCGGGCGTTCCCTTCGACCGGCTGTTCAGTGACGAGATGCTGAACGGCGGCTACCGCAAGAAGTACTTCCGCGCCATCTCGCGGCTCACCGCGCTGGCACGCGACGCGAAGCCCCTGGTGTCCCAGTAGGTTTGGGGACGCCGGGCCGCTCCGCGCGGGCCGGCCGTTTCCACTTCTGCGAAGGGATCCACCATGGCCACCACGCGTACCGCCCACACCAACTGGGAGGGCAACCTCCTCAAGGGTTCCGGCGTCGTCTCCCTCGACTCCTCGGGCCAGGGCTCGTTCGACGTCTCCTGGCCCTCGCGCGCCGAGGCCGCGAACGGCAAGACCAGCCCGGAAGAGCTGATCGCCGCCGCGCACTCCAGCTGCTACTCGATGGCCCTCTCGCACGGCCTCGACGGTGCCGGTACCCCGCCCACCCGGGTAGAGACCAAGGCCGACGTGACGTTCCAGCCGGGCGAGGGCATCACCGGCATCCACCTGACCGTGGTCGCCGAGGTGCCGGGTCTCGATGCCGAGGGCTTCGCGGCGGCCGCCGAGGACGCCAAGAAGAACTGCCCGGTCAGCCAGGCCCTGACGGGTACGACCATCACCCTCACCGCGACGCTGGCCTAGCCCCGTGCTCCCCCCGGGCGGACCGATGGGTCCCGCCCGGGCGGACCCCGGCCCGCGCGGCGCGGCGAGGACGGCGGGGCGGCGTGGTACGACGGGCCGGTCGAAGACCCCTCCCCGCCCCCGGAGTTACCGATGAACCTCAGCCGACGCAGCCTGCTGGCGGCCGCCTCCGTCTCCTTCGCCGGATCGCTCGGCGTGCTGTTCGCCGGAGCGGGAGCCGGAGCCGGAGCGGGCCCGCGCAGCAAGGGCGCGGGTACGGGTACCGGCACGGCCGCCCCCGTCTCCGGCCGCGGTTACGGCCCGCTCGTGGCCGACCCCGCCGGGCTGCTCGATTTGCCCGCCGGATTCACGTACCGCGTCCTGTCGCGCGCCGGCGACCCACTGCGCTCGGGCGAGGGCACCGTCCCCGGCAACTTCGACGGCATGGCCGCCTTCGACGCCGGGCAGGGCCGCGTCCGGCTCGTGCGCAACCACGAGAACCGCACCACCGCCGCCCTGCGGGTCCCTCCCGTCGAGGGGCTCACCTACGACCCGTACGCCCTCGGCGGCTGCACCCTCCTCGACCTGGACCCGGCCGGCCGGGTCACCTCCGAGCGCGTCGCCCTGGCCGGCACCGCCGTCAACTGCGCGGGCGGCCGTACTCCCTGGAACACCTGGCTGTCCTGCGAGGAGACCGAGGACCGGGCCGGCACCGCCGGCTACACCCGAGACCACGGCTACGTCTTCGAGGTCGACCCCGCCGACCCCCGCCGCTCCGGCGCCGTCCCGCTCACCGCGATGGGCCGCTTCGCGCACGAGGCCGTCGCCGTGGACCCGTACCGCGGTGTGGTCTACGAGACGGAGGACGCCTTCATCGAACCCTTCGGGCTGTTCTACCGGTTCCTGCCCGCCCGCCCCCTCGGCGGACTCGGCTCCCTGCGCGCGGGCGGCGAGCTGGAGGCCCTGCGGGTCCCCGGACTGGCGAACCTGGCGGTGGTGGACGAGCCCGGGGCCGAGTTCCCGGTGGAGTGGGTGCCCGTCCCGGACCCGTCCGCGTCCGGGACCCCGATCCGGCTCCAGGACTTCGGCCCGGGCGGGATCACCCACGCCCAGAAGCTGGAGGGCTGCTACTGGGGCGACGGCGGCGTCCACTTCGTCTCCAGCTACTCCCGCACCGGCGAGGGCGCCCCCGCCGACCACCACGGCCAGGTGTGGTTCTACGATCCGCGGCGCGCGCGGCTCCGGCTGGACGTGGTCTTCGGCCCGGCCGCCGACGTCCAGCTGCCCGGCGACTCCCCCGACAACATCTGCCTGGCCCCCGACGGCGGACTGATGGTGTGCGAGGACGGCGGCGGCGCGCAGTACGTCTTCGGCGTGACCCCCGGCGGCGAGGTCTACCCGATGGCCCACAACGCCGACGACATCGGGAAGCCGGGGGCGCCGGAGTGGGGCGAGTTCGCCGGGGTCACCTTCTCCCCGGACGCCCGGACCATGTACGTGAACGCGTACACGCCCGGGACCACCTTCGCGGTGACGGGTCCCTGGCGCTGAGCCGTCACACCTGTTACCGCCCCTGCTGCCCGCACTGCCTTACGGCCCGACCGCACCGCCTTCCGGCCCGCCCGGCCTGGCCTTTCGTCACGTCGCGGTCCACCGCGTTGTGGAGGAGGATCGTATGGAGTCGACGGATCGAGGTAGTAGCGGTGGCCAAGAAGGACAGCAAGTCCACCAAGGGCGCCAAGGGCGAGAAGGCGAAGCCCGGGGCATCGGCCAAGGCGGAGAAGGTGGAGAAGGCGGCCAAGGCTGAGAAGGCGGGCAAGGCGGACAGGCCGGCCAAGGCGAAGCCCGAGGCCGAGGCGACGGCCAGGGCCGCCAAGGGCGCCGGCTCCGAGAAGCCCGCCAAGGCGCCGAAGGTCCGCAAGACCCCCCAGGCCACCGCCGAGAAGGCCGCGGAACCGGCCCCGGCCGCCAAGGGCGAGAAGGCCGAGCCCGCAGCCGGCGGCGGGAAGCCCAAGTCCAAGCCCCTCTCCCTGCGCGAGCTGCTCCGCATCTCCGCCGAGAACGGCAAAGGCTCCAAGGGCGCCGCCCGCAAGTCCGCGGGCCACGGCCTCGGGTACGAGTACGGGTACGACACCCCCCTGAGCCCCCTGCTCCGCGTCCCCACCGGCGAGCGCGTCGACCTCGGGTCCTTCCACCCCGGAGGGACCCCGGCCGGTCCCACCGACAAGGCCGCCGGCGTGGCGGCCACCGCCCAGATGGGTGAACGGCTCGCCTCCCTCCAGGAACGGCTCTACGCGGCCAGCACCGCGGGCGACCGCCGCCGGGTCCTGCTCGTGCTCCAGGGCATGGACACCAGCGGCAAGGGCGGCACCGTCAAGCACGTGATCGGCCTGTTCAACCCCTCGGGCTGCCGGATCAAGGCCTTCAAGGCCCCCACGCCGGAGGAGCAGAACCACCCCTTCCTCTGGCGCGTCATGAAGGCGCTCCCCCAGCCGGGCGAGATCGGCATCTTCGACCGTTCGCACTACGAGGACGTCCTCATCGCCCGCGTCCGCGACCTGGTGCCGCGCAGTCAGCTGGGCCGCCGCTACGCGCAGATCAACCGGTTCGAGAAGTCCCTCGCCGGCGACGGCGTCACCGTGGTGAAGGTCTTCCTCCACATCGGCTACGAGGAGCAGCGCAAGCGGCTCGTGGAGCGGCTCGACAACCCGGACAAGCACTGGAAGTTCAACGTGGGCGACATCGAGGAGCGCTCGGTGTGGCCCGCGTACCAGCAGGCGTACGAGCTGGCCCTGGAGCGCTGCTCCACGGACGCCGCGCCCTGGTACGTCGTCCCCTCGGACCGGAAGTGGTACCGCAACTGGGCGATCAGCAAACTGCTGCTGGAGCATCTGGAGGGCATCGCTCCGCAGTACCCGAAGGGTGACTTCGACGTGGAGGAGTGCCGCACCCGTCTGCTTGCCACATAGTCATATATTTTGCGCATGTGACCATCTCAGTGCGCAGGACGGCTGCCGTCGCGGCCGTAGCAGCTCTCAGTGCCGCCCTCGCCGCGTGCGGGGGCGGCGCCGCTACCCCGGGCGCCGGCGGCCAGGCCCGGATGGGAGTCTCCGCGGCCCCCTCCGCCCCGGCCTCCGCCTCCCCTTCCACCGCGGGCTCCGCCGCCCCGCCGGCGAGCCCCCGGAGCAGTCCGCCGGCTTCCCCGCAGGCCGGCGCCCCCGACAAGGTGCCGACCATGGCTCCTGGTCCGGGCGGTCTGACCCCCGTCTTCGACCGCGCGAAGCAGCGGACCGACAAGACGGTCGCGCTGACCTTCGACGCCGACATGACCTCCGACCAGGGGCCGCGCGCGGCGGGCGGGGAACACTTCGACAACCCGCAGCTGATCTCCACGCTGCGCAGCCTCAAGGTGCCCTCGACGGTCTTCATGACGGGCCGCTGGGCCGAGGAGTACCCGGACCAGGCGAAGTCCATCGGCACGGACCCGAACTTCGAGATCGCGAACCACTCGTACAGCCACCACGCCTTCAAGTCCCCGTGCTACGGGCTCCCCACCCTCGACGAGGCCGCCGCCCGCGCCGACGTGGACCGGGCCTTCGAGGCCTTCCGCAAGGCGGGCGCGGTCAACACCGTCCCGTACTTCCGCTTCCCCGGCGGCTGCTACGACGACCAGGCGCTGCGGGCGATCTCCACGGCCAAGGTCACGGCCGTCCAGTGGGACGTGGTCAGCGGGGACGCGTTCGCGAAGGATCCCGACGCGGTGGCCGAACAGGTCCTGGCCGGGGTGAAGCCCGGCTCGGTCGTGGTCATGCACTGCACGCGCAGCGCCGCCCCGGTCACCGAGGAGGCCATCCGCACGATCGTCCCGGAGCTGCGCAAGCGCGGCTACCGCTTCGTCAAGGTCTCCGACCTCATCGGGAAGTAGCCCGCGGCCCCCTGCTCCGGCCTCAGCCGGAGCAGGCCGTGCGCTGCGCGTCCTGCCATTCGCACACCGGGCACAGCACCACGCCCGGTGTCGCGACCCCGTACTCGGTGGGCTTCCCGCACTCCACGCAGTCGGCGTAGGGCGGCCCGGGCACCCGCCCGGCGGGGGCCGCGGGGGCGGGACAGTACGAAGGGTCGGAGGTATCGGGCGCGTGCTGCTCCGTCTGGTCCATGCGTACGAGCCTACCCAGCTCACCGTGCGTGCGGTCAGTGGGCGGCGGCCGACTCGGTGGCCTCGCTCGGGCGGACGATGACGAACCCCTCGCCGCTGAGCTTCAGCTGGACGGCCTCGCCGGAGCCGCCGCGGATCATCGAGCCGACGGACTGGGAACGGTGCAGCGCCGTCTCCAGGCGGGCGCTCCAGCCGACCACCGCGTCGGTGTCCACGTAGACCGGGCTCTGCGGGGTGACCGGGATGACGATCGGGTTCCCGTCGCAGACAACGGCGAGCTTTCCGGTGCCGGTGAAGAGGCTGTTGAAGAGGCCGCCGCCGGTCATGCCGGCGCCCTTGAGCATCTTTATCTCGTAGCCGAGGGTCGGGTCGAAGCACAGGACGTTGCGGCCGTTGACGGTGAGCGCGTCGCCGGGCTCGAACTCGATGATGAAGCAGTGGCCTGCCCGGTGCGCGAACCAGGCCTCGCCCTGCCCGCGTACGGACATCAGCGCGAGCCCCTCGCCCGTGACGGCGCGCTTGAGCATGCCGCCGATGCCCTGTCCCTTGCGCTCGAACTGCAGGTTCCCCCGGAAGGCGACCATCGAGCCCTGGCGGGCGAGCATCTCACCGTTGACGGCGTACTTCACTGACGTGGCGTTCTGCAGGGTCATACCGGGCACGGCGGACGCCTCGGCCTGGTTCCCGGACGCGAAAAGGTCGCTCTTCATGCCGTCGATCCTCGCCCGCCGCGGGCCCCTCGGGCATCAGCCTGGAGGCGGAGGCTGGCATCCTTGGCCGGATGAGCACCGAGGACACGCGCCACAGCACCCTTGTACCCGCAGTACCCGCAGTCGGGTCCGACAGCCCCTTCCGGCAGGAGCGGATCGCCCGCGACGACGCACCGCAGTACGTCCTCCCGCTGGTCGTGCGGATCGAGAAGACGGAGCCGCCGGCCCGGACCGACGCCCTGGAGACGGCCGCCCGCGCGGTGCTCGTCCTGCTCACCGACGAGCGGTCGGCCGGCGAGGGCGAGTGGGCGGCGGCGGTCCGGGACTGGCAGGACGCGCGGATCCGCAAGGTGGTGCGCAGGGCGCGCGGGGCGGAGTGGCGCAAGGCCGGGACCCTGCCGGGCCTCACGGTGCACGGCGCGGACTCGGAGGTACGGGTCTTCCCGCCGATCCCGCTCGACGGCTGGCCCAAGGAGCTGGCCAAGCTCCAGGTGTCGGGCACCGACCTGGACGACCCGGAGCCGGTCGCCCCGGCGGAGGCCGGGCTGCCGGTCCTCTGGCTCAACCCGGACCTGGACATGTCGGCCGGCAAGGCCATGGCCCAGGCCGGGCACGCGGCGCAGCTCGCGTGGTGGGAACTGACCGGCCCGGAGCGGACCGCGTGGCGGGAGTCCGGCTTCCGGCTGGCCGTACGGACGGCCGCGCGCGAGCGGTGGACGGAGCTGTCCGGGAGCGGGCTGCCGGTGGTCCGGGACGCGGGGTTCACGGAGATCGCCCCCGGCTCGTGCACGGTGGTCGCGGACCATCCGGCGCTGCGGGCGCGGCTGTAGCGCGGCCGGGGCGCGGGGCCGTGGCACCGGGTCGGGGGCCGTGGCACCGGGTCGGGGCACCGGGTCGCGCGGCCCGTCCGTTCCGGCATCCGGGACGTCGTCCGGGCCGGGAACCTCAAATGTTGCTCTGAACGTCCCCCTGGTCGGATTGGCGCCGCTCCGTCGGGGCCATGACATCGGCACACGGACCGATGAGAGGGGGCGAGGGGACATGAAGCCCATGGCACACCTGGGGGTGGGCATCGGCTGGCGGCCGGAGATCGCGGCGGCGGTGGAAGGCCTGCCGGGTCTGGACTGGGTCGAGGTCGTGGCGGAGAACATCTGCCCCGGCCACCTGCCGGAGTCCCTGCTGCGGCTGCTCGAACGCGGGGTCCGCGTGGTGCCGCACGGAGTCTCGCTGGGCATCGGCGGCGCCGACCGCCCGGACCCGGCGAAGCTGGCCGCGCTCGGGGAGCGGGCGGTGGCGCTGGGGGCTCCGCTGGTCACCGAGCACATCGCCTTCGTACGGACCTCCTCGGTGGCGCCGGGACCGGTGCTCGAAGCCGGGCACCTGCTGCCCGTGGCACGGACCCGGGACGCGCTGGACGTGCTCTGCGAGAACGTGCGGATCGCGCAGGACGCGCTGCCGGTGCCGCTCGCGCTGGAGAACATCGCGGCGCTGGTGTCGTGGCCCGGGGAGGAGCTCACCGAGGCGCAGTTCCTGACCGAGCTCGTGGAGCGGACCGGGGTGCGGCTGCTGATCGACGTGGCCAACCTGCACACCAACCGGGTCAACCGGGGGGAGGACCCGGTCGCCGTGCTGGACGGGATCCCGCTGGAGGCGCTGGCGTACGTGCACGTTGCCGGGGGTGTGGAGCGGGGTGGGGTGTGGCACGACACGCATGCGCATCCCGTGCCGGGTGTGGTGCTGGATGTGCTGGCGGAGCTCCGCTCCCGGGTGGACCCGCCGGGTGTGCTGCTGGAGCGGGACGACGACTTTCCGCCGGAGGCGGAGCTGGCGGGTGAGCTGGCCGCGATCCGCGGGGTGCTGGGCGGCCCTGCGGGGGCTGTCCCCTACCCTCCCTTCCACCGTTCCCCGGGCTCCGCCCGGACCCGCGCCTCAAACGCCGGCGAGGCTGGATCGGGCTCCGACCCGGCCCCGGACGCCGACGGAGCCGGGAGCGGAGTCGGGCTCGACTCCGCGCGGACGCGGGTCGGGATCGGGCAGGCCGCGCTGTTGTCGGCGCTGGTTGCCGGGACTCCCGTGCCCGAGGGGTTCGACCGGCAGCGGGTGCGCGTGCAAGCGCGGGCGCTCGCGGCCAAGCGGGCCGGGATCGTGGCCGGGGTGGCGCCCGAGCTGACCGGGATCCTGGGCGGGGAGGACGCGTACCGGGAGGCCTTCCTCGGGTACGCCCGGCACCGGCCCATGACCGGCGGGTACCGGCGCGACGCGATGGACTTCGCCGAGCACCTGCTCGTCCGGGACCTGCCCGCCGACCCCGCCGCGCGGCGCCGGCTCACGCTCTGGTGGCGGGACCGGGCCGGGGCACGGCCACCGGGCCGGGCCGTCCGCTGGGCCCGCGCCCTCGTGGGGAGGGCGGCGTGAACTTCTTCGACTTCCTCGCCGTGGCCGTCTGGATCGGTGTCATCGCCTCCAGCGTCCAGCTCCTGCGCGGCCTGCGGCGGTCGCGGCCGGCCACCCTCGGCCCCGCCCCGCGCCTGCACGACCTGTCCGAGGCCGCGTTCATGGCCGGCGGGCCCGGCGCGGTGGTGGACGCCGCGCTCGTCTCGCTGCTCTGCGACGGCCGGATGCTCGTCGGCGGGCCCGGCATCGTCCAGGTCCGGCCCGGCGTGCGGGGCGGCGACCCCGCGCAGCGGGCCGTGCTCCAGGCCTGCCAGGGCGCCCCGTCCGGATGGCTCTACCAGATCCGCTACGCCGCCATGCGGGACCCGGCCGTACAGGAGACCGGCGACGCGCTGGCCGCCCGCGGGCTGATCGCGACGCCGGGCGGCCGCCACCGCTGGCTGCGCCACGGGGTGGTGCAGGCCGTGGTGTGCGGGGTGCTGCTGGTGCTCTCGCTGCCGCTGTCCTTCGTCGCCTTCGCGCTGCAGGACGGGCCCGTGAGCTTCCCCGTGCCGTTCATCGTGGAGGTGCTGCCCGTGCTGCTGGGCGGAATCGTCGTCGGCACCGTCGGGGCCTCCCGCGCCCGGCAGCGGATCACCCCGGCCGGGGCCGAGGCGCTGCGCGCCATCCGCGCGTACTACGGGGCCGACCAGAGCCCGTACGTCCAGACCTCGCTGTTCGGGCTGCGGGGCCTGCGGGACCCGTACCTGCGCGAGCAGCTGGTGCCGGCGGCCCGCGGGACCCGGCTGGCGGCGGCCCAGTCCCGTACCCGCTCCGGCGGTTCGGGATCCGACTGGGAATCGGGTGCCGCGGTGCTCCCCGTCGTCTGGTGCGCGGGCTCCGACGGCGGCGGATCCGGCGGGTCGAGCTGCGGGTCCTCCGGTGGGAGCGGCTGCTCCTCGGGGTCGGGCTGCGGGTCCTCCGGGAGCGGTTGCGGGGGCGGCGGATCCAGCGGGTCCAGCTGTTCCGGCGGCTCCGGCGGGTCGAGTTGTTCCAGCGGCTCCAGCGGATCGAGTTGCAGCAGTTCGTCCGGTTCCAGCTGCGGCAGCAGTTCCTGACCGGCCATCACAGGCCCGTCACGAGCTGCTCACACCTCGGCACAGGGCTGTACCGGGCGTTCCACGTCTTGTAGAACTCGGTCATGTTCTGGGTCCTGTTCCTCCTCCTCGCCTGGGCAGGGCTGCTGTTCGCGTGCACCCGCCTCCTGAAGGCCGCCTCCGAACTGTCGGAGCCCCCGCAGGTCACCGGCGCGCACCACCACCACGACGAGCTGAACCTGTACGAGGCCGCCTACCTCGCCGGTGGCCCGGAGCGGGTGGCCGAGCTGACGCTGCTGTCGATGCAGCGCCAGCGGCGGCTGCTGCTCGCGCACACCGGCTGGGCGACCGTGGTCGACCCGGTGGGGCGCGATCCGCACGAGCGCTCGGTGCTCGGCGCCTTCGGGCCGGACGGTCAGGAGCCGGTGACCTCCGTACGGTCGGCCGTGGCGCGGGATCCGGCCGTACGGGCCCTCGCGGACCGGCTCGGAGAAGCCGGGCTCACGTCGCGGGACGGGGCCCGGCGGGAGATCCACTCGGGGGTCCGGTCGGTCCGGCAGGCCACCGTGCTGGTCCTCGCCATGGCGGTGGCGGCGCTGTGCGTGCCCGATCCGGGGACCACGACCACGATGATCCTGTGCTGGTTCGCGCTGCCGCTGATCCTCGCGCTGGGCTGCCTGGCCATAGCCCGCGTCGAGGGGCACGGGCAGTCCGGGTGGGCCTCCCCCGCCGGCCGGCGGCTCCTCGCGGAGCTGGGGCGGGAGCAGGGCGCGCCGGACTCGCTCACCGCGGTGGCCCTGCGGGGGCGGCGCGCGGTCACCGATCCGGAGGTGCGGGCGGCGCTCACCTACGGCAGGCGGGGGCGGATTCCGCGGCAACGGGGGCATTGAGCGCGACACCGGCCGGTGGTCCTGTACAGGAGGCCGCCCGCCGGATCTCATCGGGGGGTCCGATGAGATGAAAGGCCCGCCATGCGCATGCCCCGGGTGTCCGCCACGGTCGCGCTGGCCGCCCTCGCGCTGGCCGCTTCCCCGCCGATGACCTCCGGCGCCGAGGCCGCTCCCCCGGGCCCGCCCGGGGTGACGGCGGGCCCATCGGCTTCGGGCCCATCGCCCTCGGGCCCCGCCGGGGCCGCCCGGGTGGCCGCCGAGGCCGCCGGGGCCGAGCTCGTGGCCCGGCTGGCCGGGGCCGCCGCCGCGCGCGGGGGGCTGCCGGGCCCGGGCCGGGATCCGGCGCCGGACCGTCAGGGTTCCCGCGACGGCCTGGAGTTCGGGCCCTGCCCCGTCGCCGAGGGACTCGGGCCGGACGTGCGGTGCGGCACGCTCCGGGTCCCGGTCGACTACGCCCGGCCCTTCGGGGAGCAGACGCAGATCCTCGTCAGCCGGGTCGCCGCCTCCGGCGCGGGCGGGGCCGGGCGCCAGGGGGCGCTCGTCTACAACCCCGGCGGACCGGGCGGCAACGGCCTGTTCTTCCCTCTCGTCGCGGACCTGCCCGAGTGGCGCCGCGTCGGGGCCGCCTACGACCTCGTGGGCTACGCCCCGCGCGGGGTGGGCCGCTCGGGGCGCCCGCTGTCCTGCCAGGACCCGGCGCAGTACGGCCGCGCCCCGGCCGGGGCCGCCGGGGCCCAGCCGGACGCCGCCGCCAAGGAGTCCCGGATCGCCGCCGCGCGGGCCTACGCCCGTGGCTGCGCGGAGCGGGCCGGGGCCGCCCTCGGCTCGTACACGACCCTGAACAACGTCCGCGACCTGCACGTGCTGCGCGCCGCGCTCGGCGAGAGCCGGCTGACCTTCATGGGGGCCTCGTACGGCACCTACCTCGGTGCGGTCTACGCCACCCTCTACCCCGGCCACGTCCGCCGGATGGTCCTCGACTCGGCCGTCGACCCCGATCCGCGCAAGGTCTGGTACGGCAACAACCTCGCCCAGGCCCCCGCTTTCGAGCGCCGCTGGGCCGACTTCCGTGCCTGGGCGGCCCGCCACCACGCCGCGTACGGGCTGGGCTCCACCCCCGAGGCGGTGCAGGCGAGTTACGAGCGGGTCCGGGCCGCGCTGGCCCGCGAACCGGCGGGCGGGGTGGTCGGCACCGGGCAGCTGCACTCCGCGTACTTGCGGGCCGCGTACTACGACGAGGTCTGGCCGGGGCGCGCCGCGGCCCTGGCGGCGTTCCTGCGCGGTGATCCGCGCCCGCTCGTCTCGCTCGCCGCCCCGGACCCGGCGGCGGCCGTCGAGGGGGAGAACGCCACCGCCGTCTACACGGCGACCCTGTGCAACGACGCCCCGTGGCCCGCCGACTGGGAGACCTGGGACCGCGACAACACCGAACTGGCCCGTACGGCCCCCTTCGAGACCTGGGCCAACGCCTTCCTGAACCTGCCCTGCGCCTTCTGGCCGGTGCGCGAACGGCAGCGGCCGGTGGACGTAGGGTCACGGCCGGACGCTCCGCTCCCCCGCACGCTGATCGTCGCGGCCGAACGGGACGGCGCCACCCCGTACGGGGGCGCGCTGGAGCTCCAGCGGCGGCTCGGGCCGCGGGCCGGGCTGGTGACGGAGGAGGGGGCCGGCACCCACGGGGTGGTCGGCGGACGCAATGGCTGCGTGGATGCTCACGTGGAGCGGTACTTGCTGACAGGTGACACCTCGGGGTGGCGTGTCACGTGTGCGCCGCATCCGGAGCCCGCACCGGTGTCGCTGGACGACCGGGCAACGACTGCCCGGGGGCACCCCAGGGCACTGCTGCCGCCAGTCGTCTGAACTTCCGGGCGGGATCTCCGGCTGCGTCGATTCGGGGGCAGGGCCTCCCGATCCCCGGAGGACACAGGTCAGGTCCTCCGGTCCTTCCCCCCAGGGGAGGTCTCTAGGCGAGTCCGGCCACCAGATCGGCGACGGACTTGCGGCGCCCGGTGTAGAAGGGCACCTCTTCGCGGACGTGCATGCGGGCCTCGGAGGCGCGCAGGTGGCGCATGAGGTCGACGATGCGGTACAGCTCGTCGGCCTCGAAGGCCAGCAGCCATTCGTAGTCGCCGAGCGAGAAGGAGGCGACGGTGTTGGCACGCACGTCGGGGTAGCCGCGGGCCATCATGCCGTGGTCCTTGAGCATGCGGCGGCGGTCCTCGTCGGGCAGCAGGTACCAGTCGTAGCTGCGCACGAAGGGGTAGACGCTGACGTAGTCGCGCGGCGTCTCGTCGGCCAGGAAGGCCGGGATGTGGGACTTGTTGAACTCGGCCGGACGGTGCAGGGCCATGTTCGACCAGACCGGCTCCAGCGCGCGGCCCAGCTTGGTGCGGCGGAACAGGTTGTAGGCGGTCTGCAGCTCGTCGGAGGTCTCCGCGTGCCACCAGATCATGATGTCCGCGTCGGCGCGCAGGCCGGAGACGTCATAGGTGCCGCGGACGGTGATGTCCTTGGCGGCCAGCTGGTCGAACAGCTCCTGGACCTCGTCGGCGAAGCCGGCGCGGTTCTCGGGGAGCACGTCCTTCAGCTTGAAGACGGACCACAGGGTGTAGCGGATGACCTCGTTGAGGTCCTTCGCCTTCTTCCCCGCGTTGGGAATCTTCTCTGGTGCAGTCATGCGTCTATTGTCCCGTGTGCTGATCAGTGGTCGGTGCCAGGGGTGCCCCAGCGGCCCCCAACGTGGCGATCACCACGTCGGCGGCCTTGCCCGCGCTCGCGATGCAGGCCGGGATGCCGACCCCGTCGTACAGCGCTCCGCACACCGCGAGGCCCGGCAGGGCCGCGACGGCGGAGCGGATCCGGGCCACCTTGCCGAGGTGGCCGACGGGGTACTGAGGCAGGCCGCCGTCCCAGCGAGTGACGGTGGAGGCCACCGGGCGGGCGGTGGGCGCGAGGCCCACGGCCTCGCCGAGGTCGGCGAGGGAGACCTCGACCAGTTCCTCGTCGGACCGCTCGAGGTCGCCCTCGTCGCCGTGGCGGCCGACGGAGGTGCGCAGCAGGAAGAGGTCGGGATCGGCCCCGGCCCAGGCCCACTTGTTGCTGGAGAAGGTCGAGGCCTTGATCGTCCGGCCGTCCACGGGCGGTACGAGGAACCCGCTCGCGCCGCCGTCGGCGATGCCGGCGGGCAGCTCGGAGCGGCGCAGGGCCATCGTGACCAGGGCCATGGAGGCGTACTCGACCCCGCGCAGCTCGGTGGCGGCGGCGGGCGCGATCCGGTCGAGCAGCCGGGCGGCGGGCCCGGCCTGGACGGCCACGACCACGCCGTCGGCCTCGATGACCTCGGCGCCGTCCGCACCGTCGGCGACCACGCGCCAGCCGGTGGCGGTACGGGTCAGCTCGCGCGCGGGGGCGTCGAGGAGGATCCGGGCCCCGGCCGCCCGGCAGGCCTCGGCCACGGCGAGCGGGAGCCTGCCGATGCCGCCGTCGATGCCGGAGAAGACGGGACCGGTCTGCCCCGACCGGGCCGCCCGGGCCTGCAGTTCCCGTACGCCCTCGCCCAGGGAGGCGTGGGTGCGGGCGGCCTCGAAGAGCTGCGGGACGGCGGCCCGCATCGAGATGCGGTAGGGGTTGCCGGCGTAGACCCCGCCGAGGAGCGGTTCCACGAGCCGGTCGACGACCTCGTGGCCCAGGCGGGCGGCGACGTACTCGCCGAGGGCCACGTCCTCGCCGATCTCCTGCGGCTCCAGGGTGTCTTCGGCCGCGGCCCGGGCCAGGCCCTCGGCGGAGAGTACTCCGGAGGCGGCGAGCGGGCCCAGGTCGCCGGGGACGCCCATGACGTGACCGCCCGGCAGGGGCCTCAGCGCGCCGCGGGTCCACAGGCGGGCGGTGGCGGTGGCGGGGGGCTGCAGAGCCTCGCCGAGGCCCACGGCGCGGGCCAGTTCGAGCGCTTCGGGGCGGCGGGCGAGTACGGATTCGGCACCGAGGTCCACGCGCAGGCCCGCCAGTTCGCCCGAGCGAAGCTTGCCGCCAAGGCGCGGGCCGGCCTCCAGGAGGGTGACGCGCAGGCCCTCGGCGAGCAGCCGGTGGGCCGCCGCGAGGCCCGCGATCCCGCCGCCGATGACGACGACGTGGCCGGCGGGGGCCGGCCGGTCCGTACGCGTGTCCGCTTCGTGCATGGACACATCGTCTCAGACCCCTCATCGGGCGAACGCCGAGGCCTGACCGTGACCGCTTCGGCATCAGCTCGGGACCGTGGTTTCGAAACCCGGGGCGGGGTGCCGGACGTCACAACGGCGACAGCGGCGCGGCGGCCTGTCCGCGCATCCGGCGATTCCTCGGGGGCACACACGATGCACACCCAGTACAGACGGTTCGGACGGCGCCCTGCGACGGCTCTGGCCGCCCTCTCCCTGGCCGGGGCGCTCGCGCTCACCGGCTGCGCGGCGGGGGGCGACGACAAGTCCATGGCCAAGTCGGACGCGGCGGCACCCGGGCAGCGGGAGGCGGCCGGGAACGGCGCGGCCCCGGCCCCGGCGGCTTCGGGCGCCCCGGCGCCGGGTGCGGACAAGAACCAGCCGCAGGCTCCCGCCGCGCGCACCCAGATCATCCGCACGGCGACGCTGACCGTGGAGACGGCGGACGCCCAGAAGGCGACGGCCGGGGCCCGGACGGCGGCGGAGAACGCGGGCGGGTACGTGGGCAACGAGACCACCAAGCGCGACGGTGACGGGGTGATGACCTCGACCGTGACCCTGCGGGTGCCGGGCGAGCGCTTCGACGCGGTGCTGGCCGCCATGGAGGGCAGCGGAAAGCTCCTGGACCGCAAGGTCGAGGCGCAGGACGTGACGCAGAAGGTCGCGGACGTCGACAGCCGGGTCAAGTCCCAGCAGGCGAGCGTGACGCGGGTGCGCGAGATGATGGAGAAGGCCTCGGGGCTGAGCGAGGTGGTGACGCTGGAGGCCGAGCTCAGCAAGCGCCAGGCCGATCTGGAGTCGCTGCTCGCCCAGCAGACGGCGCTCAAGGACCAGACCTCGCTCGGCACGATCACCCTGACGTTCTCGGAGCCGTCCAAGCAGCCGGTGAAGGCGCCCGAGAAGCCCGATCCGGGCTTCTTCGACGCCCTGGTGGGCGGTTGGGCCGTCTTCGCGACCGCGGTCCAGTACCTGCTGATGGCCCTCGCGGCGGCCTCCCCGTTCCTGCTGTCGGGCGCCTTCCTGGCGCTCTGCTTCCGGCAGTACCGCAAGTGGCGGCCGGCGAAGGAGAAGCCCGACTTCCCCACGGCGCGGCGCCTGCCCGCGCAGAACGGGCCGGTCTGGCCCGGCCACACGGCGGCCACACCGGCGCAGCCGGTGAATCCGGCGCGGCCGGTGAATCCGTCGCGGCCTGGCGCGACGCCGCCACCGGTCCAGGACTGAACCCCCGTACGCCCGTAGCGTGGGGCCCGCAGGCACAGGCGGCGGGGAAGGACGGTACGGGCGCATGGCGAACGGCACGGAGCGACTGGTGGTCGTGGGCGGTGACGCGGCGGGGATGTCCGCCGCGTCACAGGCCCGGCGGCTCAAGGGCCCGGCGGAGCTGGAGATCACCGCGTTCGAGCGCGGACACTTCACCTCGTACTCCGCGTGCGGGATCCCGTACTGGATCGGCGGTCTGGTCGACGGTCCGGACGAGCTGATCGCCCGGACGCCCGAGGAGCACCGCGCGCGGGGCATCGACCTGCGGACGCGGACGGAGGTCGTGGAGCTGGACCTCGCGGGGCAGCGGGTGCGCGCCCGCGATCTGGACTCCGGTTCCGAGTACTGGACGCCGTACGACAAGCTCGTCCTCGCGACCGGCGCCCGGCCGGTCCGCCCGCGGCTGCCCGGCATCGGCGCGCACGGGGTGCACGGGGTGCAGACGCTGGACGACGGTCAGCGGCTGATGGCGGACCTGGAACGGACGGCGGGCCGCCGGGCGGTGGTCGTGGGCGCCGGGTACATCGGCGTGGAGATGGCGGAGGCCCTGCTCGGCCGGGGCTTCGAGGTCACCGTGCTGCACCGGGGCGCGCAGCCGATGTCCACGCTGGACCCGGACATGGGCGGCCTGGTGCACCGCGCGATGAACGGCATGGGGATCCGTACGGTCGCCCGCGCCGAGGTGACGGAGATCCTCACCGACGGGGAGGGCCGGGCCCGCGCGGTGGTCACGGCAGCCGGGGAGGAGTACCCGGCGGACGTGGTCGTCCTCGGCATCGGCGTCGAACCGCGCACGGCCCTGGCCCGCGCGGCGGGCCTGCCGCTGGGCGAGTCGGGCGGATTGCTGACCGACCTGTCCATGCGGGTCCGCGGCCACGAGAACATCTGGTCGGGCGGCGACTGCGTGGAGGTCCTGGACCTGGTGGCGGGCCGGATGCGGCACATCGCGCTGGGCACGCACGCGAACAAGCACGGCCAGGTCATCGGCTCGGGCGTGGGCGGCGGCTACGCGACCTTCCCGGGCGTGGTCGGCACGGCAGTGAGCAAGGTCTGCGACCTGGAGATCGCCCGTACGGGCCTGCGCGAGCGGGACGCCCTGGCCGTCGGCCTGCGCTTCGTCACGGCGACGATCAGCTCGACGAACACGGCGGGCTACTACCCCGACGCGGCGGAGATGACGGTCAAGATGCTGGCGGAGCGCCGCACGGGCCGCCTCCTGGGCGTCCAGATCGTCGGCGGCCCGGGCTCAGCGAAGCGGGTGGACATCGCCGCGGTGGCCCTGACGGCCGGCATGACGGTGGACCAGATCGTCTCCCTGGACCTGGGCTACGCCCCGCCCTTCTCCCCCGTCTGGGACCCGGTCCTGGTGGCCGCCCGCAAGGCGGTCTCCGCGGTGCGGGCGGCCTAGGCCGTCTCGGCGCCCGTGGCGAGGAGTTCGGAACGGATCAGCTCCAGCAGGCGGCCGGTCCAGTTCCGGCCGCCGCCGCGGGAGCCCTCGTCGCACCAGAACGGGGAGTCGAAGCCGGAGTAGAGGATCGCGCCCTCCCCGGTGGCGGCCAGCAGCTCCGCGAGCCGCGGGTGCTGGGCGAACTTGGCCCGGAGCAGCCCGGCCATGACGGCGAGCCGCCGGGCCGCCCAGTCCGGGCGCCCCGCGGCCCCTGCGCCCAGCTCCTGCGCCTCGCGGGCGGTCGCGGCGGCGCGGATCCGGTCGTGGTCGGCCCGGTCGGCGGCGAAGAGGGCCCAGTAGCCGTGCACCACGGTGGGGTAGGTCTCCCCCTCGTATGTGAAGGGGGCGTCGTAGTCGTTGCGCAGCGCGAAGTCGCCGAGCTCGGCCGGCCATCCCCGGGTGTACACCGTCTCGCGGAGGACGACCGGTGGCTGTGGGGCCCCGACCGGCGCGTCCGCGAAGCGGACGGCCCGCTCCTGC
The DNA here is from genome assembly GCF_026340675.1 of Streptomyces sp. NBC_01264. Lineage (NCBI taxonomy): Bacteria > Bacillati > Actinomycetota > Actinomycetes > Kitasatosporales > Streptomycetaceae > Streptomyces > Streptomyces sp. NBC_01264. Next base: position 2,073,558 of record NZ_JAPEOX010000002.1, read on the forward strand.
TCGGCCCGCTCCACGCCCGCGTCCACGTCGGCGAAGTAGTCCAGGGCGCCTTGGTGCAGTTCCGGCGTGGCCACCGGTCCGTCCCCGTCCACGGGCTCGCCCAGATCGGTCACCAGGATCCGCAGCGGCCGGTCCTGCTGGTCCACGTCCCCCAGGACGAAGACCCGCCGGTGCGCCGGGACGGCCAGGTACGCGTCCCGGAGCAGGGACCGGTTGGGCTCCGTGGTGTCCTGCCGGTAGCCGCGGACGGCCTCCCGGAGCCGTTCACCGGCGGTGGGCCGGCCCGCCAGCCGGGAGATCTCGTCGGCGACTTCCGCGAGGAAGGTCTCGTCGGTCCGCGGCTCGGGGTAGCGGGCGAGCCACTTCGAAGGGTGGGCGGTCCGCTCACTGCCGTCCGGCCGTGTGAGCGCGACCTTCCCCGAAGCCAGCAGTCGCGCGAGCCCGGCGAGATCGGTCGCCTCGTAGCCCCCGCGGCTGATCCTGCCGTCCGCGTAGACGAACAGGTCCTCGGGGTAGTACTCGTCCTGCCAGTCGTGCCTGCACCACACGAGGCACCAGGCCCCGTCGATGGTCTCTCCGTCGGATATGCGAAACGTCGGCCCGTGCCATGTCATGCACGGCACGGTACCGACGTCGGCGCAGCTCGGTGCTAGACGGCCGTCTGCGTGTGGACGTAGTCCACCAGGCGGGTCAGGGCGTCCGGGTTCGTCGTCGGCAGGACGCCGTGGCCCAGGTTGAAGATGTGGCCCTCCAGGTCCGCCGCGGCGTCCAGGACCTCGCGGGTCTTGGTCTCGACCGCCTCGGGGGTGGAGAAGAGGACCGCCGGGTCCAGGTTGCCCTGGAGCGCCTTGCCGGGGCCGACCCGCTTGACGGCTTCGTTCAGGGAGACCCGGTAGTCGACGCCCATGACGTCCGCGCCGGCCTCGCCCATGAGGCCGAGCAGCTCGCCCGTTCCCACGCCGAAGTGGATGCGCGGGACCCCGTACGAGGCGACGGACTGAAGGACCTTCGCGGAGGCGGGCATCACCGAGCGGCGGTAGTCCGCCGGGGCGAGGGCGCCGACCCAGGAGTCGAAGAGCTGGACGGCGGAGGCGCCGGCCTCGATCTGCACCTTCAGGAAGGAGGAGGTGATCTCGGCGAGGCGGTCCAGCAGGTCGGCCCAGAGCTCCGGGTCCCCGTACATGAGAGCCTTGGTGTGCTCGTGGTTCTTGGAGGGGCCGCCCTCGACCAGGTAGCTCGCGAGGGTGAAAGGCGCACCGGCGAAGCCGATCAACGGCGTGGAGCCCAGTTCACCCGTGAGCATGCCGATCGCCTCGGTGACGTACGAGACGTCCTCCGGGGTGAGGTCGCGCAGCTGTGCGAGGTCCTCGCGGCGGCGGATCGGCTGGGCGACGACCGGGCCGATGCCCGGCTTGATGTCCAGGTCGATGCCGATGGCCTTCAGCGGGACCACGATGTCGGAGAAGAAGATGGCCGCGTCCACGTTGTGGCGCCGGACCGGCTGCAGGGTGATCTCGGTGACCAGGTCGGGCCGCATGCAGGATTCCAGCATCTGCGTGCCCTCGCGCACCTTGCGGTACTCGGGGAGCGAGCGCCCCGCCTGCCGCATGAACCACACGGGGGTGTGCGGCACCGGCTCGCGCCGGCACGCCTTCAGGAAGGCGGAATCGTACGTCTGGCTCGGCGTGCCCGTGGGGCGGATGTTGGCGCTCACGACTCAAATGTTCGCACGTATGAAGAAGTGCCCGGCCCGGCGCGGGTGTCCCTGCGCCGTACGGGCGCTCGTTCCGCCTAGTCTTCCCCGCATGGCTGCGGCTCAGGGACGATTTTCAGATGGCGCTGACGGTACGGACAGCGCGAAGGACAGCTCCGTCCCACTCCCGTTCCGGCGGGCGGTCGACGGCTTGAAGAAGGCGAGACTGCGGCAGGGGATCGAGATCGACCCCACCAAACCGCCCCAGAGGCTGGCGCCCCACGCCTACGCGCTGGAGGCGGCGGTCGTGGACGGCGACGAGGACCTGGCCGACGGCCGGCTCATCCTCCTGCACGACCCGGCCGGGCACGACGCCTGGCAGGGCACCTTCCGGCTGGTGACGCTCGTACGGGCGGAACTGGAGCCGGAGATGGCCGTGGACCCGCTCCTCCCCGAGGTGTGCTGGTCCTGGCTGACGGGGGCGCTGGACGCGCGCGGGCTGACGTACGGGGAGGCGAGCGGGACCGTGACCATGGCCGCCTCGCACTACTTCGGCGGGCTCGGAGAGCGGCGGCCGGCGACCCAGATCGAGATCAGGGCCTCGTGGACGCCGCGCGAGGGAGTGGGCGGGGTGCCCGACACCGCCGCACACCTGTCGGCGTGGTGCGAACTGCTGTGCCAGATCGCGGGACTGCCGCCGGTCGGACCGACCGAGACGGTGACCGGCGTGGTCTCCCTGCCCCAGCGGCGCGGCCCGCATCACCCGCAGGGGTAGTTCCGCGAAACCCCCCGGGGGGCGGTTTCGCGAGGCCGGGGGCCCTGCCGGGCCCGTGCCGACCGCCTGCCGGACCCCCGTCGGACCCGCGCCGGCCTGCACCCCGATGCCGGGCCGGATGTCGATACCGGGCGTCCGTTGCGGGCTTCTGATCACCCTATGATCGATCGTACGTCCGAATTGCCCGAATTGTTACTCACCAAATCGTGATCATTCCCTAAAGCCGGGCGGGTGACGTGCCGAAGGAGTCATAGACCATCCGCACGGTTCGCACCGGCTTCCTTCCCCGAGCCGGCCGTCCCGCCACTCCCCCCAGGAGGCCTAGGTGTCCGTTCTTCTCGAGCAGCCCGCAAGCCTGGTCGCCTACCGCCCGAACAAGCCGACGGCCATGGTCGTCGTGGCCGACCCGCGCGTGCGCTCCACCGTGACCCGCCATTTGTGGGCTCTCGGAGTACGCGACGTGATCGAGGCTTCGTCCATCGCGGAGGCCCGTCCACGCATCGGCAGCCCGCGCGACATCTGCGTGGCCGACGTGCACCTGCCCGACGGCTCCGGTCTCACCCTGCTGTCCGAGACCCGGGCCGCCGGTTGGCCGAACGGCCTGGCCCTGTCCGCCGCCGACGACATCGGCGCCGTCCGCAACGCCCTCGCGGGCGGAGTGAAGGGCTACGTCGTCACCGGCACCCGGACCAACATCGGGCTCCCGTCCCGGCCCGGCGCCGCCCCCATCGGCGCCGCCGCGGCCCGTATGCACCGCCGCCCCCCGGGTGCCCCGAGCCACCCGGGCGGCTACCGCGAGCTCTCCGGCCGCGAGGTCGAGGTCCTGCGCCTCGTCGCGGAGGGCCAGTCCAACAAGGCCATCGGTGTCTCGATGGGCCTGTCCGCCCTGACCGTCAAGTCCCACCTCGCACGGATCGCCCGCAAGCTGGGCACCGGCGACCGGGCCGGGATGGTCGCCGTCGCCCTGCGCACCGGGATCATCCACTGACCCGGCCGATACCCCCCGAAAGACCCCGGGAGAACTCCCGGAGAACCCGGGGAAACGTCCGTCCTCCCCCCTCGCGCCCGTCGCCGGAACGTTCCGGCGACGGGCGCGTCGTATCCACGGATACCCTTGACCGGTGACCGACGCCCAAGAAACCGCAGCAGTCCTGCGCACCACCACCGGGGGCGGCCCCCCGGACGACGAGGTTTCGTCCGACGGGCTGCCGATTCCCTTGCTAGAACCGCGCGAGGGCATCCCTCCGGTGGTCGCCGACGCCGCCGCGCTCGCCGAGGTGGTCGCGGCCTTCGCCGCGGGCACCGGACCCGTCGCCGTGGATGCCGAGCGCGCCTCCGGGTACCGCTACGGCCAGCGCGCCTACCTCGTACAGCTGCGCCGCGAAGGCGCGGGCTCCGCGCTGATCGACCCGGTGGGCTGCCCCGACCTCTCCTCCCTGGGCGAGGCCCTGGCGGGCACCGAGTGGATCCTGCACGCCGCCACCCAGGACCTGCCCTGCCTGCGCGAAATAGGCATGACGCCCACCTCCCTCTTCGACACCGAGCTGGCCGGCCGCCTCGCCGGCTTCCCGCGGGTCGGACTCGGCGCGATGGTCGAGGGGGTCCTCGGCTACTCGCTCGAGAAGGGCCACTCCGCCGTCGACTGGTCGACCCGTCCGCTCCCCGAGCCGTGGCTGCGCTACGCCGCGCTCGACGTGGAGCTGCTCGTGGACCTGAGGGACGCGCTGGAGAAGGAGCTGGACCGGCAGGGCAAGCTGGACTGGGCCCACCAGGAGTTCGACGCCATCGCCGCCGCACCGCCCGCGCCGCCGCGCAAGGACCCGTGGCGCCGTACGTCGGGCATGCACAAGGTGCGCCGGCGCCGGCAGATGGCCGTGGTCCGGGAGCTGTGGGAGTCCCGCGACCGGATCGCGCAGCGACGTGACGTGTCACCGGGCAAGGTGCTGGGTGACGCCGCGATCGTCGAGGCCGCGCTCGCCATGCCGCTGAACGTGCAGGCCCTCTCGGCCCTGCCCGGCTACGGGCAGCGCATGGGCCGGCGCCAGCTGGACCAGTGGATGGCCGCCGTGGACCGGGCGAAGGCCCTGCCCGAGGCCGAGCTGCCGCAGCCGGGGGCGACCCCGGCGGGCCCGCCGCCGCCGCGCTCCTGGGCGGACAAGGACCCGGAGGCCGCGGCGCGGCTGGCCGCGGCCCGGACGGCCGTGTCGGCTCTGGCGGAGGGGCTGAACCTGCCGCAGGAGAACCTGATCACCCCCGACACCGTCCGCCGGCTGTGCTGGGAGCCGCCGCTGCGGCTGGAGCCCGACGCGGTGGCCGAGGCCCTGGCGGGCTACGGGGCCCGCCCGTGGCAGATCGAACAGGTGACGGACGCCCTGGTCACAGCCCTGGCCGCGACCGCGCCCGTGGCAGCGCCGGAGCCCGAGCCCGAGGACTGACGCACCCGCGCCCGCAGTGCGTGGCGGAGCCCCCCGGCCCTCGGGCCGGGGGGCTCCGCCATGTCCCGGTTCCGCTACAGCCGGGCCGGGCTTCTTTTGAACACGCTCAAAGCCCACTAGTTTTTGAACGTGATCAAACATGGGTGGGGGCAGGACGCGTGGCTGGCCGATTTCGAGGCCGAACGGGAGCGCCGGGCCGAGCGCGGCGATCCGGACTGGAACAGGGCCGCGACGCTCCCCGCGGAGCTGGTCCGGAGCCTTCAGCGGTTCCGGGTGGGCGAGGACGGGGACGGCTCCGCACTGATCGGCAAGGCCGACCGGGCCGGTGATCCCGTGTACGCGCGGGCCGTACGGCTCTTCGTCGCGGAGGAGCAGAACCACGCGCGGATGCTGGCCCTGCTCCTGGAGGCGGGGGGCGCCGGCACCCTGGACACGCATTGGAGCGACACGGCCTTCGTACGGCTGCGCAGGCTGCTGGGGCTGCGGGTGGAGCTGCTGGTGCTGATGGTCGCGGAGGTGGTGGCGCTGCGGTACTACCGGGCCGTGCGCGATGGGGCCGCCGATCCGCTGACCGCGGAGGTGGCGGGCCGCATCCTGGCCGACGAGGAACGCCACGTCCCCTTCCACTGCCTGCGCCTGCGCGAGGCCCTGGCCCCGCTCCCCGGCCCGGCCCGGCGGGCGGCCGTACTCGGCTGGCGGGCCGTGCTCGCCGCCGCGACCGCGGTGGTCGCCGTCGACCACGGCCCGGCCCTGCGCACCCTCGGCGTCCGCCGCCGCACCTTCGTGGCGGTCACCCTGCGCGCCTCGGCCCCCATGGCGTCCGCCATCGCCGGCACCGCGCGGGAGGTGTCAGTGGCCGCGCTTAGGGTGCCGACATGATCACGCCGACCGCAGAACCGACCCCGGAGCCGGCCGCGGAACCCACGGTGGACCAGTCCTGGGACCGCATCGAGGCCTGGCTCGCGCGGCACGCCGCCGTCGCCCACGGGCTGCTGCGCCCGCCGGCCCTCCCGCAGGACATCGCCGCGGCCGAACTCCGCCTCGGGGTGACGTTCCCGTCCGACCTAAGGGAGTCGCTGCTGCGGCACGACGGAGTGGAGCTCCAGGACGGCACGCTCGTGCTCGACTTCCACGGACCGCTGTCCGGGGTCGAGAAGATCGTCGGAAGCACGGAGCTCCTGCGCGAGATCGCCGATGACGCGGATCTAGCCGAGGACGAGGCCGAGCTCGACGAGGAAGCGCGCGACGCGTACGGATACTGGCCGCACGAGCGGCTGCTGATCACCCTGGGCATCGGCTGGCAGTCCTCAGACGGCCTCTTCCTGGTCACTCGGCCCGGCCCGCACCACGGTCGCATCGGCCGGTACTTCGACGAGACGGGCTCGGACTTCACCGCCTGGCCGGGACTGCGGCACGTCCTCGCCGACTTCGCCGGGGCCCTGGAGGACGGCACGCCCTTCTCCGGACGGACGCCCCTCGCCCACGAGGGCCGGCTGATCTGGGACGAGGACAGGACGGCCCTCCCCGATCCCCGCTCTCCCCTCGGCCTGGCCGAGGGAGCCGCCGAGCCGCGGATCCCGGCCCCCGCGGCCGAGCCCGCGCCGCCCGTGCAGCCCGACGTCGTCTTCGTGGCGGGCGTCGCGCCCGGGGAGCTGCTGGACAGGCTGGGTGCCGTGCCCGCGACCGCCGCGCCGCGCGGCCGGGAGCAGGCGCGGCACTCCGCCGCCGCGCCCTGGGCCGCGTACCGCCCGATGGTCCGGGCCGGGTCGTGCGGTGGCGGGTGGTCGTACGCCACCCAGGAGGGCGGTGACGCCCAGTTCGGCCGTCCGGAGGTGCTGCGCCGGCTGTCGCGCGGGACCCGGGTCGTGCTGCTGGCGAAGCAAGGGCCCGAGGTGCGCCTCACCCTCGTCGAGGACGGCGAGGAGCGGCCGGCGGCGGCCCGTCCGGTCGATTCGCACCGCGAGGACGAGGGCCACGCGACCGGACCCCGGGCGCAGGCCGTGCTCGGGCCCGCCGGGCGGTACTGGCAGCGGATGGGCGGCGATCCCTGGCCCGGCTCGACGGCCGCGTACGCCCGGCTGCTGGCCGGTCTGGCGGCGGAGTACGGCATCACCTGGGATCCGGCGAACGACGGCGAGGCGCCGCTGGCGAGCGCCCTGCTGCTGCCGGTCCTCTCCGACCTGGAGCCGGATCCGTACCGGGTTTCCTCGGTGCGCGACTTCGACCTCGGTTCCCTCGTCGACCGGACCCCGCCGGACCTGCTGCGCCCGGCGATGGCGGCCCAGCTCGCCCGCCTCGCGTCCGAGACCGGCATCGACGGCTACCCGGAGATCGCGCGGGCGCTGGAGGGGATCCGCCGGGACGAGCCGGTGGACCTGTCGGCCGACGGGCCCCTGGACCTGCGGGTGAGGACCCTGGCGGCGGAGGCCCGGGCGGCCCGGGGCCTGCTGGACGCGGCCCGCTACGAGCCGGACCCGGCCCCCGTCACCGAGGCCGACACCGCCGCCTGGTCCGCACGGCATGCGGCGGCCGGGGCCCTGCGCGCGTTCCTGCTGCTGCCCCTGCCGGCCGCCGCCGAGACGATCCTGAACCTGCGCCTGTCCGTGCGCTGGCGCGAGGACCTCGCGGCGGACCTGGCCGAACCGGACCCCCGCGGAGTGTGACCTTCGCCGCTCCTCCCGTGGGGGCTGTGCATGCCAGTTACCGGCAAGTAGCATGATGAGGTGAGCGGGCGCTCAGTGATTGGGCCGCCCCCGCGCAGCAGTGCACACCCGCACCTGGAGGAGAGCCAACGTGCCTCGTACCGTCAGGGACGTCGTCTTCGTCGACGGCGTCCGCACCCCGTTCGGCAAGGCGGGCCCGAAGGGCATCTACAACGAGACCCGCGCCGACGATCTCGTCGTCAAGGCGATCCGGGAGCTGCTGCGCCGCAACCCGGACCTGGACCCCGCGAAGATCGACGAGGTCGCCATCGCCGCGACCACGCAGATCGGCGACCAGGGCCTGACGCTGGGCCGTACGGCCGGCATTCTCGCGGGCCTCCCGCAGTCCGTCCCGGGCTACTCGATCGACCGCATGTGCGCCGGCGCGCTCACCGCCGTGACCGCCGTCGCGGGCGGTGTGGCCTTCGGTGCGTACGACGTCGCCCTCGCCGGCGGTGTCGAGCACATGGGCCGCCACCCCATGGGCGAGGGCGTGGACCCGAACCCGCGCTTCGTCTCCGAGAAGCTGGTCGACGAGTCCGCCCTGTTCATGGGCATGACCGCCGAGAACCTGCACGACCGGTACCCGACGATCACCAAGCTCCGCGCCGACGAGTACGCCGTGCGCTCGCAGGAGAAGGCCGCCAAGGCGTACGCCGACGGCAAGATCCAGCAGGACCTGGTGCCGATCTCGGTGCGCAACAACAACGAGGCGGCCGGTGAGACGGGCTGGGGCCTGGTCACCGCCGACGAGCCGATGCGTCCGGGGACCACCCTGGAGAACCTGGCGGGCCTCAAGACCCCGTTCCGGGTCCACGGCAACGTCACCGCGGGCAACGCCGCCGGTCTCAACGACGGTGCCACGGCCGCGATCATCGCCTCCGAGGACTTCGCCCGCGCGAACAACCTCCCGGTCAAGATGCGCCTGGTCTCGTACTCCTTCGCGGGTGTCGAGCCCGAGGTCATGGGCTACGGCCCGATCCCGGCCACCGAGAAGGCCCTGGCCCAGGCCGGTCTGACGATCGACGACATCGGCCTCTTCGAGGTCAACGAGGCCTTCGCCGTCCAGGTCCTCGCGTTCCTGGAGCACTACGGCATCGCCGACGACGACGCCCGCGTCAACCAGTACGGCGGCGCCATCGCCTTCGGCCACCCGCTCGCCTCCTCCGGCGTCCGCCTGATGACTCAGCTGGCCCGCCAGTTCGAGGAGCAGCCGGAGGTCCGCTACGGCCTGACCACCATGTGCGTCGGCTTCGGCATGGGCGCCACGGTCGTCTGGGAGAACCCGAACTTCACCGCCGAGGGAGACAGCAAGTGAGCACCACCACCACTGAGCTCCTGAAGGGCGCGGCCGAGCTGTTCCCCGACGAGGTCGTCACGCGCGCGCTCGTACGCCACCTGGACCTGCCCTTCGGCGCCGGGCGCTTCGCGCTCGTCACGCTGGACAACGGCCTGGACCACACCAAGCCGACCACCTTCGGCCCGCAGTCCCTCGCGAACCTGAACGCGGCGATCGACCAGGTCGAGCAAGAGGCCCTCGCGGGCTCCATCGTCGGTGCGGGCATCACCGGCAAGCCGTTCATCTTCGCGGTCGGCGCCGACCTCAAGGGCGTCGAGCTGCTGAAGCAGCACGACGAGGCGCTCGCCATCGGCAAGGGCGGCCACGACGTCTTCAAGCGCCTCGCGGCGCTGGCGGTCCCCACCTTCGCGTACTACAACGGCGCGGCGATGGGCGGCGGTGTCGAGGTCGGTCTGCACTGCACCTACCGCACCGTCTCCCAGGCCATCCCGGCCTTCTCGCTGCCCGAGGTCTTCCTCGGCCTGGTTCCCGGCTGGGGCGGCTGCGCCCTGCTGCCGAACCTGATCGGCGCGGACCGCGCGGTCTCGGTGATCATCGAGAACTCGCTGAACCAGAACCGTCAGCTCAAGGGCAAGCAGGTCTTCGAGCTCGGCATCGCGGACGCGCTGTTCGAGGGCGCGGACTTCCTGGAGCAGTCGCTCCTGTGGACCGCCCGCGTGCTGAACGGCACCACCGAGGTCGTCCGTGACGAGATCGACCGCGGCGAGGCCTGGGACGCGGCGGTCGCCCGCGGCCGCTTCATCGCCGACTCCAAGGTGCACGGCGCGGCCCCGGCCGCCTATCGCGCGCTGGAGATCATCGAGGCGGCCAAGGACGGCGACCTGCAGAAGGGCTTCGACGCCGAGGACGCGGCCCTGGCCGACCTCATCATGGGCGGCGAACTGCGCTCCGGCATCTACGCCTTCAACCTGGTCCAGAAGCGCGCCAAGCGCCCGGCCGGCGCCCCGGACAAGAACCTGGCCCGCGCGGTCACCAAGGTCGGCGTCGTCGGCGCGGGCCTGATGGCCTCGCAGCTGGCGCTGCTGTTCCTGCGCCGCCTGGAGGTGCCGGTGGTCCTCACCGACATCGACCAGGAGCGCGTGGACAAGGGTGTGGGTTACGTCCACGCCGAGATCCAGAAGCTGCTGGGCAAGGGCCGCATCAACCAGGACAAGGCCAACCGCCTGACCGCCCTGGTGACCGGCGTCCTGGACAAGGCCGAGGGCTTCGCGGACGCGGACTTCATCATCGAGGCCGTGTTCGAGGAGATGTCCGTCAAGCAGAAGGTGTTCGCGGAGGTCGAGGCGGTCGCTCCGGCGCACGCGATCCTCGCCACCAACACCTCCTCGCTGTCGGTCTCCGAGATGGCCTCCAAGCTCCAGCACCCGGAGCGCGTGGTCGGCTTCCACTTCTTCAACCCGGTCGCGATCCTCCCCCTGCTGGAGATCGTCCGCGGTGAGCAGACCGACGACGCCTCGCTGGCCACGGCCTTCGGTGTCGCGCGGAAGCTGAAGAAGACCGCGGTCCTCACCAAGGACGCCCCGGCGTTCGTCGTGAACCGCATCCTGACTCGCTTCATGGGCGAGATCCAGAACGTCATCGACGAGGGCACCCCGGTGGTCACCGCCGAGAAGGCCATCGAGCCGCTCGGCCTGCCGATGTCCCCGCTGGTGCTGCTGGAGCTCGTGGGCCCGGCGATCGGTCTGCACGTCTCCGAGACCCTGAACCGCGCCTTCCCGGAGCGCTTCATCGTCTCGCCGAACCTGGCGGCCGTGGTCAAGGCCGGCAAGCGCGGCTTCTACGTCTACGATTCCGGCAAGCCGGAGCTGGACCCCGAGGTCGCCGCCCTCCTCGTGCAGGGCGACGTCGTCCTGACGGAGGAGCAGGTCCGCGACCGCGTCCTGGACGCGGTGGCGCAGGAGATCGGCCTGATGCTGGAGGAGGGTGTCGTGGCCGAGGCCCAGGACATCGACCTCTGCCTCATCACGGGCGCCGGCTGGCCCTTCCACCTGGGCGGCGTCACCCCGTACCTGGACCGCGAGGGCGTCTCCGAGCGGGTGAACGGCAAGAAGTTCCTGGCCCCGGGCCTGGCGAGCGTTCCGGTCTGATCCGGACCTCACGTACCACGACGGCCGGTGTCCGCCGCCCCGCAAGGGGAGGTGGGCACCGGCCGTCGGCGTACGCGGTCGGTCGGGCTCAGCGCGCGAAGAGGGCCAGCGCGTTGGCCACGGGCCGTTCGACGACCTTCCCCGGGGTCTCCCGGGGGTTGTTGCGCAGTTCCCCGAGCACGACCATGCTCGTGGACCCGCCGCCGTCGAGGCCGATGGCATCCTGGGCGCCGAGCGAGGCCATGAACTCGGCGGCCTCGGCCAGCGTGGCTCCGGCGTCCACACCGGGGTTGCGGCCGTCGATCGTCACGAGGAGCAGCGCGCCGTCCTCGGTGATGCCGGCCAGGGTGCGCGGTGCCTTCCTGGGGGTGGACGCGGCGGCGCCGAGGGCGGACTCGCCGTCCTTCAGCAGCCGGTAGCGGCCGCCCACCGCCGTCTGGACGTCCTCGCCCACGGGCAGCCCGACCATGTTGTTCATCTGCACGGAGCGCTTGATCCGGTTGCCCCTGCGGGCATGGGACTGCAGCCAGTCCACCTCGTCGCCCGTCGCGTAGAGCGTGCTGCCCTTCGCCGGTACGCGCCCGCCGGCGGGCTTGCGGAGGTCCACCACCCGCCCGTCACCGTCGAGGACGGCTTCCATGCTGCCCGGGGGGCCGGGGGGAGTGCGGTCGCCCCACTCCTCGGTGAAGGCGACGAGTTCGTCGGCGTCCGTGCACAGACCGCCGTACGGCTCCTCCATCGGCTCCTCCGTGACGGCCAGGCGGTCGCCGCCCACGCCTCCGCAGCCCAGGACGCGGCCCGGGACCCGGTTGATGCCGTCCAGTTCGCCTCGGGAGCCGTCGTCCGAGATCACCTGGCCTTCCGTGGTGACCTCGTCGATGCGGGCGTCGAGCCGGCCGTCGCGGGTGCCGAGCAGCAGGGCCGTCCGGCCGTTCGTCGCCTCGCTGAGCAGCCGGCCGCCTTCGGTGTACAGGCCGAGCGGGTCCCCGTCGTAGCCGCCGTAGTTCTTGCCGGTGCTGATGTCGAAGTAGGAGGCGTTGACGGCGGCCACCGCCCCGGTCGCCGCGGCCATCTCCCGTACGGTCTCGGCGTGGGCGAGGGAGCTCCCGTGCACGGCCCCGACCCGGACCTCGGCGTCGGGCCGGATCGCCAGCATCTGTACGTGGGACACCGCGCGGCCGTCGAGTTTCCGGGCGAACTCCTTGTAGGTCACTCCCCTGGGCAGCGCTCCGTCCGGGACCGGCGCCAGGGTGGAGAACCCGGGTTCCGGGAAGTCCGTACCGCTCGAACATCCCGCCAGGGTCAGGGTCATGGCCAGGGCGGCCGCCAGGCGGGCGCGCCTAGCCACGGAAGGCACTCAGTGCCCCCGGTGACATGCCCAGGTCGCCTATCCGGATGGTGACGTGCGAGCGCACGGAGTGGCCGGCCTCGTCCTCGTAGGTGCAGGTGAAGAAGTCGTAGCCCTGGTAGGAGGCGGGGGCCTGGTAGACCACCGTCCCGTCCGGGGCGCAGTGCAGCATGCCCTGCCGGGGGATGCCCACGCCGGTACGGCGCAGACCGCGCTCGGCGTCCGGGGGCAGGGTGACCTGGGCGCCGGGCGGCAGGTGCAGGGCCCGGCCGGGGACGCTGTGGCGGCGGATCCAGTACCCCTGGTCCTCGATGCCGGAGCTGGGGATCAGCTTGTCGCCCTCGGCGGGCATCAGGCCGACCACCACGCGCGGGAGCATGATCGCGCCGTCGGGGGCGTCCGGCTTCACCTTCACGGTGCAGGTGTGGGTGGCCGCCTCGGTGCCGGGGGCGAAGCCCATGTAGCGGCCGTTCTTCAGCAGTCGCAGGCCCTTCAGGCCGCCCATGACCACGGCGTCGCCCAGGGTGTCGCCGAGGACGTAGCCGTACGTGCGGTACGCGCCGCCGCTGGGCGTGAGGGTCATGGCCAGGGTGAACTCCTGGCCGGGTACCAGGGGCCTGCCGGGGTCGGCCGAGGAGGCCAGGTCGAGCACCCCGCTGAAGGCGCCCTGGGTGATCCAGGCGCGGACCACGGGGAACCAGGCGGTCACTTCGCTGCTCATGCCGTCGCTCCCACCATCGCTGCGCCGACCCGCTCCTTGGTGAGCCGGTCGAATTCGACGTCGTCGAGGAATTGCACTGCCTGGTTCGCGTCGAACTGGTTCTCCAGGTTGCGGAAGAACGGGGCGGGCAGCAGCTCGCGCGAGCGCAGCTCTCCGGCGACGAACCGTGCGCACTCCACGGCGCCGACCGGCCGCATGTGCGAGTTGTCCCCCACCCCGTCGGGGTAGTTGGGGTGCTCACCCGGTTCGAGGTAGAGGAAGACCTGCTTGCAGCCCTGCGGGCCGAGCTGGCGCCACCAGGCGACGCTCCACTCGTTGAGGTCGATCAGCGGCGCGGACATCTGCGCCGCCACCTCCCGCTTGGCGGCCGGGTAGAGCTTCAGCGGCCGGCGGAAGTTGCCGAACCGGTCGAAGACCGCCCGCTCGTGGCTGGGGACGAGCACGGGGTGGGCGCCGCGCAGCCGGGTCTCGATGACGTAGCGCCGCAGGTTGCCCTGGTAGTCGTCGAAGGGCTCGGTGTGCAGGCCGGCGCCGGGCTTCATGTCGTTGGGCCCGAAGGAGATCAGGTGCAGGTCGCCGGGGCGGATGTTCTCCATGATCCAGCCGAGCCGGCCGCGCTCCATGAAGCTCTTGGTGCTGGCCCCGGCCCGGGCGCAGTTGATCACGTCCACGCCCTGCATGAAGATCGGCATCGCCTGTCCCCAGCCGGTCATGGGAGCCATGCTGCCCTGGCGGCTGCACACGCTCGATCCGCCGGACAGGAAGATTGCCGTCATGGTGCGTCCTTCATGTGTCTCAGAACTCCCCGAAGCCTCGTGCCCCGAGGTGCAGCTGCGCCCGCTGGTCACCGACGATGTTGGCGTCCATGGATTCGATGACCTGGAAGGCCCGTTCGCAGTTGTGGGTGTCGCGCAGGACGAAGAACTCCTCGGCGCGCCGCCGGTACTGCGGTTCCACCTCGAACTGCCGCTCGATGGTCGCGATGATCTCCTGGACGGCGTGGTCGACCGTCCGGCAGGCCGGTCCGAAGCCGTCCCGCGCGAGATCGAAGTAACCCCGCTTGTAGTGCTTGCTGTAGAAGGACTCGTCGTCGAAGTTCGTGTAGACGATGGGCTTGCCCATGTACGCCACGTCGAAGAACACCGAGGAGTAGTCCGTGACCAGCATCGAGCACTCGCGCATCGCGAGCTGCACGTCGCGGCCCGTCGTCGACACCGTGACCGACGGGTGGTCGATCTTGAAGTGGTTCAGGTAGGGCCGGATCTCGTAGTGCGGCATGAACTCCAGCTCCACGCCGTAGTACTGGATCGCGCTCAGCAGCCGCTCGTTGCGCAGCAGTGCGGAGAAGAACCGGTAGTACTCGGACGCGGCGAAGGGGATCTCGGGCTTGGCCGCCTTGTTGTACGAGGGCGCCACGATGTCGCGGCGCCAGGTCGGCATGACCAGGATCCGCCGCGGTCCGTTCACCGGCTCCAGGGCGTCGAAGCGGGGCAGACCGGTCGCCGCGACGCGCGCGTAGCCGTACCCGCAGTGCTCGGCGTAGTACGAGCGCTCGCTGCGGCCCGTGGTGAGCACCATGTCGACGTTGGTGGCCTGGCCGTGGATGGAGGCCACGACGTCGTTGTAGACGACTCCGTGCTGGAGGAACACCCGCTTGTAGCGCAGCAGGTCGCCGTAGCCGCGCAGGAACGCCCGCTTGAGGAGGCCCGGGAAGCCCAGGTAGGCCTCCAGGTCGTACGCGTTGATCAGGCGTTCCGCGTGCAGCAGGTAGGCGCGGTGCTTCCATGACAGCCGGTCGATGACCTGCCCGTACCGGGCGACCTTGTCCCAGTCGGGGGAATCGCCGTTGATCGAGTAGTAGACCTTGGTCTTGGGCCGGTTCTGCCGGATCCACTTGAACAGGTGGTAGCTGTTGTCCTGGGCGGTGTCCTCGCGCTCGCCGATGATCCAGATGCCCCGGTTGTGCAGGTAGGGGTACGTGAACCAGTACATGAGGCGCGTGCGCCAGCCGGGGCGGCCCGGCAGCGAGTTGCGCAGCTCCCACTTGAACCGGCGCAGCCTGTCCTTGCACCGGGCAGCGAAGCCGCGTACCCAGCGGACGGTCACCTGCTCCTCGTCGTCGATGGACACGACGAAGCGCTGCCTGCCCCGGGTGTGCACGCCCTTGAAGCGGTGGAGCATCTGGCGGGCCGCCAGCGGGACGTCGTGGTGGAGGTCCTGGTCGACGACCCGGATCACCATGGACAGCTCGGTGTTGGCCAGTGCGTCGAGGGTGCCCGGACGGGCCGTGGCGCGCCAGCCGGAGAACCAGTCCTGGTTCTTGCGGGTGCGCC
This sequence comes from Streptomyces sp. NBC_01264, assembly GCF_026340675.1. Classification (NCBI taxonomy): domain Bacteria; kingdom Bacillati; phylum Actinomycetota; class Actinomycetes; order Kitasatosporales; family Streptomycetaceae; genus Streptomyces; species Streptomyces sp. NBC_01264. Next base: position 2,089,012 of record NZ_JAPEOX010000002.1, read on the forward strand.
AGCGGTCGCGGCGGTAGTTCTGCGCCACGGGGAGCGTCACCTCGCGCCGCCCGTCGGAGAGCACCAGCTGGAGCTCGTTGGTGTACCGGGCGTTGATGTCCACGCCGGAGAGGACGAGGAGCCCCTCGAAGTGGATCTCGCCGTCGGTCCAGTCGAAGGTCTCCAGGACGGCGCTGGCCCGCGGAACGCGCAGCAGCGTGGTCCGCACCGGGTCGGACACCAGTCTGCGGTAGACGCCCTCCTCGTCGAGGAAGAGCGTGGGCAGGTACTCGGGTGCGCCGAGCGGGTCCGCGAAGAGGTCGAGGTTGCCCGTGACGATCGCGTGGTGCTGGACCTTGGACTGCGGGTGGACGGCGTACTGCAGGATCACGTCGTCGGGTATCTGGCTGTAGACCGATCCCAGCAGGGGCAGGACCGAGGCGAGCTCGGGCCTGCTCATGATGCGGTGCATGTTGCGCACGTAGGGCTGGAGGGTACGGACGACGAAGCGCTGGGCCAGGACGAGGGTCCGCGGCGGGGCTCCCTGCACCGAGGCCAGTACGTGCGCGGCGAGCCGGACCCGGTCCACCGTCTTGACGGGGTCGTTCCAGGGGAAGTCGAAGAGCGAGTTCTGGTTCTGCTCGTCGCGCTCGAAGAAGCGTGCGTCCTGCGCGATGGCCACGCCCCGCGCGTAGAGCACGGCCGGGACGGTGAACCAGTCGTCCTCCAGTCCCGGGCCCGGGCCGCCGCGGAAGCCGTGCTCCCGGATGTAGGAGGTCTTGAAGAGCTTCGCGCCGAGCAGGGTGGAGAAGACGAGGTACGGGGCGTCGGCCAGCCGGCGGACGGAGTCCTTGGCCGTGAAGTACCGCTGCCACGGCTCGTCCTCGCTGCGCCACGGGCCGGGGAAGTTGTCGGCCTGGCCGGCGACGACATCGGCTCCCCTGGCCTTGCTGGCGGCCGCGAGCAGCCGGCCGATGGAGTCCTGGCCGAGGATGTCGCGGGCGCGCGCGAACATCACGTAGGGGGCGACGGCGTACTGCAGCCCGTGGTCGAAGGCGGCGCTGGCGCCCAGGCTGTGCTGGGCGACGACGCCCGTGTTGGGGTAGTAGGCGGCGAAGGCCGCGAGCTGCCGGCCGGTGCTGTCGTTGGATCCGTCGTCGACGAACACCACCTGGGTGCGGGCGAAGCTGCGCTGGGCCACGAGCGAGGCGAGGAACTCGCGCAGGTGGTACTCGTCGTTGTGGCAGTGGACGACGAGCGTGGCGGCGTAGCTCTCGGGCAGTTCCACGGGGCCGGTCGGGGCGGCGTCCTGCCACCACAGCCACGGGGTGCCCCGGTCCGAGGTCTTGACCCGCTGTTCCCCGGTCTCGGGGCGCAGGCCCAGGTTGCCGCTGACGGTCTCGTAGACCTCAAAGACGCCCGCGTCGCAGGAGTGGCGCATGGCGGTGACGTCCACACCGCTGATGTTCAGCGCGGTGGAGACGCGCTCACCGGCGTGCCGGAGCTGGACGAAGAAGTTCCAGTTGCCCACCCGGTCGGTCTTGTCCAGGGTGGCGTTGAGGTCGATGGTGGTGTGGTAACGGATCCAGTCCTTGTCGATCTCCACACCGGAGACGGGGAAGTGGTGGTCGGCCTTGGTGCTGCGGCGGCGCAGCACGGCGATGAGCTCGACCTTGTCATCGGCGGCGAACCGGCTGAACTGGTTGCGGATCGCGCCGGAGATGTGCAGCTCGCCGTCGACCATCTCGATCGACTCGGCCTTGTTGTACATGCGGGAGTCGGCGAGCTTGTGCCCGGTCAGCTCCAGCTCGGTGACTTCGAGGAAGCTTGTCGCGTCCGGGTACCCGAGCAGCGACCCGGACCAGAACACCCGGCCGTCGCGCTCCACGATGTCGGAGCTGATGACGCTGCGGCGCTTCATGTAGTCCGAGGCCGACACCGCGATGTCGACGCGTCCGTGCATGAGGCCGAAGGCGCGGATCCGCTCCATGGGGCCGCACAGTTCGAAGGTGCCCGGGTCCAGGCTGTGCAGGTAGGGGGCGACAGCGGCGAGGAATCCGCTGTGGAAGGCGTGGTCGCCGGTGCGCAGCTCGGGCGTGTACAGCCGCAGGTCGTGCGAGAGGAACTTGGCGCCCTTGCGGGCCAGCAGGTCCGGGCGGCCGACGCTGCGCAGGAAGCTGTCGGTGTACTGGTGCACCAGGACGCGGTCGCCGATGCTGCGCAGCTCGTGGCGGCGGTTGGTGATCGACGGCTGGTCGGACTCCCGCTCCCACATCCACCGGTAGACCGGGGTGGCGAGGATCGTGAAGGACCGCGCGTGGAAATTGGCGACCGTGGAGAAGTAGGTGTCCTCGAAGAAGACGCCCTCGGGGAAGCGGATCCCGTGATTGTCGAGGAAGTCCCGGCGGTACAGCTTTCCGGCGGCGATCGGGTCGTCTAGCAGCTCGGGCATGCCGCCCAGGCCCGCGACCGTCTGGTCGGCCGGGTACAGCTGGGGCTGCCAGACGGTGAGCTCGTCCGTGGCGTGGTTGATGCGCACGACACGGCCGGCGGTGATCTCCGAGCCCGTGACGAGCGCCGAGGACAGGAGCGTCTCGGCCGCCTTGAGCGGGAGCTCGTCGTCCGCGTCGAGGAACATCACGAAATGGCCCGAGGCCGCCTCGATGCCGTTGTTGCGGGGCGCGCCGCAACCGCCGCTGTTCTGCGGCCGTTCGATGACCCGGACGCGTGCGTCCTGGGCCGCGAACTGGTGGGCGAGGGCGAGGGTGCCGTCGGTGGAACGGTCATCGACGACGAGCACCTCGACCGTGCGGTGCGTCTGCGCCAGGGCCGACTGCAGGGCCCGGGCGAGCGTGGCACTCGCGTTGAAGGCCGGTATGACGATGGTGACGCCGTAGTGCGATATGTCGACCGGGAAGCTCATCGAGAGTAGTGCTCCGGTTCGACGTAGCCGGGCCGCAGCGCCTGCGCCGGAATCTTGGAGAGCTGCATGGTGTCCGTCACCGCGCCCGTGTACTCGTCCGGGTAGGGCGCGGGGTACGGCACGAAGCCGGGGTCCTCGTACGGCTCGGGGGCGGGGAAGCGCTGGGCGACTTCCTCGACCTCGCGCAGGTCGTCCTCGCCGCGCCGGCGGTGGCGTCCGGCGTGCAGGTGCTCGGCTATGGAGCCCGCGCGCGTGGGGATGTTGCCGGGGTCGAGGCGTTCCATCGTGCGCGTGAAGTCCCGGGTGGAGAGCCAGAACTTGAACATGATGACGAGCTCGAAGCCGCCCATCAGCACGGCCGACACCGCCGTGGTCCACAGGATATGGCCGATGACGGGGCCGATGATGAAGATGAACATCTGGAACTCGATGCCGCTGATGAGGTGCGGCCGGATGCGGCTCTGCACCAGCGCGTGGCGGACCCGCGCGTACCAGGGGAACTTCTCGCGGAACTGCTCGTGCAGGTCGATGACCTCGGCCTGCTCGGTGTCCGTGCTCTGGCGCTTGAGCTCGTCCGCCTGGCCCAGGGGGTTCTCGCGCAGCAGGTCCTCGATGAAGACGACCTTGCGCTCCTCCTCCTCGATCCCCTGCTCCTCCTGGCGGGCGAGGGTGACGGCGGCGATCTTGGTGCGCATGGACATGCGCATCTTGTAGATCTGGAGGGCGTCGACGTAGCGGAGCATGTCGAGGAAGATCACGACGAGGGCCGCGAGGAGGTAGACCTCTTCGTCGTTCTGGACGAACTGTCCGCCCATCAAGGTCAGGGCGCAGATCAGGACGCGGATGCGGTCGAAGACGTAGTCGAGCCAGCCGCCGAAGATGGTGCCATTGCCCTTGAGGCGGGCGAGCTTGCCGTCGATGCAGTCGAGGATGAAGCTGAGGTGGTACAGGGCTGCGCCGATGCACAGCGAGACCCAGTCGCCCTGGAAGAAGTAGTACGCCGAGCCCAGGCCGACGAAGAGTGCGGCCCACGTCACCCGGTTCGGCGTGACGAAGTTCCATCGGGCCAGGACGCAGACGAGGCGGGTCGCTATCGGGTCGACCAGAAGGACCGTCCACCAGGCGTCCCGCTTTTTGCAGGTGAGCTTCTGGACGGCCTTCAGTGACAGCTTGGACATAACCCCTCAGTCATCGACACCGGCACGGGATGTACAGGTAGAACCTTCATCCTGTGATCACGTGTGACGGCAAGTGGCGGTCTGCGACCCCAACCATCCACTTATGGTTCAGGTAAAGGGCGTTCTTGAGACTTTAGCAAACCGCGGCAGACGCGAGCCAGGCCGGAAGTCGACAGCCGTCCCCACCAAACCCGTACAGGGCCGGGCCAAAGGACCTTACTGGGCGTGCCAGGGAGTGAACTCCAGGCCATCGGATCCCAGTTGCTGCCGGGCAACGCGCAGTCGCCCGTCCATTCCCACCGTGACGATCACCACACGGCCCTGGCCGTCGAAGGCGGCGGCGGGCGGGACGATCGAGCGCTCCCCCGACGGCGACCACCACACCCCCGTGTCCGGCCGCCCGTCCGGGTACGCGCCGATCGCCGGCACTCCCCCGTGGCCGCCGCGCACGAGCACCGTGCAGCCCCAGCCCTGGATGTCGGCTCCCACGACCCCGGTGACCGGTCCGTCCCCGTCGGGTCCGCCGAGGCCTATCGGCGCATGGGCGCCCGGCCACCAGACGCAGACCTCGTTCGTCGCCGCGTAGCGGAAGCGCACCATCCCGGAGTCCGGGGCGGCCGACAGGCTGCCGGGGCGCGGGTTCACCGGGATCCCGCGGTTCTCCTGCCATCCCGCGGCCGCGTTCCCGTGGTACCAGTGCACGGCGCCATCGCCGTCACGGGTCCGGGCCACGAGGTGCACGCTGCCGTCCGGCGACGCGAAGACCGCCGTCTCGTCGGCGACCTTCCGCCCGCGCAGGGCCTCCCAGCTGCTCAGCACCCCCTTCGGGGACTGCTTGCGCACGCTGATGCCCCGTCCGAAGTTGCGGACGAAGACGTGCATGAAGCCGTCGGCGGCGAAGGTGGCCGCCGGGAAGCCGATGGAACGCGCCACCTGCCACGACGTGTGGGGGTTGCCGAGCGAGACCCACGGCCCGAGGGGCCGGCCGGTCTGGTACTGGGCGGCGTACACCACCTCGATGTCGGCGCCGCCCTCCTTGCGGTCGGTCCGGCTCAGGCCGATCAGGTACGCGTAGCCGTCGGACCCCTGGACCACGGTCAGCCCCGGCATGAGGTCCGGCCCTTCGAGCAGCTCGGGTCCGCTCCACCCCTCGGCCTCGGTACGGCCCTCGGTCCACCGGACGACGCCCGCGGCCGTGGGCAGGTACGCGGACAGCCGGCCGTCCTTGCCGCTGACCAGCCACCGCGACGGCTCCGGGTAACGGGGGCCGGCCTCGGAAACGAGCCCGGGGTCCGTTCCGGCGGCGCGGCAGTCCACGAAGACGGGCACGCCGACGGCCCGCTGGTACCGGCGGGCCGCCCTCAGGGCGCTGCGCGCGACCTGGCCGCGCGCCGGCGGCTCGGTGACGACGGGGAGCTTGCGCTCCTTGTCGTAGCCGACGTGCGTGGGATCCGGGTCGAGGGTCCGTACGCGGACGGGCCCGGTCTCGTGGAACACGTCGAGGATCTGCCCCGTGATGCTCCCCACTCCGGCGTCGAGGACGTAGGGGTCTCCCGAGAACCGGCAGCCGCGCCGGCGAGCCTCGGCCACAGCCGCTTCCAGAGCCCGGTACTCGGCGTCGCTGCCGCCGTCGAGGCAGACGACCTCGATCGCCGAGCCGTCCGGCTCCGAGGCGATCAGGGGGACGGCTTCACCGGGCGTGGCGACGACGATCGCCACCGGAGCGGACCGGGTGACTCCCGTACGAGGGGCCGCCGGCGTCTGCTCGGGGGACGTGGCGCCGCGTCTCGCACGACGTCCGGTCGCTCGGACCATGGCTCTGCTCCCCATTCCCCTCGCGGCTGCGGTTATCCACTCCATACCGACCCCGAGACGATAGGCGCTCTCCCGTTCGAGTTGAAAATCTGCCTATAGTGCAGCGGCATCCGGCCCACCGCGCCGTCCGTCAGCCGACCGAGGCCCCGAGGATTCGAGCAGTATGACCCAACAGACCGCCACGCCCAGTCATCGCAACACCGGGCGGCGAGGGGCGCGTCCGCCCAGGTCACGCGGCCGCCGCGCGATGAAGATCGTCCTGGTGGTGGTCGTCCTGCTGCTGCTCGCCGCCGCCGGCACCGGCTGGTGGGCCTACAACCACCTCAACAAGAACATCGACAGCGTCGACCTGAACCAGACGATCGGTGCCGACAACCGCCCGGCGAAGGTCCCGGACAGCGGCCAGAACATCCTGGTGCTCGGCTCGGACTCGCGCGCCGGCGCCAACGGCGAGCTCGATCACGGCGATGTCAGCGGTTCGCGCTCGGACACCAACATGCTGGTGCACATACCCGAGGGCCGTAAGAAGGCCACCGCGATCAGCATCCCCCGCGACACCCTCGTAACCCGGCCCGAGTGCAAGGACAAGAACGGCAAGTCGATCGCGGGCGCGAACCGCGTCATGATCAACAGCATCATCGGGACCGGCGGCCCGGCCTGTGTCGTCAAGACCGTGGAGACGATGTCCGGCATCCGCGTCGACCACCTGGTGAAGGTGGAGTTCGCCGGATTCAAGGAGCTCGTGGACGCACTCGGCGGCGTGGACGTGACCCTCGACAAGCCCATCAAGGGCGGCCTGAACCTCGACGCCGGCACACACCGCTTGAACGGCACGGACTCGCTCAAGTTCGTTCGCACCCGCCACGGTTACGGCGACGGCAGCGACCTCGGACGCATCGACCTGCAGCAGAAGTTCATGATCGCGATGCTGTCGGAGATCAAGAAGCAGGACGTCCTCAGCAGCCCGGCCCGGCTCTACAAGCTCGCCGACGCCGGCACCAAGGCGCTGACCACGGACTCCGAACTCGACTCGCTCAAGGGCCTGTCGGACTTCGCCCAGAGCATGAACGGCGTGGATCCGGCGACCATGGAGACGATCATGCTCCCGGTCAACTACGACAAGATCGACAAGAACCGCGTCGTCGCCGTGGAGCCGCAGTCCGGCCAGCTGTGGGAGGCCCTGCGCAACGACCGGCCGATCCCGGCCTCGGCGAAGAAGTCCCCCGCCACCGGCGGCTGACCGACACCGCTCGCGACGAGCCCCGGCCCCCGGATGGGGGGCGGGGCTCGTCGGCGTGCCACCGCAGGACGCGCGTCAGCGGCCCTCGCGCGCAGGGTTCGGCGTCATGCCCTCGCCCCGGCCCAGGCGGCTGTGCTGCTTGCCGTAGAGGAAGTAGACGAAGCAGCCGATCGCCATCCAGATGCCGAAGCGCAGCCAGGTCTCAGCCGGCAGGTTCAGCATCAGCCAGACCGACGCGGCGATCGACACGATGGGCACGAACGGCACCCACGGGGTGCGGAAGGACCGGTGCAGGTCGGGCCGGGTGCGGCGCAGGACCATCACGCCGAGCGCGACCACGACGAAGGCGAAGAGGGTGCCGATGTTCACCAGGGTCGCCAGCTCGTGGATGCTGGTGAATCCGGCGACGACGGCGATGACCACACCGAGCAGGATCGTCGGCCGGTAGGGCGTACGGAACTTAGGGTGGGTCCGCGAGAAGAAGCGCGGCAGCAGCCCGTCGCGGCTCATCGCGAAGAACACCCGGGTCTGGCCGAGCAGCAGGATCATGCAGACGGTGGTCAGGCCCACGGCGGCGCCGAAGCTGATGATGCCTCCGTAGACCGGATGGCCGGCGGATTTGAAGGCGTCGGCCAGCGGGGCGCTGACGGAGAGCTCCTTGTAGTTCTGCATGCCGGTCACCACGATCGAGACCGCCACGTAGAGCACGGTGCAGATGATCAGCGAGCCGAGGATGCCGCGCGGCATGTCCCGCTGCGGGAGCTTGGTCTCCTCGGCTGCGGTGGCCACCACGTCGAAGCCGATGAAGGCGAAGAAGACCACGGAGGCGGCGGTGAAGATGCCCATGACGCCGAAGTTGGTGGGCTCGTAGCCGAAGAGGAGCTGGAGGAGCGGGGCATCGAGTCCGGAGCCGCCCGTCTGGGGTTCGGCCGGCGGGATGAACGGCGTGTAGTTGGACTTCGTGATGAAGAACGCGCCCGCGATGATCACGATGAGCACCACCGTGACCTTGATCGCCACGACCACCGCGGTGATCCGCGCGGACAGCTTCACCCCGACGACCAGGATCACGGTCAGCACCAGGACCAGGACGAAGGCGAGCAGGTCGAAGTGGCCGCCCGGAACGTCGGGCCCCTGGAGCAGGGCGGGCAGGTGGATGCCGGCGTTGTCCATGAGCGAGCGGACGTACCCCGACCAGCCGACGGCCACGACCGCGGTGCCGAGCGCGAACTCCAGCACGAGGTCCCAGCCGATGATCCAGGCGGGCAGCTCACCGATGGAGGCGTACGAGAAGGTGTACGCGGATCCGGCCACCGGGACCGTCGAGGCGAACTCGGCGTAGCACAGGGCGGCCAGCGCGCACACGATGCCGGCGGCGACGAACGCGAGGGCGGTGGAGGGTCCGGCGGTCTCCTTGGCGACCTTGCCCGTGAGGACGAAGATGCCCGTGCCGATGATCACGCCGACGCCGAAGACGGTGAGGTCCCAGGAGGAGAGCGACTTCTTGAGCTGGTGTTCCGGCTCTTCCGTGTCGAGGATCGACTGCTCGACCGATTTCGTACGGAAGGGACCGTTCAGGTTCCTACTCACCGACGCACCTCCGCAGGGCAGACCGCATCGAAACGAAACGGGCCGGAAGGCCCGCCCTTCAAGGGTGACCCTCCCGGCCCGTGACGTGCAACCGCAGATGATCAGTCGACGGCGGCGGCCGGCTCGCTGTCGTAGCGTCCGTCGAGCTTCGCCACCAGGCCGGTGACCTGCCGCGCGATGTCCGGGGCGGTCAGACCGATCTCCGCCATGACCTCCTTGCGCGTGGCGTGGTCCAGGAAGCGCTGCGGAATGCCGAAGTCACGCAGCGGTACGTCGACCCCCGCGTCCCGCAGGGCCTGCGCGACGGCCGAGCCCACACCGCCGCTGCGGCTGTTGTCCTCGACGGTGACCACGACGCGGTGGCGGTCGGCGAGCGGGGCCAGGGCCTCGTCCACCGGCTTGACCCAGCGGGGGTCGACCACGGTCGTGGAGATGCCCTGCTTGTCGAGCAGGTCGGCGATCTCCAGGCACATCGGGGCGAGCGCGCCGACCGAGACGAGCAGTACGTCCGGCCGGGTGACCTCGTCGGCCGGACGGCGCAGCACGTCCATGCCGCCGATCTTGCCGATGGCAGGCACGGCCGGGCCGACGACGCCCTTGGAGAAGCGCACGACGGTCGGCGCGTCCTTCACCAGGACGGCCTCGTTCAGCTGGGCGCGCAGCTGCTCCGCGTCGCGCGGGGCGGCCAGGCGCAGGCCCGGGACCACCTGGAGGATGGACATGTCCCACATGCCGTTGTGGGAGGCGCCGTCGGTGCCGGTGACACCGGCGCGGTCCAGGACGAAGGTGACCCCGCACTTGTGCAGGGCCACGTCCATCAGGACCTGGTCGAAGGCGCGGTTGAGGAAGGTCGCGTACACCGCGAAGACCGGGTGGGCGCCGCCGGAGGCCAGGCCCGCCGCCGAGGTGGCGCCGTGCTGCTCGGCGATGCCGACGTCGAAGATCCGGTCCGGGTAGGCGTCGGCGAACTTCTTCAGGCCGACCGGCTGGAGCATGGCCGCGGTGATGGCGACGATGTCCTTGCGGTCCCTGCCGAGCTTGACCATCTCGTCGGCGAAGACGGAGGTCCAGCTGGCGGCGTCGGTGGAGACCGGCAGGCCGGTGTCCGGGTGGATCACGCCGACCGCGTGGAAGCGGTCCGCCTCGTCCTGGACGGCCGGCTCGTAGCCCCGGCCCTTCTGGGTGAGGCAGTGCACGATGACCGGGCCGCTGAAGCGCTTGGCGCGCTGCAGGGCCGATTCCAGGGCCTCGATGTCGTGGCCGTCGATGGGGCCGATGTACTTCAGGCCCAGGTCCTCGAACATGCCCTGCGGGGCGATGAAGTCCTTGAGGCCCTTCTTGGCGCCGTGCAGGGTCTCGTAGAGGGGCTTCCCGACGACCGGGGTGCGCTCCAGGAGGTCCTTGCCGCGGGCCAGGAAGCGCTCGTAGCCGTCCGTGGTCCGCAGGGTGGCCAGGTGGTTCGCGAGGCCTCCGATGGTGGGGCCGTACGAGCGCTCGTTGTCGTTGACGACGATCACCAGGGGGCGGTCCTTGGCGGCGGCGATGTTGTTCAGCGCCTCCCAGGCCATACCGCCGGTCAGGGCCCCGTCGCCGATCACCGCGGCGACGTGGTGGTCCTCCTTGCCGAGCACCTCGTTGGCCTTCGCGAAGCCGTCGGCCCAGCCCAGCACGGTCGACGCGTGCGAGTTCTCGATCACGTCGTGCTCGGACTCGGCGCGCGAGGGGTAGCCCGACAGGCCGCCCTTCGTGCGCAGGCCGCCGAAGTCCTGGCGGCCGGTGAGCAGCTTGTGCACGTAGGCCTGGTGGCCGGTGTCGAAGAGGACCTTGTCCTTGGGCGAGTCGAAGACCCGGTGCAGGGCGATCGTCAGCTCTACGACACCGAGGTTGGGGCCGAGGTGCCCGCCGGTCTTGGAGACGGCGTCGACGAGGAAGGTCCTGATCTCGGCGGCGAGCCGCTCGAGCTCCTCCTGGCTGAGCCGGTCCAGATCGCGCGGTCCCTTGATGCGGGTCAGCAGCACCCGTGCCTCCTTGCAGTCGCTTGCTGGTCTGCCGAGTCTAATGTTCGCTACTTGGGCGACAGTAAAGCGCGGTCCCGGTCAGGTCACACCTTTGTCATACCTGTACACATCAGCACGGAGTCACACCCCCCAAACGGGGCCATACCCGCACATGTGTACGTGCATTCCTACGCACAGGTGCCCGGCACCACACGAAGTGGCACCGGGCACTGTGACGGTTCTTACCGCCGCGTCGGACCGCGCGCACGCCGGTCAGGCGCGGCCGGCGGTCTTCTGCGTCTTGCGGGTGACCGAGTCGATCACCACGGTGGCCAGGAGGACCGCGCCCGTGATCATGTACTGGATCGGCGTCGCGATTCCCTCCAGTGCCAGACCGTACTGGATGGAGGTGATGACCATGACGCCGAGGAGGGCGTTCCAGGTCCGGCCGCGGCCGCCGAAGAGGCTGGTGCCGCCGATGACGGCCGCCGCGATCACGTTCATCAGCAGGTCGCCGGCGCCGGCGCTCTGGTTCGCCGCCGCGATCTTGGAGGCCCAGAAGAGGCCGCCGATCGCCGCGAAGGTGCCGGCGATCGCGAAGACCGTGATCCGGACCCGGTTGACGTTGATGCCGGCGCGCCGGGAGGCCTCGACGCTGCCGCCGAGGGCGAAGACCTGGCGGCCGAAGGTGGTGCGCCGCAGGAGGAAGTCCGTGCCGACCAGGGCCAGCAGGAAGAGCACGATCGCCAGCGGCAGGCCCTTGTACTGGTTGAACACGAAGGCCGGACCGAAGGTGAACACCGCGAGGAGCCCGGTGCGCAGCAGGATCTCGCCGAGCGGCCGGGAGGGGACCCCCGCCGCCGCACGGCGGCGGTTGTCGGAGAACGTGGCGAGGAAGTACCCGGCCACGGCGAGGGCGGCGAGCCCGTAGCCGACGGCCACGTCCGAGAAGAAGTACGTGGTCAGCTGCCCGACCACGCCCTCGGAGTCGAGGTTGATCGTGCCGTTGCTGCCGAGGATCTGCAGCATGGCGCCGGACCAGAACAGCAGGCCCGAAAGGGTGACCGCGAAGGCCGGGGCGCCGATCTTGGCGAAGAAGAAGCCGTGGAGGGAGCCGATCAGGGCGCCTCCGGCGATCGCCGCGAGGATGGCCAGCCACTCGTTGACGCCGTTGGTGACCGAGAGGACCGCCACGATGGCGCCGGAGACACCGCTGACCGAGCCGACCGAGAGGTCGATCTCGCCGAGCAGCAGGACGAAGATGATGCCGACCGCCATCATGCCGGTGGCCGTCATCGTGATCGCGATGTTGGTGAGGTTCTCGGGTCCGAGGAAGTTCGAGTTCAGCCCCTGGAAGATGCTCCAGATGATGACCAGGCCGAGGACGACGGGCACGGAGCCCAGGTCGCCGGCCTTGAGCTTGCGGCCGAACTCGTTCACGTACCCGGCGAAACCCTGCTCGCGTACGAGCAGGCGGGGGTCCACGGCCGGAATGGCGTCGTGGGCGGCGACCGGATTGACGGGGTCTATGTGCTGGGTGCTCACTTGCGGGCCTCCCCGGTGCGGGCCGCCCGGCGGGTCACGGCGTTGTCCGTGGCACCGGTGATGGCGGAGATGATCTCTTCCTGCGACGTGTCCTTCACGGAGAAGACGCCGTTGTTGCGGCCCAGCCGCAGGACGGCCACCTTGTCGGCCACGGCCTTCACGTCGGCCATGTTGTGGCTGATGAGGATGACGGCGTGACCGCGCTCGCGCAGCCGCTCGACCAGGTCGAGCACCTGTGCGGTCTGCTCGACGCCGAGGGCGGCGGTGGGCTCGTCGAGGATCACGAGCCGGGGCTCGCCCAGCATGGAGCGGGCGATGGCCACGGTCTGGCGCTGACCGCCGGACAGGGAGGCGATGGGGATGCGGACGCTGGGGATCCGGATGGACAGGGTGGTCAGGAGCTCGCGTGCGCGCCGCTCCATCTCCACCTCGTCGAGGATGCCGCGCCGCTTGAGCTCGCGCCCCAGGAAGAGGTTGCCGACGACGTCGATGTTGTCGCACAGCGCGAGGTCCTGGTAGACCGTCGCGATGCCCAGGTTCTGGGCGTCGTGGGGCTTGGTGATCGAGACCGGGCGGCCCTCCCACTCGATGACTCCGTCATCGATGGGGTGCACGCCGGCGATCGTCTTGACCAGCGTGGACTTACCGGCGCCGTTGTCGCCGACGAGGGCGACCACCTCGCCGGAGTGGATCTCGAGTTCTACGTCGGTGAGGGCCTGAACGGCACCGAACCGCTTCGAGACCCCGCGCAACGCCAGTACGGGCGCAGCGGACACATGAACCATCTCCTTGCCGCCTGACCGGCGGGGATGTCGTGCAAAAGAGCAGGACCACGGGGGGATTTGGGAGGAACGTTTCTGCCCGGCGCCCCGCCGGTGGCGGGATGGAGGCGGGGACGCCGGACAGGCATGGGGGCCGCTCGGCGGACCGAGCAGCGGGTGGCCTACTTCAGGCCGACGGTGCCGCAGGCGGCCGCGTACTTGTCGGTGCAGATCTCGTCGGCCGTGTAGACGTTGTCCCGGATGACGGTGTCCTTGACGTTCGCCTTGGTCAGCGAGACGACCGGGATCAGCAGGGACGGGACGCCCTTGGTGGTGGGGCTGTCGACCTTGGCGGTGGCGGTGGTCGCTATCGACTCGCCCTTGGCGAGGGCGACGGCCATCTTCGCCGCGGCCTCGGCCTCGGGGGCGTACGGCTTGTAGACGCTCATGAACTGCTCGCCCGCGACGATCCGCTGCACACCGGCGAGTTCGGCGTCCTGGCCGGTGACCGGGGGCGGGGGGGAGACGCCGGCCGCCTTGAGGGCGGTGATGATGCCGCCCGCCATGCCGTCGTTGGCGGAGTAGACGCCGATGACCTTGTCCTTGCCGAGCGCCGAGAGGGCGGCCGCCATGTTGGTGTTGGCGTTCTCCGGCTTCCACTCGACGGTGTCGTACTCCTTGCCGACGTTCACGTTGCCGTCGAGGACGGAGTGCGCGCCCTTCTTGAACAGCGCGGCGTTCGGGTCGGTGACGGAGCCGTTCATCATGACGATCTGGCCGTCCTTGGCCTTGGCGCCCAGGGCCTCCAGGAGCGCCTTGCCCTGGACCTTGCCGACCTCTTCGTTGTCGAAGGAGGTGTAGGCGTCGATCGGGCCCTCGGCGAGGCGGTCGTAGGCCACGACCGGGATGCCGGCCTCCTTGGCCTTCTTGACCGAGCCCGCGATGGCCTTGGAGTCCACCGCGTCGATGATCAGGACGTTCACCTTGTTGGTGATCATCGTGTCGACCTGGGAGTTCTGCGTGGTCGCGTCCTGCTTGGCGTTGGCGTAGACGACCTCGCCCTTGCCCGCCGTGAGGTCCTTGACCGCCTTCTCGATGAGCGGCTTGTCGAACTTCTCGTAACGCGCGGTCTGGTTCTCCGGCAGGAGAAGGCCGACCTTGATCGCGCCGCCCTTGACCGCGCCGGTGGCGTTGTCCTTCTTACCCCCGGACTCCTTCGCGCTGCCACAAGCGGCGAGCGAGACGGCCATGGTTCCGGCGGCAACGGCGAAGGCAACTCTGCGCATACGCGTGTTCATTACTTGAACCTCCCTGACGAGGCCGCAGCGCTGCGGCCGAGGTGGATGTGAGTCAACCCCGGCCGCGAGATTGTCGTCAAGGAGTGAATGCTTAACGAGATGACAACGACGCCATTCGTTATCTAACTGAAGACAAGACTGCGGGAGCTCGCACTCCACTTCCATTTTCCGCCAAAAGCGTCGAATCGCCCATCTCGCTCAGGACGAGGGCCAGCGCCCCCAGCACCTCGGCCCGCCCGCCCAGGGACCCGGTGAGCACCGACAACTGCCGGGCCGCGCTGGGGATCGCGTACCTCCCCACTGATTCACGGATGGGGGCCAGGACCAGTTCACCGGCGTCCGCGAGCGAGCCGCCCAGGACCACCCGGCTCGGGTTCAGGAGGTTGCACAGACTGGCCACGCCGCTGCCGATGTGGCGGCCCACGTCGGTGATGACGCGGCGGCAGCCGGGGTCCCCGTCACGGGCCAGTTCCACCACCCGTTCCATCGTCAACTCCGGTCCGTGACTGCCTTGCAGGAGCGGCAGCACGTACCGGGCGGCGGCGAAGGTCTCCAGGCAGCCGCGGTTGCCGCAGCGGCAGACCGGGCCCGATTCGTCCAGCGTGATGTGCCCGATCTCGCCGGCCGTTCCGCCGGGTCCGCGGTAGATCTGGCCGTTGATGACCAGCCCCGCGCCGACCCCGCTGGCGACCTTGATGTACGCCAGGTCCTTCACTCCGCGGCCACTCCCCCAGACGAGTTCGCCCAGCGCCCCGAGGTTCGCGTCGTTGTCCACGTAGACCGGGACGCCCAGGCGCTGCGAGAGCTCGCGCCGCGGATTGATCCCGGCCCAGCCCGGCAGGATCGCGGTGGACCCGAGGGTGCCGGATTCCACGTCGATGGGGCCCGGTACGCCGAGCCCGACGCCGATGACCTTGTCGCGGCCGATCCCGATGCCCTCGACGAGCCGCCCCACCAGCGCTTCCGCCCGGTCGAAGCCGTCGACCCAGGAGGCGTCCACGTCCAGCGGCTCCGACTCCTCGGCCAGTACCTGGTGGGCCAGGTTCCCCACGGCCACCCGCAGGTGGGTGTGGCCGAAGTCGACGCCGATCACGATGCCGGCGTCCCCGCTGAGCGAGACGCTGCGGGCCCGCCTGCCCCCGGCGGAGGTGTCCGTGACCTCGACGGTCCCGGCCTCCTTGAGCTCCCGGACGATGTTGGAGACCGTGGCCGCCGACAGGCCGGTGCTCCGGGCGATCTCCGCCTGGGTCAGCGAACCGGCGAGCCGTACCGCCCGTACGACGCGCTCCAGATTGGCGCGATGCAGCGAAGACTGCGATCCGGGAGTCTGCACGACTCATCCACTCCTGCCCATAAGCAACGGCAAGCCGTCGCCCCCCGGCCGGGGCCGTCAGTGGCTGCATGCCCCGACTGACACGAGACCCCGGCGTCTCTCCAACTTGTGAACCCTAAGTCGAGCCTTTGCGCCTCGTGACGTCAAGAGGCCGACACAGCACGAATCGACCACTACCGGTCATAAGTATGAGAGAAACCTCCATCCTGATCGTGCTACGGTCGCTGAGGCGCTTGTCTTCCACGGCCTTCACGGCCGGACAAGGCGCCCTACGCAATGACAGTGCTACGCAAGGAGGTGTTCGGGATGAGTCCCGATCGAAGTCCTTGCAGCGCTCTCTTCGGCTGAGCTCCCTGAGCGGCCGGTCTCTCTCCGAGTGTGCACGCCCGCGGCCCCGCACCGCCTCCGTGCGTTTCTGCATTCATCTTCGTAACCCCTTCCGCACGCCCTGACGCATCCGTCGGGCGCGCGTCATCCATGCCCACCGGCGTGCCCCGCGGCCGTACGTGCCGTCGCGCGCCGACCCATGATCACTCCACGTGACCGCTCGGCTTCGCGCTGCCCGGACACCGTGGAGGGAGGTTTCGTCATGACCATGCTCACCCCCCGTACCCCCACGAAGCTCGCACCCCCGGGCCGGGCCCGCCCCGAGCGCAAGGCCGCCGAGCTGGAGGCCCGTACCCGGATCGTCGGCGAACGGCTCGCCGAGGTCAGCGCCCGCCCGGGCGTCCAGGTCCTGCAGGAGGTGGACGCCTCCCGCAACGGCCTCACCCACACCGAGGCCGCGCTGCGCCTGGAGCGCCACGGCTCCAACGTCGTCGCCCAGGAGCCCGCCCCGCGCTGGTACGTCCAGCTCGCGAAGGCGTACGCCAACCCCTTCATCGCCGTCCTGGTCTTCCTCGCGGCCGTCATGTACTGGCAGGAGCCCGGCGACCCGGGCGTCGTCATCCTCTCGGTGATGGTCGGGATCAGCGGCCTGCTCCGCTTCTGGCAGGAGTACCGCTCGGGCCGCGCGGCCGACGCCCTCAAGCAGCTGGTCACCACCACCTGCGCGGTGCAGCGCCGGGCCGGCAGCGGCTCCGGGCCCACCACCTTCGAGATCCCGATGGACCAGGTGGTCCCGGGCGACATGGTCAAGCTGGGCGCCGGCGACCTGATCCCGGCCGACCTGCGGATCATCACCGCCAAGGACCTGATGGTCAGCCAGGCCGCCCTGTCCGGGGAGTCCCTGCCGGTCGCCAAGGCCGACACCCGCACGGACGACCTCGGCCAGAGCGAGACCACCGACCCCGTCGAGGCGGACAACCTCTGCCTGATGGGCACCTCGGTGACCTCCGGCACCGCCACCGGACTCGTCGTCGCCACCGGCTCCGACACCTACTTCGGTTCGATGGCGGGCTCCCTGGTCGGCGAGCGTCCCGAGACCAACTTCGACACCGGGGTGCGCAAGGTCAGCTTCCTGCTGATCCGCTTCATGCTGGTGATGGTCCCCGTCGTCTTCATGATCAACGGCTTCACCAAGGGCGACTGGGAGGCCGCCTTCCTCCTCGGCGTCGCCGTGGCGGTCTGCCTGACCCCCGAGATGCTGCCGATGGTCGTCTCCGCCAACCTGGCGCGCGGCGCGGTGGCCATGTCCAAGCGCAAGGTGGTCGTCAAGCGGCTCAACGCCATCCAGAACCTGGGCGCGATGGACGTGCTCTGCACGGACAAGACCGGCACCCTCACCGAGGACCGGATCGTCCTGGACCGCTACCTCGACGTGCACGGCGACGAGGACAACGAGGTCCTGGAGTACGGCTACCTCAACGCGCACTTCCAGACCGGCCTGAAGAACCTGATGGACCAGGCGGTCATCGACCGCGTGGGCGAGGCCGAGGAGGTTGTCGTCGACGCACGCTTCTCGATGGTCGACGAGATCCCCTTCGACTTCGCCCGGCGCCGGATGTCCGTGGTCCTGAACCGCAACAGCATCGTGGGCGGCTCCGGCCGGCCCGAGCACGTCATGATCACCAAAGGCGCCGTCGAGGAAGTCCTCGCCCTGTGCACCCACATGACGGACCGCGGGCGGAAGGTCGAACTGACCGAACAGCTCCGGTGGCACGTCTCGCGCATCGCCGAGGACAACAACCGCCAGGGCCTGCGCGTCCTCGCCGTCGCCACCCGCACGATGCACACGCCGCGCGACACCTACGCGGTGGCCGACGAGGACCAGCTGACCCTGGTCGGTTTCCTCGCCTTCCTCGACCCGCCGAAGGCCGACGCCGCCCGGGCCCTGCAGGGCCTGGCCGACAAGGGCATCGCGGTCAAGGTCGTCACCGGCGACAACGAGCTCGTCGCCGCCCGGGTCTGCGCCGATGTCGGCCTCACGGTCGGCCACGTGGTGGGCGGCACCGAGATCGACGGCCTCGACGACGCGCAGCTGCGCGCGCTGGCCGCCCGTACGACGGTCTTCGCCAAGGTCAACCCGGTCCAGAAGGCCCGGATCGTACGGGCCCTGCAGGCCGACGGCCACACGGTCGGCTTCCTCGGGGACGGCATCAACGACGCGGCCGCGCTGCGCGACGCGGACGTCGGCATCTCGGTGGACACCGCCGTGGACATCGCCAAGGAATCGGCCGACATCATCCTGCTGGAAAAGGACCTGACCGTCCTGGAGCAGGGCGTGATCCAGGGCCGGACCACCTTCGGCAACACGATCAAGTACATCAAGATGACGGCCAGTTCCAACTTCGGCAACGTCTTCTCGGTGCTGGTGGCGAGCGCCTTCATCCCCTTCCAGCCGATGCTGGCGATCATGCTGCTGGTGCAGAACCTGGTCTACGACATCGCCCAGCTGGCCACGCCCTGGGACCGGATGGACGAGGAGTACCTGAGGAAGCCGCGCAACTGGGACGCCAAGGGCATCGGCCGCTTCATGGTCTGCATCGGCCCGATCAGCTCCGTCTTCGACATCGCGATGTTCGTGATCATGTGGAACGTGTTCGCCGCCAACAGCATCGAGCACCAGGCGCTCTTCCAGTCCGGCTGGTTCGTCGAGGGCCTGCTCTCGCAGACCCTGGTCGTCCACATGATCCGTACCCGCAAGATCCCCTTCATCCAGTCCCGCGCCTCCTGGCCGGTGATGGTGATGACCGTCCTCGCGGTGCTGACCGGGCTCTTCCTGCCCTTCTCGCCGCTGGCCGCCTCGCTGGGCTTCGTACCCCTGCCGGCGAGCTACTTCCCGTGGCTGATCGGCGTGCTGCTGGCGTACTGCACGCTCACGCAGCTGCTGAAGACCGTATACATCCGCAGGTTCGGCACCTGGCTCTGACGGCACCTGGCTCCAGGAGCCGGCACGAAGGAAAGAAAGAAGGGAGAAGGCCGATGATGCTCACCGAATGGGAGATGGCCGGGCACCTGGTCGCGGCGCTCGGATTCGGGGCGGCCATCGGCCTGGAACGGCAGTGGCGGGCCCGGATGGCGGGCCTGCGGACCAACGCCCTGGTGGCGGGCGGGGCCGCGCTGTTCGTACTGCTCTCGCAGTACGGGTTCATGAGCGAGGTCTCGGAGGTCCAGTACGACGGCTCGCGGGTCGCCGCCCAGATCGTCTCGGGGATCGGTTTCCTGGGCGCCGGCGTGATCATGCGCGACGGGCTGAGCGTCCGGGGACTGAACACGGCCGCCACCCTGTGGTGTTCGGCGGCCGTGGGCTGCCTGGCCGGCACCGGGATGTTCGTCCTGGCGGCCTGCGGCACGGTGGGCGTGGTGGGGGCGAACCTCCTGCTGCGCCCGCTGGGCCGGCGGATGGACCGCGAGCCGGGGGGCGGGGCCGAGGTGGCCACCGACTTCCACTTCGAGGCCGTGTGCCTGGAGGCCGAGGAGGCCCACATCCGGCACCGGCTGGTCGACGCGCTGGGCCGGCCGGGCTACCAGCTGCGCTCGATCCGCAGCCAGGACGGCCCGGAGGCCGGCCTGGTGACGGTGTCCGCGCTGCTGACCGCCGAGGGCGAGGGGGGCCGGATGCTCGAGGAAGCCGTCAGCAACCTCTCTCTCGACCCCTCCGTCTCGGCGGTCAGCTGGTCGGTGGTGCCCGACCCCTCCGCTGCGTGAGCGGAGGCGCTACTTGAGGGTGGCGGAGGTCAGTCCCGCCTGGATCTGCCGCTGGAAGGACAGGTAGACCACCAGCATCGGGATCATCGCGATGGTCACACCGGCGAACAGCACCGGCAGGTCCGTCTCGTAGCCCATCTGGTACTGCAGCTGGATCAGGCCCTGGGTGAGCATGTAGCGCTCGGGGTCCGATCCGGTCTGCGGCTGCATCAGCACGGACGGCAGGATGTACTGGTTCCACTGCCCCAGGACATTGAATATCCCGACGCTGATCAGGCCGGGCTTGGCCATCGGCATCATCACCTGGAAGAAGATCCGGGTGTGGGAGGCCCCGTCGATCACGGCGGCCTCGTGCACGGCCGTCGGCAGCGTCCTGAAGAAGGAGTGCATGAAGAAGACGGTGAACGGCATCGAGTACGCCACGTAGACCAGGATCAGGCCCTGGAACGTGTTGAGCATGTCCAGCCGCTTCACCATGAAGAACAGCGGGACGAGCGCCAGGAAGACCGGGAACATGGCCCCGCTGACGAAGAAGTAGTAGATCGGCCGGTTGCCCCGGAAGGGGTAGCGGGCCAGGACGTACGCGGCCATCGAGCCGAGCAGCATCGTCAGCGGGACCGAGAACACCATCACGATGAGGGTGTTGGCGAAGTAGCTGCCGATGCCCTTGTCCCAGGCGCGGGGGAAGGCGTCGAAGTGCCAGTTGGCCGGCCAGCTCAGGGCCGACTCACCGATCTGCACATCGGTCTTGAACGAACCGAGCACCAGCCAGATGAGGGGCAGGATGATCAATATCCCCCACACGGCGAGGAACCCGTGCGAGAAGACGTTGAGGACCATGCCCTCGGAACCGCTGTCGCGCTTCTTGCGGGGCTGCCCGGTGGCGGAGGCGCGCTTCTTCTCGGCTGCCGCCTCGCCCGGTGCTTTGACAACTGTGGTCATCGTGGTCTCCCGCTAGAACTCGACGTGCTCGCGGCGAGTGGCCCGCAGCGTGATGGCGGAGAGGATCAGGGTGAGGACGAGCATCACGACCCCCATGGCGCAGGCGTAGCCGGCCTTGCCGAAGTAGAGGAAGTTACGCATCAGCACCGTCGCCATGACCTCGCTGTGGTGGTCCGGTCCGCCGCCGAACTGGCCCGAGGTCATGGTCGACACGAGGACGAACATGTCCATCGCGGCGATGCCCAGATAGACCGCGGAAGTCTGTACAGAATCCCACAGCAGGGGCAGCGTGACCTTGAAGAAGGTCTGGGCGCGCTTCGCGCCGTCGAGCAGGGCGGCTTCGTAGATGTCCTTGGGGATCGACTGCATCGCGGCCGAGAAGAGGACGAGGTAGAAGCCGACCCCGTGCCAGACCACGACGAGCAGCAGGCACCAGAGAACGAAGTTCGGCTCGTTGAGCCATTCGATGGGGTGGGCCGGATCGACCAGGCCCAGTTTGGTGAGGAATCCATTCAGCAGCCCTCCCTCGTCACTGCGGTACACGGCTCCGAAGAGCACCGCGAGGATGGCGAGGGAGAGGACCTGCGGGAAGAAGTAGATCACCTTGTAGAGGGCGGAGCCCGCCACCCCCTGGACTCCGCCGGCTCCGCCGCGCCCACCGGCGTTCAGCATGAAGGCGAAGAACAGGGCGATCAGGATGGTGATCGTCGGGACGAACACCAGGAGCAGCAGGTTGTGCAGCAGCGCGCCGCGGAAGACCTCGTCCTTCATGAGGGCCGAGTAGTTGTCCAGCCCGACGAAGTCGAAGGTCGGTGACTGACCCGTCCAGTTGGTGAAGGAATAGCCGAACGTCTGAATGTACGGCCAGATGACAAAGGTCAGGTACAACGCGAGGGGCAGGATGAGGAAGCCGGCGATGAAGCCGCCCCGCCCCTTGCTGTTTGCTACGTGGCTCATGGTGTCCGTCCCTGGTGTTTCCGGGTGCCCGGTGGACGCTGGTGTCAGCTGCGCTTGTTGTTCTTGGCGTTCGGGTCCTTCGTGGCCTTGTCTACCGCAGCCTGGGCCCGCTTGATCCATTCCTTGGGCTGGATGCGCTTGGCCATCAGCTCATTGGACGCGTTCTCGAGCTCGGTGCCCATCTCGCTGTACCAGTCGCCGTAGCGGTAGTTGAAGGTGTTGTCCCCGGCCGCCTTGAGCGCGGCGACGGCCGACTGGGTACCCGGGCGGAGCTTGACCGCCGGGTCCACGCCGTCCTTGAGGACGGTGAGGGAGTTGGCCTGCTGGGCGAACAGGGTCGACCACTCGCGGGACAGCATCGAGCGGAGGAACTCCAGGCCACCGGCCTTGTTGGCGGCCTTCTCCGGGACGATGAAGGGCTCGCCGGCGCCGGCGCGGATGGCCTCGAACGGCAGCTTCGAGCCGGGCAGTACCGGCATCGGCAGGAACTGCATGTCGAAGTCGTCCGGGGTCTGCTTGAGCTGCTCGTTCTCCAGCCAGGAGCCGGAGGTGATGAAGGCGGCCTTGCCCTGGTTCCACTGGGTCTGGGACTCGGTGTGCGTCAGGCCGTTGGTGCCGGCCATCAGCAGGTCCTTCTCGACGATCTCGTAGATCGCCTCGACGGCCTCCAGCGCGACCGGGTTGTTCGCGAAGGCGTTCGGCTCGAGGTTGTCGATCGCCTTCATGGCATCCAGGCCGCCCTTCTTGGCGATCAGGTCCATGATGGCGACGTTGATGTAGTACGGGTACTTGCCCTGGTGGGCCAGGCCGCCGATGCCGGCCGCCTTGGCCTTCTGGCAGATGTCCATGAACTCGGGCCAGGTCTTCGGCGCGGTCCAGCCCTTCTCCTTGAAGAGCTTGCCCGAGTACCACAGGCCCCAGACCGTGTAGACGTACTGCAGGGCGACGAACTTGCCGCCGATCATGCCGCCTTCGATGGTCCCGGGCATCAGCGTGTCCCGGACCTTCTTGGCCGGGTCGTCGAGTGACGGGGCGTCGAGGACGACGGTGAGGTCCGCGAGCTGGTTGCCCTTGGCGAGCACGTCCAGCTTGATCTGCTGGGCGCCGGAGTCGTCGACGACGTCCGGCGGGTTGCCGCCGTTGAAGCGCGGCTGCAGCTTGGAGGTGATCTCCTGGGTGGAGAGGTGCGAGGAAGTGGTGCCCCACTTCTTGTCGAACGCGGCTTCCCAGGCCTTGGCGTAGTCGTCGCCGTAGCCGCCCTTGAAGACGACCACGTCGAGCTTGCCGCCCTTGGCGACGCCGAACGGGTTCTCCTTGGTGACGGCCACCTTGGACTCGTTGCCCTTGGTGGTCTCGTCGGAGCCGGAGGCGCAGGCGGACAGGAAGCTCATCGTCGGTACCACGATGAGGCCGAGTGCCGCGGAGCGCTTGATCAGGTCCCGGCGGCCGAAGCCCTCGCCGTTGCTGTTCTCGCCGTGGGCGGAGGTGGATCCCATGCTCAAGTCCTCGCCTTCGTCAGAAGTGTGAAGGAGGAAGGAAAGTGCGACTGCTGCCGCCCAGCGGACATCACCGCAGGTCCCCGCCGTCCCCCCGTCCGGAGCCGCTCGTTTCGCGGTGACCCGGACGGGCACAGGTATAGTCCACTTCCGCTCCTGTGAGCAAGATCATGTACCGGTATGGGCCCCGGCTTTTCCGAGTTGAGACCTCACCGTCACCTGACCAGGACTGTCGGAGCCGCCCGCAAAAACGGAAGGGCCGTACCCCCTTAACGGAGGTACGGCCCTTTGGTGCCGGTATGCGCTGTGTGCTTAGCCGCGGATGAGGTTGCGGAGCACGTACTGCATGATGCCGCCGTTGCGGTAGTAATCCGCCTCGCCCGGGGTGTCGATGCGGACGACCGCGTCGAACTCCACGCCGGTGTCGGTGGTCACCTTGACCGTGCGCGGGGTGGTGCCGTTGTTCAGCTCCTCGACACCGGCGAAGGAGAAGGACTCCTCGCCGGTGAGACCCAGGGAGGCCGCCGTGACGCCCTCGGGGTACTGCAGGGGCAGGACGCCCATGCCGATCAGGTTGGAGCGGTGGATGCGCTCGTAGGACTCGGCGATGACGGCCTTGACGCCGAGCAGCGCGGTGCCCTTGGCGGCCCAGTCGCGCGAGGAGCCGGAGCCGTACTCCTTGCCCGCCAGGATGACCAGCGGGATGCCGGCGGCCTGGTAGTTCTGCGAGGCGTCGTAGATGAAGGAGACCGGCGCGCCCTCGACGGTGAAGTCGCGGGTGAAGCCGCCCTCGGTGCCCGCCGCGATCTGGTTGCGGAGGCGAATGTTGGCGAACGTACCGCGGATCATGACCTCGTGGTTGCCGCGGCGGGAACCGTACGAGTTGAAGTCGCGGCGCTCGACGCCGTGCTCCGTGAGGTACTTGCCGGCCGGGGTGTCGGCCTTGATGGCGCCGGCCGGGGAGATGTGGTCGGTGGTGACCGAGTCGCCCAGCTTCGCCAGCACACGGGCGCCGGCGATGTCGGAGACCGGGGTGGTCTCCATCGTCATGCCCTCGAAGTAGGGGGGCTTGCGCACGTAGGTGGACTGCGGGTCCCACTCGAAGGTGTTGCCCGTCGGGATCGACAGCGCCTGCCACTGGGCGTCGCCCGCGAAGACGTCCTGGTAGGACTTGCTGAACATGTCTTCGCCGATCGCGTTCGCGACGACGTCGTTGACCTCGGCCTCGGAGGGCCAGATGTCCTTCAGGAAGACCGGCTTGCCCTCCTGGTCGACGCCGATGGCGTCCTTGGTGATGTCCACCTTCATGGAGCCCGCGATGGCGTACGCGACGACGAGCGGCGGGGAGGCCAGGTAGTTCATCTTGACGTCGGGGTTGATGCGGCCCTCGAAGTTGCGGTTGCCCGAGAGGACCGAGGTGACCGCGAGGTCGGCGTCGTTGATCGCCTTGGAGATCTCCTCCTCCAGCGGACCCGAGTTGCCGATGCAGGTGGTGCAGCCGTACCCGACGAGGTTGAAGCCCATCTTGTCGAGGTACGGGGTCAGGCCGGCCTTGTCGAAGTAGTCGGTGACGACCTTCGAGCCCGGGGCCAGGGTGGTCTTGACCCACGGCTTGCGGGTCAGGCCCTTCTCGACGGCCTTCTTCGCCACGAGCGCCGCGGCGACCATGACGTAGGGGTTCGAGGTGTTGGTGCACGAGGTGATCGCGGCGACGGTGACGGCGCCGTGGTCGATCTCGAAGGAGGTGCCGTCGGCCAGGGTCACCGGGGTGGGCTTGGTGGGCACACCGTTGGAGGAGGCCGGGGAGTCGGACGCCGGGAAGGACTCCTTGCCGGACTCCTCGTCGTCGGAGACGTAGTTGCGCACGTCCACGGCGAACTGCTGCGAGGCGTTCGCGAGGACGATGCGGTCCTGCGGGCGCTTGGGGCCGGCGATGGAGGGGACGACCGTGGAGAGGTCGAGCTCCAGCTTCTCGGAGAAGTCCGGCTCAGCGGCCGGGTCCAGCCACAGGCCCTGGGCCTTGGCGTACGCCTCGACGAGCGCGACCTGCTGGGCGTCGCGGCCGGTCAGACGCAGGTACTTCAGCGTCTCCTCGTCGATCGGGAAGATCGCGGCCGTGGAGCCGAACTCCGGCGACATGTTGCCGATGGTGGCGCGGTTCGCCAGGGAGGTGGCGGCGACGCCCTCACCGTAGAACTCGACGAACTTGCCGACGACGCCGTGCTTGCGCAGCATCTCGGTGATCGTGAGCACGAGGTCGGTGGCGGTGGTGCCGGTGGGCAGCTCGCCGGTCAGCTTGAAGCCCACGACGCGCGGGATCAGCATGGAGACCGGCTGACCGAGCATCGCGGCCTCGGCCTCGATGCCGCCGACGCCCCAGCCCAGCACGCCCAGGCCGTTGACCATGGTGGTGTGCGAGTCGGTGCCGACGAGGGTGTCGGGGTACGCCTGGCCGTTACGGACCATGACCGTACGGGCCAGGTGCTCGATGTTGACCTGGTGGACGATGCCGGTGCCCGGGGGGACGACCTTGAAGTCGTCGAAGGCGGTCTGGCCCCAGCGCAGGAACTGGTAGCGCTCCTTGTTGCGGCCGTACTCCAGCTCGACGTTCTGGGCGAACGCGTCGGCCGTGCCGAACTTGTCGGCGATGACCGAGTGGTCGATGACCATCTCGGCGGGCGAGAGCGGGTTGATCTTGGCCGGGTCGCCACCGAGGGCCTTCACGGCCTCGCGCATGGTGGCGAGGTCCACGACGCAGGGGACGCCGGTGAAGTCCTGCATGATCACGCGGGCCGGCGTGAACTGGATCTCCTCGCTGGGCTGGGCCTGCGAGTCCCAGTTTCCGAGCGACCGGATGTGGTCGGCGGTGATGTTCGCGCCGTCCTCGGTACGGAGCAGGTTCTCCAGCAGGACCTTCAGGCTGTAGGGAAGGCGGGCGGAGCCCTCGACCTTGTCCAGCTTGAAGATCTCGTACGACTCGTCGCCCACCTGCAGCGTGCTGCGGGCGTCGAAGCTGTTCGCCGACACGACAGTCTCCTTCATGCATGAATTCGCGCGTATTGCCGCAATCCTGCCGCGAGGCACTCTGGCCTTTCCGCTAAGGTGAGGCTAAGTTAGGTAACCCTTACCAGCGGGGCGGCTGCGGCACGTCCGGGGCAGATATCTCGATGTCGAGATAACTCTAGTACATGCCGGGGCCGCGGGACGAGGCACGCACCCTCAGGCCCGCCGGGACGACCCGCCGCCCGGGGGATTCCGCATGTCCGGATTCGATCAGCTTGACCAGGGACGAAACCGCCGTTTCGGCGATCCGCTCCGGATCGAAGGTGACGGTGGTCACGGCGGGTTCGTTCTCGGCGTACGCCGGATCCTCGCTGGCGCAGACCAGGAGGAGGCCTCCCGCCGCCGGTCCGGCGCCGGGGATGCCGATGCCGTGGCGCGCGGCGGCGGCCAGCACCTGCCTGCCTCCCGGGTCGTATACGCAGTAGACGGCGTCGGGGCGGTCCGGTCGCTCGTGCCGGTCCTGCCGATCCGGTCGGTCCTGCCGATCCGGTCGGTCCTGCCGATCCGGTCGGTCCTGCCGATCCGGTCGGTCCTGCCGATCCGGTCGGTCCGGTCCCGCGAAGGCTGCGTCGAAGGCGTGCCCGGCGTCGTCATGGGGGTCGAAGGGGATCACGAGCGGCTCCCGGCCCCGTTCGGCGCACCAGTGTTCATAGGCTGACGTGACCGCCCCGGTGTAGAACTCCCGGCCGTAGCCCGCGTGCAGCGCGATCCGCCGGGCGCCGGAGGCCGCCAGGTGGTCCAGTACCTCGCGGGCGGTGGCGGTGTGGTCGTTGTCCACCCATACGTCGTCCGGCCGCGGATCGGCCGGGGGCCCGTCGAAGACCACCGGCAGCCCCCGCGCCCGCAGCGCGCGCAGCACCGGGTCGTCGGCCGGACTGTCCAGCAGCAGCATCCCGTCCACCGCCAGGGTGTGCCACAGCGGCTCGGCTCCGCGGTCGGCGGGCAGCGTGGTCAGGGCGTAGCCGTGGGCGTGCGCCGCCGAGGTGGCCGCGATGAGCAGCCGGGCGTAGTAGGCGATCCGCGCGAAGTCCCAGGCGAAGCCGGCGTACGTGGTCACCGCGATGCCCAGGCTGCGGTTGTGCGGGCCGCGCCGGGCCCCGTAGCCGAGGGCCCCGGCGACCTCGCGGACCCGGCGGCGGGTGGACTCGCCGAGGCGGCCGGTGCCGTTGAGCGCGTGGGAGACGGTCGCGGTGGAGACCTCGGCGGCCCGGGCGATGTCGGCGAGGGTCGGCCCGGGGACCGGCGCGGGCGGGGGCATCGGGACGTGTCCGGATGCGCGAAGGGGGGCGGGCACGGCGCCATCGTACGGATTTCGTCGGCGGAGGCGGCTTCTGGTTAAGGCGTTAATCAAACAGCGTCCTGGCCACGCCAACGTTTGGAGTGTGCATGCAGTCTTCTCCTTCCCCCCGGCCCCAGTCCTCGCCGTCTTCGCCGACCTCGCCGTCGCCCCTGTCGCGCCGGGGGCTCCTCGCGGCCGCCGGAGCCGCCGGCGCCGCGGGTCTGCTGGGCGCGGGGCCCGCCGCGGCCACCCCCGCCCCGCACGGCGGCGGGCGGAACTCGGCCGCGCTGGTCGTCCGCAACGCCTCGGTGTTCACCGGGGTCACCGGGCCCGGCCACCGGGGGCCCGTACGGGCCGTCGCGGTCGGCCGGGACGGGAAGATCCTGGCCACCGGGACCGACGCGGCGCTGCGCCGGTACGTGGGCCGGGACACCGAGGTGGTCGACGCCCGCGGCACCACCGTGATGAGCGGGATCCACGACGGCCACGTCCACCCGCTCGGAGCCGGCGAGCGCTCGCTGTCCCCCTCGTTGGAGAGCGCGGAGACCACCGCGGCCGAGCTCCTGGAGATCCTGACCGGCTTCCTCGCCGACACCGGCGGCGCGGGCGCCGAGCCCGACGGCTGGCTGGTGGTGGAGGACTGGAACCCGGTCGGGCTGCTCCCCACGGGCACCGCTCCGCACCACTCGGTGCTGGACAGGCTCCCGACCCGGCGTCCGGTCGTCCTGATCGGCGGCGACGGGCACAACCTGTGGGCCAACCAGCGGGCCCTGGACATCGCCGGGATCACGGCGGCCACGCCCGACCCGGTCGGCGGCAAGGTGGTCAAGGGCGCCGACGGGAAGCCGACCGGCGTCCTCAAGGACGACGCCCAGGGGCTGGTGCGGCGGCTGATACCCGAGCACACCCGCGCCGAACTGGTCGCGGCCTGCGCCGAGGTGCTGGGGACGGCCGCCGCGTCCGGGGTCACCACGATGATGGACGCCCTGGTGGGGCGGCACGAACTGGAGCTGTACCAGGCGCTCTCCGCGGCGGGGAAGCTGCCGCAGCGGATCGTCCCCGCGATCCGGCTGGAGGCGGACCAGGCCAAGGACCCGGCGGGCTCGCTGGCGTACGCGCGGGGCCTGCGCAAGGAGTTCGGGGGCGTGCGGGGGCTCCGGTTCGGGATGATCAAGGTGTTCCTGGACGGGGTCATCGAGTACCCGGCGCAGACCGCCGCCCTGCTGGAGCCGTACCTCGACGGGAACGGCAGGCCCACCGCGAACCGGGGCGAGCTCTACACCTCGGCGGCGGACTACGGGCGGCTCAGCGCCGCCTTCAACCGGGCGGGCTGGCAGATGCACGCCCACGGGCTCGGAGACCGGGCGGTACGTACCGCTTTGGACGGATACGCGTACGCCCGGCGGGTCACGGGGCAGCGGGACGCCCGCAACGCGGTGGCGCACCTGCAGATCGTGGACCCGGCCGACCTGCGGCGCTTCGCGCAGCTCGGGGTCGCGGCGTGCATGCAGCTCCAGTGGGCCGCGCGGGACACCTGGACCGTGGAGGCGCTGCTCCCCTACATCGGGCCCGAGCGGCACCGGTGGCTGTACCCGGCGCGCAGCCTGGAGAAGGCGGGGGCACGGCTGACGGGTGGTTCGGACTGGCCGGTGGACGCCCTCCAGGTGTGGAACCAGCTCCGCACGGCGATCGACCGGCAGGGCGCGGAAGGGGCCGGCGAGCTGTACCGGGAGCAGGAGGCGCTGAGCCGGGACACCACCCTGCGCATGCACACCTCGGGGACGGCGTGGCAGCTCCGCCAGGAGCAGCTGACCGGCACCGTGGAGGCGGGCAAGGCGGCGGACCTGGTGCTCCTGGACCGGGACGTGACGCGCTGTCCGGTGGCCGACATCAGCGGGACGGGCGTACGGATGACCCTGGTCGGCGGCCGCGTCGTGCACGAGGCGGATTCGGCGTCGGGCCGGGCGGCTTCGGCCCGACTGGCCCGCGCGGCGGCGGCGGGCGCACGCCCGGCCTCGTACGCCTCGGTCCACGGCGGCGGCGGCAAGGGCCGGCACCACGCCTGCGGGCACTGAGGGGTGCGGGGGTTCCGGGGAGGAGCCCCCGCACCAGGGTGCCGCCGCCCCGTGCCGCCGCCACACCGGTCCGCCCCCGCTCAGCCCGCGAGGCCGTGGCGTGCGGCCCAGGCCGTGACGGCGGCGGCGATCTCCCCGGGCCGGTCCTCCGGGCAGAGGTGGGCGGCGGCGCCGCAGTACTCGGTCTCCAGCGCGGAGATGTTCTCCTCGCTCCACGCCACCAGCTCGGGGCCGACCATCAGGGCGGGCGAGCCGTCGAAGTGGAGCAGGAGCTTGGGCACCTGGGGGCTGGCGGCCAGCCAGGCGTCGTACGCCTCGACCCGGGCGACCACGTCCGCCGGTTCGCCGCCGATCGGCAGGGAGCGGGCGAACCGGAGCAGGGGGACCCGGCTCCCGGGGGTGGGGTAGGGGGCGGCGTAGACGGTGTGGTCCGCCTCGCTCAGCGGGTTCAGCACCGTCTTGCCGATGCTGTCCTCGATGAAGAGGTTCCGCTCCAGGATCATCTCCTCCCCCACCCCCGGGGTACGGATCGCCTCGAACCGGACGCGGGCGGCGGGCGGGTACTCCTCCCAGGTCATCGGCCGCAGGATCGTCTCCATGAAGGCGAGCCCGCGGACCGTCCCCGGGTGCCGGGCGGCCCGGTCGAAGGCGAGCGCGCCGCCCCAGTCCTGGCCCACGAGGACGGCCTCCCCGATCCCCAAGGCCTCGAACCAGGCGTCGAGGTAGCGGACGTGGTCGGCGAAGCGGTACTCCCCGCCGGGCTTGCCGGAGCGGCCCATCCCGATCAGGTCGGGGGCCAGGACACGGACCCCGCCCCCGATCCGGGGCAGTACGCCCCGCCACAGGTGGGAGGAGGTCGGGTTGCCGTGCAGGAAGACGAAGGGGACGCCGCCGTCGGGGGCACTGCCGGGGGCTCCGAGCTCCTCGTAGTACATGGTCGAGTCGAGTACGTCGATGACGGGCATGGGGACCGTCCCTTCCTGGTCGCATTCATTGGGGTCACTAACGTTTGTGACACCAACGAACTTAAATCGTTAGTGACCCGAACGCAAGGGGTACGATCCCGGCATGACCACGGAAGAGGATCGGGGCGCCTCCGCCCTCCCGGCGCGACTGCGCGAACTGCCCAGCCGGCTGCTCTCACAGGCCTCGACGCACGCCACGCGGCTCGTCACCGAGGGACTGAACGGGGCAGACGCACACAAATGGCATTACGCCACCCTGGTCGCCCTGGACGAGTTCGGACCCGCGAGCCAGGCGGCCCTGAGCGGCCGCACCGACATTCACCGCAGCGACCTGGTCGCCGTCATCAACGAACTCGCCGCGCGCGAGCTGGTCGAGCGGACCCCCGACCCCGCCGACCGGCGGCGCAACGTCATCACCCTCACGGCCGCCGGACGGCGCCGGCTGCGCAAGCTGGAGCAACTGCTCGCCACGGCCCAGGAGGAGCTTCTGTCCCCTTTGTCCGCAAAGGAGCGCGAGCAGCTCGTCGCACTGCTCGGCCGGCTCGTCGCGCACCACGCACCCGGCGGCCCCACCATGGGAACTGACGACCGGTAACACCCGTCGGCGCCACGCCGCCACCCGTCTGCCACACCCAACTCGATCGACATCTCATATCTGAGATACGGTGCACCCATGGCAGACGACTACCTCGTACGCATCGGCAAGCTCATCCGTGATGCCCGGCAGCACCGGGGCTGGACACAGAGTCAACTCGCGGACGCCCTGGGCACCAGCCAGAGCGCCGTGAACCGGATCGAGCGCGGCAACCAGAACATCAGCCTTGAGATGATCGCCCGCATCGGGGAAGCCCTCGACAGCGAAATCGTCTCCCTGGGCTACGCCGGTCCGATGCACCTGCGCGTGGTCGGCGGCCGCCGGCTGTCCGGCGCGATCGACGTCAAGACGAGCAAGAACGCGTGCGTGGCCCTGCTGTGCGCCTCGCTGCTCAACAAGGGCCGTACCGTCCTTCGCCGGGTCGCCCGCATCGAGGAGGTCTACCGCCTCCTGGAGGTCCTGAACTCCATCGGCGTCCGCACCCGCTGGATCAACGACGGCGTCGACCTGGAACTCGTACCTCCGGCCCGCCTCGACATGGACGCCATGGACGCGGACGCGGCCCGCCGCACCCGCAGCATCATCATGTTCCTGGGCCCCCTGCTCCACCGGATGGACCACTTCAAGCTGCCCTACGCCGGCGGCTGCGACCTCGGCACCCGCACCATCGAGCCGCACATGATCGCCCTGCGCCGCTTCGGCCTGGACATCACCGCGACCGAGGGCATCTACCACGCCCAGGTCGAGGCCGGGATCTCCCCCGACCGCCCGATCGTGCTGACCGAGCGCGGGGACACGGTCACCGAGAACGCGCTGCTCGCCGCCGCCCGGCACGACGGCACCACCGTCATCCGCAACGCCTCCTCCAACTACATGGTCCAGGACCTGTGCTTCTTCCTGGAGGCGCTCGGCGTCCGGGTCGACGGCGTCGGCACCACGACCCTCACCGTCCACGGCGTCCCGAACATCGACGTGGACGTGGACTACTCCCCCTCGGAGGACCCGGTCGAGGCGATGAGCCTGCTGGCCGCGGCCGTGGTCACGGAGTCCGAACTCACCATCCGCCGGGTCCCGATCGAGTTCATGGAGATCGAGCTCGCGGTCCTGGAGGAGATGGGCCTCGACCACGACCGCTCCCCCGAGTACACCGCCGACAACGGCCGCACCCGCCTGGTGGACCTCACCGTCCGCCCGTCGAAGCTCGAAGCGCCGATCGACAAGATCCACCCGATGCCCTTCCCCGGGCTGAACATCGACAACGTCCCCTTCTTCGCCGCCATCGCGGCCGTGGCCCAGGGCCAGACCCTGATCCACGACTGGGTGTACGACAACCGCGCCATCTACCTCACGGACCTCAACCGCCTCGGCGGCCGCCTCCAACTCCTGGACCCCCACCGCGTCCTGGTCGAGGGCCCCACCCGCTGGCGCGCGGCGGAGATGATGTGCCCGCCGGCCCTGCGTCCGGCGGTGGTGGTCCTGCTGGCGATGATGGCGGCCGAGGGCACCTCGGTCCTGCGCAACGTCTACGTCATCAACCGCGGCTACGAGGAACTGGCGGAGCGCCTCAACTCGGTGGGCGCGCAGATCGAGATCTTCCGCGACATCTAGGAATCAGGACGAACCCGTAAAATTCGGACCTGGCCTGATGTCCAGCCAATCCCCGGGCCGACCTGCGGAAATACCCCTCCACGCCTTCCGGCGCCTTCCCGTCGTTTCCGACGCCTTGTGCAGCCGATGTGCAGCGCAGGAATCGAACACTGAAATACCGTCAGCTAGATCCGAGCCCCCGTCACTCCTCACGGAGAGTGGCGGGGGCTTCCTATTTTCTCCGTAAATGTCCAGGCCACAGCTTGGGTTGCTGTTGCTGACGAATCGTTTGCCGCTACACACGGTGGTGCTACGGTGGCGCTCGCGGTCGAACATCACGCCCCCCGCGAGGGAGCCGGTGTGCAACCGCCCGGTGCCGAACCGTTCAACCCGGCCGGCACCGAATCCAAAAACTTCAAGGGCCCGGACAACGCGAAAGGACCCCAGCATCCAGGGACGGGTACCACCGTCCCATTCCAAGAAGCTGGGGTCCTTCTGCGGTGAAGCGGCCTCCACCTCGCGTCGTCTGCCCTTGCAGGGGCTCGCGTCGCTGCCCACGGAGATACCCGTGAACACGCTTAGTTTGCCATGCCCGGACACCGAAACGCGAGCCGATCGCCCGTTTCGCGCTGTCGCATCTGCCACGCCCGCCGTGACCAGCCCGGCCCCCCGCCGCAGCCCTCGCGGCCCCGTGGAGTACCTCTTCACCCCCGTGCCCGACGCCCTCGTATTCGATCAGCGGGCCGCCGACGCCGTACGCACCTGGTGGATGTACGTCCACCGCATCAGCAAGCGCACCAACGCCGTCGAAATTTCCTGGCGCGAGCTGGCCGAGCAGTGCGGCCGTGACCGTCAGTGGGTTAAGTCTTGGGGCCACAAGGCCCACAACCTGGGTTGGGCCACCATCACCGAGGCGCCCGGCGGCGTGAACCTGATCGTTCTGCACGAAGACCGCGAGATCCACGTTGCCTACCGCCAGGTGGCCGGCGGAGACCGTGAGTTCTTCACCCACACCGACCACGCCACGCCCTCTGCCCGCGCCGAACGCGCGCAGAACCGTCCCACCCCCGGGATCATTTCTTCGGCTCCTTGGACCCGGATGAGAAATCACCAGGTGCCGGATGAGAAATCATCCGCTCTCCCACCTGCGGAAACGGGTTGCTCTACTACGCGGGCATACGCCCGCACACGCGAAACCCGCGCGCACGAGACCCCGCAATGCAACGCGGGCGGGGGTGGATCGGTGGAGCAGGCGGAGGAGCCGGTGGAGCCCTCGGTGAAGCTGGCCCGAGGAACCCGGCCCGCTGCGCGGCCGGTGAAGCGCCGGGAGCGTCCGATGCCGCCCCGCCCGCAGATCGACCCCCGGTTGCAGGAGCTGCGCCGCGAGCTGTCCCGCGCCAAGATCGCCGTTCGCTGGCACGGCATGGACTCCATCGAGACCGGCATGGTCCTGGAGCTGCTGGACGACCTCGGAGCCGAGCAGATGGCTTGGATCGCCTCGAAGACGACCGCCGCCGCTGTGGCGGCCGGGAAACAGCCCGCCCATCACGTCCGCGCTTACCTCGGGACCTGGGCCCAGCACGCCCCCGTTGTCGGCTTCGGTGACCGCCAGGAGCTGCCGGTGATTTCCGCGAAATGCACGGTGCACCCCGCGATGTCGAACCCCTGTGAGCTGTGCGTGGCCGCGCGGAACCTTCCGGCCCGGTCGGACTTCCTTCAGGCCCCCGGCCTGGACGAGCCCGACCCCGAGGACACAGCGGAGGGTGCCGAGTTCGTCGCCAGCCTGCGCCGGAAGCGGGAGGTGGCCGCTGCCGAAGGCCGCCGGGTGGGTGCCCCGTCGCACTACGAGGTCCGCCGCCTGGACAACGCCGGGGCAGTGGCCTACGACCCCGCCCCGCTGCTGATCCGTGAGCCCACCGAGGCCGAGCGCCTGGTGGACCTGGGCGGGTGGTCGCAGTGACCCCGGAGCCCTGTGCGAGCTCGGCGTGCGCCGAGGCCGACCCGACGTCCCCGTGCGTGTGCCGCTGCGGCGGCTGGGGCCACGCCTCCAAGACGCAGCCACCGCTGTTCACCCGCGTGGCAGTCGGCGGGGACATGGTGAAGCCCCGGCCGCCGCAGGGCAGTAGCCGGGGCCCGTGAAGAACTTCGCTACTCGGTGGCCGACGTGGGCTTCGCCTCCGGCTGCTCGACCTCGGCGACCAGCTTGGGCTCCCCGATCGCTTCGACTGCCAGCCGGTACCAGTCAACGGGCACGACAGCGACGGTCTCGGTCTTGTACTGCCGCGCGATCACGACGCCGTTGAAGTCGCGGACGTACCGAACGACCTTCGCCCAGTGCACCCGTACGTCGTTCGAGGTCATTTTCCACATGCGCCGCATCGTACGGGTTGGGCGACTCAACCGAAATGGTTGAGTCGGTTGACTCAACCGACATTTTGAGTGCAGGCTCTACCCGAGCAACACCGCAGGACTAACACCGGGAGCAGTGGCCGGAGTTGAACCTAGAGGACTTATCGCACAAAACGTACCGACTCGGACAGCTCCGGATGGCCTCGGCGTGAGGGAGTCCCGAAGGTCGGCCGTTCTTTGAGAACTAAATCGGCTGACTGGCCTCGAACCACTCGCTGCACACGGCGGGCAGGCGGGCCGGAGATGCCAAGGGCGGCCCCAGTGGGGCGCTTCAACAGGCGACGGAGCAACACCGTCCCCGCCCACGCACGACAACGAAAACGCCCCCGGCCGCTGCGCTAACAGCGGGATCGGGGGCTCCGACAGACACCCCTGCCACACAGGAGCACGTCGTGAACCGAACCGTACCCGCGGTCCCGCCCGTGGATCGCACCAGCCCCAGGACGAAGGCCGCCGCCGAGCGCATCGTGCGGGGGTGGACCCGATGAGCCGCCGGTCCCGCGTCCGCGGCGTGATCGGTCAGCTGGAGATCGGCCTGGAGCACATCCCGCAGGCCCTCCCGCGCGACATCACCCCGGCCCAGAAGCAGCACACCGCGCAGCTCAAGGAAGCGCGAGAGCGGCAGCGCGCCGCCGGGCGGCTGCACCACGACATCACCGTCCAGTTCTTCCGGGGGGAGTCGTGAACCCCGACGACAAGGCCGGCTGCGGCTCGGTCCTCGTAAATCTCGTCGTCGTCCTCTTCGTGGTCTGGCTGGCCCTGCACGTTGGGACCGGCTCGTGAACGATCACCGGCGCCTCGCCGACGCCATCCGCTTGACGGTCATCCGCCGCCGAATCCAGCAACTCCGCCAGCACCACCAGATCCACGGACGCCTACGACTTGGCGGCCCCAGCACCACCGAAAGGAAGGTCCGGTGACGGTCCGTCCAGAAATGACGAGGGCCCAGCAGGTTCTCGTGGGCGTCGTCGCCGTCGGCGCCGTCGTCATCGCCGGTATCGGCTTCGCGGGCTCGTACGGGGCAGTCCGCGCACTCGCGGCGAAGAAGGGGTTCGGGACCTTCGCGCTGTTCTTCCCGATCGGGATCGACGCGGGGATCATCGTCCTCCTGGCGCTCGACTTGTTGCTGTCGTGGATCCGGATTCCGTTCCCGCTACTGCGCCAGACGGCGTGGTTGCTGACCGCGGCGACAATCGCGTTCAACGGGGCCGCGGCCTGGCCCGACCCGCTCGGTGTCGGCATGCATGCCGTGATCCCGCTCCTCTTCGTGGTCACCGTGGAGGCCGCCCGGCACGGCGTCGGCCGGATCGCCGACATCACCGCCGACCGCGACATGGACGGGGTCCGCTTCACGCGGTGGCTGCTCTCCCCGGTCCCCACGTTCAAGCTGTGGCGCCGGATGAAGCTGTGGGAACTGCGCTCCTACGAACAGGCCGTCGACATGGAGCAGGACCGCCTGATCTATCAGGCCCGCCTCGCCGCGAAGTACGGCCGAGCTTGGCGCCACAAGGCGCCGGTGGGGGCGCTGCTCCCGCTCCGCCTGGCCAGGGTCGGTGTACCGCTCGCCGACACCGCACCCGCCGGCCTCGCCGCCGCGGGGATCTCGATTCAGTGGCGCCCGGTGGCAGTGGCCCCAGTCCCCGACTTTCCTGCGGAACTCCCCCCGGGGTTCGAGGAGCACGCGGTGGCCGCCCTGGAGGTCGCGGCCTGGCGGGTGCCGGTCCTGGCCGAGGACAAGGCCGGACGGGGCCGGGAGGAGGTCACCGCCCGCGTCTCGTACGAAGACCCCGAGAAGGAGGGCCTGGACGACTGCGAGGACACCGGACAGGCCGACACCGGACAGGCCGAAGAACCTGCGGGAGAACCTGCAACCGGGCCGGAAGGTCAGGGCCGAAGTGACGATGCCGACGAGTCGACATTGCAGCAGGTGGCTTCGGCCCCGTCCGGCTCCGTCGCTCCGCCCCGCCAGGACACCCGCGTATCCACCGCGCTCACCTTCGGCAACGAGATGCGGGCCGCGTACGCGGAACACGAGAAGCGAGAACTGTCCGCGGCCTGGTCCCGGTCCCGCACCGACGCCGAACCGCTCACCGCGGCCGACTTCGTGACCAAGCACAACACCACCACGCGGAAGCTGCGGGAGGCCCTGAAGGCGTTCCCGGCTCCGACCACCGCCTGACCCGAACACGCAACCGCCCGGCCGCAGAGCTTCACTTCGCAGGCGTTTCTCTGCGGCCGGGCCCGCCCCAGAAGGGACAGACCAAGCATGACGTACATAGAGCCCCACCATGGACGGGACCCGATTCCCGTCCTGCCCCCCCGACGCCCACCACGCCGTGGACTGGGCCCGGGTGAAGCGGTCGATCCGCGCGCTTCGCCCCGTCCGTTCGGCAGGTGTCGTGTCCGTCGGTCTCTTCGGGGCCGTGGTCTGGGCCGAGCGGGTCGCCGCGCCCGTGGCCGCCGCGCGGAGCGTGGACACCGCGTTCGCCATCGCCTTCTGGGTGTCGATGGTGTGCGCTATCGGTATGGCGACCGGCAGCCGGATGCGCAGGTGGTCCAGTGCCGTCCTGCTGTTCGCCGCGGTGGGCGGAACGCTCCTCGCCGCCCCGACCCGTCACCTGATCTCCGCGTGGATTGTGGGGGCCTGACCATGGATCTGATCGAGATCACCCACGTCGTCACCCGGGCCGGCGCCGCCTTCGGTTTCTGCCTGATGGTCATCACCGGGGCCATCATTTTCTACGCCAACGGCCGCACCTTCACGGTGCTGAAGAACCGCCGGTTCTGGCTTCCCTGGGCCTCGTCCTTCCTGGTTATGGTGCTGTCCTCGGCGGTCATTGGCGGCATCGTCGGCAACGTGTCCGGTGCGTTCACCGGCAGCGGCAACAAGCTGGGCCAGGAGATCGGCAGCGTCGCCATCGGGCAGGAAGGTGCCGGGGCGGTCGAGCTATCCACCGGCGAGGTGCTCGGCTACTCCGGTTCGTGGATCGCGTTCACGCTGGTGATCCTGCTCGGACTCTTTATCTGGTTCGCAAAGGGCTGGGGGGAGCGCGCGCTGGCGATCTCCGGCGCCCTGACCGGCTCGACCTGGGGCATCGCCTCCTCCCTCGGCGGCCTCGCGTCGATGATCGGCGTCCCGCTGATGACCTGGGTGGGCGAAGGACTGATCGGCTGATGAGCGACGAGACCCTGAACAGGCCCGCACCGCTGATCTCGCGCACCGCCAACGGGGCCGGGCACTTTGCGGTCGCTCTCGCCCACTGGGCCGGCGGCCACACGATTTCGGAGGAGGAACTCCTGCGGCGCATCGTCAAGGCCCGCGCCGACAAGCACACCGAGGCAGTGGAAGAACACCAGCGGGAAGCCCGGCGTGCACACCGCAAGGCGACCAAGCTGCGCAGGATCGCCGCCGAAGACGGGGGCCTGGTCCCCGCGGCCCAAAGCGACCTGGACGCTGCCGAGCACACGGCCCGCCGTCACGAACTCGCCCTCGTGGCCCTGGGCGACTTCGAGATCCGCGACGTTGACCCGGGTCAGATACGGCATCGGCGCCACCGCATTGCGGCTGCCCGCTGCGCGTTGTTGGCGGTGCCCTTGACGGGGGTCGTGGTCGGGTCGTGGATGCTCGACGGAATCGTGTTCCTGCTGTCGACGGGGGGCGCGGTGGCGGCCTGCTGCATCCGCGGGAACCGCCCCTTCGAGCGGACCGTGCGGCCGGTCCCCGCCGAACTCCTCGCGGACACTGCCCGGCTTGCCCTGGAGCCCACCGAAGACGAGGAGGAGCCAGTGGAGGAGATCGAAACTGCCGACCTCGGGGCCTGGAGGCAGACCCTCCGCCTGTTCGTGGAGCATGCGGTGGCCGCGGCGCACCTGGAGCGCAAAGGGGGCGTCCTCGCCGGGGATCTCCTCCAAAGACTCCAGGCGTCCGGCCTGTTTCTGGACAGGACCCCCGACGCGTTCCCCGCCGTCCTGCGGTCCGCGGACATCCCCGTGAAGAAGATCAGCGTGGACGGCGTGAAGGCCCTCGGCGTCCAGTACACGGACCTGACCGCGGCACTCAAGCGGCTACCCCAACTCCCCGTCCACCTGGTCCCCGACCTGACCCAGAAGACGGGGGAGTCCTAGCCCCTCCCCCATTCGGCCCCCTGACCTCAGGTACCGGCGGTTCCCGCAGGTCAGGGCGTACCGGGTACCGCAGGAACCACCCCGCCCCCCTCTCCGGGGGAGAGGCTGCATAGCCACCCCTGACCGGTCTCCTGGCCGTGCTCCTCAGCCCTGGCTGAGGGGTCGCGG
Source organism: Streptomyces sp. NBC_01264 (assembly GCF_026340675.1). Taxonomy (NCBI): domain Bacteria; kingdom Bacillati; phylum Actinomycetota; class Actinomycetes; order Kitasatosporales; family Streptomycetaceae; genus Streptomyces; species Streptomyces sp. NBC_01264. The sequence continues at coordinate 2,128,421 of NZ_JAPEOX010000002.1, forward strand.
AGGCCCGACCGGCCGCCACCCCCGCGCCCGCCCTGGGCCGGGGGTTTCGCGTTACCCGAGAGGACGTCCTGCCCGAGAAGCCCCCCGTGGAGCACCTCCGCGACGCCGCCGAGTCGATCCGCAAATTCAACCTGGCCACCCTCCGGACGACCGCCCTGGCCGGCCCGCCGGACGTCTCCGATGTCGTGCAGTCGCTCATCACGATCGTCCACCGCATCCCGCAAGCCCTGGAGCAGACCAGCGGCGCCCTCCAGCGCCACCACAGGGAGGGATCCATTCGCATGGACGACGGGAGTGACCCGCGCCCCGCGGTCCTCACCGCCGAGGAGAACCTGACGGCCGCCGAGGTGGACCTGACCGACGACATTTTGCCCCTGCTGAAAAAGGCCGGGGCCGCGACGGCACGCATGGGCACGACCCGGGTCTAGTTCAGATTCGAACGAAATTCTCGAGAAAATTGGAATGAGGAGATCCACATGACCGAGGTTGAGATCGAGACCTCCCCGGTACGTCCCGAGGGTGGCGGCACCGAGCCCCACGACCTGATGTGCACCCGCTGCGGCTGGACCTTCGGAATGCTGTGCCCAGAGTGCGGGCCCGGCTGCGGCTGCTCCACCGAGTGCTCCGGCTGGCGCCACAGCGAGTACCGGCAGGACGAGGACGACGAGCCCGGCGACTGCGGAGACGACGAGTGCGAGGGCTGTGACGACTGCTCGCCCTACGGGATGGCGTACGGAGAGGCGGGCTGGTGACTGTCGCCGGCACCCACCGGCGGGATTTTCTCGCCGAGAGAGGCCCAGCACCGTACTGTGAGGTAGTGGAGAGGAGCACCATGAGCGACACCATCGACCTGGTACCCGAGGACGAGGATGCGGTGGAAGTCACCGTGCGTCTGCCCCGCGCTGCTGCCTTGGCCGCCGAGCGCCACGACCTGCTCCCCCTCGCCCGTCTCCTCGCGGATGCCGCCTCCCCGGCCCGCGCGCACGCACGTCTCCTCCTGGTGGAGGCTGTGAGCGCGCTGGAGACGTCGCTCCCCCGCCGGATCCCGCTCCCGCCCCTGGCCCTCCCGCGCCTGCGGCCTCCCGTCTCGTACCGGGCCGAAGCATGCGCCGTGACCGATCTCGCGTACGAGTCGCTGGCCCGTATCGAGGGGCAGGTGTACGCCCTGGTTCCGATAGAGGAGCCGGAGGAGCCCGTGGACTGGGACGCGATGGAAGCTGAGGCGGACCGGCAGAAGGCCGCGGGCATGACCAGCGGGCCGGTATCGGGCGAGGACTTCCTTTCGATGATCGCGGGCGAGTCCGGGCGGACCCTGGAAGAGCTGCTGACAGACGCTGGGATGAGCCGAGGGGACATCTGAGCACTTGCCTACGTACGAGTGGCTCAGCGCCTTCGGCCTGGACCTGAAAAAGCTCACCCCTGCTCAGCGTGCGGCCTTCGAAACCGCCATCGTGCTGTTCGTCGCCGACCTCAAGGCGGGGAATGGCTTCCGGGCGAGCCTGCGCGTGAAGAAGATGCAGGGCCATGACGGCATCTGGGAGATGAGCTTCGGCGCCGACTCCCGGGCCACCTTCGAGTACGGCCCCGAGCAGGTCCCCGGCGAGGTGCACGTGAAGTGGCGCCGGGTCGGTACGCACGACGTCTTCAAGCGCCCCTGAGCCCACACGCGACGAAACCCCTCGCACACAGCTGGCGGGGGGTTTCGCTGTTTCTACGGCTCATCCTGCGTACCGATCGGTACGAGATTCAATCTTCTGTACGCTCGCCGGGCCCCCATCACGTATTGCCAGAAGGACGCCACGTGACCTATCCGCCGCCGTACCCTTACCCGCACGCGCCTGTACGGCGCTGGTGGCAGCACCCGGCACTGATCATTTCCGCGCTGATCGTCATACCGCCCGCAGGTATCGCCCTCGCCTGGCTGAGTCAGTGGAACCAGACGAAGAAAATCATCGCGACCGTACTCGCCGGCCTATGGTTCCTGACGCCCTTCCTCGGCGATCCACCGAAGAAGACTGAGACTGCCGCGAAGCCAAAGGCTGCCGCAGCCACGCCCGCGACATCCCCGAGCCCGACCGAACCGCCCAGCTACGTCGGCCAGAACCTCAAGCAGGCGAAGACCGACGCCTACGCCGCCGGTTACAACTCGATCTCCCACGACGCGAGCCCTGGCAACGCCGGCCAGTGGGACGACGGCAACTGGAAAGTCTGCTTTCAGGCCCCCGCAGCGAACCCCGTGGGGAAGATGGCCACGCTCGACTTCGGTGTCGTGCGCAATGAGTGGCCGTGCCCGGCCAAGGACGGCGAGCCGATTCCCTATCCGAAGATGCCGAAGGTCGTCGGCCTGACCTTCGTCAAGGCGTCCGAGGCCCTCAAGCCGATCAGCCTTCAGAAGATCGAGCCCCAGAGCGCGTACACCGACGTCACCCTCCCCGCCACAGTGGACGACTGGACCGTCTGCTTCCAGGAACCGGAAGAGGGCAAGGAGATCCAGTACCCCAAGACGACAACCGCGTACCTCAAGGTCGTGGCGCCTGGGACGGGGTGCCCAGCAGCGGAGTACACCAAGCTGCACCCAGACCCGACTCCGCCGAGCAACGATGACGACTCCAGCAGCTCCTCGGGTGGCTCCTCCAGTTCTGGCGGGGGTGGCCAGACCGGAGTCGGCTTCGGCCGCTTCTGCTCCCCCGTCGGCGCCCGCGCCATCACCAGCGACGGCAGGCCCGCGAAGTGCTTCATGGGCAAGGACGGACGCGCCCGCTGGGGCTATGCGAGCTGAACGAGCACCAGGCCCTCGCCCACAGCGGGCGAGGGCCTTCTTCGTTTCCAGCCTCCGCGGGGCAGGCATTAGCCGGTGCCGCGGACCCTGGCCGGTTCACACCCTTGACGCTCTCGCAGCCCTCGACCAACCTCACACGCAAATACGCGCAATCCACTGGACAGGGGAGATCGCCATGCAGCTACGGTTCGTCGGGATAGACCCCAGCACCGGCGATGACGAGAGCCCGATGGTGTGGGTGGACGACGAAGAGAAGGAGCTGGTGGTCCAGGGCTGGAAGCCCGGCGAGGCGCTGCTGACGAAGATCGGCAGCACCGAGTGGGTCCCCGGCCACGCCGTCGGCATCCCCGACCACGAGAACGTGACCCGTATCCCGCTCCGGATGGCGGGAATCATCAGGAAGGCGCTAGACGATGCAGAACGTGCCGGGCTTCTCTGAACTGCTGGCCGGTGCTCAGCACTCCGCGGTACACCTGGAGATGCGCGACTCCTACGGGGTCGACAAGGAGAAAGGCCCCTTCGCGGCGTGGCGGGACGGTGTCCGGCTCGACCCCGACGACCGTGCGACGTGGTGGCGGCCCTGGCTCGACCTCATCTCTCAAGCCGTCGCCCGGGGTGTGGTGATCCGTCGCGCGCGCATCGTCTCCGAACCGGTCACCGAGTACATCCGCTTCGAGCACTCGGGCACGTTCACCAACATCGCGGCAGGCGAACAGGTCCGCTGGCTGCCCCGCCGTCAAGCGTCGGACATCGCGCTCCCCGGAAACGACTTCTGGCTGTTCGACGGCAAGATCGTCCGCTTCAACCACTTCACCGGTGACGGTGCGTCCGCCGGGCCGGAGATGCGCGAAGAGCCCGCCGTGGCCAAGCTCTGCGCAGACGCGTTCGAGTCGGTGTGGGAGCGTGGCATCCCGCACGAGCAGTACACCGTCTGACCCACACAGCACACCGATGTCCGCCTCCCCGTCCTCCAGCGCCCAGACGGCCCGTCTCGCGGTCGCCGCACGCCTGCGCGAAATCATGCTGGACGCCGGCCTCCAAGGGCAGGAGCTGGCGGCCTTGTGCGGGTGGAACGGCGCCAAGACCTCCCGCATCATCAACGCCAAGACCGCGCCGTCCGACAAGGACATCCGGGCGTGGTGCACCGCGTGCGGCGCGGACGGCCAGGCCGAGGATCTGATCGCCGCAAGCCGCGCGGTCGACTCCATGTACGTCGAGTGGCGCAGGCTCACCCGTACGGGCCTGCGCCGACTGCAAGAGTCCGCGGTCCCCCTCTACGAGCGCACCCGCCATTTCAGGGCTTACTCCTCCCGCGTCGTGCCGGGCGTCCTACAGACCGAGGCATACGCAACCGCCCTGCTCGCCACCGTCGCCGACTTCCGCCGCACGCCCGACGACGTCGCCGATGCCGTGACGGCCCGCCTGGCCCGCTCCCGCATCATCCGCACCGGGAACCACCGCTTCGCGATCCTGGTGGAGGAAGGGGTCCTGTACTACCGCCTCGGCAGCGCCGAGACGATGGCCGAGCAGCTGAGACACCTCCTCTCGGCCATGTCGCTACCCGCCGTCTCCCTCGGCGTCATCCCGTTCACCGCCGAGCGCAGCATGTGGCCGACCGAGACGTTCAACGTCTTCGATGACGTACAGGCAAACGTGGAACTCCTGTCTGCTCAGGTGACCGTCACCTCGCCCAGCGAACTCGCCCTGTACGTCCAGGCATTCGACAGGTTCAAGGATCTGGCGGTGCACGGAGCACGGGCACGGGCCCTGATCTCCAGGGCAATCGACTCCCTGAGCTGAAATTCTGCAATCGCGTGCAAACGCGTTGTTGGCGCCTGGCGCCGCTCCCTACCGTGGTGTTCGCCCCCTTAGCAGCGGGCCGCACCGCCACCTCCCCCGTGTCGCGCCTGCGGCCCGCTGCGCCCTCCGCCGGAGAGGAGCACCAACGATGACCACGCCCTCCCAGCCCCGCAGTAGCAGCAGCCGCACCCCAGAGCCAGAGCAGCCCGGCGCCCCCTCCCGAGCCCTGCGGATACGGGGCGCGTCCGGCTGGAAGCGGTTCAGGAAACGGGCCGACATGCAGCTCCCCGCCGGCCGAGGCGAGCAGGATCCCCCGCGGTGAGCCGTTCAAAGAGCAGGCGCCCCTCCTGGCTGTATGAGGGGGCCCGTGTCCTCGACGCGGACGACCGGGAAGCAATCGTCCAGTTCATCGGCGAGTTCGAGGACCCCGCCACCCGCCGTGTCATCCCCGAAGCCGTGTTCCTGAGGCCCGAGGGCGGGGGCCGGGAGTGGGTCGTGCCGGACCACCAGGCGCTGCGAGAGGCGGACGCCCGATGACCGACCGCAGCCACTTACCCGAACCCGGCTGGGGCATGATCTGCGCCCTCCTCGCCATCGGCCTCGCTGGTCCCGCCGTCTCCCTCTCCGGGGACGTCCTCGACCTGGCCGAGCCGGTTGCAGCGCCCCCTCCGGCCACCGCGCCGGACGTACCGCCCTCGTAGGCCGCCCACATACTCCCTGCCCGTCCATGTCTCGCAGGCGCACGGCACGGCCAGGGTGCACCACTCCCCGCCCGAACCTTCCCGGCAGTCGGCCGGGCGGGGCCCTGCACCACCAGCACCACCAGCATGACCCCGCACCGCACCGGTACGGGGCTGACATTTTCGTGAGAGGAATGATCCCCATGTCCCATGACATTCAGGTCAACGACCTGACGCGGCGCCTCGACCACTCCGTCCCGGACGGCGACTTCGCCCCCGCGGCGGCCGTCGCATCCCTGACCCGGCGCCTCGACCACTCGGTGCCGGACGGCGACTTCGCCCCGGAGGGGACCGCGGTCTGACCTCGGCCATGCACTGACTTCGCGGGGCGTCTCGGCTGCTCATACCGGGGCGCCCCGTACCCGTCTCCGCCACCCGCATACCCGACCAAGGAGAGTTCACCGTGCAGACCACCATCGCCACCCGTGTAGCCTCCGGCTCCTTCTTCGATCTCGGCCGAAGGGACCCGGCACTGATCCGTCTGCGCGAGGACGACGCCGAACAGGCCCTCCCGTTCGCCCTGATGGAACGCCTCGTGAAGTCCGGCATCCCCTACGCCGAGCACGCCCGCTCCTTGCGCAGTGAGCGCGTGCACGTGGCCGGGACCGGCTTCGACTGGTTCGACGGCGCGTTGCCCGGACAGATCGCCGACGAGATCAACCTGACGGACTACGAGATCACCGCGCACACCGACGAGCGCCGCGCAGCACTGACCCGGGCATTGGAGCGGCTGGCCGCGGCCCACCCCGACGCCTTCGCCCGCGTGCAGGAGTTCGTCCGGGGCCTGCTGTGGGTGGGCCTCAAGCCCGGCATCCGCAACTCGTCGCTGACCAGCTCCAGTGACCCGGCGCTCCCGTACGTCATCGTGTTCTCCGAGAAGGCACAGCACCACATCCCGCCGAATACCGTCAGCGCCGAGCCGTCCCACTTCTTTCTCGCGGAGAACATCCTCCACGAGGGCATCCACCAGTCGGTCAGCTTCCACGTCCTCCAGCACCAGGTCTTCGCCGACGGGTACTCCTCGAAGACCTCCCCCAAGATCGAGATCGCGTGGCGCGCTACTCAGGGGGTCGCCCGAAACCAGTTCTGGGAGGTGGACCGGGCCTTCCACGCGACGTGCGTGTACAACCAACTGCTGCGGTTCCGCCGGACCGAACTCGACCGCGACGACCTGACCGCGGGCGAGCGAAAGGGTTTCCAAGCCGCCTACGACGAGGGCATGCCGGCCGTCCGCTACCTCATGGACCAGCTCGAACTCCTGGAAGAGCACTTCACCGTGCACGGCCGGGAGCTGCTGGCCGACCTGCGCCACCAGACCGACCAGCTCTAGCCACCGGACAAGGGAGAGGCGAGTGCTCCAGCACCTCATCACACAAGATGACGACCTGCGCATGGTCCCCACCGACTACGACCAGCTGACCGCCGCTGTGGAGAAGCTCCGCGAGGAGCTCCGGACGCTGCCCGAGGAGACGGACGCCGATCGGGCCCGGCTTTTGTCCCGGTGGACCGGAATCGGCCTGCTGAGCCTGGGCCACCACGGCGACGCGCGCACGTTCCTGCGGCAGGCCCTCGACCTGGCCATCGCCAACGGCAACTCCCGGGCCGTCATCGCCACCGAACTCAACCTCGCCGACGCGTACCGCTACGCCGGTGGGGCAGAGACCGCGGGCGCGCTCTACCACAAGGCCCTGGACGCCGCCCAAGACCAGCACCCCGAACTCGTCGACTTCGCACTCCAGCACCTCGGCAAGCACTTCCTGGAACAAGGCGGCCTCGACCAGGCGCGCACCCACCTACGGGAAGCGCTGCGGCTGCGGACCGCCAAGGGCGACGCCGGGCTGATCGAATCGACTCAGGCCGCGCTCGACCGCGTCGAACTGCTGATCAGTGAGACGACACAGTGGAGCAAGGGGTGGACGGCGTGGCTCCAGTCCCACGCCACGGCCCGGACGCCAGCCCGGTGGGAGGAAGAGTTCCCGGCCCTCCGGGAAGCCGTACACGGTCTCACCACGCACCAGCGGGTGCGGCCCCGCCACCTGCGCGATCAGCCGTTCCCCGCCGAGCTGCTCGCCGCCATGGCGGAGGAGGCTGAGAAGGCCCTGTCCGGTGGCGGGTACCTGCACAACGGCAAGTGGAACGCGGCCGTCAGCGAGGCAGCGGGCCGGTTCGCGGGGCAAGTAGATCTCGCCGCTGTCGTAGCGCAGTCCACCGGCCTGGAAGTCGAGCAGCCACACACCGGCGTCTACGTCGCCTACCTGGAGGAGGGGCAGTTCCTCGACTTCCACGTTGACGAGTTCGGCTTCGGCGAGGCCAACCTGATTGTGTGCCTCCAACACGAGCGCCCCACCGCGGGAGGCGTGAGCTGTACCGTTTTCATCAACGCCGACGGCTACCTGAAATGCGACCTCGCACCGGGAGAGGGAGTCGTATTCGACGGAGCACTCACACCACACGGCCGGACGCCCCTCGGTCCCGGAGAACGCGTCATCCTCGTCAGCTTCGGCTTTCGCGCACGCGATCAGGCCCCGCGTAAGGTCAACCGGCTGCCAACGGTCCCCAGCTGACGGAGCCCGCCCGTCACCCCTCAGACTCCCTGCCCATCCGAGTCTCGCTAAGGACCCGCGCATGCCGATCAGCCCCGACCACACCCGCACCTTCGGCCGCGTCGCCGTCACCCTGCCCGGTCTTGACGAGCCCGGCCTGTACCTCTCCGCCGTCGACACCCTCGACAGCCCGCGCGGCATCGTCCAAGACTTCACGTTCGGGGACGCGGACCTGCGCGCCCTCGACCTCGCGGACGCCCGGCTCGCCACCGGCCGCATCACGGGCCTGCGGTCCAAGCGGACCGAGTTCGAGGCCCTGAACCTGCACGGCGTGGAGATCACGAACTGCGACCTTGGGGCGGTCCGCTGGACGGAGAGCAAGCTCACCCGCGTACACCTGCGGGACTGCAAAATGATGGGCGCAGCCTTTGACGGCCTGGTCCTCGACGACGTCTTGTTCGAGGGCTGCAAATTCGACCTCGCCACCTTCGAGAAGGTCCGCGTCACCGGGCCCGTTGCGTTCATCGGCTGTGTCCTGACCGAGGCCACGTTCACCGACTGCGACCTGTCCGACGCGGTGTTCACGGACTGCAAGCTCCGGCTGACCGAGTTCGGCGCCGGCCGCTACCGCGGCACAGACTTCCGCGAAAACGACCTCCGCGATCCGCGGCATCGCTAACCTCGCCAAAGTTCGCATCGACCACGGCCAGCAGGCCGACCTCGCCGAGGCCCTCGTGAATGAACTCGGCATGACCCTCGGCGACGACTGAGTCAGGAGAACCAGCCCCGCCCCCAGCACCACCGGGGAGCGGGGCCCGTGCTGTCTACGCCGGGGCCGTCGTCCCCTCCAGGACACTGGACGGGTGGCTCTCGCCCGAGGTGTTGACCGCAGTTACCTGGAGCCGGTAGGTCTGGCTGGGCTGGTACCCCGTAACCGTCGCCGACGTCGCCGGGGCCTGCACCGCCATCTTGAACCCGCTCGACGCCTCGTAGATCCGGTACTCCCGGACCGGCGGCCTCACGGGCGTGTCCATGTTCCACGTAACGGGAACCGTGGTCGATGTCGCCGAGGAAGAAAGCCGGAGGCTCGTCGGCTGCGCGGGGGCCGAAGTCCGCGGGAGGACGGTCGTCAACGAGCTGGCGAACGGCGAGTACGAATTCCCGCCGAGCTGCTCCGGCCGCACCGCGCGCACCTTCAGCTCGACACGGTCGCCGGCCCGAAACGGGTTGTCGAAGGATGCCCGCACGGGTGCCTGCGAGTCCACGACGGCCGGTTGCGCCGCGGTGCCGAGGAGCTGATCGCCATCCATGAGACCCGGCGTCGATGCCATGCCCGGCCGCGGATTCGAGTTGCCGTAAATCTGATAGGACGCGGCTCCTTGGGTCGCGGTGAATTCCAGATGCCAAATGCCCGGGTTCCCGCTCGCCGGGTTCGGGGCCGGGCGGCCCTGCTGGAACGACAGCGGCCCGGGGGTCGCCAGCGGCGCCGCCTGCCCGTAGGCGACTGGCGGCAACGCGCTCGGGGTCTGGATGTTGAGCACCGCCGACTTGGGGCCAGGGGTCCCGTCCAGCCCGATCGCCTGGAGCTGGATGGCGTAGGCCGTGTTCGGCTTGATGGGCGTCCAGATCGGAAGATCCTGCGGGGCCGGCGGAGTCGGCGGAGGAGCTGGTACGTAATAGCCGCCCAGCACGGTGTTCTTGTCCGGCGTGGTCAGGGTCAGGCTCGGCACGGTCGGCACCGTGGGAGCCGGTACCGGCTGCCCTTCAGCGGGCATCGGCAACGAACCCACGTACACGTGGTAGCCGCGGACCTGAACCACATCGACGCCCTTGGATCCCATGCCGCCCGGCGAGGGCGTAGGAGCGAGGGCGCCGGTCAGCATGCTCCAGGACAGTTGGAACTCACGCTCGGCCGCGTACCCGCCGGGGATCGGATCTCCCTTGCGGACCTGGCGGTGCGGCGGGGAGACCGCGGCGCTGTCAGCGCTGGCGGTGTACCAGGTAGGCGTGGGGATCGGTACGGGCGTCTGCCCGGTCTCGTCGCGTACGAGCGGATCGCCAAGCGTGGCGCGTGGGGACATTGGAGGTTCTCCTTCGGTACGTAGGTAGTGGTCGGGTAGGTGGTGGCCTGGGATCGCGCAAATGCGGCGGACCGGCCTGTTGACACGGTCGTACTGGTGGCCTGGAGTTACGGCGTCCTGGTGGCCTGGTGCGGCACGAGGGAGTAACTCCCTGGGTATCCAGGCCACCAGCTGGCACCAGAGCCCGGAGGTGACCCGGGACCGGGTAACTCCGTTTGTTCTGAGATGAATTGGAGCCCGTACAGCCGGGCCGCACACCTCATACGGAGTAATCGACCCAGCAACTCCGTCCAGGTGGCCCGCGCGTGGAAACAGGGTCATGTGAGCACTCAGTCCACGATCGCCCCCCGGAAGGGATTCCCGTTCGGGGGTGCAGGCTGGGTGTGCGACCTGCGGGGGTACATCGCCGCGGACAGCTGATCGGCCAGGTGGCCGTCATGGCTGCGGTAGCCGGGATGGTCCGACGCCTCCACCTCGGGCAGGCTCTTGTCCCAGTACCCCGGCTGCCGGGTCCTCTCCACGGCCTTCCGCGCCACCTGGGCGGCGTGCCGCTTGGCCCGCACCCGCTCCCGCCGCAGGGACCCCTCCGGAGCCTCCTCCAGATACTCCGGCATCCGGCCGCCCTCGATGGCCTGGGCGGCGGCCGAGGTCACCGCGGCCACGTACTCCTCGGTGCTGTCCTCGGCCAACGTGATCGTCATACTCGCGGGCCGCCGCTCGCCCAGACCGAACAGTTCCCGCAGCTTGCGCAGGACACCGCTGGACGGGGCCCGCCCGCCGGCCTCAAGACGAATTTCGTGGCGGCGTCCAACGCCGATCTTCGCGGCCATCTCGGAATGGCTCAGCCCCGCCTCCAGCCGGGCCTCGCGCAGCTGCTCGGCGAAACTCTCGGGCCCGACCTGATCCATGCTCACCGAGCCCCCAGGGGCTGGTACACGGCATTGCCGTCCACTACGGGTTCGGGATGCATCCTGTCGAGGTCGGCCTCACGCTGCGGGTCCGCTGTCCGCTCCCACGACCGCAGCGCGGTAGGTGCCAACGTCCGAACCCCAGTCACCCTGCCGTCGTCGGCGTACGAGATGACCGTGCCGTCGCTCACCACCAGGCCGTCATGCCCGCGTACGCGTACCGCCGGGCGGGGGGTCTCGACCATGGTCGATTCGACGGCGGCGGCCATCCCGCGCAGCAGCGGCGTGGTCCCCTGCTCCACATCGCGCCAGGTAGGACGGCGCCCGGCCTGGCCCTGGACCGCATCCCACGGCGTCGGTACCCGGCGGGGAGGAGCCGTGCCTCCCACCGGGGCCTGCTCCGGGTCTGGCTCGGACCGGGCGAGGATCGCAGCCCGGCGCTGCTGACGGGACCGGGCCGGGTTACCCCTGCGCATCAGACGATATCGGAGTACGCGGACCGCGGCGCCTCCGAGCGGAACGCCTCTTCCCGCAGGCCGTCGAACATGCCGCCCTGAGACGGGGTCAGCGCCATTGCCTGCGGGCTGGAAATGCGGTCCTTGTTGAAATACGCCATCACTGCCCGCTCGTGCGACTGGCTGCGCATGTCGGCGACGTTGGCGCCCCCGCCCATGGGGTTGTCGGTGGGGAGGATTCGGCGGACCGTAACGGTGTCGTTCATGAGGTGCTCCTAGGATTCGTGGCCTGAATGACTATCGAAAGCCATTCTCCGAGAAAGAATTCTCGGCGCGATACTGGGACTACGAAGTCCACGAACACAAGGAGTGCGAATGCGCTGGAGACTGAATGACACCAAAGTGAAAGCACAGAAGAGCAACACCTACAGGGAGACGACGGAACCTCAGCACCACGTCAATGCGGAGCTGTTCCATGCTCCGCACCCGTCGGAGATCAGCGGCGGCAATCCCGGCTCATACACCAACATCCCGGATATGGACCGCGACATGATGGAAATTCACCCTGCCATGCTGTCCGAGTCCGTGCAGTTCTATGGCGGCATCAACACCGGCTACCGCCCTGCCGGTGGATCCAGCCCGTCCTCTCGCAACAGCGGGACGGAACAGCAAGTCCAGGAGGACCAACACATGCCGGCGGGCTACGACCACAATTACTACCGCTAAAAAGGCAGGGCGCCCGTTGGCCAACGAAGCCGGGCGCCCTTACGTACGGCGAGGACAGGAACGACAAAGCCGTACGTTGCTTTTGGTGGTGGCTATACGGCCACCGCGCGCGGCCCCATGGCCTTCCAGCTGCCAGGCCGGGCCTCGGTGGGGCGCTTGATGGTGGTGGAGCTGGTGGGCTCGCCCTCGTGCTTGCCGTACGAAATATCCACGTACGGCCATGCCACGTGCAGCTCCCGCATAATTTCCGTGCTCATGTGGGCCGGGAACTCGGCGAACTGACCACGTTCATTCCACGAGAACGTCCCAGCCGGAAAACGGGAGACGATATCGGTGGGCTCGGCATCCTCGGGATAGTGGAGATGCCCGGGGACGTGCTGATCAGTGGAGAGGAAGATGAGGGGCTGGGTGCGCTGGTTGGATGTCATGTGGCCAGCCAACCGCAGCCATTTTCGCGGGTGATACTCCCGGCCGGCCCGCCCCGGATGCGTCCGCGGCACCCTGCGGTGAGGCTGGCTCTATGGACCCCCGCATCGTCATCCACGCCCCATCAGCCGAAGACCCTCATGTGGGTCGGCGCGTCCACGTGGACGGCCAGATCCTTGGGCTCGCCCGCAACGAGATGGACCTGCGTGAATTCCTGCGGCGGGTGAAGCTCCCCGACTGGGATGTAGTGGACGTCACCGACGCCGGCCTGTTCCGCTGGATGGGTGGGGGTCCGGAGACCTGGGAGCAGTAGAAGTCCGCGGTAAGTAACGACCCACGTTCCCGCCGCGGAGAGCTACGGTGCCACGACCGGCGCGGCGGGGCTGTCAAGCAACGGCCGGGCCGCCGCAGCGAACTGGCGACTGGCTCGCCCGAGGTTCGCTTGTACGGTCTCCCAGTCGACAACGGGGTCACGGTCGAGGCTACGCTCCGCGTTGACACTCAGATTCATGGCCACACACGCCTGATACAGGGCGGCCGCAGCCACCGCCAGGTCATCAGGTCCGTGCAGGTTCAAGACCGCACGTGGCTCCTCCATCTGATGCAGCACCTCGGTTTGATGGCTCAGCTCCTCCCACCGCATCACCCTTATGCGCCGGTTATGGGCCGCCCTGCGAAACCGCGGGGTGTTTCCGGAGTCGATGATCCACAGCATGTCGCGCGCGATCTCCGCCTGCTGCTCGAACTGGCGGCTCAGGGACTCCAGCACGATGCACGCGTGACGTCGGTCCGACCGTAACCACTGAAGGTCGCTCGCCTCGGTCTGGCCAGTCCCCACGACTTGCGCCGCGTCAGCCTGGGCCCGTGCGGCCCTGGCCTGGATGCGGGCGCCCACGACACCACCGAGGGCGCCAATGGCGCCGACTAGGACACCGATCAGGGCTATAAGGATCTCCTTCATGCAGGCGATCCTGTCAGGGTCAGTCCGGCACTTGCCTCGTTTCGCCAAAGAGGAAGACCCGCCCCGGATGCGCCCACAGCCCAGCCCGGCGAGGCTGGCCATCCCCGCATCGTCATCCACGAACCTGACGCCGACGGCGGCCGTCGCGTGCACGTCGACTCCACCATCCTCGGCCTGGCGTACAGCGAGATGGACCTGCGGGAGTTCCTGCGCCGGGCCGTCGCAGGTCAACGAAAGTCCGCTGCTACATGGGGTCATGAACTGCTAGGTTCCGTCCCATGTCCGCAAAGAAGCACACCTGCGTCCTCTGCTCGACGCAGGTGCGGAAAGCCACCGGCGAACATGCCCTCCCCGAGCAGGTCCTCAAGCTCCTCGGCGACGCCAACGATCGCTCCTTGGGCAAAGATGCGTACGACATGCATGCCCTGACGTATCGAGGGACCAAGGGGCAGGAAGCCAAGAAGCTGGACAACGCACTAAGCGCTATCCGGGTGCCCTGCTGCGTTGACTGCAACCAGTGGCTAAACGAGACCTACGAAAAGCCAGCGGCCGAGCATCTTCCAAAGCTAATCGAAGGACAGGCGCTATTCACGTCCAATCAGGACGAGCTCGCTCCGTTGTCGCGGTGGATCATCAAAACGGTGTTGATGTGCAACCATCCGCGAGTCCACTACTCGGGGATGACATGGAAGGCCAAGGCGGATTTCCCTTACAGCGAACATGTCCCTAATCTGCTGAACGACCTGCGAAAACTCAGAGAACTACCCCATCACCTCTCACTCTGGGCAACCTTTGCCATCAACGGTGAGCTCGCCACTCTTCTTCCCGGCCCGGACGCGACGATCAAAATGGGCGTAAATATCAGAAGGCCCGATGGCCTCCTACAGCTCACTGTGACGGACTCCAGCGACGTTTCGGTCATGCACGTAGACGGCCGCTTGCCACCCGTCCGCAAGCTGTGGCCCGTGTGCGCAGGGTGCACTTCCTGCTCCTGACGCACTACGGCTCTCAAATAGGGACCCCCGAGTTCGGGGGGTACACCGGGAAGGGCTTCGCTCTGCCACGAATACGAGCACGGGAACCTGTAGCCGCCACCGCCCCGCACCTGCACCTGCACCTACTGGAGCCAGGGGTGGCGGTCGACGCTCGCGCCGGCGACTGAGGCAGTGCCCTCGGCGATAAATAGCCTGGCCTGCGCCTTTGTTCGGCAGCGGCACGAGGGTGGCGCCCCTGCGGGGAGGGGCGCCACCGCTAGATCGGGGGTCAGTCGGAAGTCGCGACGAATCGCTTCAGAATCTCCTGCATGACCGCGGCGAATTCCTCGGCTGCGCGGAAACCGTCGAACCAGGCGACGCATTCATTTTCGTAGTCAAAATCGGCGGGAGCGGCCTGGATGATGTGCTCGCGGGCGCTATCCCAGTTGAGGTAGCGGGCAGCTCCGCCTTGCAGGTTCTTGCGTCGCCCTCCACCCATGACGCGGTCGTGCCATCCGCCCATGAGCGGCCGGGAGTGATGCCGGGCGAAGCGGATCTCACGGGTATCCGGATCGGCCACGAGAATCTCGCCGTAGTCCAGGCCGCGGACGGGCTGCTTCGTCTTCCCCTGCCACCACGGGTGGACGACGACGGCGAACTTCAAAGCCTTGGCTTCCACGTCCCCGTGAGCCAGATAGCTGATGATCTCTTCCAACTCGGCCATGAAAATCTCCAAAAAAGAAGCCAGGGCCAGCGATGCCGGCCGAGGCGGTGGCGGTACGTCAGCTGATGGCAGCGGAACGGGCATCCAGCCCCGCGAGGATGTCTCAAGATCAGATTCCCGCGCCGAGCAGAACGTACAGCTCGCCTGCGTCAGCGCAGGTCGGTCTTCGCGAACGTGCACGCCGTCCCTGCCAAGCGTGATAGGGGCGTGGCGGCCGGTCACTCGGGGCCACTGGCTCGCTGGGCCGGGACCTTGGCCATGGCGTTCCCGCTCCACTCGTCGCGGGGGCGGATATAGCCGTCGGCGACCTTCGAGTTCGGCGACCAGCGACCCTGTTTGCGGATGGCCGCGGCGGAAGCGCCGTTCTCGTCGGCGATGGTTGCGCCGGAGGCGCGCAGGCCGTGGGCGGTGAGCTTGTTGCCCTCCTCGTCAAAGTCGACGCCGGCCGCGGCGGCGAGCCTCTGCACGATGTCGTTGACGGACTCCGCGGTGAGTGCGTCACCGATGTTCCCCCAGCGGTCGATACGGCGGAGGATCGCCCCGCTGGTGATGCCTCGCACGGCCAAGGCATCGCGGTACTCGACGTAGGCCGTGACGGGGTCCAGCGCATCATCCCGGGCGGGCATGGGCACCCATTCACCTTCGGCGGCCTGGTCGGTCTTGGACGCGGCGAAGTACAGCCGCAGACCCTTGCCGGGGACCACCATGGCGTCCGCGAGGACGCGGGCGGAGAGTTCGCTGCGGCGGGTCATGGCCCAGGTGGACCAGACGACGACCAGGCGGTTCCGAAGGCCCGTCAGGGTGCTCGTGTCGCACTCCTGGACCATGGCCACGAAGCCCTTCAAGTCGACGGTCGCCGACTTCTTCACACGGCGGCCGGCCTGCGCCTGGCCGCGCTTGTGCGCCTTGATGAGCGCGCGGGCGGGCTTCGGGTTGGGGTGGAGTTCTTCGGGGATTTCCGCCCAGGAGTGCAGGGCGAGGACCGCGGCGACGGCCTGACCGAGCGCGGAAGCGCCGTAGGGATTTCCGGTGCGCTCCGAGATCGAGGCCGAGAGGACGCGGGTCCACTCGGTGAGCGTCTGGGTGGTCATCGGCACGAGGGTCCGGCCCTCCGCCGAGCACCAGCCGGCGGCCCGTTGGTGCCACGCGGTGTATTTCCGGTAGGTCTCGGCGGGGATGGCAACCTTGAGAGCTTCGACCGTTTCAGGGCTTACCTGATAGTCCGCTGCGGTTCGGGCGAGAAAGTGTGGATAGATCGATTGCTGGATTTGATCACTCTGAGCGACGGGGAGTAGCTCCGCGTCGATAATCTCCAGCTCGCCCATTTGTCCCATTCTGTCGTTCCCGGTAAGCACGGTTACCAGGACTGAGCCGTACCTTACTAAGGAAGTTGGCGACCCGTCAGCCCATCTCGGACCTTGGGCAACCGGATCGCCAACTCCCACATTTGCGGAACCGGCTCCCGCCCCATACCAGGCGCGGTCACTCCCGGTCCAAGTAGCCGCGCAACCATCGGGCGAGCGTGCGCTGCTGCTCCTCGGTCAGGTCGCCGGCCGCGGCGCTGAAGAACTGTCCGGCTTCGACGTCCGCCCACCGGACCCGCTGCCAGAGCACACCTCCAGTCGCCATGGGTGTGATCAACCAGCGCGCGAACTCGTCGTCGAATGCCGGCCGCGACACGAGCTGACCTATCTGCCGACCTCCGTCGGGCCGTACGTGCTGGACGAAGCGCTGATGGTTCATGCGCTGCCGCGTAAGGGGCCTGGTTTTGGGAGCGGATTCCGCCTGCGTAGTCGTCATGGCCTGATGATCGGCGTCCGATTTTCTGACGGAAATGTTTCCGGTGCGCCCTCGCAGCCGGCGCGGCCTCGCCGGGAAGCCTCCCGCCGCCCGCACCCCTTCACTGTGTGAAGGGTGCCGCTCCGCAGCTGCCCCCCCCCCCTGCTCCCCCGCGGACGGTCTGCTCCCCCGGGTCCGGGCGACCGGCCGGAGCGGTGCACTCACCCCGGCCAGTCCCCCGCGTCACACCCTGGGCGCCACCACCTCCGCCACGCTCGCGCCGAGCATCGTCACCAGGGCTGTGGATGCCGCCAGGCTCATCAAATCTCGCCGCAGCCTCACGGGGACCCCCGTCCTGATGGGGACCGGCCCCACCTCCGGCCCGGCAACCTCCGCGCGCTCCAGCCTGATCTCCGCCATGACCTCTTCGAAGGTCCGCACAGACGGGGCCGCGGCGCCCAACGCCTCCCGCTCCGCGTCCAGCAGGACCCACAGTTCGTCCAGTTCGGCGGACACCTCAGCCCACGTCAGGCTCGGGGCGTCCTGGTCCACCTGCTGCTCCTGGTGCTCCTCGACGTCGGCGACGACGGCCGCCGCGCGGTTCGCGGCAGAGATCGCGGCGTAGTCGATGACGTCGTCTTCCTCCTCGACGGCCGGGGCGGGGGCGATGACGGGGGCGAACCAGTCGCGCGGCTCGGTGCCCTCCAGCCACAGCTCCTCGGGCGCGGCCCAGCTCCCCGACCCGCGCGAGTCGTCATCCCATAGCACCAGGCAGCCCTTTCCGGTACGGCTGGTGAGGATGTGCCCCGACCGCTGGTCCAGGGACACGCGGCTGCCCGACTCCCAGTACGCCCGGCCGGTGTCCGGCTGGGCGCTGCGGTACGGCGTAGCGAAGGTGCGGGCCGGAGCCTGGTAGGGGGTCGCGATCGGCAGCGACGTCCCCACCGTCAGCTCGGCGCGGGCCGTGGCGGCCTCGATGGCGGGCGGCTCCACGAGGGAGACGAACCCCGCCCCGCGGTCGAGGCTGACGGCGATGCCGCACGCGTCCAGCCGAGTCACGGTCACCTCAGACGGCCGGGACTCCCCTGCCGCGTTGCGCCATGCCAACGCCCGCTGCTGCCGGGTGAGGGGTGCGAGGCCCCGTACGGACGCCTGCGGCCACTCCTCCTCATCCTCGAACTCGGGGTCGGCGGTGGCTTCCAAGGGCTTCCAGTCAGCCCCGACGTGCCTTTCGAGCAGGGCCGCCATGTGGCCCGGCGTCGCCTTCGGCTGGGCGTCCAGCTCGGCGCGCAGACGCTCGGACACGGTGGCCTTCTTCTGGCGCGCGGGGTCGGCGGCTGCCGGTGCTGCGGGCTCGCGGTCCCAACGCACCGCCACCCGCTTAAGGGTGTCTGAGACGACCTCCCAGGGCCCGGCGGTGGTGTAGTCGTTGCGCGAGGCCACCCCCAGGGCGGAGGCAATGGAGGCGTCCCGGATACCGAGGGGCTTGCGCTGTGTGCCCTGGCTCATGGACGGCCCAGAGCGGCCGAAGTTGCCCAGCTTTTCGCCCGTGCAGGCGCACGTCAGGTAGCTGCGCAGGGTCCGCGCGACGCCCTCGGCCTCGACGCACAGCCACACGTACCGGTGACCGCCCTTGCGGCAGGCGTCGGCGTCCTCGCCCTGGCGCTCCTCGGCGTGGAGTACGGGGGCGTACAGGCCCGGCGTCGGCTGCGCCTTGACCGGGATTTCGGCCGTGTCGGCAAGCGCAGAGTCCTGGCCCGACTCGCCGGCCGGACCCTCGCAGATTTCCTTCCCGATTTCTGCCGTGTCGGCGTAGGCCTCGGGGTACGTCTCGTGCAGGAACCTCTCCAGGTGCGGCAGCCACTCGATGCCAAGCGCCATCGCCAGCAGCGCCGCGGCGACGACCGGCGCCACGACATCCCCCACTTGCTGGCAGACGCTCGTCCTACTGCCCACGACGGGCCACGACTCCGGCACCGTGATGAGCCGCATGATCTGAGCGAGGGTGAACCGCCCGCCCTTCTCCCCCACGTCCACGCTGCGGATGCGGGACGTGAAGGCCGTGTACGGGCGCTCGTCGCTGATGGTGACGATGTTCCCGCCGCCGGACCGCTTGCCCACTCCCCGGGTGTAGACCGGCGTCCCCTCCGGCAGGCCGGTAGCCGTCGCGGCGCCCGTCCGCAGCCCCGGCGCCTCCATGGTCACCTCGGTCACGCTGTCCCGCCGCGCCACCATGAGCGCCCGCACCCGCTGGGTCGGCGAGCCGAAGTCGGCCGCGTCCCGCACCATCCACTCAGCCATAGCCCAGCCCATGAGCTGGAAATCCGCGGCAGCCTCTCCCCTGATCTGCTCCGGCAGTTTGCTGCTCTGCTCGACGGCCACCCACTCCAGTGGCGCCCCCGCGGCCTGCAACCCGAGACCCCATATCGCGAGTTCGAGCATGAGGTGGCCCGTGCTGCCGGTGTAGTCGTCCATGTCCGCCCGGACGTCGCCCCACGACATGCCGTTCGGCTCCTTGTAGGACAGCTCCACCCCGAAGTCCGGGGCGACGTCGTGCCCGTCACCGAAGGGGATCGCCCCCGCTGCGCGACGTGCGGAGTCCCATGCATCGCTCAGGATGTCGATGTTGTCGGCCAGTCTCCCGGCCCGCTTGCCGCTGTCTGTGTAGTCCGTGCACGGCGGGGTCACGATCAGCCCGCGCACCTGCCTGAACACCGGGTCGGACGGGTCCAGCGTGGTCACGTCCGCCTGTATCGCGAAGAACCCGGCCGCCCGCAGCGTCTTCACACAGTCGGGGTCGTTGTCGATGTTGATGACCTCGACGTCACGACCCAACTTCTGCCGCAGCACCTCACACAGCCCCATGACCATGCCGCCCGGACCCGAGAACAGGTTCAACACGAGCAGCGGCGCACCATCCGGGCGCGGCTCCATGAACTGGGCCAGCTCGGGGAACCGCTTCACGGCATCGCTCTCGACCGCCCGCAGCGGCGACGGCTCCGGCTCGGCGAAGGGGTCGTAGGCGTCCTCCTCGCACTCCCCCGCCTGCTCCTCGGCAGCCTCACGTTTCAGGGCCAGCCGCAGCGGACGGGGCAGGGTCGACGGCGCGGCCTCCACCGGCTCCTCCACCTGGTGCTCCTCGACGGCCTCGCCGCGGGCCACAGCGTCGGCCAGGATGGCGCGCTTGACCGCGGGCAGGTTCGGGAACGAGTCCCCGCCGGTCCGGCAGATGTTCTTGGGGTCCTCGCCTTCGAAGACCAGCCGGGCCCCGTCCGAGTGCTCGTGCTGCGCCGAGAACGTCCCTGCCAACTTCCGCAGCACGTAGGTGTGCCCGATGATCTTGGCGACGCACGGGAACGTGTTCTTGGCGCTAAACACGATGTCGCCGACCTTGGCCGCCGTCGCCTTGCGCTTCGGCGCCATGCTGCCGCGTCCCACCGTGCTCTCCCCCATGCTCGTGCTGCTGCTCTTCTGCGCCGACTTCGCGGCCTTCCCCTCCTGCTTCGCCCGGACCGCTTCGGCCTCGGCGTACAGGGCCGCCACGACGTCGGGGCGGGGGTTGTGCTCCCCCGCGTCCAGGGCGGCCGTCACCATCTCGGCCACGAGGTCGCAGTACCGCTCTTCCCAGTCCAGCCGCGTCCCCATGGCCCCGTTCGTCTTCCCGCACAGCTCGTACGCCGTCTCCCACGGGTTTCCGATGTGTCCCTGTGCCTCCGCCAGCGGCCGGGCGAGGTGCAGCGCACACACGCCAACCGTGCCCATGACCGAGCCGTCCGCGGCCACGATGTCCGCCACGAACCGCGCGGGCGCGTTCTTGTTCCAGCACGCCCCGATACAGAGCCCAGCCTCATCCCACGCCCCCGGGCCGCACTCCATCGCCGTCTTCCCGTGCACCCCGTACTTCTCCCGCACGCCGTCGGTGCCGGTGATGACCCAGCGGTCGAGCGGGATATCCCTCAGCCCGGCAACGGTCAGCTTGTGCACGGCTCGCTTACGGAACATGCCGTCCACCGCGCCGCTCGTACCGGCCTCGCCGAACCAGCCGTTCGGCCGGTGCTCCCAGCCCCATCGGGTCTTGATCGCGACACCAACGCGCCCGTACCGCTCGAACCGCCAGACGTCCGCCTCCAGCTCGGTCTCCACCAGCCCCGCCGACCACGCCACGCGCTCCACGTTCATGTGGCCGTACCGGGCCACCACACCGGCCGCCCACGTCCGCGACGCCGAGTCGGCACGGCACCACGCGAGCGCCGCCGTCAGGCTGTTGTCCTCGCTGATCTCAGCCCACCAGAACGAGCTTTCTGCCGCGGCTCCGCGGCCCACGCACCACTCCCCCGCGGTCCGCTTGTAGGACGGCGACCAAAGCCGGTAGCCGTGCCCGGACTCGGTCGTGAACGACCAGTCGAACCCGTCGTTCTCCTCCTGGTGGTGCTCCCCCTCGTACGGCTCGACGCGCTCACCGGCCGTCAGCTCCTCCGGGAACTGGAGCGCCCACGCGGCCAATTCCTCCATGCGCTCGATGTCGAACCGGGCATGCCGCAAGTGGTGGTTGGCGCGCATGTAGGCGTGGTCCTCGGACATGCCGGGCGACGTCTGGACCCACCCGCAAACGCAGGAGATCCGATGCCCATCCGCCAGCGCGACGACCGACGTCGTGTGGATCAGCTCGCGCTCCGGCTGCTGCTCCTCGACGTCCGCCACGTCATCCCCCATGCTGATCTGATCGGCGCACTCATGGCGCACAGTGTTTTCGGACTGACCCGAGAGACGCTCACGGCCGGACGCAACAGCGTCCGCGTCGACAACCGGCCCGCCCATATCGGCGCGCACTGCGGCCATGTCCTCGCGGCACACACAGTCGAATCCGCCGTCGCACCTGTTGCAGGCGACTTCGTGCGTGACCTCTCCGGCCCACGCCTTGAGAATGTCCGCGGGAGTCTTGTCCTGCTTCGGAGCCTTGCGCGGCTTGAGCTTGACCTGACCCTTTCCAAAGGGCTTCCACTCCGGCGCACCCTTGTCGCGCTTGGCTACGGCCTTTTCGAAAGCCGCTACCTTTTTGGCGCGCTCCTCCAAGAGGACGTCCGACGTGCAGTCATCGGGCAGGCGGAAGAGATTGAACGACAGACCGCCGTCCTCGGACGTGAACGCTTCGCGTACGTCGGTCGACTCGAACGGCACTCGGCGCGGCTGGTGACCCTGCTCCTCCGCCACCGCCTTTTCCGCCGCGCGCTGCAAGCCGTTCCACTGATCGGCAGTCTTTTCCGGCACCGGCGCGGTCGGAGCGGTCGGAGCGGCAGGCTTCTCCACCTCGACCGATGCAGGCTCGGGCACGCCAACCGGCACCGGAACGGGGCGACCGTCCAGAGCGCAACGACCAGCCTCGGTCACGCGGACAATGCTGGCCCGGAACGGGCGGGAAAGAATTCCCTCCCTGATCAACCGGTCGACGGAATCCTTACGAACGGCTCCCCTACGTTCGCCCTTGATTTTGGTAATTCGCACATCGACCTCACGCGAATATGCGCGTACGAGATCCGAATTGGTGTCGGGCATGTACGACTCGTACGAGACGCGCAACAGTCCCCATGCAGCTCTCTGCACAATCGCCCGTTGGGTCGATGTCAGGGCATAAGTGTGCCCTGCGGGTGTGGCCATCTGAGAAAAACCCCCATCGCGAGTCGACGTGTCCGGTCGGCCCGGTCCTACGCGGGCATGCCTCCATTATCGCAATTTCGCAGGCCCAATTCCAGGGCGGGGGGCACCCTTAAGCCGATTTTTTCGGGATTTCTCTACCTGGAGCCTCAAATAGAAATTCAGAATTCAATTCAAGGCCGTGGCCTCAAAGCAGTGACAATTCCGCAGGCAGTATCAGCGGGGGTAGTGGCATCGCCGCGGCGCTGCTGGTAGCGTCGGGCCCGATCGCGAGATTGTGTCCGGGATCACCAAGAGCGCCGGGTCCTACCCCCTCCTTCGGGAGGAGGCCGGCGCTCTTTCTCGTGCCCGGGGCTGACCGCCTCCGCCGCTATCCGGGCGGGGCGTCGCCGTGCCTCCCTCGCCGGCCTAGCCGATGCCGAGAAAGTGGTCGACCGGGGCCCAGGTGAAGGCGGTTACGCCGAGCCGGAAAAGTCGGCCCTGACGCAGCCTTAGAGTCACCGCCATGGCGATAACCCTGTACCACTTCACCAAGCCCGAGCACTGGCCCGCGATCGACGCCTCCGGCTGCCTGGAACCCCGCTGGGGCGCCGCGGGAGGGTATGTACCGAAGACCGTGCACCTCAGCGACTCGCAGGATCGCGAACTCCTTCCGTGGGCGTTCCGGGCGGACTACCCCATCCGCTTCCAGGTGCAGATCCCGGAGGCGGACGCGCACGAGTGGCACCCCTGGGGAAAGAAACACGTTCCGATCAACGCCCACCAGTCACTCGGCATCCCTGTACGACGCCCTGACGGATGGCACCTGTCCCAGTGGAACCAGGGCAGCGCCCACTGGCGTGTGGTCGAGCGCCTCATTCCGCGGTTGGAGTGGATCGAGGTCGTTGACCTGGAGCACAACATCGTCTTGTGGAAGGCCTGAACGTTTCTTGAGTGGCCGGCCGCGGAGCCGAGGGCTGACCGGTCGGCGCACCCATCCGACAAGGCGGACTCCCTGCCGCACCTCCGGTGAGTTCCGGACGAGCTGTTCTCGGAAGCCCTCGGACGGCCTCACCGGAACTCACCAGAACTCACTCGCTCCAGCTGGCTGATATGGCTCCAAGCACCAAGTGGCAGAGCTGACTGCGTGCCAGACTCCCGCCATGACCGAACGGAACCGGCCAACATTCGGCCCAAGTGCCTAGAGGTTCTTAGAGGTATTTAGAGCCTGCTGGAGAGCACTCCCCGAAAACAGCTGGTGGACACCGTTTACCCCTTGGTGGACATGGGAGGACACCGTTCCTGGCGGGATTCGCCGCGGACAGTCGCCAGCCCCCGCCGCCGGTCCTAATCTCCAGTCAACCCCGGGGTTCGGGACGTACTCACCCTCATCACACCCTCAACGAAGGGGACTTCGCCATGCCCGCTTGGCCTCGAATTATCTGTCCCGTCTGCCGCCGATCCGTCGCGGTCAGCCCGGACACCCGCCGGATCGCCGACCACAAGCACCCGCGCCCCCGCGAGCGAGCGCTGGACCTGATCTTGTGCCACGGCTCGGAGAGGGAGGTGGAACTGGGCGGCGTGTTGTTCCTGCCCTTCGAACGGGATGAGACGCCCGCGGCCGCGGCCGGCGAGGTGCTTGAGCTCTTCTGACGGCAGGGACAGTCCGACCGTCGGGCATGGGCGGGGTCGAATCCCGCTACAATCAGGGGGAACGCGCACCGTGGGTCGTGCCCGAGCCCTAGCGTTGCTACGTGGATCAGGTTCTCTGAAGCCAGCACATCCCAGCACTACGAAGCCGATTCGGCAGGTGAGACGTAGGCGGCGGGACACTTCCATCTCCTGTGGAGTTGTCCATGCCCATGTGGCTGCTTGCTGTTGTCGTCCTCGTTCCCCTCGCCCTCATTGCCCTCTGCGTCTTCGTCGCGGTGCTGCACCCGGACTCGAAGCGGGCAGGGCGAGCCGTTGAGGTGCTGCGCGAGCTGCTGCGCTTCCTCAAGCCGTTCTCGCGTATCTAAGGGCCGTTACCCGCACCGGCCTGTTCGCGCGATTCGAGGTGACGTTCGCGAGCGGGCCGGAGCAGGTAGTCAGGTCGCTGTTCCGAGGATGTGCTGAGGAACGTGGTCGCAGGCGTCCACCTTGGCCTTGCGGGCGTCGCGAACGCGGTTCTTGACGGTGCCGATCGAGACCTTGAAGTCCGCGGCAATCTCCTCGTACGCCTCCCCGTCAAGCGCACGCTTGACGATCGCGGCGTCCTGCTGCGGAGTGGTGGACGGCTTCCGGCCGCCGGTGCCGGGGGCGGGGCCCTTGCGCTTCGTCGGCTCTGGCTGATTCGTCGGCGCCTCCGCCGGCGGCACCGGCTCGGAGATTTCCGGGGACTCGGGTGCCGCGGCCCGGAGTTCGGCGGCGTGCTCCCGGAGGCAGTGCACACACACCGCGTGTCGCGTGTTGAGCTCGAGACCATCCTGGTGGCACCGTTCGCAGGTTCCAGGGGCCCACAAGCCGGGCGCTTGCGTGGTCGCCCAGTCATCGAGCACACCGGCCACCATCAGCAGCTTGTCCGGCGAAGTGTTGGCGAGGGTGGGCATGCCGTCGCGGGGAGCCCACACCGACCCGGTGTCAGTTTCGGAGCTCAGAGTCTGCTGATTTCGCGAAGGGAGCGCCGAAGGGGGCGCACCCCTGCGACCCGCGCTCTTCGCTCCCTTCGCCTCCTTCGCTCCCTTCGTGGGGTTCTTGTCGACCCAACAGTCAGCCGGGCGGCGGGTGTCGGGCTGCGGCTCGGTGAGATGCCAGACCCAACCGCCTTCAAAGGCGCCCTGCGCCTTGCCTGACTTGATCCCGGCCTTCCGCTTGGCGCGCTTGAGCTGGTCGTTCGACACTCCGAGCGCCTTGGCGATCGACGGGATCTCGCTCGCCGGGATCTCGCGGAACTCCCCGGCCCCGTGCTCCAGGAAGTACTCGCCCAGAACGCCGGCCAAGTCGGTGGCCTCCTCGCGCTGCTCCGCGTTCTGGCGCGGGGCTGTCAGCGCGTCGTCGGCTGATACCTCCGACTCGCCGTCGATGACGATCAGGCCCACGCTCACCGGTAGGCCGTCCTCGGCGAGCACCGCGGCCGAGTCGAAGTGGTAGGCGAGATCGGGCATCTTCTCCGGCGCGTAGCTGTTCTTTTTCTGGCTGACGACGTAGGCGTTCTCCTCCACCTCGGCGAAGACGAACCCGACGCGGGCGCAGTCGCTGTACGAGTGGGCGCCGGACATGCGGGCGGTCGAGTCCTCGCCGTGCTTGCGGTTGAGGTGCATGACGCTGATCAGCGTGGCTGCGGTGGATTCGCAGACGGGTTGGAAGGCGTCGAAGACGCGGCGGATCGACTGGGGGTCGTTGTGCTTGACGTCGGCGCCGAGGCAGGACATGACGGGGTCGAGCAGGATGAACGCGATGTCGTTCGCGCGGATGAATGCCTCTAGCGACGCGGCGTCGTAGGGGAACTGGGGCACCATGTCGTCGCGCTCCGGCGTGCGTGCGGCGATCTTGAAGACGCGTTCGAGGTCGGCGCGGGCGGCTTCAAGGCGGGGCTTGACGATGTGTTCGTAGGAGTCCTCCGCGCAGAAGACGGCGACGTTGCGCGGCTCGCCGTAGTAGATGCCGGGAAGTGTGCCGAGCGTCAGCGGCGCGGCGATCTGCTGCTGGATGAGGGTGGACTTCCCGAGGCCGCCCGGACCGGCGACGTACCCGGCCTCGCCGGTGGGGATGATCTTGTGGGTGGACGTCTCCCATAGCCAGTCTTTGCGCAGGGTGCGCAGGCTGCTGAACGGGACGCCGTAGATCTCGCGGAGGACGGACTGCTCTCCCTTCGCGGACACCCCGCGCGAAGGGAGCGAAGAGCGCGAAGGGAGCGAAGAGCGCGGGTCACTAGGCTCCGCTCCCTTCGGTGCTCCCTTCGGGAAACTGACGTCCTCGCCGTCCGAATCTGACATGCCGCCGCAACCTTGTAGGGCGGTCAGTACTTCATCGGGGAGTCCGGCGAGGTGTTCGTGGACGTCGTCCGCCCCGTCGGCGGCCCGCAGGAGGTCCGCGGTTAGTTCGGACAGCTTGGTGACGTCGCCGTAGGCGAGGTGGGCTAGGACGCGGGCCTTCGTAAGTTTCTGCTTGGCGCCGGCCGGGAGTCCGGTGTCGGTGGAGTGGACCACTAGGGTGGGCGTCCCGCCCCAGTCGGTCTTGGCGGAGTGCTCGGAGGTGGCGCCGGGCCGCTGCCAGTACCGGACTCCGGAGCGGGTCTTCTTCACCATCTTCCAGCCGAGGCAGTCGCCCAGCAGATACTCCCAGTCCAACAGTCCGTCCAGGACACCGAGGGGCGAGTTCGCCGAGGCCGCGCGCATCGCCGTCTCCGCCGCCGCCCAGCCTTCGGGCAGTGGCGTGGGCGCCGGGACCGTGGCGCTCTTCCTCTGGGCCTCCTCGACAAGATCCGGGGCTAGTTCGAGGGCGCGCTGGGTGAGGTGTGCGAGCGAGTACATCACGACAGCTCTCCCAGGACGTGGCACAGCCGCGGGATCGCGGTCTTGCGGTTGAGCGTGCCGGGGACCCGGAGCATCCGGGCGAGGTCGCCGACTTCGCTGCCGTAGTGCCAGCCGAGCGATTCCGCGGCGCGGTGCAGGATCTGCTGCCATGACTCGGACAGGGCCGCGAACTCCGCGAAGACTTCGGGCTGGTCGGCAATGACGAGTCGCCCGTCGAGGCGCCAGTACGGGTACAGGCCCCCGCCGGAATGGACCCAGACCGTGGGGTCCGGGAGGCCGGCCTGCGCGACGACCTTGCGGGCTGAGTCCTCATCCGGCGGGAGGGGGAGCCCGGACGCGGTGGCCTTGTGACCTTCGGTGCCGAAGTCGAGATCCGCCCACAGCGCGACGGCCTCGGCGCTCTGGTCCTCGCCGCCCCGCTGTTCGTGGGGCAGGTGGCTGCGCACGGTCAGTACGCGGTGGTAGATGCTGTGCTGGCCCATGCGGTTGAGCTGGTCGACAAAGGCGGCGGCGGCTTCCACCTCCGTGAACTCCCGGCCGCCCTTGTGGTCGGGGAACCCGCAGATCTGGATTCCCCCCTTGGTTCCGGCGTAGTACCAGGTGAGCCACTCGCGGACGGCGGCCGGGTCGTATTCAGCCGCACTGAGCGCTTGCTTAGGGATGTCGGTTTTGGGGTACGATGTCATGAGTGACTGGGCTCCTACTCGGTCATCGCGGATTCCTTGGTTGGTTGCCGCGGTTGGTGTTGTGACTGGCGAGGCCCTGGACCTAGTCCGGGGCCTCAGTCATGTCCGGGCGCGAATGCGGGCCGGGACCCGGTGCGGCAGGGCCTGCCACTGGGCTCCATGGCGCGCCATCCGCTCGAAGCGGCCCACCGTCCACTCTCCGCGGCGCAGGCCGCCGAGCTGGCGCAGCAGGTGGACGTGGTGGGCCCGGCGTAGGCCGTCCTCGACCGCGTGTCCGGCTTCGTCCAGGTGGCGCACCCGAAGGTCTAGGCGGGGTCGCTTCTCGCTCGGGGCGAATCCGATGATCTGCAAGGCCGTCACGGGCCCCACAAAGGCCGCGGGGAGCATGAGCGGCACACCGGGAACGCCGGGCGCCGGGATGGTTCCAGGGCGGCGCGTGAGGGCGGCCACGGCCTGAGCGGGGGTCATGTCCGCGGGCAGCCCGTAGGGGTTCACCGGCTCGGCGGCTACCGCGGCGGCATCAGCAGAGACAGTGTCAGTCGACACGCATTGCTCCTTCTCCACCTCCGTCCGGGTTTGCAGCCGGCCGGAAGCGTTTCGTTTCCGGGGGTTGGTCAGGCAGGGGTGGGCTCGGAGGCGTCGCGCCGGGTCCACCCCTGCGGTGGTGCGCTGTCGGTGTCGGTGTCGCACTCCAGGTCGCGCAGGGCCCGGAGGACGGGGTCGGTGGGGTCCGGCTCGTACAGGCCGCTGACCGGGAGGCCGACAGCCTCAGCGATCAACTTGACGATGGCCGCGGGCGGGACGGACTTGCCGACCTCGTAGTTCCAGACCGCCGACGATGTCCGGCCGACGAGCGAGCCCAGCTGGGGCATGCCGAGTCCGGCCTGGAGGCGCGCGGCGGTCAGGCGGGCGGGGCTGAATGTGGGCATGGCGGATCTCCCGAGTTGGCCGTGGTGACGAACTGGGATCAACAAACCATGCGCGATTTTTAGTGCGTAAATGTTAGATAGCGGGTTTAACCGAATGGCCTAAGTCCCGCGCCAGCAGCCGCACCTCGTGCGGCCGTATGGGCAGTGGCCGGGTAACCCGCGGCGCCTGGTGAGCCAGCGGCCCCGTCAGGCTGCGGTCTTCCGCTCAGCCCACCACGATTCGACATCGGCCCAGTCGTACCGCAGGTACTTACCGATACGCACGCCGGGCGGCCCCACCCCCGAGTGCCGCCACTTGTAGAGCGTCTCGACGTCAACTTGTAGCTATTCTGCGACCTGTTGGGTCGTGGCCTTGGGCCGCGGCCCCTGTGTTCCCGTCGGCCCCTTTGCCGCCGCCATGATCGCCTCCCGGTCGCCCTCGCGTGCCTCCTGGCACCACATGCCGCTGACCGTAGGTATGGCAATTTTCCACATCAAGCGATCTATTTTTCATTCGCTCATATAGCGGCGTACTCCCGCCAACTCACCGCCATACCATCCGATTCCACCTCATACCGTAGGAGTGCATCCATGCCGTACGACCGCTGGCACCTGTCCCGCCCGCCCGCCGAGGCGGAGGTGTGCAAGGAGCACGGCAAGGTCCCTTCGAAGGACCACAACGTCGGGATGCGGTGGCAGGCCCGCTGGCGGGACCCGGACGGCGTCCAGGAGACAGAGCTGTTCAAGACCGAGACCGCGGCCAAAAAGCATGAGAACGCCATGCGTGCCGCGGTGGACGACGGCTCGTACATCAACCCCGAGGGCGGGGAGGTCCGCGTCGCGGAGTGGGTGAAGATCTGGCTGGCCGGCCTAGTCTTCGACAACCCGCGGACCATCGAGCGCTACGAGCAGCGGATGCGGTTGCACGTGATCCCGACCCCGATGGGGAAGATGCGCATCAAGGATGTGTCGGCGACGGCGCTACGGGACTGGCTCACTGGCCGCCGCGAGCTGCTGGAGGACGCGACCCTGCGGCTGGTCTTCGCGAACCTGCAATCCGCGCTTGACCTCGCGGTCGATGACGAGTTGATCCGCAAGAACCCCTGCCTGAACCGGTCGGTGCAGGCGGTGAGGCCGAAGCGGAACAGCACGGCCGCCAAGGAACTTGCGCTGACGTGGATGGACATGGAGAAGATCCGTACCGAACTGCCCGACCGTTACAAGGCGATCGTGGACGTGGGCCGTGGGCTCGGCATGCGCCAGGGCGAGATCTTCGGGTTCGGGCCTGATGACATCGACTGGGACCACGAGGACGGCCCCATGGTCCACATTCAGCGGCAGGTGGCGCACGAGAAGGGTTCGAAGCTCGTGTTCGACAATCCGAAGGGCGGGACCGAGGACGATCCCCGGGACCGGTGGGTGGAGCTGAGTCCGGCCGTGGCAGACGCGCTGTTGGAGCACATGGAGAAGTGGCCCCCGATCACGGTGACGCTGCCGTGGCGGAAGGGCGACGGCGAGCCGGTCACCGCGCGGATCTTCTTCTACGGCCGCGAGAAGAAGCCGATCCAAGCGAACTGGTTCAACTCATACGTGTGGAAGCCCGCCCTGGCCGCGGTCGGCCTGATCAAGGCCCTGGACCCCGAGGAGCCGGGCCGGCGGTGGGAAAAGTCGCGGGACAAGATGCTGCACGCGCTCCGGCACCTGTACGCGTCGATGATGCTGGCGGGCGGAGTCGACATCTTCACCCTCGCTGACCGCCTCGGGCACAACGACCCCGCGTTCACGCTCAGGACGTACGTGCACCGTGTCGCGGGTGCCGGGGCGAAGGTTCGACGCGCCGTGCAGGGTATGTACGGGCGTGCCGCATGACCACGATCTCCGCGGATCTTTCGGTGACGGAGGGTAGTGCGGGGCTGCTGGGGCTCCGGGTTCGGAGGTATTCGAACACTGTGGAGCGCATTCCGGGAGCTCCCCGGCTTGTGCAGTATTCGTGCAAGATGATCTTGCCGGGGGTGCGCCGTAGCAGGTCAGAGCGTTAGTCGAGAAGTACAGGGACATCTGACCGCCCGAGGAAGAACAGCCCTCACGCCCCTTCCGACCCGATGACCACGGGCCGGGAGGGGCGTGACGCGTCCCTCCCCCGGTGACCGGGATCCTGGCGTAAAACCATCTCGATCATCCGGGCAGAACAGGCATCCTTCACAGAGGCGCTGACGGTGCCTCGGGGACGAAGGGGTGGGGGATGGGACTTCCGGAGCCGGTGGGGCGGCAGTCGGACGTGGCGTACTTGCCGACGAGCGGCCATCAAGTGGTGCTCGGTACGGCGGGAACCGGCAAGACCGTGATGGCGATGCTACGGGCGCGCTTCCTGTCGGAATCAGGAGCGACGGCATCCGGCAAGACGCTGCTCGTGACCTACAACAACGCACTCGTCGCCTACCTCAAACACCTCTCGGGCGAAACCGACCGGCTCGACATCCGCACCTACGCGCTGTTCGCCCGCGGCTTCCTGAACCACCACGGTGCGATGAAGGGGCAGGCGATCATCTCGAGCGGCAAGCGCCGCGAGCTGATCCGGTCCGCGCTCGAGGCCGTGGCCTCGACGTACAAACCGAGCAAGTTCTTCGAGAGGGATCCCGGGTGGTTCGAGGACGAGATCGTCTGGATCTCCGGGATGGGCCTGCGCACCTGGGAGGCCTACGAGTCCATCGACCGCCTGGGGCGCCGGACCCCTCTCAACGCGTCCCTGCGCGAGGCCGTCTGGAAGATCGCCGAGGAGTACCGGCTGCGGCGCGCCGCGGCCGGCCACTCGTACGACTGGGATGACCTGGCCACCTCCGTCCGGGACCATCAGGCCGCGGACGACGGCCCGCGCATGTACCGGCACGTGATCATCGACGAAGGTCAGGACCTGTCACCGGAGGAGATCCGCTCGCTCGCGGAGGTCGTCGACCCCGCCGGCTCGGTGACCTTCTTCGGCGACTACGCCCAGCAGATCTACGGGCAGGGCATGTCGTGGCGGGCCTGCGGCCTGAAGGTGACCAAGATCGAGATGTTCAAGGACAACTACCGCAACTCGACCGCGATCGCCGAGTTCGCCATCGCCCTGAGCGAGATGCCCTTCTTCGGCAGGACCGACGAGCTCGTACCTCCCGTCGCCCCCCGCGCCAGGGGCTCGTTGCCCACGCTGGTCGCGTGCACCGACCGTGCGCAGGAAGTGTCGGTGGTCCAGTCGATCGCCCGGCAGTGGGGGCAGGTGGGGACGGTGGCCGTGATCGGCCGCACCTGGGCCGATGCGGAGGAGGCCTGCGCGGGGCTGAAGGCCCAACGGATAGAGAAGAGCGCGAGGTTCGCCTGGAGTGACGCGCCGGGGGTGTACTACACCACCTACCACTCCGCCAAGGGCCTCGAGTTCGACACGGTGGTCATGCCCTTCTGCTCCGAGGACACCGTGCCCCACCCGGAGGTGGTCAAGTCCCTGGGCGCGGACGACGCGGACGAGCGGGAGTCGAAGCTCCTGTACGTCGGCATCACCCGCGCCAAGTCGGACCTGGTCATCACCTACAGCGGCGCGAAGACCCACCTCCTGCCCGAAGGCACCGGCCTGTACGCGGAGATGCAGCCGTGACCCGCGGCGGCGGCCTCACGCTCACCGAGGCCCTGCGCCGGAGCAAGGCCACCCGGCTCGCCCACTTCACCCCCGCCCGCAGCTTCCCGCACATCCTGCGCGACGGGGCGATCCGCAGCAGCAAGGACCTCGCCGAGCGGGCACCCGGTCAGTTCACCCCCACCGATCGCCGGCGGTTCGACAACCAGCCCGACAAGGTCTGCTGCACCTTCCAGTTCCCCAACAGCTACTACCTCGCGCAGGCCCGGAACAAGTCCGACCACCAGAACTACCCGGACTGGATCTGCCTGTTCCTGGACGCGGAACTGGCCCTGCGCGAAGGCACTCTGTTCGCGCCCTGCAACGCGGCGACGCAGAGCGGCGCCCGGCTGCGGCCGGGCCCGGACGCCCTGCTGGAACTGTTCGCCGCCACGAGCGGCACCTGGCCGCGCGGAGCCGGCCATCTCGAAGGGGCGGCCACCAACTTGCAGGCGGAGGTCCTCGTACCGGGTCCCATCGAGTTGAGGCACGTACTGGCCGTCGCCATGCCCAGCCATGAGGCGGTGGCCAACGAGCTGACGCGGCTGAGAGTCCTCAACGTGGAAGTACCTCCCTTGACCTGGCTCGTGGAGCCGGTGCTGTTTGATAGGAACGAACTGAGCGACCGCGTGCGCAAGGGACCTCCCCTCACCGAGTCCGCTTGGGTACCGCCGCAGAGTGATGGGGGGAACCGGTGACCGCACAGAGGCCGCCAGACCTGTTGGACCGGACCCGCGGCCTGCTGTTCGGGGCGGCCGTCGGCGACGCCTTGGGCTGGCCGCAGGAACAGCGCAGCGCCATCGTCGGAGGGCAGGCCTCGCGCAGCACCACCCCCGGTCTCGGCTTCCGCCCCTGGGTGCGCTGGGCCGGCGGGCAGTACACCCGCTACCGGGACCCGGTCGGCGCGGGCGAGTACAGCGACGACACCCAGCTGCTGCTCGCCACGGCGCGCGCCTGCCTCCACGGAGACGACTGGTTGAGCCGGCTCACCGAGGTCGAGCTCCCCGCGTGGCCGCTCTACCAGCGAGGCGGTGGCCGGGCGGTGCTCAGCGCATGCCGCAGCTGGCAGGCGGGAACCCCGCCCTGGCACGGCCAGCGCGCGAAGGTCGGCGCCTACTTCAACGCCGGGGCGAATGGCGTGGCCATGAGGATCGCGCCCCACGCCGTCCACACTCTGGCCGACGACTCCCCCGAGCGGCTGATCTCGCGCGTGGTCGCCGACGGGGTACTGACCCACGGGCATCCGCGCGCCCTGCTCGGCGCGGTGGTCTATGCCCTGGCAGCCCGGCACACGCTCCGACGGGAGGGCGCCGGCGAGTACGGGGACGTCGTACTCGCCGTGGCCGGCATGGCGCAGTGGCGCGATCCCGCGCTCGCACACGCCGCCCTCCCCGAAGGCTGGTCGGCCGCCTTCACGGACGCGACCGGCGCTTCGTTCGCCACCACGTGGACGGAGACCGCTCGGGAAATGGACGAGCTGCTCGCCACGGCGCGGGCATCGCTGGCACGGGCCGGCCTCGCCGACGACGCGCAGACCCTCGCGGCACTCGGCTGCTTCGACGCGAAGCGCAACGGTGCGGGAACCGTCTCCGCGGCCGCCGCCTGCTACCTGGCGGCGCGTGCCTCCGTACGCCCGTCCACAGGTCTGCTCAGGGCAGCGTTCCTCGACCGCGCCGACACCGACACGCTCGCCTCGATGACCGCCGCGCTGCTCGGCGCGCTGCACGGCACGGACTGGATCGCACCGCTCCTGCGCGAGGTCCAGGACGAGGCCTGCCTCGCGCGGACGGCAGCCGCGCTGGTCGAACCGCCCCGCGCGGCGGACGCGGCCGAGAAGACGCCGGAGGTTCAGCGGGCCCACTGGCTGGCCTCCCTTGCGGAGAAGGGGAGCACGGAGCGGTTCGTCGACGGCCGCGCCGTGGCGCAGGTACGGCACTACGGTCTGGACAGCAAGAGCCAGGACGTCACGCGCTTCGTCCTGACCCTGGACGACGGTCAGACGCTGCACGTGGACCGCGCGGTGAAGCGCGGAGGGTCCCCGGCCCCGGTGCGGGAGGAGCCGCCCGGTGCACCGGCCCCGGCCGTGACCCGCATGGTGATCCACGTGCGCGATCTCGCGGAGACCCGCAAGTTCTACGGCGAGGTGCTCGGGCTTGCGGTGCAAGGAAGCGGGCCCGCCCTCTATGTGACGCCCTGGCTCGCGCTGCTGGAGACGTCCGGCCCGCTGGACACGCCGACGGCGGGTCCGTTGCAGTTCACCGTGCAGACCTCGGACCCGGCACGCATCACAGCCATGGTGAAGCAGCACAACGTGCGGGTCACCCCGCCGGGCCCCCGCGACGTCCCCGGTTCCCTCCGGGTGATCGACCCGGACGGGCACGAGGTCCTGGTGTGGCCGGTGGAAGGGCGTCCCGCGGCATAGCGGGACCGATGGGAGTCCTCCGGCCTCAGCTCGGGTAGTTGGTGCGCCAGGGCTCGTAGTACGGGTTGTCCTCGCAGCGGTCCATGATCTCCACCTTCTTCACCGTGTCCACCGGGCAGACGGCCACGATGAAGGAGCGGGCGATGCCGCCCGGGAAGGCCACCTCGACCTGGGAGGCGTACTTGTGGGTGTCGCCGATGGTCTGGTTGACGTCCACGCCGCCCGGGGCGTCGATGTAGTAGTTCCAGCCGCTCTTCCAGGACTTGTAGAGGTCGTGGTTGTACGTGGTGGAGACGTACGGGGAGGGCTGGTTGACCAGGACGTAACTCTCGATGTCGTACTGGCCGTTCACGGTGTCCCTGGGCAGGAAGCCCTCCTCGAAGACCACCGACGGCGGGCGGCCGTCCGAGCGGTAGAGCTGCTTGCAGTTGATCCGCCAGGACGGGGAGGGAGTGATGCGCTGCACCTCGACGCGTTCGTCGGCGGCGGCGAAGAGGTGGTTCTGGACCCGGGGGCAGGAGTTCGCGGGAGCCGCCGCGGCCGCGTGGAGCGATCCGGGGGCGGAGGCGGGGGCCGACGCGGCGGCGGAGGCCGGGGGCAGCAGGGCGGCGGCGAGGGCGGTCGCGAGCACGGTGGCGCGACGGCGCAGGGCGCGGAGGGTGATCATGGGCCCCACCCTGGTGTCTCCGCGCCGCCCCCGGGAGCATCCTCACTCGTTGGTGAGCGTGTCGAAGTCCCCCTCGATTTCCTTGAATCGGGAGGGAGTTGGTGGTGGAACGATCCTGCGGGGAGCCGGGGCGCGCCAGGGGCCCCGGGTAGGCTCCTGCGCCGAGGCGGTTCCACGCCGCCTGATCTTGGGGGGTCATCTCGTGTTCGTCAAGGCGGTGCTTCCCGGGCCGGTCGAGGCGCGCGGTGCCTACGGCGACGTCCCCCTCCCCGCCGACCACGGCCAGTGGGCGGTCTGCTTCCAGACCCCGGCGGCCGCCGCCCCCGTCGCGGGCGGCACCTCCGTCGAGATCTCGCTCGTCGCACCCGGGATCCCCTGCCCGGCCGCGGCCGGCGCCTCCCTGCGTCCGCCCAAGGGTTCGAGCCCCGTCAGGACCCCGGTCCCCTCCGCGGACCCGGGCCATCCGAAGCCGAAACAGCCGAAGTCCGGCCCCACCCCGGCCCCCGGGCCAAAGGACGTCAGCTACCGCAACTGCGCCGAGGCCAGGGCCGCCGGCGCCGCCCCCATCCGGCGCGGCCAGCCCGGCTACGGCAGGTACCTCGACCGGGACGACGACGGCATCGCCTGCGACACGTGGGCGACAAGGAGCCGGAGAGGGGCCCGCGCTGCGGCGATATTCGGCCTGATGCCCCGGCAGCCCTCGCCCCCGGCGGTCGGTCGCCCCCAGAATCGCCCTTTCGGCACAGTTCTGAGGGCGGGGCCATGGCATCAGCAGCGCGAGCACCACGGACGGGCACGAGCGAGCGTACGGAGATCCCCCGGCTGGAGGGCGCCCCGCTGTTCGGGTCGCTCGCCGACCTGAAGTCGGACGCCCTCGGTACGTACCGGCGGGCGCAGCGACTGCACGGCGACGTCGTGCGGATCACGGCCGGTCCGCCGGGGCTGCGCACCGAGCTGCACTGCGTGTTCTCGGCGGAGGGGGCGCAGCAGGTCCTGGCCTCGCAGGCGGCCAACTTCCGCAAGGACAACGCCCTCTACCAAGAGGTCCGCGAAGCCCTCGGCAACGGACTGCTCACCAGTCAGGACGAGGACTACCTGCGCCAGCGGCGGCTGGTGCAGCCGCTGTTCACCAAGCGCCGGGTGGACGGGTACGCGGACGCGGTGGCGACCGAGACCGCTTCCACCCTCGCCGCCTGGGAGGCGGCCGCGGACGGGATCGTCGACGTCGCCGAGGAGATGATGACGCTCGCGCTGCGCGCCGTCGCCCGGATCCTCTTCGGGACGGACGTGGACGCCACCGCCGATGTCGTGGACCGGTCCTTTCCCGTCATCACCGCCTACGTGATGCGCCGCGGCTACTCCCCCGTCAACCTCCCCCGCGACTGGCCCACTCCGGGCAACAAGCGGGCGGCCGCCGCGATGGACGAGCTGTACGCGGTGTGCGACGGGATCATCGCCGAGCGCCGCCGCAGTGCGGGGGACGGCGAGGACCTGCTGTCGCTGCTGGCCGCCGCGAGCAGCGACGCCGACGGGGAGTTCGACGCCACCGAGCTGCGCGAGCAGGTCCTGATCTTCCTGCTCGCGGGGCACGAGACGACCGCCACCTCGCTCGCCTTCTCCCTCCACCTGCTGGCCCGCCATCCCGAGATCCAGGACCGGGCCCGCGCCGAGATCGCCGGGGCCCTGGGGGACCGTACGCCCGTGGCCGCCGACCTCGACCGGCTCCCGTACCTCACCCAGGTGCTCAAGGAGGCCATGCGGCTCTACCCGGCGGCCCCCGTCCTCGGCCGCCGCTCGGTGGCCGCGGCCGAGGTCGACGGGCACATCATCCCGGCCGGCGCCGATGTGATCGTGGCGCCCTGGGTGACCCACCGCCACCCCGACTACTGGCCGGACCCGGAGCGTTTCGACCCCGACCGGTTCACCCCGGAGGCGGAGGCGGCCCGGCCGCGCTACGCCTGGCTGCCCTTCGGCGGCGGTCCGCGCGCCTGCATCGGGCAGCACTTCTCCATGCTGGAGTCGGTGATCGCGCTGGCGATGCTGCTGCGGGCCTACGAGTTCGAGGCGGTGGACACCGAGGTCTCCGTCGTCGCCGGGATCACCCTGCGCATCACAGGCCCGGCGCGCTGCCGGATCCGTCGGACGGGGGTCTGAGAACCCGGGATCAGGCCCCCGCCGCCGGTGCCTGGTTGCCCTGGAGGCGGGCCAGGTCCGAGGGCCGCACCTGGATGACGAAGAGCGCGATCAGCGCCGTGACCAGGGTGAACGCGGCTGCCGCCACGAAGGCGGCGCTGACGCCCGAGGTGAGGACCTGATCGCTCCAGGGCTTCGGGTACTGCTTCGTCCTGGCGAAGAAAGCCTTCTGTTCGGGTGTGGCGGTGCGCAGGAAGGAGCCCACCTGGTCCTTGGCCTCGTTGCGGCTGGCCGTGCCGAAGACGGTCACCAGGATGGACAGGCCGAGCGAACCGCCCACCTGCTGCATCGCGTTCAGGAGTCCGGAGGCCGCGCCCGATTCCCGGTCGGGGACGTTCGAGAGGGCCATCAGGGTCAGGGACACGAACTGCATGCCCATGCCCGCGGCGAACAGCAGCATCGGTCCGAGGATGCTGCCCAGGTACGTCGAGTGGATGTCGGTCTGCGTGAGCCAGGCCAGGCCGGAGGCCGAGAACAGGGAGCCGGCCACCATGAAGGGCTTGGGCCCGAACTTCGGCAGTCCCTGGGAGGTGATGCCCGCGGTCACCGCGATCATCGCGCTGACCGGCAGGAAGGCGAGCCCGGCCCGCAGCGGGCTGAAGCCGAGCACGTTCTGTACGAAGAGGGTCAGGAAGAAGAACATGCCGAAGATCGCGCAGGCGAAGAAGAGCATGATCGCGTACGTGCCGGCCCGATTGCGGTCGGCGAACATGTGCAGGGGGGTGATGGGCTGGGGCGAGCGCCGTTCGTTGACGACGAAGAGGCTCAGCAGGACCACGGCCGCCGCGAAGGACCCGAGCGTCAGCCCGTCCCGCCAGCCGTCCTGGGACGCGCGGATGAATCCGTAGACCAGGGCCACCATGCCGAGGGTGGAGAGCAGGGCGCCGGCGAGGTCGAAGTGGCCGGGCCGGCGGGGGGATTCGCGGATCGCCCTCGGGGCGACCAGGGCGATCAGCAGCGCGATCGGGACGTTGACGAAGAGCACCCAGCGCCAGTTGAGCCATTCCACGAGCAACCCGCCCGCCAGCAGCCCGATCGCGCCGCCGCCGGCCGAGACGCCGGCGAAGACGCCGAAGGCCCGGTTGCGTGCGGGGCCTTCGCGGAAGGTGGTGGTGATCAGCGCGAGGGCGGTCGGGGAGGCGATGGCGCCGCCGACGCCCTGGAAGGCGCGGGCGCCCATCAACTGGCCCGCGTTCTGGGCGAATCCGCCCAGTAGCGAGGCCAGGCCGAAGAGCAGGACGCCGAAGATGAAGACGCGCCGCCGGCCGAGGATGTCACCGGCGCGTCCGCCGAGCAGCAGCAGCCCGCCGAAGGTGAGGGTGTAGGCGTTGACGACCCAGGACAGGCTCTCGGTGGAGAAGCCGAGTGCGGTCTGAATGTGCGGCAGCGCGATGTTCACGATGGTGATGTCGAGAACGACCATGAGCTGGCACGAGGCGAGCACGAACAGAGCTAGTCCGTGACGGCCTTCGTTGCCCTGGACCTTGCCGTCGGTCCCGGTGCTGGTACTGCTCGGCGTAGCGTTCGGGTCCACTTTTTCGACGCTAAACCTGTATCAGGGGTGTCACCACTCGAACGGCCTAGTCTATGTGGCATATACCGTGTGATATATATCGTGTAGTATTTCACATGGCACACTCATTCCATGGATCGCATGGATGACTTCCTCAGGCTCTCCGCGAGCACAGCCCGGTTCACCTACGGCGCGCCCCGCGCCTTCTCCTTCGGCGACGAAGGCCGGCTCCTCTGGTTCCTCCGCTCCACCGGCCCCACCGATCCCTTCGACAGCCTCTGGGTCCTGGACACCGCCACCGGCGCCGAAACCCGGCTCGCCGACCCGCGCGAACTGTCCCCCGAGCCCGCGCCCCTCCCCGTCGTCGAGCGCCGGCTGCGCGAACGCTCGCGGCTCGTCGCCGCCGGGATCGGGTCGTACGCGCTCTCCGCCGACGGCCGCACCGCGGTGTTCGCGCTCTACGGCCGCCTGTACGAGGTCACCTGGGCAGCGGACTCCGCGGCGCCCGCGCAGCCCAAGGAACTCCCCACCGCCGGGCCCGTCTTCGACCCGCGCCCCGGCCCCGACGGCTCGCGCGTCGCCTACGTCACCGGCGACGCCCTGCACACCGTCCCCGGCGGCCGGATCAGCCCCGACGACGGAGCCCGCTGGGGCGTCGCGGAGTTCGCCGCCGCAGAGGAACTCGACCGGCACCGGGGGTACTGGTGGTCCCCCGGCGGTGAGCGCCTGCTCGCCGCCCGCGTCGACGAATCCGCCCTCCAGCGCCGCTGGTTCGCCGACCCGGCGCACCCGGAGCTGCCGGCCGAGGACTTCGCGTACCCCGAGGCGGGCGGCCCCAACGCCGACGTGCGGCTCTGGGTGCTCGGACCGGGCCCGGACGCCGCCGTGCGGCTCGACTGGGACACGGAGACCCACCCCTACTTCTCCGA
Source organism: Streptomyces sp. NBC_01264 (assembly GCF_026340675.1). Classification (NCBI taxonomy): domain Bacteria; kingdom Bacillati; phylum Actinomycetota; class Actinomycetes; order Kitasatosporales; family Streptomycetaceae; genus Streptomyces; species Streptomyces sp. NBC_01264. The sequence goes on from NZ_JAPEOX010000002.1 coordinate 2,168,426, forward strand.
CGCGCAGTGGGACTCGCCCGCCGAGATCCTGCTCACCGTGCACGACCGGCTCCAGCGCAACGTCCTGCTGCTCTCGGCCGACCCCGACACCGGCCGCACCCGGGAGCTGTCGCGCACCACGCACCCCCAGTGGGTGGACCCCCTGCTCCCCGGCACTCCGGCGCGCCTGGCCGACGGCCGGATGCTCACCTCGGCCGACACCCCCGGCGGGGCCGCCCGGGCGCTCGCGCTGGACGGCGTACTCCTCACCGGGGACGGGCTCCAGGTCCGCAGGGTGGCCGGCACCCACGGGAACCGCCTGCTGATCGAGGCCGGCCGGCGCGACCCCTCCGAGCAGCAGGTGCTCCTGCTGGACCCGGACACGGGCGAGCTGACCCCGCTCGCGGACGGGCCCGGGGTGCACTCCGTCCTGGCGGCCTCCGCCGGGGCGCTGCTGCTGGGTTCCGCCGACGCCGACGGGATCCGGCGCGTCCTGCGGACCTCCGACGGGCGCGAGCTCACCCCCGTGGACCTCGCACAGCCGCTGCCGTACCGGGTGGTCCCGGTGCTGGAACGGGTCACCGAGCACGCGGTGCCCACCGCCCTGGTCCTGCCGCGCGGGCACGTCCCCGGCACCCGGCTGCCCGTCCTGATGGACAGCTACGGCGGCCCCGGCATGCAGGACGTCAGCGCCGAGCCGCGCCGCTGGCAGCACCGCCAGTGGTGGGCCGACCAGGGCTTCGCCGTGGTCACCGTCGACAACCGCGGCACCGCGTACGTCTCGCCGCGGCACACGCACGCCATGTACCGGGGCTTCTCCGAGGTCACCCTGGAGGACCAGGTCGCCGCCCTGCAGGCGCTCGGGGCGCGCCACGGGGACCTCGACCTGACCCGGGTGGGCATCCGCGGCTGGTCGTACGGCGGGTACCTCGCCGCGCTCGCGGTGCTGCGCCGCCCGGACGTCTTCCACGCGGCGGCGGCCGGGGCCGCGCCGACCGACTTCCGGCAGTACGACACGGCGTACACCGAGCGGTACCTGGGTCTGCCCCAGGAACACCCGGAGGTGTACGAGCGCGACAGCCTGCTCGCCGACGCCGCGGGGCTCCGCCGGCCGCTGCTGCTGGTCACGGGTCTGGCCGACGACAACGTCCACCCCTCGCACACCCTGCGGCTCTCGCAGGCCCTGACCGACGCGGGCCGCCCGCACCAGCTCCTCGCACTGCCGGGCGTCACCCACATGACCCCGGGCGGGGCGCGGGAGAAGATCATGGCGCTGGAGCTGGAGTTCTTCCGCAAGGAACTGGGCCTCGCCTGAGCGGTGACGACGCGGAAGGGCCCCGGAGCGAGATCGTCGCTCCGGGGCCCTCCCCCGTACCCGGGTTCCCCGCCGGTCCCCCGGGTGTCCGCGGCTATGCCAGGTGGCAGGCCACCTCACGGGAGGCGACCGTCCGCAGCAGCGGCCGTTCGGTGCGGCAGATCTCCTGCGCCACGGGGCACCTGGGGTGGAAGGTGCAGCCCGGGGGCGGGGCGGACGGGCTCGGCGGGTCGCCGAGCAGGACGATCCGCTCGCGCCGCCGCTCCGCCGCCGGGTCGGGCAGCGGGACGGCGGACAACAGCGCCCTGGTGTACGGGTGCTGGGGGTTCTCGTAGAGCGACTTCTTGTCGCCCGTCTCCACGATCCGGCCGAGGTACATGACGGCGACCCGGTCGCTGACCCGTTTGACGACCGAGAGGTCGTGCGCGATGAACACGTAGGCCAGGCCCAGTTCGGCGCGCAGCCGCTCCATCAGATTGACGATCTGCGCCTGGACGGAGACGTCGAGTGCCGAGACCGGTTCGTCGGCGACGATCAGCCGGGGGTTGGTGGCGAGCGACCGGGCGATGCCGATGCGCTGCGCCTGGCCGCCGGAGAACTCGTGCGGGTAGCGGTCGATGTGCTCCGGGATCAGCCCGACGAGCTCCATCAGTTCGGCGGCCCGGCGGCGGGCGTCCGCCGCGGCCGACCCCTGCACCAGCAGCGGATCGGAGATGATCCGGGCCACCGTCTGGCGGGGGTTGAGCGAGGAGTGCGGGTCCTGGAAGACCATCTGGAGGTTCCGGCGCAGCGGGCGCAGGGCGCGCTGGGAGAGCCGGCTGATGTCCCGGCCGTCGAACTCCACGCTTCCGGAGGTCGGTTCCAGCAGCCGCACCAGCATCCGTCCGGTGGTGGACTTCCCACAGCCCGACTCCCCTACGAGTCCCAGGGTGCGGCCGGCCTCCAGGTCGAAGGAGACTCCGTCGACGGCGCGCACGGGCGCCCCCCGGCGTCCGGTCGCGGTGCGTCTGCCGGGGAAGGACATCGTGAGGTCGCGGACGCGCAGGAGTGGGGGCGGGGTTTCCCCGCGGGCCGCCGGGACCCGGTCGGTGCGGGTGTCCGGCTCGTTCGCCGTGGTCATCGGGTCACCTCCCGGACGGCTCCGGCGAAGTGGCAGGCCGTCTCGCGGCCGGCGTCGCCGTAGGGCCGCAGTTCCGGCCGTACGGTGGCGCAGCGCTCCCGGTCCTCCTCGCCGCTCGCGGCGGCCACCGCGCAGCGCGGGGCGAAGGCGCACCCCGGGGCCGGGGCGAGCAGGGAGGGCGGGGAGCCGGGGATGGCGCGCAGCGGTTCGTCGTCGGCGTCCGCGTCGTCGACCAGTCGGGGCATCGACTCCAGCAGCCCCCGGGTGTAGGGGTGCGCCGGGTCGGCGAACAGGTCGTCCACCGGGGCTTGTTCGGCGGCCCGGCCGCCGTACATGACGAGGACCTCGTGGGCGACGCGGGCGACCACGCCGAGATCGTGGGTGATCATGACGACGCCGAGTCCGCGCTCCTGCTGGAGGCCGGCGATCAGCTCCAGGATCTGCGCCTGCACGGTGACGTCGAGCGCGGTGGTGGGCTCGTCGGCGATGAGCAGGTCGGGCTCGCACGCCAGCGCCATGGCGATCATCGCGCGCTGGCGCATGCCGCCGGAGAACTGGTGCGGGTACTCCCCCGCCCGGCGGGCGGGTTCGGGGATGCCGACCTCGCCGAGCATGTCGACGGCGCGGCGCTTGGCGGCGGCCCGGCCGGCCCGGAAGTGGACCCGGAAGTGCTCGGCGATCTGCTCGCCGACGGTGTAGTAGGGGTGCAGGCTGGAGAGCGGGTCCTGGAAGATCATGGCCATCTTGCGGCCGCGCAGCTTCGAGAGCTCCTTCTCGGACTTGGTCGTCAGCTCCTGTCCGTCGAGGGCGATGGATCCGCCGATCCCGGCGCCCCGGTGCAGGCCCATGACGGCGAGGGAGGTGACGGACTTGCCCGAGCCGGACTCGCCGACGATGCCGAGCGTGCGGCCGGCCTCGACGGTGAAGCCGAGGGAGTCGACGGCGCGTACGGTGCCGCGCGGGGTGGTGAACGTGACGTACAGGTCCCGGACTTGGAGCAGCGGCGGCTTCGGCTGCGCCGGTACGGGCTGCGCCGGTTCGGGGTGTGCTGGTTCGGGCCGGTGGGCTTCGGAAGGCGGAGCCATCAGTACCTCACCCTCGGGTCGATGACGGCGTACAGGAGGTCGACGGCGAGGTTCGCGACGACGATGAAGAAGGCGGCCAGCAGGGTGACCCCGAGCACCACGGGCTGGTCCGAGCTGACCAGGGCCCCGTAGAACAGCCGCCCGATGCCCGGGAGTCCGAAGATGGACTCGGTGATGACGGCTCCGGCGAGCAGGCTGCCGAGGTCCATGCCGAAGATGGTGAGGATCGGGGTCATCCCGGAGCGCAGTCCGTGTTTGACCACGACGGTGCGCTCGGGCATTCCCTTGGCGCGGGCGGTACGGATGTACGGCTCGGCCATCGCCTCGATCATCGAACTGCGGCTCTGGCGGGCGTACATGGCGGCGTAGAGCAGGGCGAGCGCGGTCCAGGGCAGGAGCAGGTTGCTCGCCCAGGCGAGCGGGTTGTCGGTGAAGGCCTGATAGGTGGGGTAGGGCAGGAGCCCGGCGATGCGGATGACTCCGTAGATCAGCATCACGGAGGTGAAGTACACGGGCAGGGAGGCCGCGGCGACCGCGCCGACCATGAGGACCTTGTCCGTGGCGGTGTCCTTGCGCAGGGCGGCGGTGACTCCCGCGCCGAGGCCGAGGACGAGCCAGAGGGCCGCGGCGCCGACGGCGAGGGAGGCGGAGACCGGGAGCCGGTCCATCAGTAGGTCCCATACGGGCAGGGAGTTCTCGTAGGAGTAGCCCAGGCAGGGGAAGTCGCACTGGACGGCGTACTGACCGGTGCCGAGGGTGCGTCCGGTGAAGATCCCGGTGAGGAAATCGCCGAACTGCCGCCACAGCGGCCGGTCGAGGCCGAGGTACGCGCGTACGTCGGCCAGCCGCTCGGCGCTGCAGGTCTTGCCGCAGGCGGCCGCGGCCGGGTCGGAGGGCAGGACGTAGAAGATGAGGAAGGTGACGGCGGCGATGGCCAGGAGGACGCCGAAGAGGGCGAGCAGCCGGCGCGCGAGGTAGAGGATCACGTCCGGCCGCCCCTCGGGTCGAGGATGTCGCGCAGGGCGTCGCCGAGCAGGGTGAAGGCGAGGACCGCGAGGAAGAGGAAGAGGCTGGGGATGACGAAGTACATGGGGTCGGTCTCGTAGAAGGCCACGGACTCGGCGATCATCTGGCCCCAGGAGGGGGTGGGCGGGCGCACGCCCACGCCGAGGTAGCTGAGCGCGGCCTCGGTGCTGATCATGCCGGGGATGAGCAGGGTGGTGTAGGCGATGACCGGGCCGGAGACCCCCGGGAGGATGTCCCGGGTCAGGATCCGCCAGGAGCTCGATCCGCCGACGCGGGCGGCGTCCACGTACTCGCGGTGTCTGAGCGAGAGGGCCTGGCCGCGGACGACGCGGGCGACGCCGGGCCAGCCGAAGACGCCGATGACGACGGTCATGAGGACGATGCGGTTGACGTCCTTGGCCACCGACAGCATCGCGATCATGAAGATGAGGGACGGGAAGGACATCGTCAGGTCCATCAGCCGGGACAGGACGGCGTCGGTGCGCCCGCCGAAGTAGCCGGCGGCGATCCCGGCGGCGGTGCCCGCCACGACCACGATGGCGGTGGCGGTGAAGGCGATGAGCAGCGAGACCTGGGCGCCGTGGACGACGCGGGCGAACAGGTCGCGGCCGCTGACGGGTTCCACGCCGAGCCAGTGCTCGGGGCTGATCCCGCCGAAGGAGCCCAGCGGCTGGCCGCCGAGGTAGGGGTCGATGGCGGACTTGTCGAACTCGTCCGGGGACCAGCCGCCGAGCGCGCCCAGCCAGGGGGCGGTGGCGGCCATCAGGACGAAGAGCAGGACGACGCAGAGACTGACGCGGACGGCGGGGCGGCGGCGGAGTTCCCGCCGGGCGAGCTGCCAGGGGCTGCTGCCGGGCGCCGCCGCGGGCTGGGCGGTGGCGGCGCCGGGGGCCGGTGTCCCGCCCGGAGCCGGCGCCGGGGCCCCCCGGCCGTCGGCGCCGGGTGCGGTGGTGGTCATGGTGTCGGAAATCCTGTGTTTCCGCGTTTCCCTGTTTCCTCAGCCCTGGCTCTTCGAGGGGTCCTTGAGGCCGATGGTGGCGTAGTCCAGCTGGCCGACCCAGACGGGGTGGCCGAAGGCGCCGGCGATGTTGGTGCCGACGAGGAGCGGCTTGCGCTCCAGCAGGACGGGGACGGCCGGGGACTTCTTCATGATCTCGGCGTCGAGGTCGATCCAGGCCTGGTTGGCCTGCTTGGCGTCGGCCATGGCGTTGATCTCGTCGATGCGCTTGATCGTCGCTTCGTCCTTGAACTGCGCGTAGTTGCCCGAGTTGCCCTTGGCCTTGATGGTGCGGCCGTCGAAGACGAAGGGGAGGAAGGTGGAGCCCGAGGGGTAGTCGGGGCACCAGCCGGACAGGACGAGGTCGGGGGCGGTGGTGGTGTCGCCGATGACGTCGTAGTAGGCGCCCGGGTCGACGGTGTCGATGACCACCTCGACGCCCGCGCGGGCCAGGCCCTGCTGGACGGCCTCGGCCTTGCCCTTGTCGCCGGTGGAGACGGCCAGGGTGACCTTCAGGGTCTCCTTGCCGGCGGCCTTGAGGAGTTCCTTGGCCTTGGCGGGGTCGCCGGAGGGCGCGATCTTCAGGGTGTCGGCCTGCTTGCCGCCGGAGAGGGCGGGCGGCAGGTAGGCGGTGGCGACCTCGTTGAGCGCGGGGCCGCCGCCCGCGGTGACCACGGCCTCCTTGTCGACGGCGTACTGGAGGGCCTCGCGGACCTTCGGGTCGTCGAAGGGGGCGCGGGAGTTGTTCATCTGGAGCATCTCGGTACAGCCCTGGGACTCGGCCAGCAGCCGCGACTTGATCTCCGCCTTGGGCAGCACCTTGGGGGCGCTCTCGGGCCGCATGTCGGACCACTGGACGGAGGAGGCGTCGGCGCCCTCCCCGGCGATGATCCGGTCGTCGATCTGGCCGCCCTTGAGTCCCATGACGACCACGAACTTGTCCGGGTAGGCCTTGCGGACGGTGTCGGTCCTGGCGTCCCAGTGCTCGTTGCGGACCAGGACGAGCTTCTTGTCGCGGTCGTACGACTCGATCTTGTACGGGCCGGAGGAGAACGGGCGGGCGTCGTACTGCGTGCCCTTCTCCTGCGACGCGGGGACCGGGGCGAAGGTGGGGAGGGTGGCGGTCGCGGAGAACTCGGCGACGGGCCGCTTCAGTTCGAAGACGATCGTGCGGTCGTCGGGGGTCTTGACGGAGTCGAGGTGCTTGCCCTGGAGCGGGCCCTTGTAGCCCTCGGCGCCGGCGAGGTACTGGGCCGCGTAGTCGGGGCCGCCGGTGAGGTCGGGGGCCATGGAGCGCTCGACGTTGTACTTGATGTCCTGCGCCTTGATGGGCGAGCCGTCCTCGTACTTCACGCCCTCCTTCAGGGTGAAGGTCCAGGTCTTGCCGCCGTCGGAGGGGGTCCCGAGGTCGGGGACGAGCTCGCTGCCCGCCTTGCCCGGCTCGGCCTTGAAGGTGACCAGCGTGCGGTAGAGGAGGCGGGTGCCGAAGTCCATCGTCGGCATGACCCAGTTGCGGGCGGGGTCGAGGTGGGCGAAGTCCTGGTTGGACAGGACGGTGAGGGTGCCGCCCTTGACGGGTGCGCCGCCGAGGACCTTCCCGTCGTTGGCGGAGGCGGGGTTGGAGGCGCCGGCCCCTGAGGCGGAGCCCTTCTTGGGGTCGGAGCAGCCCGAGGCACCGAGTGCGAGTGCGGCCACCAGGGCAGTGGCGAGGGCGAGTTGGGTGCGCTTGGTCATGGGTCACTCCAGTGAAGGGCCGCGCTCTATGATGTGACCGGTAACATAGTAATGTGAAATTGCACTGACAAGAGGTTGGACCCCGGTTGGATCCACCGTTATCCAGCCGTGTCCAAACCCGCACGTGCGGTGGGGTGTTCGGTCCTCCTCCTATGCTGCCGCCATGGATTCGATACGGCTGCCCGAGCTCGGCCACCTCCCGGCGGTACTGGAAGGGCTCGCACGGAACACCGCCCTGCCCGAGGAGCTGGCGGCTCGGCTGCTGCCGTACGCGATGGCGCCGCTCCGGCTGGCGCTCCGGAAGGGGTTCGCGCCGGGCCAGGCCCTGTGCGAGGCCTTCCTGGCGCGCGGCGAGACCGAGGCACTGGCGCATGCCCGCGCGCTGCCGCCGGAGTTCGCCGCGCGGCTCGCGGCCGATCCGGATCCGGGGGTGCGTGCGGTGCGCGCGGGGCGGGAGTCCGCGCTCACGGGCCGGCAGGCGGCGTTCGCCGCCGATGAGGCGGCCGCCGTACGGGTGGCCCTCGCGGGGCGGCCCGATCTGCCGGCCGGGCTCCTGGCCGCCCTGGCCGACGACGGCGATGCCGGGGTGCGGGCCGCGGCGGCATCGCGCGGGGCGCAGCTGCCGCAGGAGCTGCTCCGGGGGCTGTTGACGGACGCCGACCCCAAGGTGCGTTCGGCCGCCTGCAGGCACCGGCCGCCGCGCGACCTGCACGCCAGGCTGCTGGCCGACCCGGTTACGCGCGGGCGCGTCGTACGACACCTCGAACTGGACCTGGAGACGGCCGTCGGGCTGGCCGCCGACCCCGACGAGGAGGTGCGCGCGCAGCTCGCGGCCCATCCGGCGCTGCCGACGGAGCTGCGGGACGGGCTGGCCCGGGACCCGAGCCCTGACGTGCGGGCGAGGATCTTCGTCCGCGACGACACCCCGACCGCGCTCCGGGCGGAGATCCACGCGTGGCTGACCGCCGGAGCCCGCCGGGCCGAGGAGGACTGGCATGCGGCGCAGGAGGACGATGTCTTCTGTGAAATCAGCCTCACGTTCCTGGAGTTGGATTCCTACCCCTGGGTCACGGCCGACCCCGTCCCGCACGTGAACTCGCCCTACGTCGGCATGCGGCGTGCCGCGGCCCTCAGCGGGCGGCTGCCGGCCGCAAGCCTGAAGGGGATGCTCGCCGACGAGGATCCGACGGTCCGCTTCGCCGCCCTGCGCGGCACTCCCGATGTGGACCTGGCGATCGCCGAGGACATCGAGCGGCGCCACGTCCCGATGAAGGGGTCCCCGCACCGCCCTGCGGACCACGTCGCCTTTCCGCCCGGGACGCTCCGCCGCTTCGCCACCGACCCGGACGCGCGGATGCGCGTACTCGCCCTGCGTGACCCGGAGTTGCCCGCGGACCTGCGCAACCGCCTGGCGGCGGACGAGGACGAGTCCGTCCGGCGGGCCGTCGCCGAGGACCCCCGCACGGATGCCCGCACCCTGCTGCACCTGCTCGGTGACGGGTCGGCCTTCGTCGCCCGGGCGGCCGCCACCTCACCCTCCCTGCCCCCGGAGGCGATGCGCGCCGTACTCGACCGGGCCGCCGAAGAACGCCGCGCCGAGCGCGGGCTCGTCGTCCTGCTCTGCGGGCTGCCCGCATCGGGGAAGACCACCTACGCCTTGGACCTGGAGCGGCGCGGCTACACCCGGCTCTCCATCGACGAGGACGTCTGGGAGCGGATCGGGCGGGATCCCGACGAGCTGGACCCGGGCGCGTACGACCGGCTGCGGGCCGACGTGGAGCGGGAGTTGTGGTGCGAGCTGGAGGAACTGCTGGAGGAACGGGAGCCCGTGGTGGTCGACAACAGCTTCTGGAGCCGGGCCGCCCGGGACCGGTACAAGGCCCTGATCGAGCGGCACGGCTGCCGCTGGGAGCTCGTCCACTTCAAGGCGGACCCGGACACGCTGCGGCGCCGGCTCGCCGTCCGCAACAGCGGTGAGCGGTCGGCGAACCGCGTCACCGTCTCCGACGCCCTCCTGGAGCGGTACGCCGCCGGCTTCGAGGAGCCGGTCGGCGAGGGCGAGCGGGTCGTGCTCCAGGAGTGACGCCGGGCCCGAGGGAGGGGCCGGGCCCGGCCCCCGGTCAGCCCGCCGTGCCCAGGGTGTTCGTGCCCAGGCCGCCCTTCGGGCGGCCGACCGGTTCGTCGCGGCCCTGGGCCCAGAGGGAGCGGACGTGGCCCAGGTGGCGGGTCATGCAGGCTTCGGCCGCCTCCGCGTCGCCGCTGAGCATGAGGTCCAGGAGCTCGATGTGCTCCTCGGCGGAGGAGACCAGCTTGCCGGCCTCGTCCAGGCCCGTCAGGCCGTACAGCCGGGAGCGCTTGCGCAGGTCGCCGACGGTTTCCACCAGGCGGTCGTTGCCCGAGAGGCCGAGGAGGGTGAGGTGGAAGCGGCGGTCCGCCTCCAGGTAGCCGATGAGGTTGTGCTCGCGCGCGCTGGTGACGATCTCCTGGGCGATGGGGCGCAGGGCCTCCAGCGCCTCGGGCGTGGCGATCTTCGTGATCCTGCCGATGGTCGGGACCTCGATCATCGTGCGCAGCTCGGTGTACTGGTCCAGATCGCGCTCGCTGACCTCGGTGATGCGGAAGCCCTTGTTGCGGACCGGTTCCACCAGGCCCTCGCGGGCCAGGTCGAGCATGGCCTCGCGCACCGGGGTGGCCGAGACGCCGAGTTCGGCCGCGAGGCCGGGTGCGGAGTAGACGCTCCCGGGGCGCAGTTCACCCGCTATCAGGGCTGCCCGCAGGGCATGGCCTACCTGGTCGCGGAGCCGTTCCTGAGCCTTGATGAGACTGTGCTGCTTCAGGTCACCCATTGCATTTCCTCCGAGACCGCTCACACCGCCGGCGTGCGGAGGAACAGCGTACAATGTCACGTTGCGCCTGCTCTTCATGGACGCCGCCTCATGGATACCGCCTCAACGGATACCGCTCCCGGCGGCCTCGAACAGGGCGACCGCCACAGCGAGATCCTCCCAGGCCATGCCCACGCTCTTGAAGAGCTGTGGACAACTCGCCGTCCCCGCGCCCGGCATCCGGCCCGCGACCAGGTCGGCCAGGGTGCCGCTGATATGACCGGCGCCGATGGCCCCTTCCGCCTCCGGTACCAGCAGGTCCCCCGCCTCGCGCAGGGCCGCCGCACGCGACTCCACGTACACGGCCGCCCGCCGGACCAGCGCCGTGTCCACCTCGCGGGCGTCCGGCTCGTGCGAGCCGACCGCGACCACGGTGGCTCCCGGCGCGATCAGCCGTCCGTCGAAGAGGGGGACGCGCGAGGTGGTGCAGCAGATCACCAGGTCGGCGTCGGCCACTTCCGCCGCCACCCCCGGCCGGGCCGGGACGCCCAGCCCCCGCGCGTGCGCCGCGAGCTTCTCCGCGCCGACGGCGCTGCCCGCGGACCCCGCACGGGCCACGACCACCACCTCCGCCAGCTGCCGCATCGCATGCACCGCTTCGAGGTGCCCGTACGCCTGCGGCCCCGAGCCGAAGAGCAGCAGCCGCAGCGGGCGCCCGGCCGGGACCAGGTGGCGCAGCGCGAGCGCCGAGACGGCCGGGGTGCGCAGGGTGGTCAGCGCCGCGCCGTCGAGCAGGGCGAGGGGGCGCAGGGTGGGGCCGTCCAGGAGGAGGTAGGAGCCGGTGATCCGGGGCAGCCCGAGCGCCGGGTTCCCCGGGGCCACCCCGGCGATCTTCACGCCCGCGTAGGCCCCGGTGGCGGCCGGCATGAGCAGCAGCTCCCCGCCGCCGGGCACCGGCAGGGCGCTGCGCGGCGGGCAGGTCTCCGGGTCCAGCCCGGCCCGCAGTGTGCCGGCCAGCGCGTCCGCGGCGGCGGCCGGGGTCAGCAGCCCGGCCATCTCGGCGCCCGACAGCTGGGGGATCACAGCAGGAACCCGGTGCCGAGCGCGTCCTGCGGGTCGACGCTGAAGAGGTGTTCGCCCGTGCGGTACGCCGTACCGGTGACCTCCGTGACCACGCCGTCCGCGACCCGCGCGGCGACGCGGCCCGTGAACACCGTGCCCACGACCGACTCGTGCAGCAGGTCGTCCCCCTCCCCCAGCCGCCCGTCCTCGGCGAGCAGCGCGAGCCGCGCCGAGGTGCCGGAGCCGCAGGGCGAGCGGTCGATCTGCCCGTCGGCGAAGACGGTGACGTTGCGCTGGTGCGGCCCGAAGGGGGTGTCGGGAAGGTCCTCGTACAGGGTGACCCCGTACACCCCGGAGAGCAGGGGCCCATGCGGGTGCCAGGTCCCGGGGTGGGTGGCGAGGGCGGCCCGGATCTCCTTGCCCACCCGCACGAGCGCGGGCAGCGAGGCCGGGCTCACGTCCAGGCCGAGGTCCCGGGCGGGCAGGGAGGCGTAGCAGGCCCCGCCGTGCGCGATGTCCACCTCGGCCATGCCCAGGGTGGTGGCGACGGGCACCTTGCGGGCGGTGGCGCGGGCCGGGACGTTGCGGAAGGTGACCCCGGTGGTGCGGCCCGCCGCACGGTGCACGGTCGCGGCGACCCGCCCCGAGGGCACGTCGATCCGTACCTGGACGTCCCCGTCGTCGGGGGCGGCGACCCGGCCGGTGTCCACGGCCCAGACGCCCAGCGCCATGGTGCCGTGGCCGCAGGCGGTGGAATAGCCGTCCTTGTGCCAGAACAGCACCCCGAAGTGGGCCCCGTCGTCGTCGGGCGGGACCACGAAGCCCCCGTACATCCCGGCGTGCCCGCGCGGCTCCTGCACGAGGAGCCGCCGTACGTCGTCCAGGGGGCCGCGCCGGGGGGCCGTGCCCGATCCCCCCGGTCCGATGGCCGTGGCGCAGCGCTCGGCGACGGTGTCCCCGGGCACGGGCGGGCCGCCGCCGGAGGTGAGGTCGACGATGCGGAAGGGCTCGCCGGCCGTGTGGTAGTCCACGGTGCGTACGACGGTCACAGCAGGAACCCTCCGGGGAACGGGTCGGACGGGTCGAGGAAGTACTGGGCGGTGCCGGTGATCCAGGCCCGGCCGGTGACGGTGGGCACGAGGGCCGGGAGCCCGCCCACGGTGGTCTCGCCGATGAGGCGGCCGGTGAACTCGGTGCCGATGAAGGACTCGTTGACGAAGTCCGTGTCCAGGGGCAGGAGTCCGCGGGCGTGCAGCTGCGCCATGCGCGCGCTGGTTCCCGTACCGCACGGCGATCGGTCGAACCAGCCGGGGTGGATGGCCATCGCGTGCCGGGAGCGGCGGGCGTCGGAGCCGGGGGCGGCGAGGTAGACGTGCTTGATCCCGGCGATGGAGGGGTTCTCGGGGTGGACCGGCCGGTCCGGGGAGGCGTTGACCGCCTCCATGAGGGCCAGGCCGGCGGCGAGCAGGTCGTCCCCGCGCTCCCGGTCGAAGGGGAGGCCGAGGGCGTCGAGTTCCACGAAGGCGTAGAAGTTGCCGCCGTAGGCGAGGTCGTAGGTGACCGTGCCGTGTCCGGGGACCTCGGCCTTGAGGTCGAGGCCGACGCAGAAGGCCGGGACGTTGGTGAAGGTGGCGGCGGTGGCCGCCCCGTCCTCGACCCGTACGTCCACGCTGACCAGCCCGGCCGGGGTGTCGAGCCGGACGATGGTGACCGGCTCGACGACGGGCACCATGCCCGTCTCGACCAAAACGGTGGCGACCCCGATCGTGCCGTGCCCGCACATGGGGAGCAGGCCCGACACCTCGATGTAGAGGACGCCGAAGTCGGCGTCGGGGCGGGTCGGGGGCTGCAGGATGGCGCCGCTCATCGCGGAGTGGCCGCGCGGCTCGTACATGAGCAGGGTCCGCAGGTGGTCCAGGTGCTCGATGAAGTGGAGCCGCTTGTCGGCCATGGTGGCGCCGGGGATCACCCCGATCCCTCCGGTGATCACCCGGGTGGGCATGCCCTCGGTGTGCGAGTCCACCGCGTGGTAGATGTTTCGGGTGCGCATCAAGTCCCCCTCGGACTTCGGACTGGGTTAGCTGAGGCCCTCGGCGAGCGCCTTCTCGGTGGCGGCGCGGACGGCGGCCTCGATCTCGCCGGTGAGCGGGAAGCGCGGCGGGCGGGTGGGACCGCCGGGGCGGCCGGCCAGGTCCATGGAGAGCTTGATGGCCTGGACGAACTCGGTCTTGGAGTCCCAGCGCAGCAGGGAGTGCAGGGACTTGTAGAGCGGCAGGGCGGTGTAGAGGTCTCCCGCGACGGCGGCGCGGTAGAGGGTGGCGCAGGCCTGCGGGAGCGCGTTGGGGTAGCCGGCGATCCAGCCGACGGCGCCGGCCAGGGCCAGTTCGAGCAGCACGTCGTCGGCGCCGATCAACAGGTCCAGGCCCGGGGCGAGTTCGGCGATCTCGTAGGCGCGCCGCACGTCCCCGCTGAACTCCTTGACGGCGACGATGGAGCCGTCGCCGTGCAGCCGGGCCAGCAGGGAGGGGACGAGGTCGACCTTGGTGTCGATGGGGTTGTTGTACGCGACCACGGGCACGCCGACGCGCGCGACCTCGGCGTAGTGGGCGCGCACGGTGTCCGCGTCGGCCCGGAAGGCGTTCGGCGGCAGCAGGAGCACGGATCCGCAGCCGGCCTCGGCGGCCTGCTCGGCCCAGCGGCGGGATTCGGCGCTGCCGTAGGCGGCGACGCCGGGCATCACGCGGGCGCCGTCGCCGGCGGCCTCGACGGCGGTACGGACGACGGCGGCGCGCTCCTCGTCGGTGAGGGTCTGGTACTCGCCGAGGGAGCCGTTGGGGACGACGCCGTCGCAGCCGCCCGCGATCAGCCAGGCGACGTGTTCGGCGTAGGCGTCGTGGTCGACGCTCAGGTCTTCCCGCAGGGGCAGCGTGGTGGCGACCATGATGCCGCGCCAGGGGCGGGTGCGGGTGTCCGTACCGGCGGGCGCGGGGGTGTGCGCGTGGGTCATGAGAAGACTCCCTAGGGTGATGTGTGACATTTTACTAGTGGGTACGGCGTGGCCACAAGAGGTGCGGCCGCCCTGTCGGCGGTCCCGTCAGGGGAGTTCGGGGGGGAAGCGCGGCGAGGTGGCTCAGGGGGACCGGGCAGGACAGCGGCCTGCGGTCGGGGGCCGGGTCGGTCCCCGCGAGGGCGGCCACGGCCGGCCCGCACATCCGGCCCTGGCACCAGCCCATCCCGGCCCGGGTGAGGAGTTTGACCGTACGGGCGTCCCGCGCCCCCAGGTCTTCGACGGCCTCCCGGATCCGGCCCGCCGGGACCTCCTCGCAGCGGCACACGTCGGTGTCCTCGCGCAGCCAGCCCGTCCAGCCGGCGCCCGGGCGGTGCGCGCCGGCCATCGCGGCGGCGAAGGCGCGCAGCCTCGTACGGGCACGCGCGAGGCGCGCCGGAACCGGTCGGCCGGCGGCCGAATGGGCGGCGATCTCCCCCTCCGTCAGCGCGAGTTGGGCTCCCCCGATGCCGCCGGTCTCCCCGGCGGACCAGATCCCGGGGACGGAGGTGCGCTGCCCGGCATCCACCTCCAGGGCGACGGTCGCGTCCGGGCTCAGGCGGGTGGCGCAGCCGAGACCGGTGGCCAACTCCAGCTGGGGCACGAGCCCGTGGCCGACGGCAACGGCGTCGCAGGGGATGCGGCGGGCGGTGCCGGGCAGCGGGCGCCAGTCGCGATCCAGCCGGGCCACGGTGACGGCCTCGACCCGGTCGGTGCCGTGCGCCTCGGTGACGGCGTGCCGGGTGAGCAGGCGCACCCCGTGGCGGAGCAGGGCCCCGCCGTACGTGGCGCCTTCGGCGAGCTTGCCGGGGTTGCGGAGCAGGGCGGCGGCGTGGGCGGCGTAGCCGGTGTACGCGGCGGCCTCCACGACGGCCGGCACCCGGGCTCCGGCGGCGGCCAGCGAGCCGGCCACGGCGAGCAGCAGGGGCCCGCTCCCGGCGACCACGACCCGGCTGCCCGGAAGCACGAGCCCGCCCTTGAGCATGGCCTGCGCCCCTCCGGCCCCGACGACGCCGGGCAGGGTCCAGCCGGGGAAGGGCAGCTGGCGCTCGTAGGCACCGGTGGCGAGCAGAACGCCCCGGGCCCCCACCGTGGCGGCGGCCTCCTCGGGACCGACGACGGCGTGCAGGGCCCAGACCGGGCCGCCACCCGGATCCGGGGTCACCGTCCACACGTGATGCCGGGGAAGGTACGTGATCCGGCCGGCCGACACGTGGGCGCGCAGGGCGGCTTCGCGCGAGGCGAAGTCCGCCCATCCGTGATGCAGCGCCTCGGGGCGGGCCGCGCCGAGTCCGGGCGCGGGATGACGGAAGTACTGCCCGCCGGGCCGCTCCCCCGCGTCCAGCAGGGTGACGCGCAGCCCCAGCCCGGCGGCCGCGACCGCGGCGGCGAGCCCGGCGGGGCCGGCGCCGACGACGGCGAGGTCCGCCGGGGAGTCAGACGGCGAGGTCGTCATGGCCGGTCCCTTCCTGAGTGGTGACGTGGTCGCCCGGGCGGGCGGGCACGAGGCACGCACGCTGGTTCGGGCGGCCGTTGACGGTGACGAGGCAGTCGTAGCAGCTCCCGATCCCGCAGAACACTCCGCGGGGGGCGGCGGTCGCACGGGTCGTGCGCCAGGCGAGGATGCCGGCGGACCAGAGGACGGCGGCGATGCTCTGGCCGGACTGGGCCGGGAGTTCGCGGTCGTCGAAGCGGAGGCTCCAGGTTTCCGCGGGGGTGCCGCCCACCAGGTCACGGGGTGACCTTCGCCGGCCCCGGCCCCTCGTCGCTTCGCTCATCGCTTCCGTCCTCCTCGATCCCTCTGACTCGTACCCGGCACCCCGGTTGCCCTGCGGGGCTGTCCCCTACCCGCCCTTCCACCGTTCCCCGGGCCAGCCCGGACCCCGGTCCTCAAACGCCGGACGGCTGAAAAGACCCGGGGTCGGGGACGGGGGCGGGGTGGGGTGTCGGCCGGGACGTAAAGCGTGATTTGTGGCGCACAAGAAAGCCACAACTGTCGAACGTCGGGGACAGGGCGCCTAAATCATGCAGTCCAGGCCGACACCCCCCCCCGCCCCCGGCACCGGCCCCCCACCCGCAGCCAGCACGCGCACCGGCAACCCCCAGCCCCGCCGGCGTTTGAGGCGCAGGAGTCCGGGGACTGGTCCCCGGCAACGGCGCCGCGCCGTGCCAAGACAGCCGCTCATCCCGAGGACTCCGCAAACCGCGCAGGCGCGAAGGGCCCCGGATCCAGGCCCGGGCGCCCCCCCGTCAGCATCGCCGCGATCACCGCCCCAGTCCCCGGCGCCAGCCCGATCCCCGCCCCCTCGTGCCCACACGCGTGGAACAGCCCCGGCACCCGCGGATCCGGACCGATCGCCGGAAGATGATCCGGCAGGTACGGCCGGAACCCGTGGTACGTCCGCAGCACCCGCACGTCCGCCAGCACCGGAAACAGCGCCGCCGCCTGCCCCGCCAGCCTCCGCAGCGCCTCCGTGGACAGCGACCGGTCGAAGCCGACGCGTTCGCGCGTGGCGCCGATCAGGACCGGCCCCGCCGGAGTGCCCTCGACCACCGCCGAGGACTGCAGCGCCGCCGACCCGCTCGCGACGTCCGCGATGTAGTCCGCGGCGTAGACCTTGTGCCGCACCACCCTCGGCAGCGGCTCCGTCACCAGGACGAACCCCCGCCGCGGCAGCACCGGAAGGTCGACTCCGGCCAGCGCGGCCACCGCCCCGCCCCAGGTACCGGCCGCGTTGAGCACCGCCGGGGCGAGGAGGTCGCGGCGCGCCGTACGGACCCCGCGGAGCTCGCCCGCCGGGCCGCGGAGGAACTCCGTGACCTCCTCCCCCAGGTGGAGCACCACACCCCGCGCCGCGGCCAGCAGCCGCGCCGCCGCCTGGGCCGGCTGGACCTGGGCGTCCTGCGGGTAGTGGAGGCCGCCCGCCAGGTCCGGGGCGAGGTGGGGCTCCAGTTCGCGCAGCTCTCCCGGTCCCACCTCGACCGCGTCGACCCCGGCCGCGCGCTGGCCGTCCGCGAAGCCCCGTAGGGCCTTGGCGGTGGCCTCCTCCGCGGCGACGACCAGGCCGCCCTTGGCCTCGTATTCGATCTCCCCCGGGAGTTCGAGCGCGAGCTCGCGCCAGAGCCGCGCCGACAGCAGCGCGAGGTCCAGCTCAGGGCCGGCTTCCTTGTCGGAGACGAGCAGGTTGCCTTCGCCGGCGCCGGTCGTGCCTCCGGCGACCGCGCCGCGGTCGACGACGGCCACGCGGAGTCCGGCGCGCGCCGCGTAGTACGCGCACGCGGCTCCGACGACGCCTGCGCCGATGATCACGAGGTCCAGGGGGTGTCTCTTGAGCACGGCAGTAATATGTCACATATCTCTAGAGGGGGACAGAGGCGGCGGCCCGGGATGCCCCGGACCTCCCGAGGTCAGCCCCGCAGCGGACCCTCACAGCTGTAACCCGCCGTCCCCGCAACCCGGTTGGTCCAGATCTCCAGCGCGCCGAAGGAGCAGTTCATGTCGGCCAGGTTGTTCGAGGCGGCGCCCGCCCGGTCGAGGATGAAGTAGTCGACCGTCTCGGACATGTCCTTGAAGTTCTGGTCGTCGCTGCGCCAGTCCTTCAGGTTCGCCGTGATCCTGCCGGTACAGGTGAACCGGCGCTTGCCCGGCTCGCCGTTCTCCACGCAGTCCGGGGTGCTGTACGTGGCCGTCGCGAAGGTGGACTTCACGTCGGCGAGCACCGCGTCGCGCAGCTGCGCGTTCGGGGTGAAGGAGGTGCTCGGCACGAACAGCTGGTCGACCTTGGCGATCTGCGCGTCCAGGAACCGGTCGTATCCGCTCTGGACGGCCGCGTCGCGGCCCATCCGGGTGCGCCAGGCGTCGAAGCCCGCCGGGTCGTTCGCGCGCAGGTGGCCGTACATCTCCCGCAGCTTCGAGGGCTGTTCGTTCCACAGGAACTCGAAGAACGCGCCCGAGTACCCGTAGAAGCGGAAGCCGTCATTGGCGTACGTGGCGTGCAGCAGCTGGTCCACCGACATGCGCGGGCCGCCGCCGGCCGTGTCGCTGATGATGCTCTTGATCAGGGACTTGCGTACGGCGATGCCGTTGTCGCGGGTCGCTCCGTCGAAGAACTCGGCGGTGCCCTCGTCCATGGCGGTCGTGCGGTCGCCCTCGTACCAGGCGCCCTGGCCGAAGGTGCCGGGGACGGCGAAGCGGCCGTTGAGGTAGTGGGTGTACTCGTGGCGGAAGAGCTCTTCCAGGGTGAGCTGGGAGTCCTGCGGGACGCGGCGCTGGTAGGTGTAGAAGGTGGCGCCGTTCTCGATGTACATGCCGCCGTTGTTGATGCCGTAGCCGGTGAGGAGCGGCTGGTAGTTCACGTAGTCGGCGCGGGAGGCGTAGAGCACGATGTTCAGGGTGGTGTTGGTGTCGCCGGCGATCGGCTGGTCGGTGCCCACGACCCGGTGGAACTGGGTCTTGACCTGCTTGCTCGCGTAGTAGAGCTGGTCGACGGTGGCCCGGTCGAGGGCGGTGCGGACCTTGATGGCACCGCTGTCGTACGCATACGTATGCGGGAAGAGCTCCCGCTCGATGTCCTCCTTGCACACGCCGTACGGCTTGCACGCCTGGTAGAAGTCGAGCCAGGAGACGGCCTTCGCCCACGGCTCGCTGCCGTCGCCGAAGGCGGCCCTCGCCGGGCCGAGCAGTGCGCCGAGGTCGGCGGTGATCCCGTCCTTCAGGCCCGCGATCTGGCCGAAGCGGCCGAACTCGGCGATGGCGTCGCGCGCCACCCAGGCGTTCGCGGTGCCCTTGAGGTGGGCGTAGGTCGCGAAGTTCTTGAAGGTGGCGCGGTACGGGGCGTCGGCGGCGGCCGCCGCGTGGAACGCGGTGTCGTTGTTGTACACGCCGAGGTAGTTGACGGACAGGGCGGCGAGCGCCGCGCCCGCCCAGGCGGTGTCCAGGTGCGTCGCGGTGTGCGAGGGGTCCATCGTGGCCAGCACGTTCCTGATGAGCCCGAGCTGGTGGTGGCGCAGGCCGGGGGCGCTGCCGGTGTAGAGGGCCTCGCGCAGGGTGCGGGCGTTGGAGGCGGTGACGTCGAAGGTGCGGGCGGCGCCCGCGAAGGCGGCGACGGCCTGGCGCATGGCGTCGACGGTTGGGGGGTCGGTGACGTCGATCTCGGTGCGGGAGTGGTCGTGGTAGGCCACGGCGTGCAGGTAGGTGAACATCTCCTCCAGGTGGGAGGAGTTCAGGCCGTCGTGGGAGGCGGCCAGGCCGGTTATCCGGCGGGAGACGGCCTGCACGTGGGCGTCCGACATGACGGGGGCCAGGCGGGCGTCCCAGGTCCAGATGAGGCCCGCGAGGCAGCCGCCCTTGGCCGCCGTGACGGCCGGGTCGGCGAGGAAGTCGGCGAACCGCTCCGGGGTGAGCCCGGTGATCCCGTCGAGGGTGCAGGGGACGCCCGCGGCGGTGCCCCGGGCGGAGGCGGCGAGCCGGCCGCTCTTCGTGGCGGGGGCGGCGGCGGGCGCGGTGGCGACGGCCGGCCCGGCGGCGGCGCCGGGCACCTTCCCTTCCGCGACGGCCCGACCGCCCGGGGCCTGCCCGCCGGGCGCCGGGGCGGGCGCGGCGGCGGCCCGCCGCGCGTCGGCGAGGTGCTCGACCTCGTCGAACGGGTTCGCACCGGCCTCGGCGCCCGGTGCGCCGCCGGTGAAGGTGCGGGGCGCGGTGACGCCCGGACCTCCGGCCGGGGTTGCCGCGCGGGCGCCGGTCCCGGCGGCCTGCGTCACGGCCTGGCCCGCCGTGGCGAGGAGGGTGACCGCGACGGCGGCGGAGAGGAGGGACGTGCGCACGACTCTGTGCTGGGACACCAAGAACTCCTGGCTGGGAGGGGCGGTGGGGAAGAAGGTGCGGAACTGCCCTGCGTCACGCGGCGTTTGGCGGGGATTAACGATGACTTACACGGCGCGGTGTGAGCTGTAACATAGTAATGTGAAATTGCACTGACAAGACCTGTGCGCCCACCAGTTCGCATCTTCCCGAGGGAGCCCCTGTGACCGACACCCCCTCCCGCCCCACCGCCGGGCTGAACATCGGCAGCCACGACCTGCCCGTATCAGCCGAGTTGTCCCATTTCATGGCGTCGGACTGGGCGGCCTCCCCCCTGCCGGACTCCACCCGCGTGCCCGCGTACGCCGTCACCCCGGCCCGCCGCGCACGCCTCTCGGCCCGCTTCCCCGGCGAGCGGCTGATCATCCCCGCGGGCGAGCTGAAGGTCCGCAGCCACGACTGCGACTACCGCTTCCGCCCGCACAGCGCGTACGCCTGGCTGACCGGGCTCACCGGTGAGGACCAGGTCGGCCACGTCCTGGTCCTGGAGCCGGCCGGCCCGCACGGGCACGAGGCCGTCCTGCACCTGCGCCCGCGCTCACCGCGCGGCGGCGGCAACGAGGAGTTCTACCGCGACCGCCGCTACGGGGAGTTCTGGGTCGGCCGCCGCCCCGACCTCGCGGAGGCCGAGCGGCTCTCCGGCATCCGCTGCGCGCATCTGGACGCGCTGGGCTCCCCGTCGGGGCGCAACGCCGCCACGGACCCGGAGCTCGCCGCCGCCCTCTCCGAACTGCGCCTGGTCAAGGACGCCTGGGAGGTGGCCGAGCTGCAGCTCGCCGTGGACCACACCACCGCCGGGTTCGAGGACGTCGTACGGGACCTCGCGCGCGCCCTGGCCCACCCGCGCGGCGAGCGGTGGATCGAGGGGGTCTTCAACCGCCGCGCCCGGGCGGAGGGCAACGGCACCGGCTACGAGACGATCGCCGCGTCGGGCGCGCACGCCTGCGTGCTGCACTGGATCCGCAACGACGGCCGGCTGAACGCGAGCGACCTGCTCCTGATGGACGCGGGCGTGGAAACCGACGGCCTCTACACGGCGGACGTCACCCGCACCCTCCCGCTGTCGGGCCGGTTCTCCCCCGTCCAGCGGCAGGTGTACGAACTGGTCCTGGCCGCCCAGGACGCGGGCATGGCGGCGCTGCGGCCGGGCGCGAGCTTCCGCGACTTCCACCGGGCCGGGATGCGCGTGATCGCGGAGGGACTCGCGGAGTGGGGGGTGCTGAAGAACGCCGAGGGCGATCTGCACCGGCGCTACACCCTGTGCAGCAGCGGGCACATGCTCGGGCTCGACGTGCACGACTGCGCGAAGGCGCGCGCCGACACGTACCTGGACGGGGTCCTGGAGGAGGGCCAGGTCCTCACCGTGGAGCCCGGCCTCTACCTTCAGCCCGACGACGAGACCCTCCCGGCGGAGCTGCGCGGGATCGGCGTCCGCATCGAGGACGACCTCGTGATCACGGCCGGGGGCGCCCGGCTGATGTCGGGCGCCCTGCCGCGCACGGTGGCGGGCATCGAGGAGTGGATGGGGAACTTGCTGGAGGGCGGCGAGCGCTAGGCCGTCTCTTTCGGATCTTGCCGGGCCCGCGACGCCCGGCACCGCGCCCGGCCGCACTGCCGAGGCGACCACGTACACCCAGTACGCGAACGCCCCGACAGCACGCCCAGGCACGGCACCAGACGCCGCGGGCTCGGCCGACAAGATCCGAAAGAGACGACCTAGCGGCCGACCGGACGCGGCGGGCTCCGGCGCGCGGTTCACCGCGCGCCGGGCCTTGCGCCCCGTCGTTCAGCCGGTCGCCGCTCGCTCAGTTGCGGTGACCTCCGCCGCCGCCTCCGCCGCCGCCGTTCCAGCCTCCGCCTCCGCCGTCACCGCCGCCGCCGTTCCAGCCTCCGCCGTCACCGCCGCCGCCGTCATGCCAGTCGTTGCCGTTGTCGTGGTTCCAATTGCCGTTGTCGTGGTTCCAGCTGTCGTTGTCGTTCCAGTTGTTGTTCCAATTGTCGTGCCCGCTGTCGCGCCAGTTGTCGTTGCTCCAGTTGCTGTTGTCCCAGTTGCTGTTCCAACTGTTGTTGTCCCAGTCGTTGTCCCAGCACCAACTGGGGTGGTTCGAGCGTGAGGGGTCGCAGCAGTAGCGCCACCAGTCGGCTCCGCGCCAGTCATTGCCGCGCCAGTTGGAACACCCGTCGTACGTCTGCGGCAGGCCCGACGCGAAGGCACTGCTGACCGGCATGAGGCCGAGCGTGATCCCGGCGGCCCCCGCCACGGCTGCCGCAACGAACCCACGGCGCATACTCATACACCTCCGAGAATGAAGGGTCGATTAGCCCGGATTACTCCGTTTTGAGGCATTTCCACCCTCCCCCCTCCCCTGCCCACTGTCAAAGCCACCCGCGCGACACCCGCGCTCACCAGCGAAAAGACCAACGGGAGCAGCGGCCTACGGGAGCACCGCCAGCCCGTCCAGCTCGACCAGCGCCGCCTCGTCCCACAGCCTGACCACGCCGACGACCGCCATCGCCGGATAGTCCCGGCCCGCCAACCGCCGCCAGATCCGGCCCAGTTCGGGGGCGCAGTCCCGGTAGCCGGCCACGTCCACGGCGTAGACCGTGACCCGCGCCAGATCGGCCGGCGAGCCGCCCGCTCCCGCCAGTGCGGCCAGCAGGTTCGCCAGCGCCTGCTCGAACTGCTGCGGCAGCGTCGCCCCCACCACCTTCCCCGCACCGTCGAGGGCCGTCTGCCCCGCCAGGAACACCAGCCGGCCCCCGCTCGCGACGACGGTGTGCGAGAAACCCTTCGCCGGGGACAGCTCCTCCGGGTTGATCCGCTCCAGGCTCACGCCTCCCCCACCTCCCGCATCTCCCGCGCCTCCCGGTAGAGCTCCTTGGCGATGATCGTGCGCTGCACCTCGCTCGCCCCCTCGTAGATCCTCGGTGCCCGCACCTCCCGGTACAGGTGTTCCAGCAGGTGGCCCCGGCGCAGCGCGGCCGCCCCGTGCAGCTGTACCGCGTGGTCGACGACGTACTGGGCCGTCTCCGTGGCCAGCAGCTTCGCCATGGCCGCCCGGCGCGGCACCTGCGGGGAGGAGGCGTCCGCGTCGTAGGCGTCCGCCGCCGCGTACACGAGGAGCCGGGCCGCCTCGGTGCGGGTGGCCATCTCGGCGACCCGGTGCGCCACGGCCTGGAGGTCGCCCAGGACCCCGCCGAAGGCCGTACGGACGGCCGTGTGCGCCACCGTGGCGTCCAGGGCGGCCCTGGCCATCCCGACGGCGAAGGCGCCCACGCTGGGGCGGAAGAGGTTCAGGGTGTCCATGGCCACCCTGAAGCCCCGGCCCGGCTCCCCCAGCAGGTCGTCCGGGCCCACCGGGACCCCGTCGAAGGCGAGCGCGCCGATCGGGTGCGGGGAGAGCATGTCGAGGGCCTCCCCCGAGAGCCCCGGCCGGTCCGCCGGGACCAGGAAGGCGCTGACCCCCCGGGCCCCCGGGCCCTCGCCGGTGCGGGCGAAGACGGTGTAGAAATCGGCCTCGGGCGCGTTGGAGATCCAGCACTTCTCCCCACTGAGCCGCCAGCCCCCGCCGGGACCGCCCTCGGCCACCGCCGAGAGCGCCAGCGCCCCCGCGTCCGACCCGGCCCCCGGCTCGCTCAGCGCGAAGGCCGCCACCGTGCGGCCGGCGCGGACCCCGGGCAGCCAGCGCTCGCGCTGGACCTCGCTGCCCGAGCGCAGCACCGGGTAGGCACCCAGCCCCTGGAGGGCGAGGGCCGTCTCCGCCTCCGTGCAGCCGTAGGCGAGGGATTCGCGCAGCAGGCACAGGTCCAGCGCGCCCGAGGTGAACACCCTCTCCAGCAGCCCCTCTTCGCCGAGTGCGGCGAGCAGCGGCCGGTTGACCCGGCCCAGCTCCCCCTTCTCCGCCAGCGGCCGCAGCCGCTCAGCCGCGAGTGTGCGCAACCGCGCGCACCACTCCTCCTGGTCCGCCCCGAGCGCGAATCCCGTGAATCGGGTCATCCGTATGCCCCAGCCTCTATCGCGTCCTGTTGACTCCCGTCACCATGACGATACGCTCGTGCTGCGTTCGTACGGCCCGGCTCTTCCACTTCGGTCCACAGTCCATACGCAGGGTCCGGCCCCCACCCGGGGCGCGGGCCGTCGCAAGGGGGCGAACCCGCCTTGGAGCTCAAGCCTTCCGCTCACCGAGACACCTTCGCGCGCGACCACCTGCCGCCCGCGCACGCCTGGCCGCAGCTCCTCTTCGAACTCCCCGCTCTGGCCTACCCCGACCGCCTCAACTGCGGCGTGGAGCTGCTCGACGCCACCATCTCCCGTCTGGGCCCCGACCGGCCCGCCTTCCGCGGCGCGGACGGCACGGTGTGGACGTACGGGGAGCTGCACGCCCGCGTGGACCGGCTCGCGCACGTGCTCACCACCGATCTCGGCGTGGTCCCCGGCAACCGGGTGCTCCTGCGCGGCGCGACCGGCCCCTGGCTCGCCGCGTGCTGGCTGGCGGTGATGAAGGCGGGCGCGGTGGCCGTCACCGTCCTGGCCCAGCAGCGTGCGCAGGAGCTGGCCACGGTGTGCGCGATGGCCCGGGTGACCCACGCCCTGTGCCAGGCGGAGGTGGTGGACGACCTGGTGAAGGCGCAGGTTCCCGGTCTGCGGATCACCGCGTACGGCGGCGCGGGCCCGGACGACCTGCTGCGGCTGGCGGAGCGGCATCCCGAGCCCTTCCCGGCGGTGGAGACCTCCGCCGACGACGTGGCGCTGATCGCCTTCACCTCGGGCACCACCGGGCGCCCCAAGGGCTGCATGCACTTCCACCGCGATCTGCTCGCGGTGGCCGACACCTTCTCCCAGGAGGTGCTGCGCCCCCGCCCCGAGGACGTCTTCGCGGGCAGTCCGCCGCTCGGTTTCACCTTCGGCCTCGGCGGTCTGGTGGTCTTCCCGCTGCGGGCCGGCGCCTCGACGCTGCTGCTGGCGGACGGCTCCCCGCGCCGGCTGCTGCCCGCGCTGGCCGAGCACCGGGTGTCGGTGCTGTTCACCGCGCCCACCGCGTACCGGTCGATGCTGGACACGCTGGGCCCGTACGACACCGGTGCCTACGACCTCTCCGCGCTGCGCCGCTGCGTCTCGGCGGGCGAGAACCTGCCGGCCGCCACCTGGCAGGCCTGGTACGAGCGCACGGGCCTGCGGATCATCAACGGGATCGGCGCCACCGAGCTGCTGCACATCTTCATCTCGGCGGCCGACGAGGACATCCGGCCCGGTACGACGGGCCGCGTGGTGCCGGGCTGGGAGGCCCGGGTGGTGGACCGGGCCGGGATGCCGGTCGCGGACGAGGTGCCCGGGCTGCTGGCCGTACGGGGGCCGGTGGGCTGCCGCTACCTGGCGGACCCGCGGCAGGGCGAGTACGTACGGGACGGCTGGAACCTCACGGGCGACACCTACGTGCGCGACGCGGAGGGCTACTTCCGCTACGTGGCCCGGGCCGACGACATGATCATCTCGGCGGGGTACAACATCGCGGGACCCGAGGTCGAAGAAGCGCTGCTGCGCCATCCCGACGTGCTGGAGGCGGCCGTGGTCGGCCGCCCCGACGAGCGGCGCGGGCAGATCGTGGTCGCGTACACGGTCCCCCGCGAGGGCGCGGTCCTCACCGAGGACGCCCTGCGCACCTTCATGCGGACCGAGCTCGCCCCGCACAAATGCCCGCGCACCTTCGTCTTCCTGCCCGCCCTGCCCCGGACGGCGACGGGCAAGCTGCAGCGCTTCCGGCTGCGCGATCAAGCAGAGCATTTAGAGTGAAGCCGTGGTCGAGCAGCACACCCCGCGATCCCTGATCGTCACGTTCTACGGTGCCTACGGGCGGGCCTTCCCGGGCCCGGTCCCGGTGTCCGCGCTGGTCCGCCTGCTGGGCGCGGCCGGCGTGGACGCTCCGTCCGTCCGCTCGTCGGTGTCCCGGCTGAAGCGGCGCGGCTTCCTGCTGCCCGCGCGGACCGGGGACCGCGCGGCGGGGTACGAGCTCTCCGAGGAGGCGCGCCGGCTCCTGGAGGACGGCGACCGGCGGATCTACGGAGCCTCCCGCCCGGCGGAGTCCCAGGAGTGGCTGCTGGCCGTCTTCTCCGTCCCGGAGCAGGAGCGGGCGAAGCGGCACCTGCTGCGCTCCCGGCTCGCGGGGCTCGGCTTCGGCTCGGTGGCGCCCGGCGTGTGGATCGCCCCGGCGCAGCTGGACGGGGAGACCCGTCGCACCCTGGAGCGGCTGCACCTGACGGCGTACGTGGAGCTCTTCCGCGGCGCCCACCTGGGCTTCGCCCCGACGGCGGAGTCGGTGGCCCGCTGGTGGGACCTGGCGGCGCTGGCCAAGCAGCACGAGGAGTTCCTCGACCTCCACGAGCCCGGCCTGCGCGCCCTGCAGACGGGCGCGGCCGACCCCACCCCGGAGGCCGCCTACCGCGGCTACCTGCTCGCCCTGGACACCTGGCGCCGGCTCCCGTACGCCGACCCGGGCCTGCCGCGCGGGCTGCTCCCCGCGGACTGGCCGGGCGACCGCTCGGCGGCGGTCTTCGCGGAGCTGCACGAACGGCTGCGGGACCTCGGGGCGGGCTTCGTGGAACCGTAGGAACGGCCGGGGCGTCACCTGCTCTCGTGACAGGAACCGAACAGCCCCGGACGTGGCCCCACACGCTCTCGCTGGTCGCCTCGGGGCTGCTGGGCGCGGCCGCCGGATGCCTGGCGATCTCCCTCGCGTCCCACGCGCGCGCCTCCTGCGACGCCGGGGCGGACCCGGGTGGCAGGACCGAGCTGACCCTTCTGCTCCCGGTCCTGGTGTTCGGCTTCGCGTTCTGCGGGGTGATGGTCGCGCTGCTCACACCGCGCGGGCACCCGCTGCTGCGGATGGTGCCGGTCGTGCTCGCGCTGGGGGCGCTGGTGCTCTGGTTCTTCGCCGTCCGGGGCACCCTGGATGGGTATCCGGGGGATTCCGGGCTGTGCGGCCCGGACAACGTGCCGCCGTGGTGGCCGGGGTGGCTGCCCAGCTGACCCGGCGGGACCCGGGGCGCGGGGCCCGGGGCCGGGCGGCCGGGGCCCGGGGCCGGGATGCCGGGGCCGGGCGGCCGGGGCCCCGGCGGCCGGGCCGCAAATCCGGCTGCGCTCCGCACCCGGCACAGGTGATCATGGGCCATGCCTTGGACCTTCACCTCCGACCTGCCGGCCTATCTGGCCGCGGCGCGCCCCGCCATCGCCGCCGATCCCGTCGTCAACACCTCCCTCATGACCGTGGTCGACGCCCTGGAGCGACGGGGACCGGACGCCTACGGCGCCGACGCTCCCCTCTTCGGCTGGTGGACCGACCAGCGCGCAGCCGACGCCGCCGTCGTCGGCGCCCTGGTGCACACCCCGCCGCACCCGCTGCTGATCGGGGCCCTGCCCCCCGAGGCGGTCCGCGAGCTGGGGGCCGCGCTCACGGCCGAGCCGCTGCTCGCCGGGGTCGACGCGCTCAGCGTCCGCCGCGATGACGCGCTCTCTCTGGCCGCCGCCTGGGGCAAGCCCTCGGAGGTGGTGGAGGAGAACCGCCTCTACCGGCTCGCCGGGCTCATCGCCCCCGATCCCGCCCCCGCCGGGGAGGCCCGCCTCGCCGGTGAGGCCGACCTGCCGCTGCTCCTGGACTGGGTCACCGCCTTCAAGCAGGAGTCCGGCGAAGGCGGGGTCGCCTCCGAGGAGGCCCTGCGCGACCGGTTTTCGTACGGGGGCATGCTGCTCTGGGAGGACGCGGGGATCCCCGTGTCGCTGGCCGGGTTCTCCCGCCCCATCGGCGCGATGTCCCGGATCGGCCCGGTCTACACCCCGCCGAAGCTGCGTGGCCGGGGGTACGCGGCCGGGGTGACGTACGCCGCGACCGAAGCGGCTCGCGCGGCCGGTGCGCACGAGGTGCTCCTCTTCGCGGACCTGAAGAACCCCACCAGCAACCGCGTCTACCAGCGCCTGGGCTACACCCCGGTCGAGGACCGCGTGGAGGTCGCGCTGACATGACGGGCCCCGCGGAGGACGAGGAGCCGCCCTGCTGGATGATCGCCGCGAACGTGGTCCAGTGGCGCCGCTACGGCGAGGGCGGCCAGGGCCAGCGCCCGGGCACGAAGATGTTCAAGGGCGGCGCCAAGGTGTACGTCGGCACGACCAGGAACGGCCTCCAGGAGTGCCAGGTCGTCGGCCGGCCGCGCAACGCCCGCGCCTACCGGTGCGCGTACGTGGCCACCCGCCACCTGTACGGCTTCCGGGTCACCCTCGTACGCTCGCCGGCCGTACTGCGGCTCGCCGAAGAGGAGTGCGGCGGATACTCGGACGAGGCGTACGCGCGGAACATCGCGGTGCTCCTGGAACACCAGGCCTGGGAAGTCCGCTCCGGCGCCTGGCCCGACTGGCCGCATCCGGAGCCCTGCCACTGCCACGAGTGCCTGGCCCTGCGGCCGCACCGGTAGGCGGCGGCTACCCCCGCCCCGTCGGAGGCTTGCGGCTGCCCGCGAGGTAGGGGGCGGGCCAGGGCGCCGCCGGGCCGGTGTAGGACTGGTCGGCGGCCGCGTGCAGGGTCCAGTGCGGGTCGTAGAGGTGGGGGCGGCCGAGCGCGCAGAGGTCCGCGCGGCCGGCCAGCAGCAGGGAGTTGACGTCGTCCCAGGACGAGATCGCCCCGACCGCGATCACCGGGACGTCCAGGGCATTGCGGATCCGGTCCGCGTAGGGGGTCTGGTACGCGCGTCCGTACTCGGGGGTCTCCTCCGCGACGACCTGGCCCGTCGAGACGTCGATGGCGTCCGCTCCGTGGGCCGCGAAGGCACTGGCGACGGCCACCGCCTCCTCGGGCGAGGTGCCGCCGGGCGCCCAGTCGGTGGCGGAGAGGCGGACCGTCATCGGCCGGTCCGCGGGCCAGACGGCCCGGACCGCGTCGAAGACCTCCAGCGGGAAGCGCAGCCGGTTTTCCAGCGAACCGCCGTAGGCGTCGGTGCGGTGGTTGGTCAGCGGGGAGAGGAAGCCGGAGAGCAGGTAGCCGTGCGCGCAGTGCAGTTCGAGGAGGTCGAAGCCGCTCCCGGCGGCCCGGACCGCGGCGGCGGCGAAGTCGGAGCGGACGGCGGCGAGGTCGGCGGCGTCCATGGCCCGGGGCACGGCCGAGACCCCGGGGCGGTAGGGCAGCGCGGAGGCGGCCATCAGGGGCCAGTTCCCCTCGGGCAGCGGGGCGTCCATGCCCTCCCACATGACCCGGGTCGAGCCCTTGCGGCCCGAGTGGCCGAGCTGGACGCCCAGCGCGGTGCCCGGCGCCGAGGTGTGCACGAAGTCGGCGATCCGCGCCCAGGCGGCCGCCTGCCCGGCGGTGTAGAGGCCCGTGCAGCCCGGGGTGATCCGGCCCTCGGGGCTGACGCAGACCATCTCGGTCATCACCAGGGCGGCCCCGCCCAGCGCCCGCGCGCCGAGGTGCACCAGGTGGAAGTCGCCGGGCATCCCGTCGCCGTCGCCGCCCCCGGCCGAGTACATGTCCATCGGGGACACCACGACCCGGTTGCGCAGGGTCAGCCCCCGCAGGGTGAACGGCGTGAACATCGGCGGGGTTCCCGCCTCGTCCGGGCCGCCCTCAGGAGCTTCGGGGCAGCCGAAGTCGCGCTCCACGGCCCGGGTGAAGCGCGGATCGCGCAGCCGCAGGTTGCCGTGGGTGACCCGCAGGCTGCGGGTGAGGAGGTTGAAGGCGAACTGCCGGGCGGGCTGGTCCACGTACCCGGCGAGCTCCTCGAACCACCGCATGCTGGCGGCCGCCGCCCGCTGGGTGGAGGCCACGGCCGGCCGCCGCGCGGCCTCGTAGGCGGCCAGCGCGGCCGGGACGTCCGGCTCGGACTCCACCGCGCGCGCCAGCGCGAGCGCGTCCTCCACCGCCAGTTTGGTGCCGGAGCCGATCGAGAAGTGCGCGGTGTGCGCGGCGTCGCCGATGAGCACCGTGTTGCCGTGCGACCAGCGCGCGTTGACCACCGTACGGAACTGCGTCCAGGCGGAGCCGTTGCCCCGCAGCGGCCGTCCCCGCAGGGCCTCGCCGAAGATCTTCGCGCAGCGCGCCGCGGATTCCGCCTCGTCGCAGAGGTCGAAGCCGGCGACCCGCCAGACCTCTTCGCGCATCTCGACGATCACGGTGGAGGAGTCCGCCGAGTACGGGTAGGCGTGCAGCTGCATGACCCCGTGCTCGGTCTCCGCGATCTCGAAGCGGAAGGCCTCGAAGGGGAAGTCCGCGGCCAGCCAGATGTAGCGGCACCGCCCGCCCGTCAGCGTGGGCCCGTAGTGCTCGGCCGCGGCCTCCCGGGTCCGGCTGTGCACCCCGTCGGCGGCGACGACCAGGTCGTACGAGGCTGCGAGCGCCTGCGGCTCGGGGGCCGGGGTGCGGAAGTGGAGCCGGACCCCGAGGCCCGCGCAGCGCTCGTGCAGGATCTCCAGGAGCCGGCGCCGCCCCAGCGCGGCGAACCCGTGGCCGCCGGAGGTGAGCAGCCGGCCGCGGTGCACGATGTCGATGTCGTCCCAGCGGACGAACTCGGCGCCCAGGGCCGCGTACACCACGGCGTCGGCCGCTTCGATGCCGCCGAGCGTCTCGTCGGAGAGGACCACGCCGAAGCCGAAGGTGTCGTCGGGGGCGTTCTTCTCCCACACGTCCACCGCGTGCCCCTGCCGGGCCAGCAGCGCGGCGGCGTACAGCCCGCCCGGGCCCCCGCCGACCACGGCGACCCGCAGCGCGACCCGCGGGTCGGCGCCCTCCCGGCCGGTGCTCATCGGACCGGTGCTCATCGAACTACCTGCCCTTCCAGTGGGGCGGCCGCTTCCCGGTGAAGGCCGCGTGGAACTCCCGGTAGTCCTCGCCGTTCATCAGCAGGGCCTGGGTGTTCGCGTCGAGTTCCACCGAGGCGGCGAGCGGCATGTCCAGCTCGGCGGTCAGCAGCGCCTTGGTCTGCGCGTACGCGAGGGCCGGACCGGCGGCGAGGTGCGCGGCGAGCTCCGCCGCGCGCACGGAGGCCTTGCCCTCCTCGGTGACCTCGCTCAGCAGCCCGATCCGCTCGGCCTCCGGGGCCCTGACCTGCTCGCCCAGCATCAGCAGCCGGGTCGCGTGCCCGAGCCCGACGACCCGGGGCAGCAGGTACGCGGCGCCCATGTCCCCGCCGGAGAGGCCGACCCGGGTGAAGAGGAAGGCGAAGCGGGCGGTGGGGTCGGCGATGCGGAAGTCCGCGGCGAGCGCGAGGACGGCCCCGGCGCCGGCGGCGACCCCGTGGACGGCGGCGATGACCGGGAAGGGTGCCTCGCGCAGGGCGCGCACGACCTGTCCGGTCATCCGGTTGAAGTCGAGGAGCTGGGCGGTGTCCATCGCGAGGGTGGCGCCGATGATCTCGTCGACGTCGCCTCCGGAGCAGAAGCCGCGCCCTTCGCCGCCGAGCACAAGGGCGCGTACGGACCGCGCCCTGGACAGTTCGGCGAGCAGGTCGCGCAGGTCGGCGTAGGCGCCGAAGGTGAGCGCGTTGAGCTTCTCGGGGCGGTCGAGGGTGACGGTGGCGACGCCGTCGCGCAGGTCCACCCGGAGGTGGTTCCAGCGTTCGGTCGCGGGTGTGGAACCGAGGAAGGGACTCACCCTCCCGAAGGTATCACCGGTCCATGACTGTCGTCAGGGAAGCGCGATAACTGTGGGTCCGTGCCGAGGCGCGGGGGCCGCAGTTACCGAAGGTCCCGAGCCGGTGTGCCCGACGTCCCTTGCGATCACGTCGGGGTGCCCTACGGAAGGACATTTCCACTTCGTATCGTTGAAAGCGGGATTTCCTCCCCGCAGCATCCCGTACGCCCCTTCTACCCCACGGAACGGATGGCCCGCCTTGCCCGATGCCTCCGCCTGGCGGATAGCCCTGCCGCACACGACAGCGGCCGTACCGATCGCCCGCGCCCTCGTCCGTACGGCCCTCGCCGACATCGACGCACCCGCCGACAGCGACACCGCCGAACTCCTCACCGCCGAACTGGTCGCCAACGCCGTGGAGCACACCCCCGGCGACGCCCCCATCGAGCTCGTCGTGGAACTGCTGGCGAACGGCTGCCAGGTCGAGGTCCACGACGGGGATCCGCGGCCCCCCGCCGACCTGAACGCCCCCGGCCGGGACGACGAACACCCCGACCCCTGGCAGGAGCACGGCCGCGGTCTGCTGCTGATCCGGACCCTGAGCTCGGCCTGCGGTCACCGCGCCACCCCGCACGGCAAGGCCGTGTGGTTCACCCTGCCGGCCCGGCCGGCGCTCTAGGGGGCACCGGGCCCCGCCGCATGACTATGCGGCCGGCCCCGCGAGGGTGGCGACGAGCACGGCCTTGATGGTGTGCAGCCGGTTCTCCGCCTCGTCGAAGACGACGGAGTGCCTGGACTCGAACACCTCGTCCGTGACCTCCAGCGACTCCAGCCCGTGCCGCTCGTGGACCTCCCGGGCCACCTTGGTGCCGAGGTCGTGGAAGGCCGGCAGGCAGTGCATGAACTTCACGTCCGGGTTCCCGGTGGCGCGCAGCACGTCCATGGTGACGGCGTACGGGCTCAGCGCCTCGATCCGCTCGTCCCAGACCTCCTTGGGCTCCCCCATGGACACCCAGATGTCGGTCACCACGAAGTCGGCCTGCGCGACGCCCTCCGTGAGGTCCTCGGTGAGGGTGATGCGGGCGCCGCTGGCGGTGGCCAGCTCGCGCGCCGCGGCCACGACGGTCTCGGCCGGCCAGTAGCTCCGCGGCGCCACGATCCGTACGTCCATGCCCAGCAGCGCGCCCGTCACCAGGTACGAGTTGCCCATGTTGAAGCGGGCGTCGCCGAGGTAGGCGAAGGCGATCCGCTCCAGGGGCTTGGTGCAGTGCTCGGTCATCGTGAGCACGTCGGCCAGCATCTGGGTGGGGTGCCAGTCGTCGGTGAGGCCATTGAAGACGGGCACGCCCGCGTGGGTGGCGAGCTGCTCGACGGTGTCCTGGGCGTCGCCCCGGTACTGGATGCCGTCGAACATCCGGCCCAGCACCCGCGCGGTGTCCCTGACCGATTCCTTGTGGCCCATCTGGGAGCCGGCGGGGTCGAGGTACGTGGTGTGGGCGCCCTGGTCCGCGGCGGCGACCTCGAAGGCGCAGCGGGTGCGCGTGGAGGTCTTCTCGAAGATCAGGGCGATGTTCTTGCCCACGAGGCGGCGCCGCTCGGCCCCGGCCTTCTTGGCCGCCTTGAGTTCGGCGGCGAGCTCGACCAGGCCGCGGAACTCGGCGGCGGTGAAGTCGAGCTCCTTGAGGAAACTGCGGCCGGCAAGATCGGTGGCCATGGGGGCGCTCCAGAGTCACGGTGACAGGGGATGCTGGAAGTCTATACGACCGAATGCATTGATATACAGGGCCCTGGCGTACGGACCCGGGCCCCGGCCTCCCCTGCCCCCGCTTCCCTGCCTGCGCCTCCCTCCTTCCGCCTCCCCCGCCGACTAGGCCACCGCGTCCCGCTCCACCGGGCAGCTCATGCACCGCGGCCCGCCCCGCCCCCGTCCCAGCTCGCTGCCCGGGATCTCGATCACCTCGATGCCCTGCTTGCGCAGGTGGGTGTTGGTCGTGACGTTCCGCTCGTACGCGACGACCACGCCCGGCTCCACGGCCAGTACGTTGCAGCCGTCGTCCCACTGCTCGCGCTCGGCGGCGTGCACGTCCTGGGTCGCCGTGAGCACCCGGATCGCGTCCAGCCCGAGGGCGGCGGCGATCGCCCGGTGCATGTGCTCCGGCGGGTGGTCGGTCACCTTCAGCTCGCTCGGCCCGCCACCGGGCTCGATCGTGTAGGAGCGCAGCATGCCCAGGCCCGCGTACTGGGTGAACGTATCGGCGTCGACCATCGTCATCACCGTGTCCAGATGCATGAACGCCCGGCTCTTGGGCATGTCGAGCGCCACGATCGTCGTCGCCGACCCGGCGGCGAACAGCCCCCGCGCCAGCATCTCCACCGCCTGCGGGGTGGTCCGCTCGCTCATGCCGATCAGCACGGCGCCGTTGCCGATGACCAGGACGTCGCCGCCCTCGATGGTCGAGGGGTAGTCGGCCTGCCCCTGGGACCAGGTGTGGAAGGGCCCGGAGCCGGTGAAGAGCGGGTGGTGCTTGTAGATGGCCTCGAAGTGCACGGTCTCGCGCTGCCGGGCCGGCCAGCGCATCGCGTTGATGGACACCCCGTCGTAGATCCAGGCGGAGGTGTCCCGGGTGAAGAGGTGGTTGGGCAGCGGCCCCAGCAGGAAGCCGTCCAGTTCCAGGGCGTGGAAGCGGACCGACACCGGCTCCGCGTGCCGCTCCAGGAACTCCCGTTTGGTCATCCCGCCGATCAGCGCCTCGGCCAGGTCCCCCGAGGGCAGGCCGTCGAAGACCGCCCGCAGGTGGTCGGTGGCGAGCGGGCCGTACTCCTTCTCGTCGAAGACCCGGTCCAGGACGAGATGTCTCGCCTCCGGAATGTCCAGGGCCTCCACCAGCAGGTCACCGAAGAGATGGACCTCCACTCCGCGGTCGCGCAGTACGTCGGCGAAGCCGTCGTGCTCCTGGCGGGCCCTGCGCACCCACAGCACGTCGTCGAAGAGCAACGCGTCCTTATTGCTCGGTGTGAGCCGCTTCAGCTCCAGGTCGGGCCGGTGGAGGATGACGCGGCGAAGCCGCCCGGTCTCGGAATCGACATGGAATCCCATGCCGTACACGTTCGCAGACCGGGCGGCCTTTTGACGTGGCGTCGGCCCAGGGCGTCTCCAGCGGGTCCGCCCCGCCGGATCCGACGGCGGGCGCGGGCCCGGCGGTTCAGCGCAGGCCGAGCAGGGCCTCCGGGGTACCGGTGAGGTCCGGGGCGATGACGCCCAGCGCGGGTGCGGTCACGTTCGGCAGCCCGTAGTTGGACGCGTCGGGCATGGTCAGCGGGGAGCCGACGAGCAGTCCCGGGGTCCGGGTGCGCAGGGTGGTCGCGGGGGCGTCCAGCGAGCCCTCGCCGTCCGTCTCCTTCGTGCCCGCCAGGTTCGGCACCGGGGAGGTGAGGAGGGTGTTCCCGAGCTCGGTGCCGATCGGCACCGCCGGCAGCAGCGGGGTCGGCAGCATGTCGCCCTTGTGGAACCGGGGCGCCTCGGGCGCTCCGACCACGGGCACCGGCACTCCGGTGGCCAGGTGCGGGACGTCCACGCCGAGCGTGGTCCGCACCGCGTCCAGGGGGACTCCCACCGGCACCGCGTCGGCCATGGCCGGGGTGGCCGCGCCTGCCGCGGCCATACAGGTCATGAGTGCCGCAATGCTTCCGCGCGCGGTCATCTTCATAGGTGACGTTCCGTCCTTCCAGGGTCGCGGACATTCCGCTGCCCTGGATGAACGATCCCGCCGGTGGTTTTCCCGGAGTTCTCCGCGAAAGTTCCCCCATACGACCTAATGAGCGGCCGTACGGGGGCCCTTCCTTGACGCCGGGTGGTTCCGGCCCGACACCGTCAGAGCCGCGGGTCCACCGGCTCCGACTCCAGCGCGAGGACGGCGAAGACCGCCTCGTGCACCCGCCACAGCGGCTCCCCGGCCGCCAGCCGGTCCACGGCCTCCAGGCCGAGCGCGTACTCGCGCAGGGCGAGCGAGCGCTTGTGCCCGAGGTGGCGTCCACGCAGCCGCTCCAGGTGGTCCGGACGCGTGTACTCGGGACCGTAGATGATCCGCAGGTACTCGCGTCCGCGCACCTTCACGCCCGGCTGCACGAGCCGGCCCTTGCCGTCCCTGGCGTACGCCTGGAGCGGTTTGACGACCATGCCCTCGCCGCCGGCGGCCGTCAGCTCCAGCCACCAGTCGGTACCCGCCCGTACCGAGGCCTCGTCGGCGGTGTCCACCAGGATCCGGCCGGTGCGGCGCAGCAGTCCGGTCCCGGCGGCCTCGTCGGCGGCGACGAGCCGGTCCAGCCAGAACAGCTGCTCGTCGTGGGGTACGGCCGCCAGCGAGCGGCCGGCCGCCGCCAGCAGCTGGAACGGGGCGAACCGTACGCCGTCCAGCCCGTCGGTGCTCCAGCAGTAGCGCCGGTACGCCTCGGTGAACTTCGCGGCGTCGGTGGCCCGGCCCCGCTGGCGCTCCAGGAGCTCGCCGGTGTCGACGCCCCGGGCCGCGGCCGCCTCCAGGGCGGCGACGGCGTCCGGGAACACGGCGCCGGAGGCCGCGCCCACGGCTGCGTACTGGTTGCGCAGCAGGCCGCCGGACTTCAGCGACCAGGGCAGCAGTTCGCCGTCGACGAGCAGCCAGTCCGTGTCCAGTTCCTCCCAGAGCCCGGCGTCGGTGACCGCCGCCCGCAACCGGGCGAGGACCTCCTCGGTGACCTCGGGGTCCTTGAAGAAGGGCCGTCCGGTGCGGGTGTAGACGGACCCGGTGGGGCCGTCGACCCCGAACCGCTCGCGGGCCACGTCGGCGTCCTTGCAGAGCAGCACGGTGGCGCGGGAGCCCATGTGCTTCTCCTCGCAGACGACCTGGGCGATGCCGTCCTTGCGGTACTGCGCGAAGGCCTCGGCGGGGTGCTCCAGGTAGCCCTCGATGCGCGAGGTGGCCGTCGGCGCCATCGTCGGCGGGAGGTACGGCACCAGGCGCGGGTCCACGGCGAAGCGGCTCATCACCTCCAGGGCGGCGGCCGCGTTCTCCTCGCGGACGTTGACGTTGCCCAGGTGCCGGGTCTCCACGATCCGGCGGCCGTGCACGTCGGCCAGGTCGAGCGGGCGCCCGTCGTGTCCGCCGGGCACCTCGGTGACGAGCGGCTTGACCGGCTCGTACCAGACCTTCTCGGCCGGTACGTCGACCAGTTCGCGCTCGGGCCAGCGCAGGGCGGTCATCCTCCCGCCGAAGACGGCTCCGGTGTCCAGGCAGATGGTGTTGTTGATCCAGGTGGTGTCCGGGACCGGCGTGTGGCCGTAGACCACGACGGCCTTGCCCCGGTAGTCCTCGGCCCACGGATAGCGCACGGGCAGCCCGAACTCGTCGGTCTCCCCCGTGGTCTCCCCGTACAGGGCGTGCGAGCGGACCCGGCCGGAGGTGCGGCCGTGGTACTTCTCGGGCAGCCCGGCGTGACAGACCACGAGCTTGCCGCCGTCGAGGACGTAGTGGCTGACCAGGCCCTGGATGAAGGTGCGGACCTCCTGGACGAACTCCTCCGGCTCCCCTTCGAGCTGCTCGATGGTCTCGGCGAGGCCGTGGGTCCGCTGGACCTTGGAGCCCTTGAGGTGACGGGCGAGCTTGTTCTCGTGGTTGCCGGGCACGCACAGGGCGTTGCCGGATCCGACCATGCCCATCACCCGGCGCAGGACGCCCGGACTGTCCGGGCCGCGGTCGACGAGGTCGCCGACGAACACGGCGGTGCGGCCCTCGGGGTGGGACCCGTCCTCGTAGCCGAGCTTGGCGAGCAGGGTCTCCAGCTCGGAGGCACAGCCGTGGATGTCGCCGATGATGTCGAAGGGGCCGGTGAGGTGGGTGAGGTCGTTGAACCGCTTCTCCAGGACCACCTCGGCCGACTCGACCTCCTCGGGCGTGCGCAGCACGTGCACCTTGCGGAAGCCCTCGCGCTCCAGGCCGCGCAGCGAGCGCCGCAGGTCGCGGCGGTGGCGCTGGATGACGGCGCGCGGCAGCTTCGCCCGCTCGGGGCGGGCCGCGTTGCGCTCCGCGCAGACCTCCTCGGGCAGGTCGAGGACGATCGCGATGGGCAGGACGTCGTGCTCCCGGGCGAGCTGGACCAGCTGCCGGCGGGACTCCGCCTGGACGCTGGTGGCGTCGACCACGGTGAGGCGGCCGGCGGCGAGCCGCTTGCCCGCGATGTAGTGCAGGACCTCGAAGGCGTCCTTGCTGGCGCTCTGGTCGTTCTCGTCGTCCGCGACCAGGCCCCGGCAGTAGTCGGAGGAGATGACCTCGGTGGGCTTGAAGTGCGTGCGGGCGAAGGTGGACTTGCCCG
Source organism: Streptomyces sp. NBC_01264 (assembly GCF_026340675.1). Lineage (NCBI taxonomy): Bacteria > Bacillati > Actinomycetota > Actinomycetes > Kitasatosporales > Streptomycetaceae > Streptomyces > Streptomyces sp. NBC_01264. The sequence continues at coordinate 2,206,423 of NZ_JAPEOX010000002.1, forward strand.
AACCGGTGGCGCCGATCAGGACGACGAGGGACAGGTCGGTGACGGGAAGTACACGCTTGCGATCGGTGGTGGGGATGGTGGTGGTCATGCTGCCTCGCCCTCCTTCGGGGTATCGGTGCCGGTAGTGGGGGTGTTCAGGGTGAAGACGGCCATCTGGGTCGGCGGCCCCACCTCGGAGTCGTCGTCGCCGACGGGCAGGTACGCGACGGTGTAGCCGTGCCGCGCGGCGACGTCCCCGGCCCAGGCCCGGAACTCCTCACGGGTCCACTCGAAGCGGTGGTCGCCGTGCCGGACGTGCCCGGCGGGCAGCGTCTCCCAGCGGACGTTGTACTCGACGTTCGGCGTGGTCACGAGGACCGTGCGGGGGCGTGCCGAGCCGAAGACCGCGTACTCCAGGGCGGGCAGCCGCTCGAGGTCCAGGTGCTCGATGACTTCGCTGAGCACGGCCGCGTCGTAGCCCACGAGCCGCTTGTCGGTGTACGCGAGCGAGCCCTGCATCAGGCGGACACGGGAGCTCTGCCGCTCCCCCATCCGCTCCAGCCGCAGCCGCCTCGCGGCGATGTTCAGCGCCCGGACGGACACGTCCACGCCGACGATCTCGGTGTACGCCGGGTCCTTGAGCAGCGCCTGCACCAACTGGCCCTGGCCGCAGCCCAGGTCGAGGACACGGGCCGCACCGGCCGCCCCGAGCGCGCCGAGGATCGCCTCGCGGCGCAGCACGGCGAGCGGTACGGGCTTCTCCTCCGTGTCGCTGGTCTCGTCGACCGCATTGTCGAGTTCCTCCACCTCGCTGCCGTCGGCCTCGGCGAGGCGGACCAGCTCCAGGCGCTCCAGGGCGTCCTGGGTCAGCCGCTTGTGGCGGGCCAGGTAGCGGGAGGTGATCAGCGCGCTCTCCGGGTGTTCGGCGAGCCAGCCGTCCCCGGCGCGCAGCAGCTTGTCCACCTCGTCGGAGGCGATCCAGTAGTGCTTGGAGTCGTCGAGGACGGGCAGCAGGACGTACAGGCCGCGCAGCGCGTCGGAGAGACGCAGCTCGCCCTCCAGGACGAGGCGTACGTACCGGGAATCGCCCCACTCCGGGAAGGTCTCGTCGAGGGCGACCGGGGTGGCCGTGACCGACTCCCAGCCCAGCGGGCCGAACAGCCGGCGCACGAGGTCCGCACCGCCCCGGGCGGGCAGGACCGGGATCTCGATGCGCAGCGGGCGCACCTCGTCGGGCAGCTCGGGGCGGGCCGCGCACTGCCCCTTGAGCGCGCTGCGGAACACGCCGCTCAGGGCGACGGCCAGCAGCGAGGAGGCGGCGTAGGGGCGGTCGTTGACGTACTGCGCGAGCGCGGCGTCCGGGGTGCCGCCCTGCCCCTTGCCCTGACCGCGTCGCACGAGTGCGACGGGATCCACCTCCAGCAGCAGGGCCGCCGTGCACCGCTCGTCCGTGGCTTCGGGGTAGAAGACGTGGGCGGTGCCGTGGGAGGTGGAGAACGCCTGCGTCCTGCCGGGATGCTTGTGCAGCAGGAAGCCCAGGTCGGTGGCGGGGCGGTCAGGGGAGCCGGTGGTGGAGATCGTCAGGAACACACGAGCGATTGTTGCTGGTCACCGGTGGTGGGCGCGCCCCATTTTCCGGCGGCGCTAGTCGGTGTCCGTGGCCGCCAGGACGGCGAGGCGCAGGCCGTCCGGGGAGAGGGCCGCGATGCCGTAGTCGTCGCCGTCCTGGTGGAAGAACGCGGAGTCGGCCCTGAAGTGGAACCAGGTGTACTGCTCGGCCAGGCGTTCCACCTCGTCCGCGCTCGCGTGGAACGGAAGGCCGCACAGGCCCGCGAGCGAGCGCCATGCCTGCAGCCGGCCCCAGGCTCCGTACTGGCCGGAGTTGTAGAGACCCCCCATGGAAGCGGTGGCGAAGAGCAGCGACCAGATGTCGCCCACGGGACGGGCGGCTATCTCGAAGCGGTGGGCGGCGCCGAGGTCCGAGACGCACTCCATCGGCAGAGTGGGGAGCAGGGCCGGCACCTGAGCGGGGGTGATGGGCCGGTCGGCCCGGAAGACCCAGGCCTCGGCGTAGCCCCAGTTGTCTTCGGCGGCGGTGACGATGAGGTCGTGCTCGTCCACCGTCACGGAGTTGCGCAGCGGCGACGCCCCGGTCGGCCGGGGGGTCGGCGGATCCAGCCGGCCGCGCTCGGGCAGGCCGCTCTTCACGCCCGAGGACGAGCCGTTCACGGAATGGCGTGTGAAGTCGGGCTCGGTCTCCAGCGCGCGGCGGCGGTCGGGGAGCCAGGCCAGGGGATGCGTCCCCGAGCCGGGGCGCAGGGCCGGGAACGCGTCCGGGTCCACCCCGCGCAGCAGCAACTCGTGGAACAGGCACCGCCGCAGCTCACTGAGCCAGTGGTCCTCGGGGGCGTCCGCGAAGATCGTCCGGTCGAGGTCCGCGGCGGACTGGTGCTGGGCGAGGATCGTCGCCATGAGCCGCAGTTCGAGTGCCATGGATCCGCCGGCGGCCTCCTGGTCACCCAGGAGCTTGAGCAGCAGCGCGACGCTGTCACGGCCCGGGGTCGTGGCGAGGAGCCGTCGGAGGTAGGAGAGGTCGTCCCCGTGGATCCGGGCGGCCCGGGCGGCGGCCGCGTACCGGGAGGCGAGGTTCGAGCCCAGCTCCCGCAGAGGGGCGATGTCGCCTGCCATGGCGTGCTGGAGGGCCTCGTCGCGCGAGATGTATGCGGGTTCGCTGCCGCTGCCGGTCATCAGGTGGTTCGCCTCGTCGTTCACGGTGCGCCAGCCTAGCCACGTGGCCTCCACGAGGGGGGGGTCCAAGGGTGATGACGTATCCATCATGACAGGTCAGAGGCCGTTCTCGTAGGACGGACGGCACAGCCGTTCATCCTTGTCCGAGGCCCTGCGCGGCTCACAGAATCTCCCTCATGAATCCCACGGAGAACATCAATCACGACGCCGTGCTGCGCGCCCGGGTGGCGCTCCTCGGATCGGGCACGCTGCCCGTCCGGGAGCGGGTGGCCGCCTACCGCGTCCTCGTCCAGGTGAGTCCGTTGGCCTATCTGCCCCTGCTGGCCGTCGCGTTGTACGCGTACAGCCGCCAGGAGTTCGCCCACCGGCCCGGCATGGCGCTCGCCCTGCGCGCCGAGTCCGTCGCCGCGGCGCGCAGGATGTGCGCCCTGGAACCCGGGGAGACCCAACTGCTGCTCAGCTCGCTGGTGCACTACCGCGAACAGCTGCTCCTGACGGAGCGTCCGGAGGAACTGGCCTCCGTAGAAGCCGAGATGAGCGCGCTGGTGGCCTCGGGCGGTGGATCGCCGGGCGCGCGCTGGGACCTCAGCGGAGCGTAGCGGCCAGTTCGGCGATGCGGTCGGGGCCGATGCGGCAGCAGCCGCCGACGAGGCGGGCCCCGGCCCGGTGCCAGGCGGCCGTGGGCCAGGGGGTGGAGGTGGCCGGGGCCCGCCAGGTGGCGGTGGCGGGCTCCCAGACCGAGCCGTCGTTGGGGTAGGCCAGCAGCGGTTCGGCGCTGACGGCGGCGGCCGCTTCGAGGGCGGGCAGGACCTCCGCCGGGTCGCAGCAGTTCACGCCGACGGCGATGACCTGCGGTGACCCGGCGGCGAGGGCGAAGGCCTCGGACAGGGGCTGCCCGGCCCGGGTGCGCCCACCCGCCACCGTGTAGCTCAGCCAGGCGCGGGCGCCGGTCTCCGCGAGCACGGTGAGCAGTGCTTCGGCCTCGGTGGTGTCCGGGACGGTCTCCAGCGCCAGCACGTCGGGGCCCTCGGCCAGCAGTGCCGCGATCCGGGGCCGGTGGAAGTCGGCCAGCTCCCGCACGCTCAGGCCGTAGCGGCCCCGGTACTCGGAGCCATCCGCCAGCACCGCCCCGTACGGGCCCACGGACGCGGCGACCCACACCTCGTGCTCCGCCGCCCGGGCCGCCGCGTCGGCCAGCCGCACGCTGCGCCGCAGCAGGGCCGTCGTGCGCTCCGGGCCGTAGCCGCGCCGGGCGAAGGCGGCGTACCCCACCTGGTAGCTCGCGGTGATCAGCACCTCGGCGCCGGCCCGCGCGTAGGCGGTGTGGGCGGCCGTCACCTGCTCCGGGTGCTCGGCGAGGACCCGGCCCGTCCAGAGGCCGCCGGACAGGTCGCAGCCCTGGTCGGCGAGCTGGTTGCTCAGTCCGCCGTCCAGGAGCACGGTCCGCCCGCCGGGGCCGGTGAGGGCCTCGGCGAGCGGTCGGGACGCGCGGGGCACGGTCGGCGTCCCGTCAGCCGAGCTGGGGCTGGACCCGGGAGGAGATCAGCTCCAGGTGGTCCAGATCGCCGAGGTCGAGCAGCTGGAGGTAGAGGCGGGAGGAGCCGACGGCCCCGTAGGCCGCGATCCGCTCCACCACCTCGTCCGGGGAGCCGGCGAGGCCGTTGGCCTTGAGCTCCGCCACGTCCCGGCCGATGGCGGCGGCCCGCCGGGCGACCTCCGCGTCGTCCTTGCCCACGCACACGACGAGGGCGTTGGAGTAGACGAGGTCGCCGGGCGCACGGCCGGCCTGCTCGGCCGCCGCACGGACCCGGCCGAACTGCCGCTCGCTGTCCGCGATCGAGGCGAAGGGCATGTTGAACTCGTCCGCGTACCGGGCGGCGAGGCGCGGCGTGCGCTTCGCACCGTGGCCGCCGATCAGGACCGGGATCTTCTCCTGGGCCGGCTTGGGCAGCGCCGGGGAGTTCTCCACCTGGTAGTGGACGCCCGCGTAGTCGAAGGTGGCGCCGGGCTTGGTCGCCCACAGACCGGTGACGATCTCCAGCTGCTCCTCCAGCCGGGCGAGGCGCTCGGCCGGGAAGGGAATGCCGTACGCCTTGTGCTCCTCCTCGAACCAGCCCGCCCCCAGACCCAGTTCAATCCGGCCGCCCGACATCTGGTCGACCTGCGCGACCTGGATGGCGAGCACGCCGGGGAGCCGGAAGGTACCGGCCGTCATCAGCGTGCCCAGCCGGATCCGCTTGGTCTCGCGGGCCAGGCCGGCCAGGGTGATCCAGGCGTCGGTGGGGCCGGGCAGACCGTCGGCCGCGCCCATGCGCAGGTAGTGGTCCGATCGGAAGAAGGCGTCGAAGCCCAGGTCCTCGGTGGCCTTGGCGACGCGCAGGAGGGTGTCGTAGCTCGCGCCCTGCTGGGGCTCGGTGAAGATACGGAGATCCATGTCTCCATCCTGCCCCTTCGGCCCCGGCCGGGTGAATCTGAGTCACCCGGACACTCCCCGCCGTCCGCGCCAGTGACCAGCCCGGATGGGGATCGTTGGCTCGGACGGAGCCGGACCGCCCGGCCCGCGCGCCGGCGGCCTTCGCCGGTGCGTCCCACCGCCCCCTTCCACCTCACGGAAGGGCCAGGGCCGAGGAGGCCGCCATGTCCCAGGAGTCCGCGCCGGAGATCACCCGGCAATCGCATCAGGACTGTCAGACCGGGCAGGCAGCGCACGACCACGCACGCCAGGAGTCCGCGGTACCCGCCCAGGGCGGCGCGCCGAAGGGCCTGCTGCAGCAGATGGAAGAGCTGATGGCGGCGCTGAACGCCGACCTCTCGCAGCTCGACGCCGACCTCCAGTCCTCCACCGACCGCAGCCCCGCCGATCCGCTGCTCCAGGGCGGCCGCACCCCGGAGAGCGAACACCGCCCGTCCTACCGGCCCTCCTGACCACCCGGGTCCCGTCGCCCGCGACGGGACCCCACCGGAACCCCGGGCCTCACCGGAGCCCCGGGCCCCACCGGAACCCCGGGCCCCACCGGAGCCCTCGGGAGCACCAGGCAGCAATGGGCGGCACCGGGCAGCACGCTCGAGCACTCCGGGGTGCTCCGGAGCACCCCGCGGCACCCCGTCTCAGGCCACGCCGGAAGCGGATCCCCGCTCGCGCACGGCCAGTCGCCGCAGGATCGCCCGGACCCGGTCGCTCGACTCGTCAGCCGCGTCTATCGACTCTATGCACTGCCAGTACAGACCCTCGTCGTCCGTCCCGCAGGCCACCCCGACCAGCGCTATGCCCACTTCCCCGAGCAGCGCCTGGAGCCCGAGCAACGCCTGCCGGGCGTCCGTCACCTCGGTCAACTGCGCGGCCCTCGGCGGGAGATCGGGCGCATAGCCCTCTCCGCGCAGAGCCGCCCGGTCGAGCACCCCGCAGCCCCTGCCTCCCGCTTCTCCCAGCCCCCGCGCCTCCGATCTCAGCTCAGGCGGCCCGGTGACCGCCAGCCAGCTCCCGATGCCCTGTGCGAGGGCCTGTGCCTGCCAGGCCTCGCCCACGATGTCCCAAGCAGCCCCGCTCTGCGCCAGCGCGTGCCGGCCGGCTGCGATGAGCCGTACCGCGTCCATATGCCGTCCCCCGTCCGCACGACATCTCGCCGTTCTCTCCACTACCCAGAGTGAGGGCAACGGGCCGGTAAAGCCAGGGGTATTCGGAAATTGTGGACACCGAAGATGGTTGTGGATATCGCCATCACTCCGAAGAGTGACGATCTGCCCCCGAAGTGCCCGGTACGGGAAACCTCAGCTCGTTCCGCTCGATCTTCGCGGCGAGCGCATCCAGCACATCGACCCCGACCACCTCACAGAACTGCAGCAGGTAGGCGAGCACGTCGGCCACCTCATCGGCCACTCTGTGTGCGGTCTCCGGCTTCTCCATGACCTTCGCGGACTGTTCCGGTGTCAGCCACTGGAAGATCTCCACCAGTTCGGACGCCTCGACGCTCAGCGCCACCGCAAGGTTCTTGGGCGTGTGGAAGGGCTCCCACCCGCGCGCCGCCGCGAACTCGGCGAGCCGCCGCTGGAGCCGGTCGATCCGCTCGCCGGCCCCCTTCTCCTCCCCGGTCACTCCACTCTCTCCGCCCATGCCGTGCTCTTCGCTCATGCGCCCAGGTCTACCACCGAGACGCCCGGTACGCCCCGGGCGGCCCTCGCGCAGGCCTCGCCCACCGAGGCCGCCAGCCTGACCTGCCCGCGCCCGCAGGCCAGTACGGCCAGCCGCAGCAGTTCGGCGGCCTGCCGGCTGTCCAGGTCCCGGTCGAAGCCGTCCGCGAGCACCGTCAGCGCCTGGCGCGCGGTGGGCAGTTCGGCCGCCGGGTCCACGTCCAGCACCCCCGGCCCGGTGAGCAGCACCAGCGCGAGGGCGAGGAAGCGCAGTTCGCCCGCGCCCAGCCGGGCCAGCTCGGTGGCGGGCCGGTCCGGGCCCCGGTCCAGCAGGCCGGTGACCGGGCCGCCCTCGGGAGCCCGTACGTCCAGTCCGGCCACCCACCCCGCGCAGCCGGTACGGGCGGCCCCGGTCAGCAGCCCGTACCGGGTGGTGCACTCCAGACGGGTGCGGCGCAGCACGTCGGCCAGGTTGGCGCAGTCGCCGAGCAGCCGCCCCTCCCCCGGCGCGACCGGCTCCCGCATCCGTTCCGGGCGGGGATCGCAGGGGAACACCGAGCGCAGCGCGACCACGACCTGTTCGGCGGCGGCCAGCACCTGCCGCTGCCCCTCGGTGGACCCGGCCACCCGCAGCGGGAGCAGCGCGGTCCCGAGCCGGTCGTCGGGCAGCGGGGCCCGAGTGACCCCGGTGGCCCCACCGGTCAGCCAGGCCGCCTGTACGGACCGCCGTCCGGGATCGCGCAGTGCGGTGGCGAGGAGGACCTGCCCGTCCACCGAGAGCCGTTCCCCTACGATCCGCAGCGCGGGCTCCGCCTGCACGGCGAGGTCGAGCCGGACCGGCCCGGCGGGGCCGTCGACCGTACAGCCGATCCGGAACCCCCGGCGCCGCTCGGCGTCGGGCACCGCCCGGTCGGGAATCCGTGCCCCCGGGTCGGGGAACACCTCGTCGAGAGTGGCCCCGGCCCCCAGGGCCGCCAAGGCCCCGTAGGCCTCCAGCACCTGGGACTTACCGCTCCCGCTCGGCCCGGCGAAGAGGGTGACGGGCCCAAGGACGAACCGCGCCCCGCGGTGCGCCCCGTAGGCGGAGAGCCGCAACTCGGTAACGGCGGGCCGCAAATGCGGTGCGCCTGCGGCGGGCTGAACGGGGGCCGGGGCCCGCCCCCGGCCCGGAACCTGCCCGGCGACTGCCGCCGGCGCGGAACCCTGCACCGGCACCGATGCCGAGACCAGAACCTGAGCCGGGGACGAGGCCGGTACCGGGGCTGAGGCCGGAACTGAGGCCGGGGCTGAGGCCGGGGCTGAGGCCGGGGCTGAGGCCGGTACCGAGGCCGGCGACGGGACCGGGACCGAGGCCGGGGATGGGACCGGGACCGGGACCGAGGCCGGGGATGGGACCGGGTCTAGGGCCGGGACCGGCGCCGGAGCCGGTACTTGGGCCGGCGCATGCGCCGGAGCCGATACCGAGACCGGAGCCGCGGCAGCAGCCGGGAACGGGCCCACGGCTAACGCCGGACCAGCGAACACGGCGGCTGGCACGGCCGGAGCCGTCGGGGCGGCGGGCCCGGGCAGTGCGACGGCCGGCCCGGCCGCAGCCGTCGAGGCGGCCGACACGGCGGGCACGGCGGCGCGTACGGCCGGAGCCGTCCGGGCGGCAGAAGCGGTCGGCGCGGGTGGTGTGGCGCGAGGCGGCGTCGGGGGTGGCGGGGCCGTGAGGTGGGAGGTCATGCGCGGACGGTACGGGCCGCCGGGGGTCCCGGGGGGCCGGCGAACCGTTCCGTCCGTGGGACCTTCCTACGATCGGGGGACGGCCGCGGCCGCGATCCCCTCCACCTCGGTCCCGACGGGCGCCAGCAGGAAGACGTTCCGGTCGACCCGGTGCATCCCGCTGCCCAGCCCGAAGACCACGCCGCTGCTGAAGTCCAGGATGCGCTTGGCCACTTCGCCGTCCGCGCCCGTGAGGTCCAGCAGCACCGGGATCTGCGCGATCAGGTACTCCGCCACCTCCCGCGCGTCCGCGAAGACCTGGACCCGGATCACCACGAAGCGCCGCTGCTCCGCCGCGGACGCCCCCGGAACCGTGGGGATCGTGCGGTGATCCACCCGGGAGGGCCACTCGTTGCGACTCCGCAGGGGGACCACCTGCGCGAGCCCCTCCCACTGTTCGTCGGTGACGTCGTACCTGCTCACCAGGCCGCCTCGGCCTTGCGCTTCATGTGCATCCCCCCATCCTCTCGCGTTTCACCCGTTCAGCCCAACACCGACACGAGGTAGCTGAGACACCCCCGGCGGGTGACCCCGACTACCCCCACACCGCCCAGTAGGTTAGGTTAGGCATACCTAAGTACGCGCCATCTCGCCACTCAGGACGACGGAGATCCACATGCACCTGCCCACGCCCCTGCCGCTGCCCACCGACGCCGAGCGGGTCCGCTCCGTCCTGGCCGCCGCGCATTCCATGACCGTCGTCAGCGACGGGCAGCGCACGGAGATCCGCCACCTCGACGGCACCGACCCCCTCGGCCGCCTGCACCTGCACCCCGCCGAGCCGGGCGGCCGCGCCGAGCACCGCCCGGCGATCCGGCTGGAGTTCACGGACATCGCGCCCACTCCCGTACGGGACCGCGTGCGCGCCCGGGTCACCCTCGTCGGCCGCCTGCTCACGCCCTACTCCGACCTCGCGGACGAGGGCTCCGACTCCACCTGCGTGGAGTTCGGCCGGGCCGTCCTCGAAACCGCCGACGGCGCCCGCTCGTACGTCGGGCTCGACGAACTGGACGCCGCCCGCCCCGACCCGCTCGCCCCCTCCGAGGCCGGGATGCTCACCCATCTCCTCGACGACCATGCCGAACTCGTCACCCTCCTGCTGCGCCTGGTCCGGCCGCGGCCGGAAGCGGCGACCGGCGCCGGGTCCGCCGTGCTGCGCGCGCTGCCCCTCGCCATGGACCGGTACGGGATCACCCTGCGCCTGGAGGAGCGGCGCGGCCACCACGACGTACGGATCCCCTTCCCCTCCCCGCTCGACGACGTGGAGCAGTCCGGGGCGCAGATCCAGGCCCTGTTCAGCGCGGCCCGGCGCAGCTCGCACCGCAACACCCTGCCCGCCTGAACCGCCCGACCCCGAACGGTTTATTCCGGAAATAGAGCGCCAAAATTCGGAACAACGCCGCCCCGACGTCCCGTTGGGACGATCATGAAGGCAATCACATACACCGCATACGGAACGCCTGACGTCCTCACCCTCACCGAGGTCCCCGAGCCCAAGGTCGGTCCGGGCGAGGTCCTCGTCCGCGTCAGGGCCGCCGGCGTGAACCCGGTCGACTGGAAGCTCGCCGCCGGTTACCTCGACTCGATCCTCGAAGTCCGCTACCCGGTCATACCCGGCTGGGACGTCTCGGGCGTCGTCGAGGCGGTCGGCGAGGACACCTTCGACTACGCCGTCGGCGACGAGGTGTACGGCTACGTCCGCAAGGAGTGGGTGGAGCTGGGCACTTACGCCGAGCTGGCCTCCGCCCCCGTCCGCACCCTCGCCCGCAAGCCGCGCGAGCTGAGCTTCGAGCAGGCCGCCGGCATCCCGCTGGCCGGGCTCACCGCCTACCAGTCGCTGACCCGCGTGGGGCTGCAGGCCGGCGAGACCGTGCTCATCCACTCCGCCGCCGGTGGCACCGGCTCCTTCGGCGTGCAGATCGCGGTCGCGCTCGGCCTGCGCGTCATCGGCACGGCCGGCGCGCACAACCACGACTACCTGCGCTCACTGGGTGCCGAACCGGTCCTGTACGGCGAGGGCTTCGCCGACCGGGTCCGCGAGCTGGCGCCCGAAGGGGTGGACGCCGCGCTGGACTTCTTCGGCGACGACGTCGTCCCGGTGCTCCAGTCCCTGGTCAAGGAGCAGCACCGGGTGGTCTCCATCGCCGACTACACCGCGGCCGCCCAGGGCGCTCACCAGCTGTGGGTCCGCCCGGACACCGCCGACCTGACCTTCCTGGCCGCGCTCGCGGACGAGGGCAAGCTCACCGTCAACGTGGAACACGCGCTGCCGCTCGCCGAGGCGGCGAAGGCCTGGGAGCTGAGTGCCACGGGCCGCACCCGCGGCAAGATCGTCCTGACGGTCTGACGCGGCCCGCAAGCGGGCCCGGACGTGCCGCCGGAGCGTTCCACTCCGGCGGCACGTGGTCCCGTAAGACGGTCAGGAGCGGTCAGGAGGTGATCGGCGGCGCCGTCCCGCCGCCGCCCGCCGGGCCGAGCGAGGGGCCGACCGCCCGCAGGGAGCCCGGGGTGCGCCCCTCGCCCCAGCCGATGTCCCGCCGGTAGCTGCCGAGCAGACCGCGGCCGGCGAGAGCGGCCTCGTCCCGTAAGGCCGGGTCCTCGGGCACCGGCCGGGTCAGCGGGGACACGAACAGCGCGTCCACCGGGCAGTTGGCCTCGCACAGGAAGCAGGTCTGGCAGTCCTCCTGCCGGGCGAGCAGCGGGATCCCCTCCGGCCCCCGCTCGAAGACGTCGGTCGGGCAGACCTCCACGCACTTGTCACAGGCTATGCACCGCTCGGCCGACACCAGCTCGATCATGCGACCAGCTCCGCCGGCCGCGTCCACACACGGTCGAGCCCGCCCGTCACGATGCGGTGGTGCTGCGCCGGGTCCTGCCCCGGGTGATCGAGCCGACGGGCCATCCCGCGGCTCTCCGTGCGGGCCAGCGCGGAGGCGTACATCCAGCGGGCGTGCGCCGTCATGGCCGCCGCCTGCCGGACCTTGACGAGCCCGGCGCCCTCCCCGCGCAGCGAGCGCACCTGTGCCCAGACCTCGTCGAGGGCGCCGAGCGCGCCGGTGAGGACGGAGCCGTGCCGCAGGTAGTTCTTGTCGTACGGCAGCACTTCCTCCTGCACGAGCCGTACGAGTTCCCGTGCCTCCCCGGGCCCGGCCGCGGACCCGGCGTCCCCGGCCGGGCGCAGGCCCGCCCCGCCGGCCCCGGTCACCGGCCGGAAGGCGGCCCGGCCCGAGCCCAGGGCGCGGGCGTACCGGGCCGCGCCCGCGCCCGCCCAACTGCCCGAGGACATCGCCCAGGCGGCGTTGTGGCTGCCGCCTCCGGTGAAGCCCCCGCAGATCTCCTCACGGGTGGCCGCGTCCCCGGCGGCGTACAGCCCGGGGACCGAGGTGGCGCAGTCCTCCCCGGTGATCCGGATCCCGCCGGTGCCGCGGACGGTGCCCTCGGCCAGCAGGGTCACGGAGAAGCGGTCGGTGAAGGGGTCGATGCCGAGCCGGTCGAAGGTGAGGAAGAAGTTCGGCTGCGCGAGCCGCATCGCGGCCTGGGCCGTGGCGTCGGCCCGGTCGAGGCGGGCGTAGACCTTGGCTCCGGTGAGGAGTTCGCGGGCGATGGCGGAGCGGCCGCCGAGGCTGGCGGCGCCCTCCAGGACCTCGCCGTCCTCCCGGTAGAAGGAGGCGAAGGAGTAGAAGGCCGTCTTGGTGACGGAGGTGCCCTCGGGGGCGATCCCGTAGGAGTTGGAGAACTCCATCCCGGACAGCTCGGCCCCGGCCTCGGCGGCGAACAGCGCGCCGTCCCCGGTGTTGGTGTTGGTGCCGAGCGCGCCGCTGAGGAAGGCGCAGCCGCCGGTGGCCAGGACGACGGCGCCGGCCCGGACCCGGTAGGGCTCGCCGGCCTGGCGGCGGTGGCCGGCCGCGCCCGCGACGGCTCCGTCCGCGTCGATGAGCAGCTCGGTGACCGGGCTGTGGTCGAGGATCCGGACCCCGGCGCGGCGGATCCGGATGCGCATCCGCCGCATGTACTCGGGCCCCTGGAGGCCGTTACGGAGCGGTCGGCCGTCGGGGCCGGTCGGGAAGGGGTAGCGCCCTTCGTCGGCCAGCTCGTTCATCCGGGCGTACGTCTCGTCGAGGACCCGGGACATCCACCGCCGGTCGGCGAGGTACCCGCCCAGCCCCTCGCGGCTCGCCATGGCGGCCTCACGGGCCGCCGGCTCCGGCGGGACGTACCAGACGCCGGTGCCGCCGGCGGCCGTCGCCCCGCTGGTGCCGCAGTAGCCCTTGTCGGCGAGGACCACGCAGGCCCCGGCCCCGGCCGCCTTGAGGGCGGCCCAGGAAGCGGCGGGGCCCCCGCCGACGACCAGCACGTCGGCGACGTGCTCGCTCACGCGTCGGCTCCGGCTCCGACGGCCGCCGCGGCTCCGGCCGTGGCGTAGCGGTTGGCGGGGCGCGGCAGACCGTAGTTCTCGCGCAGGGTCCGGCCGGTGTACTCGGTGCGGAAGAGCCCGCGGCGCTGCAGGATCGGCACGACCTGGTCGACGAAGTCGGTCAGCCCGGTGGGGAGCACGGGAGCCATGATGTTGAAGCCGTCGGCGGCCCCCTGGGTGAACCACTCCTCCAGCTGGTCGGCGATCTGCTCGGGCGTCCCCGCGAAGACGCGGTGGCCGCGGCCCGCGCCCAGCCGGGCGATCAGCTCGCGCAGGGTGAGGCCGTCGCGGCGGGCGAGTCCGGCGACGAGCGTGAAGCGGCTCTTGTTGCCGTTGACGTCCCGCTCCTCGGGCAGTTCGGGCAGCCCGCCGTCGAGCGGCAGACCGGTGAGGTCCACGTTCAGCATGTTGGAGAGCTGCGCGAGGCCGTACTCCGGGACCTGGAGATCGGTCAGCTGCTGCTCCAGGGCCTTCGCCTCGGCTTCGGTGGAGCCGATGACGGGGGCGATGCCGGGCAGTACGAGCAACTGGTCCTCGGTGCGGCCGTACTTGGCGAGGCGGGACTTGAGGTCCTTGTAGAAGGTCTGCCCGTCGGCGAGGGTCTGCTGGGCGGTGAAGACGGCCTCGGCGTACTGGGCCGCGAACTCCTTGCCGTCCTCGGAGGACCCGGCCTGGACGAGCAGCGGGTGGCCCTGCGGGGAGCGGGGCACGTTGAGCGGTCCGGCGACGCCGAAGTACTCGCCGCGGTGCGCGGCGGGGTGCAGCTTGTCGGTGTCGGCGTAGATGCCGGCCTCCTTGTCGAGGACGATCGCGTCGTCCTCCCAGCTGTCCCAGAGCTTGGTGGCCACGTCGAGGAACTCGCGGGCCCGCTCGTAGCGGAGGTTGTGCTCCAGGTGCTCGTCGCGGTTGAAGTTGCGGGCCTCGTCGACGCTGCCGGAGGTGACGATGTTCCAGCCGGCCCGGCCGCCGCTGATGTGGTCGAGGGAGGCGAACTTCCGGGCGGTGTTGAAGGGCTCGTTGAAGGTGGTGGAGACGGTGGCGATGAGCCCGATGTGCTCGGTGACGGCGGCGATCGCGGAGAGCAGGGTCAGCGGCTCGAAGCCGCCGACGGCGTTGTACCGGGCCTTGCCCCAGAGGGCCACCCCGTCGGCGAAGAAGATCGAGTCGAGCCGGCCGCGCTCGGCAGTGCGGGCCAGTTCCTGGAAGTAGCTCAGATCGGTGATCCGTTCGGGGCTGCTGGAGGGGTGGCGCCAGGCGGCGTCGTGGTGCCCGGCGTTCATGAGGAAGGCGTTGAGGTGGAGGGTCCGGGGTGCGGTCATTTCATGTCCTCGGGGAGACGGGCGGCGGCGGGGCGCACCCGTGGGAAGTGGGCAGGGCGGGGCGGGGGCGGGGGCAGGGGCAGGCGGGCACAGGCCGAGGCGGGACAGGGCCAGGCGGTGGCCTCAGCGCCTCAGGACGGGACGCGCCAGGTGCTCAGGCGGCGTTCGATCGCGACGAGGACCTGGTTGAAGGCGAGGCCGATCGCGGAGATCGTGACGATGCCCGCGTACATCTGCGGGATCGCGAAGTTGAACTGCGAGGCGTTGATCAGGTAGCCGAGGCCCGCCTTCGCGCCGATCATCTCGGCCGCGACCAGGACCAGGATGGAGACGGCCCCCGCCAGCCGGATGCCCGTGAAGATGACCGGCACCGAGGCCGGCAGGATCACCTTCTGGAACAGCTTCGGCGTGGACAGGTCCATCGAGCGGGCCAGTTTCACCAGTGTCGGATCGGCGTTGCCCACGGCGCTGATGGTGTTCAGCAGGATCGGCCAGACGCAGGCGTACACCACGATCGAGACCTTCGAGGTCTCCCCGATGCCCAGCAGCAGCACGAACACCGGCAGCAGCGCGAGCGCCGCCGTGTTGCGGAACACCTCCAGCAGCGGCCCGAGCAGCGCCGCCACCGGCCGGTACCAGCCGATCAGTAGCCCGAGCGGGACCGCGACGGCCACCGCGATGCCGAATCCGCCGAAGGACCGGGCCAGGCTCGCCTTGCTGTGTTCGGCGAGCTGGCCGTTGCCCAGCAGCTCCCACCAGGCCTTGGCGACCTCGCTCACCGGCGGCAGGAAGGTCGCGTCGACCAGCCCCAGCCGCGGCGCCGCCTCCCACAGTCCCAGCAGTGCCAGGATCGCCGCCGAGCGCAGGGCCACCGCCCGCAGCACCCGCAGGGCGCGCAGCGCCACCGACGCGGCCGGTGCCCGTCCGGGGGCCGGCGCGGGGGTGCGTACCGCCGGGGGCGCGAGGGTCCGTACCGCCGCGGCCTCGGCCTCGGTCTCCGCCTCCGCTTCCGCCACTTCCACTGCCGCTTCCACCGTGGTGCTCATACGGCGACCTCCTCCTTCTCCAGTTGCTGGGCGCGGGCCACCTCGTCGTGGAGCAGGGTCCAGATCTCGTGGCGGTAGCGGGCGAACTCCGGGCTGGAGCGCAGGTCTTCACCGGTGGCCCCGGTGGCCCGGTCGCCGAACGACACCGGGACGACCTGCTTGACCTTGCCGGGGCGGGAGGTGATGACGGCCACCCGCTGCCCGAGGTACACGGCCTCTTCGATGCCGTGGGTGATGAACACGACCGTCTTGCCGGTGCTCTGCCAGATCCGCCGCAGTTCGTCCTGGAGGGACTCGCGGGTCTGCGCGTCGAGCGCGGCGAACGGCTCGTCCATCAGCAGCACGTCCGGGTCGTACGCGAGCGAGCGCGCGATGGCGACCCGCTGGCGCATGCCGCCGGACAGTTCGTGCGGGTGCCGGTCCTCGAACCCGGTGAGACCGACGAGGTCAAGGAACTCCCGTGCCTTCGCAGCCCGTTGTCGGCGCGGGACACCGGTGGCCTCCAGGCCGAACTCGATGTTGCCCAGCGCGGTGCGCCAGGGCAGCAGCGCGTACTGCTGGAAGACGATGCCCCGGTCCAGCCCCGGCCCGGTGACCGGCTTGCCATCGAGCAGGATCCGGCCGGAGGTGGGCGGGGTCAGGCCGCCGAGGAGGTCGAGGAGGGTGGACTTGCCGCAGCCGCTGGGGCCCACGACCACCACGAACTCCCCCGACCCGATCTCCAGGTCGATGCCGTCGAGGGCGGTGAACTCGGTCTTCTTGTCCTTCGTCGGGAAGGTCTTCGTCACGGAGTCGAACACGATCTTCGCCATGGCAGCCGGTCAGCCCTTCCCGTGTCCGTTGAACTCGTTGGTGTAGAGGTCGGCCGCCTTGAGCTGGCCCTTCTTGATCTCGCCGCGGTCGCCGAGCCAGTCGAGCCAGAGCTGGAACTCCTTGTCCTCGATCCGGCCGCCCGTCTCGGCGACTCCGTAGGAGCGCCAGAACTGCAGGGTCGCCGTGTCCTCGTTGCGGCCGCGCTTCTTGACGATCTCCGTCATCCGCGCGACGACCTGCTCGCGCGGGGTGGTGCGGGACCACTCGATGGCCTTGGCCACGCCGGTCACGAAGGTCCGTACGGTGTCCGGGTTCTGCTTGATGAAGCGGTCGGTCATGATGTAGGTCCCGGCGCTGAACGGGCCGAGCAGTTCCACATCGGTGAACAGCGGGCGGATGCCGCCGGCCGCGAGGGCCTTGTCGCGCAGGACTCCGGTGAGGACACCGACCTCGATCTGCTTCTGCCGCAGCGACTGTTCGGTGTTGACGGGCGGAACCACGAGGGGCTCGACCTTGGCCGCGTCCTCCTTGGAGAGGCCGCCCCGGCTCAGGTAGATGTCGAGCAGGGCCTGGTAGTGGGCCCCGAGGGTGTTCATGCCGACCTTCTTGCCGATCAGGTCGCGGGCCGAGCGGATCGGGCTGTCCTCCAGTACGTAGTAACCGCCGTAGGAGTACTGGTCGGAGCCGTAGGAGGAGATGACGGCCTTGATCGGGGCCTTGGTGGAGGCGAGCTTGATGACGGCTCCGTTGAAGGCGCTGCCGAAGTGCGTCTGGCCGGTGGCGGCGGACTGGATGTCCTGCGGGCCGCTGATGGTGTTGCCGACCCAGTCCAGGGTCACGTTCCCGAGGTAGCCGAGGTCCGCGGCGAGCTCGGGGAGGGTGACCGCGCCGACCGCCCCCTGGTACTTCAGGGAGGTGATCTGCTTGCCGCCGGAGCCGCCGGTGGCGGTCGCCGTCCCGCAGCTCACCGCGGCCGCCGAGATGCCGAGCAGGGTGAGGAACTGGCGTCGGGAGGTACGGGTGGTGGTGAAGCCTGCGGACATGGCGATTCCTTGTCGATCCGGGTCGGGCGGGTGGGGCAGATGGCTCGGACGGTGCGGTCGGTGCGGTCGGTGCGGTCGGGTGACCGGGCGGCCGGGCGGAGGAGGCCGGCGGATCCCGTTGTCGTACGGGGATCAGCGCGCGGTGGTGAGCGCCGCGGCCTGGGCGGCGCGCAGGGCCTCGGCGAACTCGTCGACGGCCTGGTACAGGTCCAGCTCCGCCTCGGGCCGCAGCCGGTCGGGGCCGTCCCCGCGCTCGACGGAGGAGTCCAGGACGAAGCGGCCGGCGGTGACGTGCCGGGCGCCGAGCGCGGCGAGGACCGGGCGCAGGGCGTAGTCGATGGTCAGGACGTGGGCCAGGCTGCCGCCGGTGGCCAGCGGGAAGACCGTCTTCCCGGCCAGCCCGTCCTGCGGGAGCAGATCGAGGAAGGCCTTGAGAAGTCCGGTGTACGAGGCCTTGTAGACGGGCGTCGCGATGACGATCCCGTCGGCTTCGGCGACGGCTTCCAGGGCCCGGCGGATCTCCGGCTCGCCGCGGCGCGCGGCGAGCAGGTCGGCGGCGGGGAGTTCCCGGACGGCGAGCTGCGCGGTCTCGAACCCGGCGTGGTTCAGGCGGCGCAGGATGTGGTCGGCGACCACATCGGTACGGGAGTGGAGGGACGGACTGCCGGTGAGGGCGAGCAGCTTGGGCACGGAGCGCTCCTTGGCTGACGGGGAGGGTGGTGGGGTGGGACGGGTGGTTCGGGGCCGGGCGGTACCTGCCGGCTCGGGCTCGGGCTCGGGCTCGGGCTCGGGCTCGGGCTCAGGCTCGGGCTCGGGCTCGGGCTCGGGCTCAGGCTTCGGAGGTGGAGGCTCCGGAGGCGATGCCGAAGGCCGGGTCCGGCACGGCCTCGGGGCTGATCAGCCGGGACGGGACCCCGTCGGGCCCGACGGGGACGTCTCCGTCGACCGTCACGCGGCGCAGGGTGCGCTCGTGGGCGTCGGAGTCGTCGACGCCGTAGTGCTGGGTGGCGCGGTTGTCCCAGATCGCGACGTCACCGGCCTGCCACTGCCAGCGGACGGTGTTCTCGGGGAGCTCGATGTGGGCCTGGAAGAGGTCCTGGAGGAGGCGCGAGTCGCGGCCGGTGAGTCCGTTGATCCGCTGGACGAAGTTGCCGAGCAGCAGGGTGCGTTCTCCGGTCTCGGGGTGGACCCGGACGACCGGGTGCTCGGTGAGGAACTTGGTCGAGGTGAACACCTCGCGGTACTGGGCGAGCGCCTCGGGCAGGGCGTCGGGCTTCAGGGCGGCGTAGTCGTACTCGTTGGAGTGCACGGCGCGCAGGCTGTCGGCGAGGACGCGCAGCGGCTCGGGCAGGCCGGCGTAGGCGGTGGCCGTGTTGGCCCACAGGGTGTCGCCCCCGTACGGCGGGATGGTGACGGCGCGCAGGATCGAGAAGGCGGGGTAGGCGGGGACGAAGGTGACGTCCGTGTGCCACTGGTTGGCGCGGGCTCCGTGGTGGGAGTCGATGCCGAGCGCGTAACGCCCGTCGGCGGAGGGCACGGTGGGGTGTGCGACGGGCGCGCCGAGCAGCTCGGCGAAGGCCTCGTGGCCGTCTTCGTCGAGGTGGTCCTGGCCCCGGAAGAAGACGACCTTGTGGGCGAGCAGCGCGGCCCGGATCCCGGCGACGGCCTCGGCCTCGAGCTCGCCGCCGAGCCGGACTCCACCGATCTCGGCGCCTATGCGGCCGCCGATCCTGGTGACGGTGAGGTCGGTGCGGGTGGCAGTGGACATGAGGAGGCTCCTTGTTTATTTCCGCAGAGGAAGAAATGAGGGAAGCGAAGACGACGGGCATCCGACCGGGGAAGGCGGACGGGTGGTGCTGTGCGGCGGGCGAAGAGGTTTCGGCGGGCAGGGGCCGGCGGAGTTCGCGGGCCGACGGGTCGACGAGCAGACGAGTGGACGGGCAGCCGTCGGCCGGCGACGGGGCGAGCGGGCGGTACTCGGATCCGATCGGCCCGGACCCGGAGCGACGCGGTGCGAGCCCGGACGGCCACCCCGGACGACGGGGCGCACGAACGCCCGGCCACTCGGCAAGTCGGCGGCACAAGGGACCCTGGGGGCTCAGGGGCTCAGGGGCTCAGAGACTCCGGGACTCAGAGACTCCGGGACTCCGGGGGCTCAGAGACTCCGGGACTCCGGGACTCCGGGACTCCGGGGCGGCAGACGCTCAGGAACAGCGCGGGGCCGTACAGCGACGGCCCTGACACTCGCCCGGCGCGGTACAGAGGCCGGGGGTGTGGAGCCGCGGGGCGAGGAACTCGGTCGCGGTCATGTCCCGGAGACTGCCAGCGCCCCCACCCCCGGTCAACCCCATCGAGCATCCCCCACCATCGCCCCGGACCCCCTACACGCACACCCCATGACCTGCACTTTCACCATTTCCCGCCACCCCCGGAACGGCCGAAACCCATGGCCTGATTTCACGCCCCCGCAACGCACCCGCCACGCACCGCGCCATCCCGGCCCCACCACATCCCGGCCCCGCCACACCCCGTCCCACCTCAAGCCGGCCCCCCTCAGCCCCGCCGGCCAGAATCAGCCCCGCCGGCGTTTGAGGCGCGGGGTCCGGGGCCCGGGGCGGAGCCCCGCAACGGCGCCGCACCCCGTCCGCACCCCGCCCCGCACGCCCCGACACGTCCCCGCCGAGCGCGGCGACACGGCATGATCGGGGCCGTACCCCATCCCCCGAGGAGCCCGCCCGTGCCCCCCACCCCCGGTGACAGCCGGGCCGCCGCCAATGCCGCCTCCGTGCTCCGTGCCGTCCTGACCCACGGCCCCCTCGCCCGGAGCGACATCCCGAAGCTCTGCGGTCTCAGCCCGGCCGCCGTGTCCCGGCAGGCCACGGCCCTCCTCCGGGCCGGCCTCCTGCGCGAGTGCCCCGAGCCGGAGCCGCTTTCCGCGACCGCCGGCCCCGGCCGCCCCCGCATCCCCCTCGACCTGCACACCGGCCCCCTCGGCGGCCCCCTCGCCGCCGGCCTGCACATCGGCGTGCCCGCCTCCACCTTCGGCCTCGTGGACCTGCGCGGCCGCGTCCTGGCCCGCCGCTCCTTCCCGCACGCGGGCCGCTCCCCCGCCGGGCTCCCCGCCTCCATCGCCGCCGAACTGGGCCGGTTCCTCCGGGACGCCAACCCCACCGGCCGCCCCCTGCTCGGCGTCGGCGCGGCCCTCGGCGGCTGGGTCCGCCCCGCCGACGGGACCGTCGTCCGCCACGACGCCCTCGGCTGGCGCGACCTCCCCCTCGCCGCCGAGCTCTCCGACCGCCTCGGCCTGCCCGTCTCCGTGGACAACCACGCCCGGGCCGTCGCCCACGCCGAGATCCTCTTCGGCCGCCCGGAGGCCCACTCCAGCCTCCTCCACCTCTTCATCGGCAACGTCGTGGACGCCGCCTTCGGCATCGAGGGCACCGTGCACCAGGGCCCGGGAGCCGCCGCCGGGGACGTCGCGCACCTCCCGGTGCCCGGTTCGCCGACCCCCTGCGCGTGCGGCCGTACGGGCTGCCTCCAGGCGAGCGCCTCCGACGGGGTCATCGGCGCCGAGGCCGTGCGCCGGGGCATCGTCCCGGAGCCCTCCATCAACCTGCTGGTCGACGCGGCCGCCGCCGGCGACCCCCGCGCCGACCGGCTGCTGCGCGAACGCGCCCGTACGGTCGGCCGGGCCGCGGCCCTGCTCCTCGACGTGTTCAACCCGGCCGTCATGGTGGTCGCGGAGCTGGCCAGCATCCTCCACGACGGCTACCTCGACGAGATCCGCGCCGCGGCCGGTGACCAGGACCGCTACGGGCGGCGGATCGTCGCCCCGCACGCGGGTCCCGCCGTACTCCCGGTAGCCTCCGCGACCGTCCTCCTCGCCCCGCTCTTTCGTGACCCCTCCCGACTCACATGAGAGGGGGAGATCACATCCGGCGGTTATAGGTCGTTCACAAGGACCCCCCTACCATTCGAGCCATGACGGTCCTGCCTGATGACGGGCTCTCCTTGGCCGCCGAATTCCCTGACGCGACGCATGAGCAGTGGCAGCGCCTGGTAGAGGGCGTGCTGCGCAAGTCGGGCAAGGAAGTTTCCGGCGAGGCAGCGGAAGACGCGTTGTCCACGAAGCTTGAAGACGGGCTCACCACCCGGCCGCTGTACACCGCGCCCGAAACGGCACCCGACACCGGTTTCCCCGGTTTCGCGCCCTTCGTACGCGGCGGTCGCGCCGAGGGCAGCGCCGCCTCGGGCTGGGACGTGCGCCAGCGGATCGCGGGCACCGACCCCGTACGGGTGAACGACGCGGCCCTGGCCGACCTGGAGAACGGCACCACCTCGCTGTGGCTGGCCGTCGGCGACGCCGGCCTCCCCGTCGAGGGCCTGGGCCGTGCGCTGGAGGGGGTCTACCTCGACCTCGCGCCCGTCTCCCTGGACCCCGGCGCCCAGTACGCCGAGGCCGCCCGGGCCCTGCTCGCGCTGTACGCCGAGCGCCAGGTGGCCCCCGAGGCCGCCCACGCCTCGCTCGGCGCCGACCCGCTGGGCCACGAGGCCCGGACGGGTGAGGCCCTGGACCTGGCGGAGGCCGCCGCGCTCGCCACGGAGACGGCCGCCTGGCCCCACGTGCGGGCCCTGACCGTCGACGCCCTGCCGTACCACGAGGCGGGCGGCAGCGCCGCCGAGGAGCTGGGGCTGTCCCTGGCCACCGGGGTCGCCTACCTGCGCGCCCTCACCGACACGGGTCTGAGCACCGAAGCGGCCCTCGGCGAGCTGGAGTTCCGCTACGCCGCCACCGCCGACCAGTTCCTCACCATCGCCAAGCTGCGCGCCGCCCGCCGGCTGTGGGCCCGGATCGCCGAGGCCTGCGGGGCTCCGGCGGCCGGCGCCCAGCGCCAGCACGCGGTGACCTCGCCGGTGATGATGACCCGCCGCGACCCGTGGGTGAACATGCTGCGCACCACCGTCGCCTGCATGGCGGCGGGCGTGGGCGGAGCGGACGCGGTCACCGTGCTGCCGTTCGACCAGGACCTCGGCCTGCCCGACGCGTTCGCGCGCCGGATCTCCCGCAACACCTCCACGATCCTGCTGGAGGAGTCCCACCTGGCCCGGGTGATCGACCCGGCGGGCGGCTCGTACTACGTCGAGCAGCTCACCGACGAACTCGCCCACGCCGCCTGGGAGTTCTTCCAGACCATCGAGAAGGCCGGCGGCCAGGCCGCCGCCCTGCGCTCGGGCCTGGTCGCCGAACGCCTCGCCGCCACCTGGGCCGCGCGCTCGAAGAAGCTGTCGACCCGCCGCGAACCCGTCACCGGGGTCAGCGAGTTCCCGCACCTCTCCGAGAAGCCGGTCGTACGGGAACCCGCGCCGGCCCCGCTCACCGGCGGACTGCCGCGCGTGCGGCGCGACGAGGCGTACGAGGCCCTGCGCGCGCGCAGCGACGTACACCTGGAGGCGACGGGGGCCCGGCCCACCGTCTTCCTGGCGGCCCTGGGCCCGGCGGCCGCGCACACCGCCCGCGCCACCTTCGCCTCCAACCTGTTCCAGGCGGGCGGCATCACCCCGGTCCACGACCCGGTGTCGGTGACCCCGGAGACCGCGGCCGCGGCCTACGCCGCGAGCGGCGCCGACGGCATGGCCGTGCTGTGCTCCAGCGACGCGCTGTACGAGGAGCAGGCCGAGGCGGTGGCCGCGGCCCTGCGCTCGGCGGGCGCGACGACCGTGTTCCTCGCGGGCAGGCCCGGCACCGCCGCGGCGGCCGTGGACGAGTACGTCTTCGCCGGCTGCGACGCCGTCGCCGTGCTGTCCTCCGTACTCGACCGGATGGGAGTCGCGCAGTGAGCACCCCCCGCATCCCCGATTTCTCCGAACTCCCGCTGGACGGCGGCGCCCCGGCAGCCGGGTCCGAGGACCAGTGGCGCACCGCGCTGAAGGAGTCCACCGGCTCGGGCGCCGCCGAGCTGCTGTGGGAGACGCCCGAGGGGATCGGCGTACAGCCCCTGTACACGGGCCGCGACCTGGAGGGCCTGGACTTCCTGCGGACCTATCCGGGTGTGGCCCCGTACCTGCGCGGCCCGTACCCGACGATGTACGTCAACCAGCCCTGGACGATCCGGCAGTACGCGGGCTTCTCCACGGCCGAGGAGTCCAACGCCTTCTACCGGCGCAACCTCGCCTCCGGCCAGAAGGGCCTGTCGATCGCCTTCGACCTGCCCACGCACCGCGGCTACGACAGCGACCACCCGCGGGTGACGGGCGACGTCGGCATGGCGGGCGTGGCGATCGACTCGATCTACGACATGCGCCAGCTCTTCGACGGCATCCCGCTGGACAAGATGACGGTGTCGATGACGATGAACGGCGCCGTGCTGCCGGTCCTCGCCCTCTACATCGTGGCGGCGGAGGAGCAGGGCGTCTCCCCCGACAAGCTCGCCGGGACCATCCAGAACGACATCCTCAAAGAGTTCATGGTCCGCAACACCTACATCTATCCGCCGAAGCCGTCGATGCGGATCATCTCCGACATCTTCGCCTTCACCTCGCAGAAGATGCCCCGCTACAACTCCATCTCCATCTCCGGCTACCACATCCAGGAGGCCGGGGCCACGGCCGACCTGGAGCTGGCGTACACCCTCGCGGACGGTGTGGAGTACCTGCGGGCGGGCCAGGCCGTCGGCCTGGACGTGGACGCCTTCGCACCGCGCCTGTCGTTCTTCTGGGCGATCGGCATGAACTTCTTCATGGAGGTGGCCAAGCTCCGCGCGGCCCGCCTCCTGTGGGCGCGCCTGGTCAAGCAGTTCGACCCGAAGAACGCCAAGTCCCTTTCCCTGCGCACCCATTCGCAGACCTCGGGCTGGTCCCTCACCGCGCAGGACGTCTTCAACAACGTCACCCGCACCTGCATCGAGGCGATGGCGGCCACCCAGGGCCACACCCAGTCGCTGCACACCAACGCGCTGGACGAGGCCCTCGCGCTGCCCACCGACTTCTCGGCGCGCATCGCCCGCAACACCCAGCTCCTCCTCCAGCAGGAGTCGGGCACCTGCCGGTCCATCGACCCGTGGGGCGGCAGCGCGTACGTCGAGAAGCTGACGTACGACCTGGCGCGCCGGGCCTGGCAGCACATCCAGGAGGTCGAGGCGGCCGGCGGCATGGCGCAGGCCATCGACGCGGGCATCCCCAAGCTCCGCGTGGAAGAGGCGGCGGCCCGCACGCAGGCCCGTATCGACTCGGGACGTCAGCCCGTGATCGGCGTCAACAAGTACCGGGTCGAGACCGACGAGCAGATCGACGTCCTCAAGGTCGACAACTCCTCCGTGCGCACCCAGCAGATCGAGAAGCTGCGGCGGCTGCGGGCGGAGCGCGACGAGGCGGTCACCCAGGACACCCTGCGGGCGCTGACGAACGCGGCCGAGCGCGGGGACGGCAACCTCCTCGCCCTGGCGGTGGACGCGGCCCGCGCGAAGGCCACGGTGGGCGAGATCTCGGACGCCCTGGAGAAGGTGTACGGGCGGCACGCGAGCCAGATCCGTACGATCTCGGGTGTGTACCGAACCGAGGCAGGCGAGTCCCCGTCCCTGGAGCGCACCCGTGCGCTCGTCGACCGGTTCGGGGAGGCGGAGGGCCGCCGGCCGCGCATCCTGGTCTGCAAGATGGGCCAGGACGGGCACGACCGCGGCCAGAAGGTGATCGCGACCGCCTTCGCCGACCTGGGCTTCGACGTGGACGTCGGCCCGCTGTTCCAGACCCCGGAGGAGGTCGCCCGCCAGGCCGTCGAGGCGGACGTCCACGTGGTCGGCGTGTCCTCGCTGGCCGCCGGACACCTGACCCTCGTACCGGCACTGCGCGAGGCCCTCGCCTCGGAGGGACGTGAGGACATCATGATCGTGGTCGGTGGGGTCATCCCGCCGGCGGACGTCCCCACGCTCCTCGAGATGGGCGCGACGGCGGTGTTCCCGCCCGGCACGGTCATCCCGGACGCGGCGCACGACCTGGTGACGCGGCTCGCCGCGGACCTGGGCCACGAGCTGTAGTCGCGCCGCCGTGCCGCCGCGGATCGACATCACCGCCTACACCAAGGGCGTGCTCGACGGGAAGCGCGCGTTCATCGCGCGCGCGATCACCCTCGTGGAGTCCACCCTGCCCGCGCACCGGGCCCTCGCCCAGAGCCTGTTGACGGAGCTCCTCCCCCACGCGGGGCGGGCGCGCCGGATCGGCATCAGCGGGGTACCGGGCGTCGGGAAATCCACCTTCATCGACGCCTTCGGCACGATGCTGACGGGCCTCGGCCACCGGGTGGCGGTCCTGGCCGTCGACCCGTCTTCCACCCGTACGGGCGGCTCCATCCTGGGCGACAAGACCCGCATGGAGCGCCTCTCCGTGGATCCCGCCGCCTTCGTCCGCCCGTCCCCCTCGGCGGGGACGCTGGGCGGGGTCGCGAAGGCCACCCGGGAATCGATCATCGTGATGGAGGCGGCCGGCTACGACGTGGTCCTCGTCGAAACGGTGGGCGTCGGCCAGTCGGAGACCACGGTCGCCGGCATGGTCGACTCCTTCCTCCTGCTCTCCCTCGCCCGCACGGGCGACGGCCTCCAGGGCATCAAGAAGGGCGTCCTGGAACTGGCCGACGTCCTGGCCGTCAACAAGGCGGACGGCCCGCACGAGCGCGACGCGAAGTCCGCGGCACGCGAACTGTCCAGCGCCCTGCGCCTGATGCACCCGGCCGACGCCGCGTGGACCCCGCCGGTCCTGACGTGCAGCGCCCGGGAATCCACGGGCCTGGAGGAGGTCTGGAACCGCCTGGAACAACACCGCCGGCTCCTGGAGGCAGGCGGCCGCCTGGCGTCGAAGCGCGCGGCCCAGCAGGTGGAGTGGACCTGGTCGATGGTCCGCGACGAACTCCTGGAACGCCTCCGCTCGAACCCGGCGGTACGGAACCTGGCCCCGACCCTGGAATCAGCGGTCCGAGCGGGCACCCTGACCCCGACCCTGGCGGCGGACCGCCTGCTGTCGGCTTTCACGGACTCCTGACCCTCCCCGGCGCCGCTATCCAGCCCCGCCGGGGTTTGCGGCGCGGGGTCTGGGGCGGAGCCAGGGTCAGGCGGGGACCAGCACGGATCCACCGCTGGCCAGTACCCGCCGCAGCACCTGAAGCCGATCCTCCGCGTCCCCCTCGGAGAGCAACGCCGCGAGCACCGCGATCCGCGCCTGCGGAGCCCGCAGCGTCCCCGTCGGCACGGCCCCGGCCGCGACCAGGTCCACCGCACCCCCATGGGTGTAGATCTCCGTCACCGGCCCGGCCGCGACCCGCGTGGTCAACGCCACCAGCACACCGTCCGCGACGGCCGCCTTCACCGCGTCGACGACCTCGGGCGTCGCGTTCCCCGCGCCGGTCCCGACCAGCACGATCCCCCGTGCCCCCGCCGCCACCGCGGCGTTCAGCAGCACCGCGTCGCCACTCACGTGGTGCAGTACGACATCCACCCGCGGCGGCCCCGCCGCAGCCTGCGGCATCGCCGGCAACGGCAACGGCTCCGGCCGCACCGGCGTCCGCAGCATGGTGACCTTGCCGAATCCGACCTTCCCCAGCAGTTCCTTCGACGGGTCGGCGAACGCGTCCAGCGCCACCGCCTGCGCCTTCACGGTGCCCCGGGCCGCGTGCACCCGCCCCGCGAACGTGATCAGGACGCCGAGCCCGCGCGTCTTGGACGCGGTCAGCAGGGCGTCGTAGAGGTTCCCCGGGCCGTCCCCGTCCGCCGCCCCCATGGGCCGCTGCGAGCCGGTGAACACCACGGATCGCGCGTCACGATGGTGCAGGTCCAGCAGGAACGCCGACTCCTCCAGCGTGTCCGTACCGTGCGTGACCACGATCCCGTCCACACCCGGGTCGGCGAGCACCTCGTGCACGGTCCGCAGCAGGGTCAGCTGGTGCGCGGTGGTCAGCCGAGGGCTGTTGACGCTGAACAGATCGACGACCTCGACGCTCACGCCCTCCGGCAGCGGAGCGGTGGCCATGACCTCCGCCCCGTCGGCATCGGCCGCGAAACCGGAACCCTGCCAGCGGCTGGCTATCGTCCCGCCCGTACTGATGACGACGATGCGTCCCATGACCACGACCCTTCCTGAACACAGCCCGAAACGGCCCGCACAGATTTTCTATAAACGGCAATGGTAGGCCGATCTACGCGCAATGCGATTGCGATTTCCCCTGCCCCTGTAACAAACCATGAGTGATAATTGCGCGATGGACGCGATCGACAGAGAAATCTTGCGCGAGCTCCAGGCGGACGGCCGGCTCAGCAACCAGGAGCTGGCCCAGCGCGTGGGCCTCACCCCTTCCCCCTGCATGCGCAGGGTCCGCCAGCTCGAAGAGGAAGGGATCATCCAGGGCTACCGCGCGGTGATCTCCCCCGAGGCCGTGGGCCGCGGCTTCGAGGTCCTGGTCTCCGTGGAGGTCCGCCGCGACCGCGAGGCGGTGGAAGCCTTCGAAGCCGCCCTCCAGGACATCCCCGACGTCATCGAGGCCTACCGCCTCTTCGGCAGCCCCGGCTGCCTCCTGCGCATCGCGGTGGCCGACCTCCGCGCGTACGAACGCCTCTGGATCGAGCAGCTCACGGCCCTCTCGGGCGTCACGGAGGTCAACTCCCAGATCATCATGAAGCGCATCAAGGAACCGACGGGCCTGCCGGTGTAGCCGCCAGTGCGACGGCCGGGACGGGGCCCTGGGGCCCCGTCCCGGCCGTCGCGTGCGCTCAGCCCTCTTCGGGCTCGTCCTGCTTGTAGTCGCCCTCGTGGTTCGCGATCACCTTCAGGATGTGGAGCGAGGTTTCGCGCAGCTCGGCCCAGTTGTCCTGCATGCCGAACACCGGGGGCAGCGTCACGCCCTCCCCCAGCCTTTCCAGCAGGTCGAGGTGGGTCTTGGCGTCGCTCAGGAGGTTCTTGAACACGCGGCGCACGTCTGAAATGTCCCGCGGGGGCTCCGGCACCCCGGCCCCGCCTCCCGAACCGCCGGACCCCTGCTCATCGTGGCCGTCGTCGTCCCCGTCGCCCTCGCCTTCGTCCTCCCCTTCGTCGCCGTCCTCGTCATCGTCGTCGTCTTCCTGGGTTCCGAGGACCAGCGCGGCCCGCTCCTGGTCGGAAGCGACGACGACGTCCCATTCCAGCAGCAGGACGGGCTCGCCGTCCTCCCGCAGCACACGGTCCTCCGCCTCCAGGTCGACCGCCAGGTGCTGGTACTCGGCGTCGGATGCGGCGTGCGGATCACCAGGCAGGCCCTGCGCCTGCTTCGTCCCCGAGTTCCGTGGCAGCCGGCCGTCCTCGAAGCGCTGGGCAGCCAAGGCCAGCGTCCAGAGGCCCAGCGCGTTGTCCGCCTGGGCCAGCCCCTCGATGACCTTGTACACGTCGGCACGGAAGGGAACCTTTCCGGGCACCCTGTACAGACCGACCGACGAACCCACGTTCCGGGTGAGGATCTTGTCGGCGATCAGAGCGGTGCCGCCGGCCAGCGCGAGCGTCAGCCGGGCGTTCTGGTTCCCGCCGAGCGCAGGCTCCACCAGCGTCGTGAAGTCGTCGGTCACTATGGGGGCCCAGCCGTCGGCGAGGACCTCCTTGAAGAGGACACCACCGTTGGACCACGCGTTGCGGGCTTGCTGCGCGGCGGCCTTCTTGGTGGACCGCCACGGATGGTCGACGATCGGGCCGAGCAGGCTCGCGTACCCCTTGTCCGTCATCCGGCGCTCGCCCTTGATCTCCTTGGCACGGTTCCGCAGTTCGTCGGAGATGGCCGGCCGCGTCAGGGTGTGCAGCAGCCGCACGGCACGCCACAGGCCCGTACCCGGGATCTGCGGGTCCTTGTACACCTCGGAGACCTCCGAGGCCTTCCTCCGTCCGACGGCCAGTTCGTAGACCGGTTCGAGACCGTCCTGTTTCCGGCTCAGGAGGACGCGCTTGAGGGCCCGGCTGACGACCTCGACGTTCTGCGCGGAGCTGTCCCACGGCTTGAACTCCACGTGTACGGAGGCCAGGATCGAGCGCAGCGCGTCGTCGAACACCTCCTCGGCGTTGAGCGAGTCCTCCCGGTCGTGGGACCGCACGCCGACCGTGACGTGCGCGGGCACGACGTAGGACTGCGCGATCCGGATCGCCGCCAGGGGCGGTGCCTCGTCCACGGCCACGGAGGCGATCGCCTTGGTGAACAGCGTCCGCTGGGTCTTGCGCCAGTTCTCCCGGGCCAGCGCCATCCGCTGGGTCAACGGCTTGACCGGGTCGTTCGCGGACGGCCGCTGCTCGGCCACGAGCACGTCGGCCGCCAGCTTCCCCACGTCCTCGGGGTCGTGGTCCGACCCCGCGAACACGTTCCACGCGCTGGCCAGCCGGGTGATCCCGTCCCGGGCGATCAGGCCGTAGACCGGGTCGGAGCCGTCCTCGAACTCGTAGACCACCGGGTGCACGATCAGCGCGCGGGTGACCCGGCGGGCGAGGATCGACTCGGCGTAGGAGTTCTTGTAGAGGGTGGCCGAGATGGTCTGCTGTACGTGCTTCCTCAGGTGCGCGGGGCTGTCGTACAGGTACCGGAGGATCGCCTGCGGCTTCCCGTCCTCGGCGACCCCACCGACCCGGGGGTCCTCGACCCCGAGCAGTTCCTGGCCGGTGCGCGGCTGGATGGCGGGGAAGATCTCCGACAGCCAGAGCCTGGAGTGCACGGACCGCAGGGTGGCCCCGTCCACGTGCTCCTCGAGGAGCAGGCCGGCGCGGGCGTCCTGCGACTCGCGCAGTTGCAGGGCCACCGTCTCCGGCGTGACGGCCCCGCGGGCCACGGCGTGCCAGGCGTCCTCGGGCAGCGAGACCAGGGAGCTGTTCACGCCCGCCTTGACCAGCTTGCTCCTGTCGTCCATGGCGGAGGGCTCGGGGAGCTCGCGGTCGACGGTGGACACTTCGACCTGCTCTTTGCCCCAGTCGACGATGATCGGCGAGGCCGGAGGGTTGGGTGGGGACGCGGGCATGGAGCCACTCCTCTTGTCAGGTCGGTATGGGAGACTGGAAACGCGGTTCTGGTCCCGCCTCGTGCGGGCTCCCAGGTCCTGCCCGGCTGGGCCCCGGATCCGTCCGGGGCCCAGCCCCTTTCGCTGTCGCGCCGCTCAGCGGGCGCGGGGCCCGTCGGCGTCCGGGAACGTCTCGGCGAACCAGTGCCACATGAACCTGCGGGACTCCCGCTTGGCGACGGCCTGGTAGGCCGCGTACGCCAGGAAGTCAGCGGCCTGCAGCAGGGCGCGGGTGCGGGCGGGCTCGAACACCGGGTCGCCGGTGAGGTACCGGCCCTTGGGGGAGAGCGTCCGGTGAGCCTCCCGGAGCGCGGCCTCCCTCCCGTCGCCGTCCACGATCAGCCGGCCGTACGTGGCGTCCTCGGCCAGCTCGGCGTTCAGGTCGTGGGCGAGGGCCGCGAACAGCGCGGGGCGGTCCCGCGCGTAGTCGTTCGTCTCGCGGTAGACGACGCGGACCCGGACGCCGGGAAACAGGGCGATGACACGGAGCCCCCGGAGGATGACCTCCTGCATGTGCCGCCGGTGGAAGACGGGGCTGCTGCTCCGAGACCAGCGGAACTGACCGCGGGGTCCGGCGAGTTCGACGGCGTGCAGGGGGACCGAGGCCGGGATCAGGAGGTGGGGGTCCGCTGCGAGTTCCTCGCGGAACTCCCACCAGAGCCGCTCGGCGGCGGGGCGGTGGGGATGGTCGATCCCTAACGCGGCGAAGTGGATGCTCGTGGAGCCGTCACCGCCGTCGTCGACCTCGTAGTCGCGGTGGGGCGCGGCGCCGTTCTCAGGAGACACGGGGAATCAACTCCGCAGGCACACGAAGGCTGGTCCGGACGCCATTGCCGGGGCCTGTCCGCACCGCCTCCGGGGAGGGGTACGGGCGCGGGGTGCGTACTACCGCGCGGCGGGCCGGTCGACTCCGCCGGCGCCGGTTGCCGCACGGCCCGGGATCAGACCTCATGGGAGGTACCACCCGGACTAGCCGCCGCCCTCGAACCGTCAACCACCGGGTTCTCAGGGCCTCCAGGAACATTCCCGGAGCCACACGTCACAGCAGTGCCTCGCACCACGCTGGAATCAACGATACCGGCGAGAATCCCACCGCGGGAAAATAAATCCTTTATTCCTACCCGGAGTTGATGATCGGCACACCCCGCACGCCGGATCGCCACTCCTGCCGCGCGGCGCGCGTTGACCCTGCACCGAGTATTCGGTTAGGCTTACCTAAGTCGGATGGCTGTCGACGGCGCGCGTCCCGTACCCCGCCGTGGCGGTCCGACCGTTCCTGTGACGGATGGACTACCCATGCTGCATACGAGGCTGACGAACGCGAACATCCTCACCATGGACCCGGACCGTCCCTTCGCCCGGGAGCTGGGGATCTGGCGGGGGCGGATCGTGGGGCTCGACGAGGACGTCGCCTCGCTCCCCGCCCGGGAGGTCGTGGATCTGCAGGGGGCCACCGTGCTGCCCGGGTTCATCGACAGCCATGTGCACCTGGCCTGGACCGGGCTGAAGCAGAGCACCCCGAGCGTCGCCCCGTGCCGGCGGGTCGAGGACGTGCTGGCGGTGGTGGCCGAGGCCGTGGCGCGGTCAGCGGGCCCGGACGGATCCTGGGTCGATGTCATGGGGTACGACCAGCGGGCCCTCGGGCGGCATCTGACCGCCGCCGAGCTGGACACGGTCAGCCGCGGGCGCAGGGTGTTCCTGATGCACGACTCGGGGCACGGGTGCGTGGTGAACAGTGCGGTGTTGGGGCTGCTGCCCGCCGGCGTCCCGCACCAGGACGGCTTTCTGGCCGAGGGGGCCATGACCGCCGCGCGGCGCCTCCGGCTGCCGTACGGGCAGGGCGAGATCGCCGATGCCGTCGAGCGTGCGGCCCGGACCTGCCTCGCCGAGGGCGTGACGGCCGTCGCGGAGGCGGGCATCGGGGGCGGGCTGCTCGGGCACAGCCCGGTGGAGCTCGGCGCCTACCAGTTGCTGCGGGAGCAGGGGAGGCTGCCCCTGCGGGTGCAGCTCATGCCCGCCGGCGACGTACTGCGGCCGCGCGAGGCGCACCTCGAGGACGGCATCCCCCGGGCCCTGGACCTGGGCATGCGCACCGGGTTCGGCGACGACTGGCTGTCGCTGGGCGCGCTCAAGATCTACACCGACGGCGGGATGATGGCCCGTACGGCCGCGCTCACGGCCCCATACGCGGGTACGGACCACACCGGGCAGCTCCAGGACGACCCCGAGCGCCTCACCCGGTTGATCGTCGACGGCCACCTCGGCGGCTGGCAGCTCGCCGTCCACGCCATCGGGGACCGCGCGGCCGACCTCGCGCTCGGCGCGCTGGAGGAGGCGCAGCGGCTGCGGCCCCGGCCGGACGCGCGGCACCGGATCGAGCACGCCGGGCTGATCCGCCCCGACCAGCTCCCGCGCTTCGCGCGCCTGGGCGTCAGCGCGGTCGTCCAGCCGGCCTTCCTGCACTCCTTCGGGGACGACTACGCGGACGTGATGGGCGAGGAGCGGGCTCCCTGGATGTACCGGGGGCGCGGGTTCCTGGACCACGGGGTGACCCTCGTGGGGAGTTCCGACCGGCCCGTCACCGACGGGGCCCCGCTCCGGGCGGTCCAGTTCATGGTCGAGCGCGCCTCCGCCTCCGGGCGGCCGGTCGGGCCGGACGAGGCGGTCACCGTCGAGGAGGCGCTGCGCGCCTACACGGTCGCCGGTGCGTACGCCTGCCGGTGGGACGACAGCGCCGGCAGCCTCACCCCGGGCAAGCGCGCCGATCTGGTGGTCCTGGGTGACGATCCGCGGTCCGTCGATCCCTCCCGGATCGCCGGCATCGAGGTCGTGGCGACATTGGTCGACGGAAACGAAGCGACGGACAAAGGAAAGCTGTGAGCAGTCAGGTGAACGTCCTGGAACGGTTCTCCCCGCTGTGGGAGGTGCCCGAGATGCCGCCGCGCTGGGTGATCTGGCACGCGGGTGCGGGTGACTCCTTCGTCTTCGACCGGGAGTTCAACATGCCCGTCGACGTGGACGACACGCTCCTCGGGGAGGTCCTGTGCCGGATGCGCGAGGTCGGGGCCCCCGAGGGTGACGACTATCCCGGCCGCCCGTGCGGATGACGGCCGCCGCGGCGGACCGGGCGGCGGGCACCGACGCACCGGCGCCGCCCTGGCTCACCTCTCCCGGACCGGGGCTGTGGGCCGCGCGCGTGAGCCTGTACGCGGATCGGGCGCGGGAGTCGGAGGGGATGCTCGACGACGCCGAGCGGGCCCGGCTCCAGGGGCTCCGGCGCGCGGGCGACCGCGACCAGTACCGGGTCGCCCACGTCGTGCTGCGGCAGTTGCTGGGCGAGCGGCTCGGCGTGGATCCGGCGCGGGTGCGCTTCTTCCGCGAGCGGTGCCCCGGCTGCGGCGGGCCGCACGGCCGCCCGGCGGTGGTCGGCGTACCGCTGCACTTCTCGCTGTCCCACGCGGGGGACGCCGTACTGATGGCCTTCGCGGACGGCCCGGTCGGCGTCGACGTCGAGCGGCGTCCGGCCCCGGCGGTGGCGGCCCAGGTCGCCTCCGAACTGGCGGAGGTCCTCCATCCGGCCGAGCGCGCCGAGCTGTCGGCGCTGCCGGCCGGCGAGCGCCCCGCCGCGGTGGCCCGCTGCTGGTCGCGGAAGGAGGCCTACCTCAAGGGAGTCGGGATCGGCCTCGGCGGGAACCCGGCCCTGACGTACGTGGGGACCGGCGCGGCCCCCTCGGCTCCGCCGGGATGGGCCGTCGCCGATGTGCCCGCTTTCCCCGGATACGTTGCGGCTCGCGCCGTCCGTACGGGGCAACTTGGCCCCGATGCTTAGGTAAGACTACCTTTACTTCGATCGTTCCGCCGGGAGGCCCCGCCCCCGCACCCGCACACGGCGGAACCGAGGAAGGAACACCTTGACCACGGCCACGCTGCACCCTGCCGCCGCGCACGCCACTTCGACGCTCCGCGGCCCCGCCGTCGCACACGCCCCCGTCCCCGCCCCCGGGTGGCACGAGTTCCCCGAGTTCTCGGTGCGCCCGGCCCGCCGGGACGACGGTCCGGCGCTCGCCGCCCTGTCCCGGCCGTTCGCCCAGGCCGGGGCGCTCCGCGAACGCCCGCTCTCGCTCTACCTCTCCCGCGCGTGCGACTTCCTCGTCGCGCAGGCGCCCGACGGAACCCTCGAAGGCTGCCTCGGCCTGCGCGAACACCCCGCCGCCGGCGTGCTGTACAACTTCTGCGTCGCGTCCCACCGGCAGGGCACGGGCATGGGCGCCCGCCTGCTGCACGCGGCGCTCGCCAGGGCCCGTACCCGCGGCCTGGCCACGCTGTTCACCGCGACGACCGGCAGCGGCCGCCTCTTCCTCGGCCACGGGTTCGGCCCGGCCTCCCCGAGCCGGGCACCGGCCGACTGGGCACGGTCCCTGGACCCGGCCCGGGGGGCACGGGTCCTGGCCCGCAGCCTGTAGACCGCCGGACGGCGAAGGGGCGGGCCCCTGAGGGACCCGCCCCGACCACGTCGTACCGCCCGCCGCCCCTACGAGGCGTCCAGGATCCCCGGCAGCGCCGCCAGCAGGGCGTCGGCCCGGTCCTGCGGCAGGGTCAGGGCGGGAGCCAGCCGTACGACGTCCGCGCCCGCCGCGTTCACGAGGAACCCGGCGTCCTGCGCGGCCCGCTGCACCCGCGCGGCGGCCGGCCCGGCGAGGGCGATGCCCAGGAGCAGACCGGCGCCCCGCACTTCGCGGACCAGCGGGTGTTCCAGTGCCTCGATGCCGAGCCGCAGCCGCTCCCCCACCCGCTGGGCGTGGATGAGCAGCCCCTCCTTCTCGATGGTCTCCAGGACGGCGAGCCCGGCCGCGCACGCCACCGGGTTGCCGCCGAAGGTGGATCCGTGCTGACCGGGGGTCAGCAGCTCGGCGGCGGCGCCGAAGGCGACCGTGGCGCCGATCGGCATGCCGCCGCCCAGCCCCTTGGCGAGGGTGATCACGTCCGGCTCCGCTCCCGGCTCCGCCTGGTGCGCGAACCAGTGGCCGGTGCGGCCGATCCCGGTCTGCACCTCGTCCAGGACGAGCAGGGTGCCCGTGGCGCGGGTGATCTCGCGGGCCACCCGCAGGTAGCCCGGGGGCGCCGGGACGACCCCGGCCTCGCCCTGCAGGGGTTCCAGTACGACCGCGGCCGTGTGCTCCGTGACGGCCGTGCGGAGCGCCTCGGCGTCCCCGTAGGGCACGTGCGTGACCTCCCCGGGCAGCGGCAGGAAGGGCGCGCGCTTGGGCGGCTGGCCCGTGAGGGCCAGGGCCCCCATGGTGCGCCCGTGGAACCCGCCCCGCGTCCCGACGAGGTGGTGGCGGCCGGTCCGACGGGCGATCTTGAAGGCGGCTTCGACCGCCTCCGCACCCGAGTTGGCGAAGAACACCCGGCCCGGCCGCTCCAGCAGGGCGAGCAGCCGTTCCGCCAGCGCGACGGCCGGCTCCGAGACGAACAGGTTCGACACGTGTCCGAGCCGGGCGACCTGCTCTTGGACGGCCGAGACCAGGGCCGGGTGGGCGTGCCCGAGGGCGTTGACGGCGATCCCGCCGGTGAAGTCCGTGTACGCGCGGCCGTCCTCGTCCCAGACCGTGCTGCCCTCGCCCCTGACCAGGGCCAGCGCGGGGGTGCCGTAGGTGTCCATCATCACCGCCCGCCAGCGGTCGGAAAGCGGGGCGGCCGTCGCGCGGTCGGCCGGCGGTGTCGTCGTGCTGTGGGCCGTCACGCGCCCTCCCCCTTGCCGCCCGGGCCCTGCGGCCCGGGCTCGTCGTCCGGCACCACCGTGGTGCCGGGTCCGTCCTCGGTGAGGACTCCGCGCAGCAGGGCGTGCGGCGCCCGGCCGTCGATGACCTGCGCCCGGCCGACGCCGGCCCGTACGGCGCGCAGGCAGCCCTCCATCTTCGGGAGCATGCCGCTCGCCAGCTCCGGCAGCAGGGCGTCCAGCTCTGCGGCCGTCAGGCGGTCGATCACCTCGGTGCTGTGCGGCCAGTCCGCGTACAGTCCCTCGACGTCGGTCATCACCACGAGCCGGTCCGCCCCGAGGGCCACGGCCAGGGCCGAGGCCGCGAGGTCGGCGTTGACGTTGTAGACCTGGCCGTCCTCGCCGCGCGCGACGGGCGAGACCACGGGGATGCGGCCCTGCTCCAGCAGTGCGGCGATCGCGCTGCCGTCCACGTCCACGATGTCGCCGACCTGGCCGATGTCCACCGGCCGGCCGTCCACCCAGGCAGGGCGCCGTACGGCGGTCATCGTGTGGGCGTCCTCGCCCGACAGGCCCACGGCGAACGGCCCGTGGACGTTGATGGCCCCGACCAGTTCGCGCTGGACCTGGCCGGTGAGCACCATGCGCACGACCTCCATCGTCTCCGGCGTGGTCACCCGCAGCCCGGCCTCGAAGCGGACCTCCAGGCCGAGGCGGTCGAGGAGAGCGCTGATCTGGGGCCCTCCGCCGTGGACGACGACGGGCCGCAGGCCCGCGTGCCACAGCTCCACGACGTCCTGGGCGAACGTCCGCTGCGTGGAGGGATCCACCATGGCGTTGCCGCCGAACTTGACGACGACCGTCCGGCCTTGGAGCTGCTCCTGCCAGGGCAGGTCCCGGGGGGCCGGTACCGGTGCGGCGCCCGGCGCCACGGCCCGGACCGCGTCCGGCGTCTTCGTCCGCGTCATCCCGACCCCGTTCACGAGCTGTAGGCGCTGTTCTCGTGCACGTACTCGGCCGTCAGGTCGTTGGTCCAGATGACGGCCGAGGAGTCACCGGAGCGCAGGTCCACCGTGATGGCGATCCGGCGGCCGGACAGGTCGACCTTGTCCCGCGACTCCCCGCCGGCGCCGTCCCGGCAGACCCAGACGCCGTTGATCGCCACGTCCAGCCGGTCCGCGTCGAAGACGGCCGAGGTGGTGCCGATCGCCGACAGCACCCGGCCCCAGTTCGGGTCCTCGCCGTGCAGCGCGCACTTGAGGAGGTTGTTGCGGGCCACCGAGCGGCCCACCTCCACCGCGTCCGCCTCCGAGGCGGCGCCGACGACGGACACCTCGATCTCCTTGGACGCGCCCTCGGCGTCCGCCACCAGCTGGAGCGCCAGGTCCCGGCAGACGGCGTGTACGGCCACGGTGAGTTCCCCGGGTTCCGGCGTGATGCCGGAGCTGCCCGAGGCGAGCAGCAGCACGGTGTCGTTGGTGGACATGCAGCCGTCGGAGTCCACCCGGTCGAAGGTGGTGCGCACCGCCTCGCGCAGCGCCGCGTCGAGCACCTCGGCGCTCGCGTCGGCGTCCGTGGTCAGGACGACCAGCATGGTGGCGAGGCCCGGGGCGAGCATTCCGGCGCCCTTCGCCATGCCGCCCACCGTCCAGCCGGGGCCGGTGGCCACCGCCGTCTTGTGGACGGAGTCCGTCGTCTTGATCGCGACGGCCGCCTCCTCGCCGCCCTCGGGCGACAGCCGCTCCGCGGCGGCGGCGATGCCGTCCGTCACCCGGTCCATGGGGAGCCGGACGCCGATGAGGCCGGTGGAGCACACCGCGACCTCGTCGGAGGCGGCCTCCACGGCCAGCGCGGTGCGCTCCGCCATCACCTGGGTGTCCTCCGCTCCGGCAGGACCCGTACAGGCGTTCGCGCCACCGGAGTTGAGGACGACGGCGGAGATCCGCCCGTCGGCGAGCACGCGGCGGGACCAGCGTACGGGCGCGGCCTGCACGCGGTTCGAGGTGAAGACACCGGCGGCGGCGCGCGACGGCCCCCGGTTCACCACCAGGGCCAGGTCCGGGTCACCGGATTCCTTGATGCCAGCGCGCACGGCGCCGGCAAGGAATCCGCGGGCGGCGGTCACACTCACGGAGCCACTCCATTCATGGGCAGGCCCTGCCGTTCCGGCAGGCCGAGGGCTATGTTCATGCTCTGCACCGCGCCACCGGCGGTGCCCTTCGTCAGGTTGTCGATGGCGCTCACGCAGATCAGCCTGCGGGCGTCGGGGTCCACGGCGATCTGCACCTGGGCGGTGTTCGAGCCGAGGACGGCGGCGGTCGTGGGCCACTGGCCGGGCGGCAGCAGCCGTACGAACGGCTGGTCGGCGTAGGCGGCTTCGAACACGGCGCGCACCTCCCCCTCCGTGAGCAGCTCCGCGGCCGGGCTCAGACGGGCCGAGCAGGTGGCGAGGATGCCCCGGGGCATGGGAGCCAGGGTGGGCGTGAAGGAGACGCTCACGTGCGCGCCGGCCGCGCGGGACAGGTTCTGGGTGATCTCCGGGGTGTGCCGGTGGCCGCCGCCGACTCCGTACGGGCTCATGGAGCCCATGACTTCGGCGCCGAGGAGGTGCGCCTTGAGCGCGCGTCCGGCGCCGGAGGTTCCGCTGGCGGCGACGATGACCGCCTCGGGCTCGACCAGGTGCGCCGCGTAGGCGGGGAACAGGGCCAGGGTGACCGCCGTGGGGTAGCAGCCGGGAACGGCGATCCGGGTGGCCCCCTTCAATTCCGCGCGGGCTCCCGGCAGTTCCGGCAGTCCGTACGGCCAGGTGCCGGCGTGGGCGGTGCCGTAGAACCGCTCCCAGGCCGACGGGTCCCGCAGCCGGAAGTCGGCGCCGCAGTCCACCACCAGCGTGCCGGGCTCCAACTCGGCCGCCAGTGCCGCCGATTGGCCGTGGGGCAGCGCGAGGAACACCACGTCGTGGCCGCGCAGGGAAGCGGCGGAGGTGTCCAGGAGGATCCGGTCGGCGAACTCCGGGAGCTGCGGCTGCACGGACCCCAGCGCACGCCCCGCGCTGCTGTGCGCGGTCAGCGCACCGATCTCCACGCCGGGATGCGAGCCCAGCAGGCGGAGCAGCTCCCCGCCCGCGTAGCCGCTGGCCCCGGCCACCGCGACCCGTACGGTCATGTTCTTCCGCTCTCTCTCGGTTCGTGTGCGCGCCTTCGGCGCGGGGCGGCGCCGTGGCGCGGTCGTCGGCGGGGCACCCTCAGGCATCCTCGCGCACGTTTCGGAACCCTCCACCGGGCAGCGGCCCGCACTTCGGGGCCCCGGCCGTGCGCATCACCGCGCCGCGGGCGGCCCGGCTCAGGGCCGTCGCGCGGCACTCCGCGGAGAAATCCGCGAGGGCGTCGGGGTTGGCGGCGGGGCGACACCGGGCCGGCCGCCGGGCGGCCGTCGCGGCGGTGAAGCCGTCCGGAACACCGGGCGTCGCGGCGAGGGTGCGAGGGGCCGCAAAGTTCTCCGTGAGTTCCACGGCGGCGGACCCGTCCGCGGGGCAGGAATCGATGGCCGGCAGGCCCATGACGATCCCCTCCCCTGACGCCAAGCGCGCGGCCCTGCGCGGCCCGCGCAGTTAGCTTAGCCTAACCTAATTTTGATTGGGCCCGACACGCATCCGCCCCGGACGCGCCACGGCGAGGCGGTGCGTCCGGGGCAGTGGCGACCGCCGCCGACGGGACCGCGTACACCGGTTCCCCGCAGGGGCGTTCACTCTCCGTCCGGGTGGTCCCGGTCAGGCCTCCACGGCCGCGGCGAGGGACCGGGGGCGCAGGTCGGTCCAGCTCGACTCGATGAACTCCAGGCACGCGTCGCGGGTGGTCTCCGCGAGGGCGACCGTCCATCCACCGGGAGCCTCGGCGAAGGACGGCCAGAGGGAGTGCTGACCCTCGTCGTTCACCAGGACCAGGAAACGACCGTCGGCATCGTCGAACGGGTTGGTGCTCATACTGGGGTTCCTCCAGGAGCCCGATGGGACCGGCGGGAGGCGTCGGCGTGCGGCGCACGGCGCGCACGGTCCGGCCGCGGGCGCCGTGCCCGTGGGGAAGGTCGATCGGGAATGAAGAGAGCCCATCACTTAGGTTAGGCTCGCCTAATTATAAATTCTAACGTTTCCCCTTCCCCCTCACAAGGAGGCACCGATGCCAGCGCTCGAACGGACCCTGGCCGAGGAGGGCTCGGAGAGCCCCTTCGCCGCGTTCGGCCTGCCCGGCACGCCCGGCACCGATGAGTTCTGGGCGGCCGCGGCTCCCGCGTCCGCGCCTTCCGGTGACGGGGGTTGGGTCACCCTGTTCCTGTGGCGCGGCAGCCCGACGGTCATCGATTTCGAGAGCTGGTCGGATCCGGTGGCGCTGCTCCGCTGGCGCGACACGGACTGCTGGTACGCCGAAGTCCGCATGCCCGCACGGCTCCGGGTGACCTACCGGTTCCTCGCCGATGACGGATCCTCGTACGCCGATCCGCTCAACCCCCTCCGGGCGGGCGGCGAGCGGTCCGTCCTCGCGACCCCGGACGCCCCGCCCCAGCCCCACTGGCCGGCCATGGGCGCCGACGACGTACTGCCCCTGCCGCGCACCCGGATCCGCTGGGCGAGCGAACGGCTCGGCGGCAAGCGCACCGTACGGGTCCACCCGGTGGGCGGCGGCGGCCCGGTGGTCCTGCTGCTCGACGGGGACGACTGGCTGTACCTGCACCCGGCCGTGACCGCCTTCGACGCGGCCTTCGAGGCCGGCGACATGCCCCCGGCCACGCTGGTGTTCCTGCCCACCAAGGACCGGCAGGCGGAGTTCGGCTGCCGGCCCGAGCTGTGGGAGGCGGTACGGGACGAACTACTACCCCTGGTCGCGGACAGCGGGGTCCCCGCGGACCTCGGCCGGCTGGTGGTCGCCGGGCAGAGCCTCGCCGGTCTGAGCGCGATGTACGCG
The DNA here is from genome assembly GCF_026340675.1 of Streptomyces sp. NBC_01264. Lineage (NCBI taxonomy): Bacteria > Bacillati > Actinomycetota > Actinomycetes > Kitasatosporales > Streptomycetaceae > Streptomyces > Streptomyces sp. NBC_01264. The sequence continues at coordinate 2,247,391 of NZ_JAPEOX010000002.1, forward strand.
GCACTCGAGTTCCCGGAGCTGGTGTCCCGGGTCGCCTGCCAGTCGGGGTCGTTCTGGTGGACCCCCGAGGCCTCCGAACTGCCGGACCCGCTGGGCGGTCCGCGCGGCGGCGCCATCGCCGCGCGCCTGCGCGAGCACCCCGCCCCGTCCGGGCTGCGGATCGCGTTCGACCTGGGCGAGCACGAGACGCGCATGCGCCCCCACTGCGAGCTGGTCGAGGCCCTGACGGAACAGGCCGGTGCGACCGTACGGGTCTCCCGGTCGGCCTCGGGCCACGACCGTGCGGGCTGGCGGCAGGCCCTGCTGAGGGACGTGGCCTGGGCTTTGGCCTGACCGCCCCCGGACGACACGACAACACGGCAAGGGGGCCTGGTAGCCCGGCGATCCGCCGGGCGACCAGGCCCCCTTCCGGCACGATGTCACCGGCTCACGGACTCAGCGCGTGACCGCCGAGCAGTAGGCCGGGTCGCTCGCCAGCAAGTGCCGGTGCGTGCCCTCGGCCGCGACCACCCCGTCGTCCAGGACCAGGACCCGGTCGGCGGCGTCCAGCAGGGCCGGGCTGCTGGTGATGACCACGGTGGTGCGGCCCCGCCGCAGCTCCGCGATCCTGCGCGCGACGAGCTGCTCGGTGACCGCGTCCACCGCCGTGGTCGGGTCGCGCAGCACCAGCACGTCGGAGTCCGCGGCCAGCGCCCGGGCCAGCGAGAGCCGCTGGCGCTGCCCGCCGGAGAGGTTGGAACCGCGGTCGCGCACCTCGTAGTCGAGTCCCTCGCGGTGCAGGGCGACGACATCGGTCAGCATGGACGCCTCGACGGCCTCGCCCACCGTCCGGCTGGTGCCCGACGGGTCGATGTTCGTACGGAGGGTTCCCGCGAAGATCTCCCCGTCGTACGGGTTGACCAGCATGAGCTCGCGGACCGCCTCGACCGACAGGTCCGCGAGGTCCTGCCCGCCGAGCCGCACCACTCCGCCGTACGCGGCCGGCGGCACGTTCACGGCCAGGATCGAGGCGAGCTCGGCCGCCGCCCGCGGCTGGTACACCGCGATCGCCGTGAACTGGCCCGCCGGGACACGGAACTTCAGGCCCTGCAGGGACTCGTACCGGACGCAGTCGATCTCCAGGTCCCCGCCGGGTGCCGGGCGGGCCGTCCCCGGGGCCGCCACCGGCGGGGCGGACAGCACCAGGGCCATCCGCTCCGCCGAAGCGCGGGCCATCATCACGTACTTGGGCATGTCCGAGAACAGCCGGAGCGGCTCCATGATGAACTGCGCCAGGCCCACGGCCATGACGAGCTCACCGATGCTGATCTGCCCGTCGAAGGCCAGCCAGCCGGCGGTCAGGGTCACCGCGGCGGCGAGGGTCGAGTTCAGGGCCAGCGCGGTGCCCGTGTAGGCGCCGTTCACCTTGGCGACCGTGATCGCCTGCTCCTTGGCCTCCGTGCTGACCTTCCGGTAGGACCGGAAGGCCGCCTGGTTGCCGCCGAAGCCGTGCAGCGGGCGCAGGCCGGTGATCAGGTCGGCGACCTTCGCACCCGCCCGCGCCACCCGGGCCTGCTGCTCCTGGGTGCTGCTGCCGATCCGCTTCGACATCACGCTGAGGGTCGACAGGATCAGCGCCGTTCCGATCATGACCAGCAGGCCGAGCCGCAGGTCCGCCAGGCTCAGCGCGACCGCCGCGACCAGCACCGCGACCGAGGAGCTGATCAGCATCGGCACGACCTCGACGATGTCGGCAGTCTGGTCGGCGTCCTCGGTGGCGATGGTGAGCACTTCGCCGGACTTGAGGTCCACGTCCCGGGCCACCGGCTGGAGGCCGCAGGACGCGACCCGCACCCTCCAGCGGTGGGCCTCGGTGGTGTTGGCCTTCTGCAGGATGCGCATCCCGAACCGCCACGACAGCGACACGGTCGTGATGATCACGGCCAGTGCGGCGATCGAGAGGACGAGCGCCGTCAGGCTCCGCCCGCGCATCGTGTGGTCGACGATCAGGCCGAGCGCGATCGGGAAGGCCGTCTCGCCGGCCTGGTACAGGCCCATGAGGACGGTGCCCCAGACCATGGCGCCGGCGTTGCGCCGTACCGCGGTCCGGAGGATGTCGGATCCCGCGCGGCGGGATCCGTGGGGGTCAGGAGTTGTCATCGATGTGCCCGGCAATCGCTTCGGGGGTTCGCAGGGTGAGCAGGTCACGGATGGTGATCGTCGGGCCGAATTCACGGCGCAGGAGTCCGACCAGGCGTACGGCCAGCATGGAGTGTCCGCCGAGGGAGACGAAATCGCTCACGGCGCTCACCTCGTCGTCGTCCAGGTCCAGGGCTTCGGCGAAGAACTCGCAGACCAGGACCTCGGTCTCGGTCTGCGGGCCGCGCTCGCCCGAAGTGGTCAGCGCACCCAGCGGCTTGGGCTCCGGCAGGGCCTTGGTGTCGGCCTTCCCGTTCACCGTGAGCGGGATGGCGTCGACCTGGGCGTAGTGCGTCGGGCGCATGTAGTCCGGCAGTCCGGTGCCCGCCTCGGCGGCGACCGCCGCCAGGTCGGAGCCGTCCGCCAGCACGAGGTACGCGGCCAGCCGGTAGGCGCCGTCGACCTGCGGGTCGGGCTGGGCGACGGCGGCCGTGAACCGTACCGCCGGGTGCGCGGCGAACGCGGCCTCCACCTCTCCCAGCTCGACGCGGTGGCCGCGGATCTTGACCTGCTGGTCGGTGCGGCCGAGGTACATCAGGTTCCCGTCCGGCCGGCGGACCACCAGGTCGCCGGTGCGGTACATGCGCTCGCCGGGCGCGCCGAACGGCGAGGCGACGAACCGGTGCGCGGTCTGGGCCGCCTGACCCAGGTACCCGCGGGCGATGCCGATGCCGGAGACGTAGAGCTCACCGGGAACGCCGTCCGGAAGCGGCCGCAGCCACGGGTCCAGGACGAACACCTCGGTGTTGTCGATGGCCACGCCCACCACCGGGTCCTGGCACTCGAAGGTGCCGACGCCCAGGGTGTTGATGGTGTACTCCGTGGGTCCGTACAGGTTGTACCCGACGGTCCCCTCGGTCTCGGCGAGCCGCTGCCACAGGGTCGGGGTGACCGCCTCGCCGCCCAGGAGCACCAGCGCGGGGCGCCGGTCCGGGTTGTCGAGCAGGCCTTCGGCCGCCAGCTGCTGCGCGTAGGTCGGGGTCACGTTGATGACGTCGATCCCGTGCTCACGGCAGTAGTCGACCAGGGCGGGTGCGTCGCGGCGCAGTTCCTCGTCGCAGATGTGCACCTCGTGGCCGTCGGCGAGCCACAGGAGCTCCTCCCACGACATGTCGAAGGCGAAGGACACGGTGTGCGCGATCTTGAAGATCCGGTTGCCGTGCTCGGCCAGCACCGGCGCGAAGATGCGGCGCTGGTGGTTGATCAGCATGTTGGTGAGTCCGGCGTACTCGGTCACCACGCCCTTGGGCTTGCCCGTGGAACCGGAGGTGTAGATCGTGTACGCGGGGTGCCGCAGCCGGTCCGGGTCCTCCGGTGCGAACGTCACGAGCGGCTCTGCCCCGGGAAGGGGCCGGTCCAGCTCGATCAGGTCGCCGGGCTCGACCGGGCCGCCGGTCAGCCGGGGCGAGACGGCGCTGACGGTGAGGATCACCTCGGGCCGGGCGTCCGCGACGATCGTCGCGATCCGCTCGTCCGGGTGGTCCAGCTCCAGCGGTACGTACGCGGCTCCCGTGCGCAGTACGGCGAACAGCGCGACGATCCAGTCGAGCGTGCGCGGGATCGCCAGGCCCACGGTCTTCTCCGGGCCGATGCCGCGCCCGGCGAGCACGCCCGCCAGCAGGCGGCTGCGGTCACGGAGTTCGGCGAAGGTCATGCTCCGGCCGTGCGCGACGAGCGCGACCCGCTCGGGGGCGCTGTCGGCCGCCCGGTCGAAGCGGTCGATCACCGTGTCGGTGCCGATGTCCGTACGGTCGGCCGGCGCGGGCACCGGCCCGAGGCCGGGCAGGGCGCCCACCGGACCCGTGGACCGGGCCAGGTCCTGGAGCACGCCGACGTAGTCGTCGAGGAGACGGCGGGCGCTCGCGGAGTCGCCGTGGCGGTGCTCCAGCTTGACCGTGAGCCGGTCGCCGGGGGTGACGACCCAGGTGAACGGGTAGTGGGTGGAGTCGTCCGACTTCACCTCGGTGATGCCGTGGCGGGCGTTCATCTCCGCGAGCCCGTCCAGGTCCAGGAAGTTCTGGAGCACGAACAGGTTGTCGAAGAGCGTGTCGTGGCCGCTGGCCCGCTGGATCTCGCCGAGCCCCAGGTGCTCGTGCTCCATGGCCTCGACCCGGGCGGCCTGTACGGACGCCAGGTACTGGCCGACCGGAACCGCGGGCCTGGCCCGCGTCCACATCGGCACGGTGTTGAGCAGCACGCCGACGATGTCGGACAGGCCCTCGCCCTCGCGGCCGGAGACGGTCACGCCGAACACGGCGTCGCTGCGGCCGGTGTGGGCGCCCAGGAGGAGGCCGAACGCGCCGGTGAGGACGGAGTTCAGGGTGACTCCGTGCGCCCTGGCCGTCTCCCGCAGCAGCTGCGACTGTTCGGCGGTCAGGGTGTGCAGGAGCGCGGGCGGCAGGTCCTCCGAGAGGGTCGGCGCGGGTCCGGCGAGCAGCGTCGGGCCGGCGAGCCCGGTCAGGTGCCCGGCCCAGAACCGCTCCGAGAGCGCCGGGTCCTTGGCGGCGAGCGATCGGGCGTGGTCCTCGAAGGCCGGTACGGCCGGGGCCGCGTCCGGCTGCTCGCCGGCGAGCAGGGCCCGGTAGGCCTCGAACAGGTCGCGGAGCACGATCGCGCGGGACCAGCCGTCCCACAGCAGCAGGTGGTAGCTGAGGAGCAGGCCGTCGCGGCCGTCGGGCAGCCGGATCACGGTCAGCCGGACCAGCGGCGGCTCGGCCGGGTCGAAGCCGGTGCCCCGGTCCCGGACGCGCAGGGCTTCGACTTCCTCCTCGGTCGACAGCTCGACCGTGTGGACGCCGACCCGGCGGCCCGCCTTGAGGACCTGGACCGGGTTCCCGTCGTCGTCGGTGGCGAAGCCGGCGCCGACGACGGGGTGGCGGGCCATGACCACGGCCATGGCCTCGGTCAGTGCGTCGGTGTCGAGGCGGTGGTCGAGGGCGAAGTAGCTCTGCGCGACGTAGTGGCCGGCCGTTCCCGCCAGCTGGGCCTGGAAGAACAGGCCGCGCTGGAGGGCGGTGACCGGGGCCGTGCGCTCGGCCGCCACGGAGGCTTCCGCGAGGGTTTCCAGGGCGTGCAGCCAGTGCGCGGTGATCTCGTCGGGGATCTCCTCGGCGAGGGTGAAGGTCGCGTGCAGGCTGCCGGTGGCCGCGTCGGTCCAGGCGTTGACCTCGACCGCGTAGGGGCTGCCCTGGTCGCCGCCGGTGATGTGCAGGGCCTGGGACTCGCTGCCCCGGCCGAGGTAGTTGAAGAGCACCTGCGGGCGGGCGGTCAGCAGCGGGGCCGTCTGCGGGTTGAGGTAGCGCAGCCGTCCGTAGGCGAGGTGCCCGGACTCGTCCGGCTGGCGCGCCGCGACCTCGCGGGCCGCCGCGACCGGGTCGGTGTGCGCGGTGAGCCGGACGGGCGCGATGGCGGTGAACCAGCCGACCGTACGGGTGTAGTCGTGGTGCTCCAGTACGGACACCCGGCCGTGCCGCTCCATCTCGATCGCCAGATCGGTCGGCGCGGGCTGGATCCGGGTCAGTGCGGTGCGCAGGGCGCCGCACAGCAGCTCGGTGAGGGCGACGCCGAGCGCGGCGGGGGCGGCGCGCGTCACCAGGTCGGCGGCCTCGGGGCCGAGGACGACGGTGGTGTCGCGCAGCGCGCCGGACGCGGGCAGCAGCGCGGGTGCCCGGAGGGTGTCCACCCAGTGCCCGAGGTCGTCGGCGCCGGCGGTGGAGCGCAGGGTCAGCGCGTCGGCGTACTCGGCGTAGGAGGTGGTCGCCGGTGCGAGGGTCTCCCCGCGCAGGGCGGCGGCCAGGTCGTCCACGAGGATCAGCCAGGAGACCGCGTCGACCGCGAAGTGGTGCACGGTGACCACCAGGGTGCCGGTGGCCGCGAGCCAGGTGAAGGCGGCGATCTCCCCGGTTTCGGGGTCGAGCCGTCCGGCGGCCTCGTTCGCGGCGGCCGTGGCGTCGGCCGTGTCCGCACGCAGGACGGTGGCCGCGCGGGCGGGTTCGGTGCGCAGGGTCCACGCGCCGTGCTCGGTGTGCAGCCGCATCCGCAGGGCCGGATGGGCGGCCAGTACGGCGTTCGCGGCGCGCTCGACGTCGGCGAAGGCGGTGCCTTCGGGGACGTCCAAGGTCCGGGCCTGGGCGAACCGGGCGAGGGAGCCGCCCAGTTCGCGCTGGCGCAGGATGATCGGCGTGGGCGCCAGCGGGCCGTCCTCGCGGCGCGCGGGGGCCGCGGCGGCGGCGGAGCTCTGCGGCGCACGTGTGCCCATGAGCTCGGCGAGCGCGCGCGGCGTCTTCAGGAGGAACACGTCGCGGGGTGCGATCGGCAGGCCGAGCGCCCTGGCCCGGTTGACCACGGTGATGGCCACGATGCTGTCGCCGCCCGCGCCGAAGAAGTCGGTGTCGGCGTCGGCGTCCGGGTGCGCCAGGGTGTCGGCGAAGATGCCGACCAGGGAGGCCAGTACGGAATCGGCGGCGGCCGTGGCGATGGCCGAACCGACGGCTTCCTGGGGGTCTTCCTGCGCGGCCCGCGCGATCAGGGCCTTGCGGTCCAGCTTGCCGTTGACGGTCAGCGGCAGGGCGTCCACCGGCAGGATCCGGCCCGGCACCATGTGCACGGGCAGCTTCTCGGTGAGGAGGGCGGACAGGTCGCCGGGCACCCGGCCCACGACGTGCGCGACCAGGTGGTCGCCGCTGCCGGCCACGGTGACGGCCACGTCGACCACTCCGTCGAGCTCCCGCAGCGCGGACTCGACCTCGCCGAGCTCGATGCGGAAGCCCTTGAGCTGGACCTGGTCGTCGGCGCGGCCGGTGAACTCCAGCTCCCCGTCGAGGGTACGGACGGCCAGGTCGCCGGTGTGGTACATCCGGGAGCCGTCGTTCGCGAACGGGTTGGCCACGAACCGGCCCGCGGTGAGGCCCGGCCGCCCGAGGTAGCCGAGGGACACCTGGTCGCCGGCCACGTAGATGGCGCCCACCTGACCCGGCGGCACCGGCTTCAGCCGGTCGTCGAGCAGGTAGGTGACCAGGCCCGGGATGGGTCCGCCGATGGGGCTGACGTCGCCGCCGTGGGCGAAGTCCCCGTCGGTCAGCACCCGGTGGGTCACGTGGACGGTGGTCTCGGTGATCCCGTACATGTTGACGAGCTCGGGCGAGGCGGCGCCGTGCCGCTCGACCCAGCCGCGCAGGCGTCCGAGATCGAGCGCCTCGCCGCCGAAGATGACGCGGCGCAGTGTGGGGAGCGGCTGCCCGGCGTGCCGGTCGGCCTCGACGAACTGGTAGAAGGCCGAGGGCGTCTGGTTCAGCACGGTCACCCCGCGCTCGCGGACCAGCCGGTGGAAGTCGACGGGGGAACGGGTCAGCCCGTAGTCGGGCACGAGCAGCTCGCCGCCGTGCGCCAGGGCGCCCCACAGCTCCCAGACGGCGAAGTCGAAGGAGTAGGAGTGGAACTGGACCCAGACGTCGTCGGGGCCGAAGTCCATGTCCGGCTGGGTGTTGGCGAGCAGCGCCACCACGCTGGAGTGCGGGACGACGACGCCCTTGGGCCTGCCGGTGGAGCCGGAGGTGTAGATCACGTAGGCGGGGTCGTTCCAGCTGACCTCGTCCGCCGTGGCGGCCGCCGTGGCGTCCGCCGTCCCGGCGGCCTCCCGCGGCAGTTCGTCGCCCTGTACGAGGACCCGGGCGGCGACTCCCGCCCGCTCCAGCAGGGCGGTGAAGCGCTCGCGCTGGGCGGGGTCGACGAGGACGGCCTGCGGGGCGGCGTCGCCGAGGACGTACTCCAGCCGGTCGTCGGGGTACGCCATGTCGAGCGGCACGTAGGCGCCGCCCGCGCTGACGATCGCGACCAGGGCGACGACCTGCTCGATGGTGCGCGGGACGGCCACGGCCACGCGCCGGCCGGGTCCGACCCCGGCCGCGCGCAGGGCGGCGGCCAGCTCGTCCTTCGCGGCGGCGAGTTCGCCGTAGGTCAGCGACCGGGTGGCGCCGTCGAGCGCGCACTGGGTGACGGCGGTGGCCGCCGGGTCCCGCCGCGCCGCGGCGTCGAAGAGTGCGCCGAGGGTGGTCGGGGTGATCCGTGCGGGGGTCCTGGCGCCCTCCGGCGCCAGGTCGCCGACGGGGGCGTCCGGCCGGGTGAGCAGGCCGGTGAGGGTGTGCTCGAACCGGTTCAGGATGTCCCGGGCGCTGCTCTCGCGGAGCAGTTCGCCGTCGTAGATCAGGTTGAAGCGCGGGCGTCCGTCGAGGGCCCGCTCCACGACCAGGGTCAGCGGGTAGTGCGGGGCGCCCTCGTTGACGAGGCCGGTGACGGAGAGGGTGTCGCCGGTGCGGCGCAGGGCGGCCACGTCGGTGGCGACGTCGAACACGACGAGGGTGTCGAAGAGGGAGCCGACGCCGGCCAGCCGGCCGATCCGTGCCAGCGAGACGTGCTGGTGCGGCAGGACCGCGCCCTGGTGCTCGCGCACCGAGGCGAGCAGTTCGCGCGCCGTGGTGGCTTCGTTCCACCGTGCGCGCAGCGGGACGGTGTTGATGAACAGGCCGACCATGTCCTCGATGCCGGGCACGTCGGCGTCGCGGCCGGAGACCGTGGAGCCGAAGACCACGTCGGCACAGTGCAGGATCCCGCCCACGGTGACGGCCCAGGCGCTGTGCACGGCCACGCTGAGGGGTACGCCGGCGGTACGGGCGGCGGAGTCGACGTCCAGTCCGGGCTCGACGGAGGTGTCGGCGAACCGGTCGGACGGGGTGTGCTCCCTGGCCACCAGCGAGGGGCCGGGCAGTTCGGCGAGTTCGGCGCCCCACACGCGGTCGCTCTCGTCGGCGTCGCGTCCGGCGAGCCAGCCGACGTAGTCGGGGAAGCCGCTCAGCGGGTAGGTGCTGCCCGGCGCGTGGTACTCGGCGAGCAGCGCGCGCAGCATCGGGGGCACGGACCAGCCGTCGGCGATGATGTGGTGGACGGTCTGCACGAGGACGTCGCGGCCGGATTCCGGGTCGCGGACCAGCGTGAACCGCATCAGCGGGCCGGTGGCCAGGTCGAATCCGGCACGCCGGTCGCGCTCCGCGAGTTCGTGGAGTTCGGCGTCGGTGATGCCGGGCCGCTCCAGGGTGGTGAAGGACGCCTCGGCGCCGCTCTCCAGGACGGAGACGACGCGGCCGTCGGCGAGGGCCGTGAACCGCGCGGCCAGGTTCGGGTACAGGGTGAGCAGCCGGGTGGTCGCGGCCGCGAGGCGGGCGGGGTCGAGCTCGCCCTCCAGCGTCAGCAGCTGCTGTTCGACGTAGCTGCCCGCGGAGTCGTCGTCGAAGACCGAGTGGAAGTACAGGCCTTCCTGGAGCGGGGTCAGGGGCAGGACGGCGCGCAGCTCGGGGCCGTCCAGGGTGTCGACGCCGGCCTGGGTCAGCCGCACCAGCGGGAAGTCGCTGGGCGAGTGGCCGCCCTCCTCGAGCGCGGCCAGGGCGGTGAGGGCCGCCTGGAAGTAGCCGCCGATGGCCTCGATGTCCTCGTCGGTGAACATCCCGTCGGGCCAGGAGAGGGTGGTGACGAGTTCGTAGGCGCCGGTGGCGGAGGGTTCGGCGATCGCGTTGAACTCCAGGGCGCGCGGCAGGCGCATCTTCGGGTCGCGCTTCTCGCCGAGCTGGCCGGTGGTGCCGGAGAGCTGCCAGTCCCCCGAGGCGCCCGCGTCGAAGCGGCCCAGGTAGTTGAAGAGGACCTGGGGGGCGGGGGCCGTGAAGGCGGCGTCGGCCAGGTAGCGCAGGGCGCCGTAGGAGACGCCGTTGCCCGGGACCCGGGCGAGGTCCTCCTTGACCGCCTTGAGCGCGGCGGCGAGGTACCGGGGGTCGCTGAAGTCGCCGGTCGTACCGGGGTCCACGGTCACCGGGAACAGCGTGGTGAACCAGCCGACGGTCCGCGACAGGTCCGGCTCGACGCCGGTCGCGCCCGCCACGTGGCGGCTCTCGCGTCCGTGGCCCTCCAGCTCGATGTGGGCGAAGGTCTGCTCCTGGCCGCGGCCGCGGCGCCAGCGGGCGAGGGTGACGGCGAGCGCGGTCAGCAGGACGTCGTTGACGCCCGCGTGGAACTTGGCGGGGATCTCGCCCAGCAGCGCGGCGGTGGCCTCGGAGCCGACGGTGAAGATCCGGTGCCGCTCCCGCTCGACCGTGTCGGTCTCGGACGGGGCGCGCCGGCCCAGCGGCGCGTCGGGCCCCGGCAGGGGACGCTCGTAGTGGGCGCGGTCCGCGTCGAACCCGGCGCTCTCCAGGAGCTGGGTCCAGCGCCGGAACGAGGTGCCCACCGCGGGCAGTTCGAGGGCCTGGCCCGCGGAGAACCGGCGCCAGGCGGTGGCCAGGTCCTCCATCAGGACCCGCCAGGACACGCCGTCGACCACCACGTGATGGGCGACCAGGACCAGCTGGCGGGCCTCGCGGCGCCAGACGGCCCGCAGCATCACGCCGTTGTCCGGGTCGAGTCCTTCGGTGGCGAGGGCGACGCACGCGTCGAGCGGCCCGTCGCTCACCTGCCAGTCGGCCGCGATCCCGTCGGCCTCAGGTATCTCGAAGCTCCAGCGGTCCCCGCGGACGAGGCGGGCGCGCAGCATGTCGTGCCGGGCGACGAGGGAGTCGAGGATCGGGCCGAGGGCGTCGGCGGTGAGGTCCGCCGGGGTGTTCAGTACGACTGCCTGGACGAAGCCGTCGACGGCGTCCGTGGTCCGGCCGAGCCACTGGACGATGGGCGATCCCGCGACGGGACCGGTCGCCACGTCGGCGTGGTCCACCCCGGCCGGGTCCTCGCGGCCGGCCACGGCCGCCAGGGCGCCCAGGACGCTGTTGGCGAAGATCTGTCCCGCGGTGACGTAGAGGCCCGCTTCGCGCAGCGCGCTCAGCAGTGAGATGGCCAGGATGCTGTCTCCGCCGAGCTGGAAGAAGTCCTGGTCGACGCCGACTTCCTCCAGCCGCAGCACCGAGGCGACGGCCGCGCACACGGCGCGCTCCTCGTCGGTGGAGGGCCGGATGAACGCGCCGGTCACGATTTCCGGTTCGGGCAGCGCGCGCCGGTCGAGCTTGCCGTTCGCGGTGAGCGGGAACTCGGTCATGACGACGACGTGGGCGGGCACCATGTACTCGACCATGTGCTCGGTGGCCCAGGCCTTGACCTCGTCGGCCCGCAGCTCCTCGTGGCCGGCGGCCGGGATCACGTAGCCGACCAGGTAGGTGCCGCCCGCGCTGTTCTTCTTCGCGATGACGCAGGTGTGCCGTACCGCGGGGTGCTCCGCGAGGCCGACCTCCACGTCCTCCAGTTCGAGGCGCATGCCGCGGATCTTGATCTGGTTGTCGGCGCGGCCGAGGAAGTCCAGGGAGCCGTCGGGGGCGAAGCGGGCGAGGTCGCCGGTGCGGTAGAGGCGCGAGCCGTCGGTGGCGAAGGGGTTCGCCACGAACCGGGACGCGGTCAGTCCGGGTGCGTTCACGTAGCCGCGGCCCAGGAGGAAGCCGCCGACGTAGAGTTCGCCGCCGACGCCGACGGGGACGGGGCGCAGCTCGTCGTCGAGGACGTACAGCTGGGTGTTGGGGTTGGCCTTGCCGATGGAGGTCGACAGGCGTTCGGCCTCACCGCGGTAGATGACGTGGGAGACGCCGATGGTCGTCTCGGCCGGGCCGTAGCCGTGGTACATGGGGATGTCGAGCCGGGTGCGGTAGCGCTCGTACAGCTCGGGGGTGAGCACCTCGCCGCCGCACCACACGTGGCGCATGCTGTCGAGGCGGTCGGAGTCGCCGGCGATCTCCAGCAGGACGTCCAGCATGGAGGAGACGAGGTAGGTGAAGGTGACGCGGTGCTCGGCGATGACCGCGAGCAGGTGGTGCGGGTCGCGTTCGCCGCCGGGCCGCAGGACGACGAGGCGGCCGCCGCAGACCAGCGGGAGGAAGATCTCGTTGATGGATATGTCGAAGGACAGCGGCGCCTTGAACAGCGAGGCGTCGTCGTGGCCGAAGTGCAGGATCTCCTCGACCTGCCACAGCAGGCGCTCGCTGATCGCCTCGTGGCGGATCATCGCGCCCTTGGGGCGGCCGGTGGAACCGGACGTGAAGATCACGTAGGCCAGGGAGTTGCCGTGCGCGGTGATCCCGGTGCCCTCGGTGGGCTGGTCGGCGTAGCGCCAGTCGTCGAGGTCGACCACCGCGGCGGCCGGTTCCGCGGGGTCGTGCTCGCCCGAGCCGCTCAGCTGCAGCACCACCCGCGCGTCGTCGATGACGACGGCGCGGCGCGCGGCGGGCCACTGCGGGTCGAGCGGGACGAACGCGCAGCCGGCCTGGAGCACGCCGAGCAGGCCGATCACCATGTCGGCGGAGCGGCCCAGCGAGATGCCCACGACCTGCTCGGAGCCGAGTCCCCGGCCGATCAGGTGGTGGGCCAGCTGCGCGGACAGCTCCGCCGCCTGGCGGTAGGTCAGCGAGCGGTGTTCGTCGACGATGGCGACCGCGTCCGGCCGCAGGCGCGCCTGCTCGCGGAACATCTCCACGATGGTCGGCCGGACCCGGTCCGCCGCGTTGTCGTTCCACTCGGCGAGGGTCTCGAGTCGCTCCGCCACGCCGGTCGGGCTGATGGTGCCGAGGGGCCGGTCGGGGAAGTCCGCCAGGTCGTCCAGCGCGCGCTGGGCGTCGGCCTGCGGGACGCCGGCCGACAGGACGCTCGCGGGGACCGCGATGGCCCAGCCGTCCGGGGCGGCCTCGCCGGTCTCCCAACCGCCGGGCGCGCTACCGCCGTTGTCGACCCACCCGAGGACGTCCGCGAAGAGCGTGCCGGGGACCAGGTCGATTCCGTCGGGGCTCTCGCCCGTCGCCCAGTACGACAGTCCGATGGCGCAGGCCTCGGCGATGGTCCGGTCGGAGTATCCGCCGGTACGCCGGCGCACGTCTGCCAGGCGCGTAGGAGAGATCAGCACGAGACGAGCGCTCGGTTCCATCATTGAAGACTCAACACCCTTCCAAGGTACTCAGGTCAGCCTAACCTAAATTAGGGTGACCTAACTAGCGTCTCTCCAGGCCCGCCAGAGTCGCGCGTAGCGGCCGCCCAGGGCCACCAACTCCTCGTGCGTGCCCTGCTCCACGACGCGTCCCGCATCCAGCACGGCGATCCTGTCGGCGGCCACCGCCTGGGTCAGCCGGTGCGCCACGAACAGCGTGGTCCGCCCGGCGCAGGCGGCCAGTACGGCCCGCTCCAGCTCGGCGGCGCCCTCACTGCCCGCCTCCGCGGTGGACTCGTCGAGCACCACCACGGGAGCCCGGCCCAGCACCAGCCGGGCCAGGGCGACCTGGGCGACCTTCGTGCCGTCCAGCCGCGCACCGCCCTCACCGACGTCGGTGTGCAGGCCCTCGGGCAGCGCCTCGACCCACTCGGCCGCGCCTACGGTGCCCAGCGCGGCCAGCAGTTCGGCGTCGGTCGCCTCCGGCGCGGCCAGTCGCAGGTCGTCGGCGAGCGGCCCGGAGAACACGTGCGTCTCCTGGGTCAGGATGCTCACCAGCGCCCGCGCCGCGGCCTCGTCCAGATCGGCGAGGTCGGTCGAGCCGATCCGCACCGATCCGGCCTCCGGGGTCCCGATGCCGGCGATGAGCGCGGCCAGGGTCGTCTTGCCGGCGCCCGTCGCACCCACCAGGGCCAGCGAGCCGCCCGCCGGGATCGTCAGGCTGACCTCGCTCAGCACCGGCTCCTCGGACCCGGGGTAACGGAACGTCAGCCCCTTCACCGTCACGGGGTACGACTCCCGGTCCGCCGGCGCGGCGGTCGAGTCCCCGACCAGCCGGTCCTGCGTGGACTCCGCCAGCACCCCGACGAGCCGGGTCAGGCTCGCGCCCGACTTCTGGGCCTCGTCGAAGGTGAACATGATCGCGCCCAGCGGGGTGAACAGCCGGTGGAACACCAGCGGCGCGGCCGCCACTTCACCGAGGCTCGCGGATCCGGTCTCCAGCAGGGCGTAGCCCACCACGAGGATCAGGGTGAGCCCGATGAACTCCGCGCGGTTCTCCCGGCCGACGAACCGGCCGAAGAAGTGGAACACCTCGATGCCGAGGTCCCGTACCCGCCGCGAATCGTCGGAGACCTTCTCGCGGAAGGCCTCCTCCAGGCGGTGCGCCCGGACCGTCTCGATGCCGTTGAGGCCGCTGATCAGCGCCTGCGCCCGCTCGGCCTGGGCCACCGCGCGCTTGCGGTAGAGCGGGGCGGAGCGGGGCAGGTACCAGCGCAGGGCCAGCGCGTAGGCCGGCAGCGCGCAGGCGCCGGCCAGGCCGAGCCGCCAGTCGAGGCCGAACATGCCGATCGTGGCGATGGCCACCAGGATCCCCGCGGAGAACACCGTGGGGATGGCCGAGCGGATGCCCTTGGACAGCACGGCGACGTCGTCGCCGACCCGGGAGAGCACGTCTCCGCGGCCCACCTGCTCGACCCGGGCGCTGGGCATGCCCAGGACGGCCCGTACCGCGCCTTCGCGCAGGTCCGCGAGGAGGTCGGCGCCGAGCCGCCCGATCAGGTAGGCGGACAAGGCGGTGGCCGCCGCGCCGAGCAGCGCGGCGGCCACCATCCAGGCCCCGATCGTGATCAGGACCGAACGCGGTTCGCCCCCGGTCACCGCGTCGACCACCCGGCCGAGCAGGAGGACCGGGAGCATCTGGAGAGCCGCCCCGGCGACCGTGCCGAGTACGGCGCCGGACGTCAGCCAGGGCATCGTGCGGCAGTTCGCCGCCACCCATCGGGCCGCTTCACGTCCGGTCGTCGTACGCAGGGTTGCCGGGGCGACCCGAGTCTCCGTGGTGCTCACACCTAGCCGACCGACTTGACGAGCTCGTCGATGGCGAACGGCAGGGCGGGCAGGGTGGCCTGGGACATGGCCGCGCCGGCCGCCGGGCCCTCGCTGTCCAGCAGGTAGGACACCTTGTTGGCCTTGGTGACCTTCAGGTTGGCGAAGAGCTCGGACTTCTTCAGCGCGTCCGTGTCGGCCTTGTCGTTGATGACGAAGACGCGGTCGACGTCGATGAGGTTCATGCGCTCCGGGGAGAGCGGGAAGGAGAACTTGCCGTCCGAGATCTTGTCGAGCTCGGTCTGGCCCTTGAAGCCCATGCCGGTCAGGAGCTGGCCGCGCACGTCGGTGGTGGTGAAGGGGTTGACCTGGTCCTTGTACCAGGACACCGCGACGGCCGTCTGCGTGGCGAACTCGGGGTGCGCCGTCTTGACCGCGGCGAGCTTGTCCTGGATGCCCTGGACCATCGCCTTGCCCTCGGTCTCCTTGCCGACCGCCTTGGCGATCTGGAGGGCGTTGTCCTGCCACGGAGCGCTGAAGGGCTCCTTCTCGGTCTTGGTGCGGCCGACCGTCGGGGCGATCTTCGACAGCTTGTCGTAGGCGGCCTGGTCGACCTCGGAGTAGACCGCGATGATCAGGTCGGGGCGCAGGGCCGCGATCTTCTCGAAGTTGGGGCCGGCGTCACCGTTGTTCATGATGACCTCGGGCTTGGTCTCGCCCCACTTGTCCTTCACCCAGGGCCACTGGGTGTTGATGTCGGGGCTCTGACCGGCCGGGTTCGGGTACTGGTCGACCATGCCGACCGGCTTGATGCCGAACGCGAGGACGTTCTGGTCGTCGGTGTAGCCGACGGTGACGACCCGCTGGGGGGCCTTCTTGACCTCGGTGGTGCCGAAGAAGTGCTCGACGGAGACGGGGAACGCACCGTTGGCGGCCGGGGCCTTGGCGGTGTCGTCCTTCTTGTCCTTGCCGTTGGTGGCCGAGTCGGAACCGCAGCCGGCGAGGACGCCTACACCGAGGGCCGCTGCGGACACGGTCGCCGCCAGCTTCAGCCAGGGCTTGTTACGTGTCGTTCGGTCGAGGAGCATGCGGAATCCCTTGCTTTCGTGCTGTCCACTGCGGCCCCACTTAGGGCAGGCAAACCGTACCCCGGGGAAGTGAGGTAAGCCTAGCCTAAGTGGTAACGCTCTGGTTTCAGCTGCCCGCACTCTGGACGGGTTCGCTCCGGACGTGGGTCCGCCCGATCGGCACGACGAGCGGCCGGTCGCCCACCGGATCGTCAATCACCATGGCACGCAGGCCGAACGTCTCCTGCAGCAGCTCGGCGGTCAGCACCTCGCGCGGATGCCCCTGGGCCAGCACCGAACCGGCCTTCATCACGATCAGGTTGTCGCTGTAGCGCGCGGCCAGGTTGAGGTCGTGCAGCACCATGACCACGGTGCATCCCGACTCGTGCAGGTCGTCCACCAGGTCGAGCACGTCGACGGCGTGCGCCAGGTCGAGATAGGTGGTGGGCTCGTCGAGCAGCAGCAGGTCGGTGCCCTGAGCGAGGGTCATGGATATCCACACGCGTTGACGCTGCCCGCCGGAGAGGGCGTCGACGGGCCGGTCGGCCAGGTCGGCGACCCCCGTCATCTCCAGCGCGCGCTCCACGACGGAGGCGTCGTCCGAGGACCACTGGCGCAGCCAGCTCTGGTGCGGATGCCGGCCCCTGGCGACCAGGTCGGCCACGGTCAGACCCTCCGGCGCGACCGGCGCCTGGGGCAGCAGGCCGAGCTTCTTCGCCACGTCCCTGGTCCGCAGCCGGGCGATGTCCTCACCGTCCAGGACCACGGAGCCGCTGGTCGGCTTGAGCAGCCGCGACAGGGTCCGCAACAGGGTGGACTTGCCGCACCCGTTGGGGCCGATGATCGTGGTCACCACGCCCGGCGGGATCGACACGTCGAGCGAGTCGATGACGGTCCGGTCGCCGTACCCGACCGTGACGCCCCTGGCTGCCAACCGCGGCACGCCCTCGACCCGTGACTGGATCCCGGTGATGGACTGAGCGCCCACGACTCCCCCTTTATTTAGGCTTGCCTAACCTTTCTATCACCTAGCGGCGGTTCGCCCGCACCAGGAGGTAGACGAGGAAGGGGCCGCCGATCGCGGCGGTGACCACGCCGACCGGCAGGGTGATCGGCAGTGCCGTACGGGCGACCAGGTCCGAACCGATCAGCAGCAGCGCTCCCACCACGGCGGACGCCACCAACGGCGGCGTGGGGGACTTCGTCAGACGGAGGGCCACCTGCGGCGCCACCATCGCGACGAAGGGGACCGGTCCCGCCGCGCTCACCGCGAAGCCGGCCAGGAGCACCGCGCACAGCAGCAGGACGGCCCGTACCAGCCCGTACCGGACGCCGAGACCGGCGGCCACGTCGTCACCGAAGTGCAGCGGCTTGAACTGGAAGGCCACGCACGCCACGACCACCGCGAGGGCGAGGGTGCCCCAGAGCGCGACCCCCACCTCGTCCCACGACCTGTTGTCCAGGGAGCCCACCAGCCAGGCCTGGGCCCGCGCCACGTCCCTGATGTCGGCGGTGACCAGCAGCCAGGTCGTGATCGCCTCCATCACGGCGCTCACGGACAGGCCGATCAGGATGAGCCGGAAGCCGTCGACCCCGCGCCGCCACGCCATGAAGTACACGAGCAGCCCCGTGGCGAGGCCTCCGGCGAGCGCCGCTCCGGACAGTCCCACGGAGCTGACGACCGCGGCCGAGGCCCCGCCCGACACCGTGACCAGGCACACCGCGACCGCGCTGGCGCCTCCGGTGATCCCGAGGATGTCCGGACTGGCCAGCGGATTGCGGGCGATGGACTGGGTGATCGCCCCGGACATGCCGAGCGCGACGCCCACGACGAGCCCGGCCAGGGCCCGCGGCATGCGCAGGTCCATGATCACGAACTGGTCGACCTGCTCGCCGCCACCGAAGAGGGTGGCCACCACCTGCGGCAGGCCGAGGGGGAAGTCCCCCACGGCGATGGACAGGCAGAAGGCCATGAAGGCCGCCGCCGCCAGCAGCAGCGTGACCAGTACGATCCTGGGCCGCCAGACGAACGACATGCCGCCGAGCCGCACCCCCGGGGCCACCGAGGGCTTCGCCGAAGGCTTCTCCACTGTCGCGCTCGTGTGCTCCGTCAGGTTCATGCGCTCTTGAACTTTCCCCGCCACACCAGGATCGCGAAGAACGGAGCGCCGAGGAGAGCGACGAGGATGCCCGCGTCCAGCTCTCCCGGCCGCACCACGACGCGTCCCGCGATGTCGCAGACCAGAAGGACGACCGCGCCGAGCAGCCCCGCATACGGCACCAGCCAGCGGTAATCGGGCCCGGCCAGGTAGCGGGCCACGTGCGCCACCATCAGCCCGAGGAAGGCGATGGGCCCGCACGCCGCGGTGGCCGCGCCCGCCAGCAGCGTGATGGCGACGATGCCGACGGTCCGGATCAGCGTGATGTTCACGCCCAGTCCCCGGGCCACGTCGTCGCCCAGGTTCAGCAGGTTGACGGAGGGCAGGGTGGCCAGCGCCAGCACCAGCCCGACCACGATGAAGGCGGTCACCGGCCAGATGACGTCGAAGCCGACACCGGCCACCGACCCCGCGTTCCAGAACCGCAGGGCGTTCAGCGCCGCCTTGTCCGACAGCGCGACCGCCGTCGTCATGGCCATCAGGAACACCGTGACCCCCTGCCCGGCCAGGGCGAGCGTCAGCGGATTGCCCGCGCCCCGGCCGATGCTGGAGAGCCCGAACACGACGACACCGGCGAGCGCGGCGCCCAGGAAGGCGAACCAGACGTACTGGAAGGGGTCGGTGAACCCGAACAGGGCGATCGCCGACACCACGGCGAAGGAGGCGCCGGTGTTCACCCCGAGCAGGCCGGTGTCCGCGATGGGGTTGCGCGTGTACCCCTGGATCAGCGCCCCGCCTACGCCCAGGGCGATGCCCGCCACGATCGCGAGGACCGTACGGGGCACCCGTACCGTCCGCATGATGAGCCGGGCTTCGGAGAGCTTCTGGTCGGGGTCCGGATCCGCGAAGAGCCCGTGCCACGCCTCGGCGGGGCTGAGCGCCCGCGCACCGACGGCCAGTGACACCAGCGCCGCGGCCACGAGGACCGCGAGGACGGCGACCAGACCCAGGATCCGCCGCCGCCGGACCCGCGCGACGACCCGGGAAGGCGTCGGGCGCTCGACCGCGGACGGGCCGCCGGCAGGGAGGCGAGTACCAGTGGGCACGGACACGGACGTTCCTTATGTATGGGGCAACTGGTTGCACACTACTGCCGTGCCTCCGGCGGGAAACGCCCGGGAGGCACGGCAGTGAGCGGAGCGGGGACCGGTCAGACGGCCGGCTGGCGGGCTGCGCCGCCCGTTCCCCCGGCGACCGGACGGGCCTGCTCGGGCACGGCCTTGAGGGTCCGGTCGAGGATCGAGTCGAGTATCTCGCCGACCCTCACCGCGGTGTTGGACAGCAGGGAGGAGGTGATGCCGTGCGTGTGCTCGGTGCCGCCCTGGAGGTAGATGCCACAGCTCACTTCGAGGTCGGTCGCGACGCGGTAGTCGCGCTCGACCCGGACCCGGCCCTGGTCGTCGCGGTGGCAGCGGTCCGCGACCTCGCCGAGCAGGCCCAGGCCGTCGGCCTGCTGGTACCCGGTGGCGCACACCACGACGTCGGCGTCGAGCACGCTCTCCTCGCCGGTGACCAGGGACTTGACGGTGGCGCGGACCCCGTCGGCGCTCTCCTCCACGCCCGTCAGGCGCGAGACGTTCAGGAAGCGCAGCCGCTCGGTGCCGAGGACCTTCTCCTGGTACGACTGCCGGTAGAGGTCGTCGATGAGGTCGATGTCCACCACGGAGTAGTTGGTGTTGCCGTGGTAGCCCATCAGCCGCTGCTTCACGTCCTCCGGGGCGGTGAAGTACTCGTCCACCGCCTGCGGGTCGAAGATGCGGTTGGCGAAGCTGCTGTCGTCCGCCGGGCTGTAGCCGTAGCGGGAGAAGACCGCGCAGACCTCGGCCTGCGGGAAACGGCGGTGCAGGTACGCCACGTTCTCGGCGGCGCTCTGGCCGGCGCCGACCACGACGAAGCGGGTGGGCTCGCTGCCCTCCAGGCCGTCGATCTTCTTCAGCAGGTCGGTGTTGTGCCAGACGTGGTCGGTCCGCTCGACGCCCTCCGGCATGACCGGGCGCAGTCCGGTGGAGATGACGAGGTTGCGGGCACGGTGGACGACGACCTCGTCGCCGGAGCGCGCCGTCACGTCGAGGTACTCGACGACGCCGTCGCGCACCACGGGCTCGACGGAGACGACCTGGTGGCCGTACGAGACCATGTCGTCGACCTTGGCCGCGGCCCACTCGAGGTAGTCGTGGAACTCGACCCGCAGCGGGAACAGGTTCTTGTGGTTGACGAAGTCGATCAGCCGGCCCTTCTCCTGCAGGTAGCAGAGGAAGGAGTACTCGCTGGTCGGGTTCCGGAGCGTCACCAGGTCCTTCATGAAGGACACTTGCATCGTCGCGTCGTCGATGAGCATGCCGCGGTGCCACCCGAAGCGCGGCTGCTGCTCGAAGAAGTGGGCGGTGACCGCCTCTTGCCTTCCGACGCGCACGTTGTGCTCGCTGAGCGCGATCGCCATGGCGACGTTCGACGGCCCGAAGCCGATACCAATCAGGTCGTGGATCAGTGGTGCGTCGCCAGGAAGAGCCTGTGACATGTCACTCCCATTGGTGCGGGACAGCCGCCTGCCAGGCGTCGTGTCAGGGGTGGGGGAAAGGGGGCGTCCAGGCGCACCGGTGACCGGCAGCCGAGTGGAACTTAGGTAAAGCTAACCTGATCCAGAAGCCCTGTCGACCAGACAACCCAGACAAACCACCCCCACTCGGTTCAATCGAGCCCAGAATCGGGGTTGTTGCGCCGTTAGGTAAGGCTTGCTTTACTTACCTTTGCTCATTCGCTCTTCTGAGGAGGAACCCCGATGCGGGTCGTCATGTTCGGTTATCAGACCTGGGGCCACCGCACCCTGAAGGCGCTCCTGGACTCCGAGCACGACGTCGTGATGGTTGTGACCCACCCCAAGAGCGAGCACGCCTACGAGAAGATCTGGAGCGACTCGGTCGCCGACCTCGCCGAGGAGCACGGCGTCCCGGTCGTCATCCGCAACCGCCCCGACGACGAGGAACTGTTCCAGCAGCTCAAGGAAGCCGACCCGGACATCCTCGTCGCGAACAACTGGCGCACCTGGATACCGCCGCGCATCTACACGCTCCCCCGCTACGGCACCCTGAACATCCACGACTCGCTCCTCCCGAAGTACGCCGGCTTCTCCCCCCTCATCTGGGCCCTCATCAACGGCGAGCCCGAGGTCGGCGTGACGGCGCACATGATGGACGAGGTGCTCGACGCCGGCGACATCGTCATGCAGCACGCGATCCCGGTCGGCCCGACGGACACGACCACGGACCTGTTCCACAAGACGGTCGACTTGATCGCCCCGGTGACGATCGGCGCCCTCGACCTCATCGCCTCCGGCCGGACGGAGTTCACGAAGCAGGACCGCACCCAGGCCACCTTCTTCCACAAGCGGGCCGAAGAGGACATCCGCATCGACTGGTCCTGGCCCGCGGAAACCCTGGAGCGCCTGATCCGCGCCCAGTCCGCCCCGTACCCGGCCGCCTTCACCTTCCACAGGGGCAAGCGCCTGGAGATCCTCACGGCCGTCGTCTCCGAGGGCCGCTACGGCGGCACCCCCGGCCGCATCTTCTACCGCGAGGGCGAAGGCGTGGTCATCGTCGCCGGCGCGGACGCCCGCACGGGCCGCAACCACGGCCTGGCCATCACCGCCGTCCGCACGGAGGACGGCCGCGAACTCCCGGCGTCGGAGTACTTCAAGTCCATGGGCGGCTACCTCACTTCCCGCGCCTGACCTGCCGGTCCCCACCAACCCCGGCCCGCCCAGGACGGTCCCCGGGCGGGCCGGCCGTCACGGCCGCCGGCCCGGACCGGGGTCGCTGGTCGGAGTGCACTTCGCCGCCGCCCCGTGCGTCAGGCCGGGGCGGGAACCGTTCGCGCCCTAGCGTGGGCCGGAACGATCCCGGCACACCTCCGCCGGGATCCCGGCCCCCGGAGGCACCCCACCATGACCGCCGAACTCACCGCGCTCACCGGCGACTACGTCCTCGACCCCGCGCACACCCGGATCGGCTTCGTCGCCCGCCACGCCATGGTGACCAAGGTCCGCGGCGCGTTCCACCAGTTCGAGGGCTCCGCCCACCTGGACGGCGCCGACCCGGCCCGGTCCACCGGCCAGGTGGTGATCAAGGCCGACAGCATCGACACGGGCGTCGAACAGCGCGACCAGCACCTGCGCACCAACGACTTCCTGAACGTCCCCGACTTCCCCGACATCACCTTCCGCAGCACCTCGGTGGAGCCCCGCTCCGACACCGAGTACCGCGTCATCGGCGACCTGACCATCAAGGACACCACCCGCCCGGTCACCATCGACTTCGAATACTCCGGCAACGCGGTCGACCCCTACGGCAACCTGCGCGTCGGCCTCGAGGGATCGGTGGCCATCTCCCGCAAGGAGTTCGGCGTGACCTGGAACGCCGCCCTGGAAGGCGGCGGCGTCCTGGTCGGCGACAAGGTCGTCCTGGAATTCGACATCTCGGCGATCAGGCAGGGCTAGCCGACCCCGCCCCGCCCGTCGACGGCCCTGCGGCTCAGGCGCCCTTGGCGACCGGCTCCAGGATCGCCACGCACTCCACGTGGTGCGTCATCGGAATCGAATCCAACGAAAACAGGTTAAAGATAACCACAGGTCATAGCCCTGGAGGCTGGACTACACGCCATCAGCGACGTGCATTATGGGCGCTGCGTGCGTGAACGTGACGCTGATTTGACGCTCACGGTGAGCGTGGGAAGAGGGTGAACGGTATCTCGTTTCGCCGCAAACCACGGTGAGACCGGCAGCCGCGAGGGACAGCACCGACACCAAAGAGGTAGGTGAAGCCGACGAGCTGCCGGCGAGAGCAGCTCCGACCCACGGGGCCAAGGCTGTGGCAAGGTGGGCCGGGGCTCCGAGGAGACCGGAGAGCCGATGAGTATTGCGCGGTGCCCCAGCGGTCGGTGACCGTGATGACCTGGAGGAGGGTGAGGTTGATGGCGGCCGGGTTCCTGCGCCGCCTCACAGGCGACTGCGCCGAGGTCCGCTCCGCCGGCTCCGTGCCCGGAGGCCAGATCAACCTCTCCGCCGTCGCCGCCATGGCCGAGCTGGGCATTGACATCTCCGACCAGACCCCGAAGGTCCTCACCCCTGAGGCCGCCCAAGCCTCCGACAACATCAGGCGTACGAGACGTCCTGCCCTGGATGGGCGGTGCGCCAGGCATCCCAGATCTCCTGCCGAAGTCGGCCGCGAGATGGGACGGCCATGCCTTGGTCGCGGGCCCAGGCCCGGACCTCCGCAATGGTCGGCGCGGGACGTGTGGGTGTCTGGACGGACGTCGGGGTGCTGGGCAAGGGGACTACTTTCGGTGACCGCGGCAGTAGCTCGGGGAGGGTGGTGATGAAGCCGCGGCGTTCGAGGATGCGTCGCCGCTTGTGGTGCATGCGCTCGAGCTGGGGCACGTCGGCGTCGAGATAGTCGTGGGCTTCGACGTCGGACTTCCTCGCCTCACCGTTGCGCATGATGCGGCCGACCTGCTGGATGACGCGGCCCTTGAAAGAGATGGGGCTGGTGAGGAAGAGGGTGTCCAGCCGAGGCTGGTCGAAGCCTTCGCCGACCAGCTTGTCGATCGCCAATAGCACCAGCGGCCTGGCGGTCGTCTCGGCCAAGGCGGCTCGGACGCGTGCGCGCTCGGCTGATGGGAGGCCACCGTGGAGCAGCAGTGGCTCGATGTCGTGCGGCTGCAGCGCGGCGGCCAGTTGGTGGAGGTGTTCCACGCGGTTGGTCAGGGCGAGGCTGCACCGGCCGCGTGCGGCGGCGTCGGCAATGTCCGCGGCGATCTGGGTGTTGCGGTCGGGGTGGTGGGCGAGTTCGGTGTAGATCGCCTGGAACGAGGCGCCGTCGGTGCCCGGCTCGTCGGTGGTGAACGTGGTGGGGTGCACGACGAGGTACTTGGTGAAGGTGCTGGTGTCTTCGATCTCATGGCGGATGGGGCCGCACTGCATCGTGATCACCGGGTCCATCTGGTCCGCCCGGTACGGGGTTGCTGACAGGCCGACCCAGCGTCCGGCCTTCGCGGTGCGGATCGCGGCTTCGGCTCCGGGCGCTCCGACGGAGTGGCACTCGTCGACGATCACGAGTCCGTAGCCGTCGAGGAGATCCTCGGGGGCGTCCCGGTGGGACATGGTCTGCAGCATGATCAGATCGACGGCGTGGGTGCGGCGGTCCTTGCCGCCGCCGAGCGAGCCGACCTGGTGGTCGCCGAGGTCGAGGAAGGTGGCCATGCGCTGCTGCCACTGGTCCAGGAGCTCGGCACGGTTGACGATCACGGCTGTCGGCGTGTGGTGGCGGGCGATCAGCGCGCAGGCCATCACCGTTTTGCCCGCCCCGGGAGGAGCTACCAGGACACCGGTGGGGTGCGCGGCCATGGCGTCGACGGCCTTCTGTTGGACGCTGGTCAGCTCGCCGGTGAAGTCGGCGGCGATCGCGGCGTGCTCGGGCTGGTCGCTGGTGATGGTGAGGGTTCCGCCGGCGGCGGCGACGAGCTGGGTGGCCTCGTCGGCCAGGCCCCGCGGCAGCTTGAGCCAATCCGGGTCCGTGGCGTCGAAGCTGCAGATGAGGCGTGGCGTGTTCCAGGTGGAGAAGCGCTGGTTCTGCTTGCGGTAGAACTCCGGGTTGTGGAAGGAAGCTGCGTGTTTGAGCGCGGCAAGCAGTTGCGGAGGCAGCCCGGCCGTGGGGATCGACAGCATCGCGGACAGCCGGGCGGCCACGGCGGCGGGCGCCTTGCCCAGGGACTTCCGACGGGGTCGCGGTCCCAGCTCTTGGGCCGTCGCGGCGGGGCCGGCCTTGACGGGGCCGAGCTTGTCGACGAGCGCCTCGACCTCGGTGGGTGAGAGCCGCTCGGTGTGTGAGAGGTGAGCGAACTGGTCCGGGTAGGGCTGCCAGGTGTCGGGATCCACGAAGACGGTGGTGGCCGTGGCGCGGGAGACACCGTGCAGCGGCAGCGCGATCAGGCTGCCGAACTTGAAGCCGCCCTTGGCCTTGATCGGCTGGAGGTCCTGGGCGGGAAAGAGGCGGTCGTAGCTGGAAAGCGCCATCTGTCCGCGGGCGTCGATGGCCCGCCGCAGCAGCGCCATGCCCAGGGCACGGGCGGTAGTGGCGGCGACGGGCGCGGAGAAGAACGTCCAGACGTGGGCGCCCTTGCCGGAGCGGGAGATCTCCAGCAGGGCGGGCACGCCAGCCTGCTGGCACGTGTTGGCGTAGGTGGTGGCGTCCCCGCGCCAGTCGCTGCCGTCCTTGCCGTCGAAGTCACACGCCAGCAGCCGACAGGTATCATCGGCCAGCAGCGGGTACAGACCCACGTGCAGTTCGCTGCGGCCCTGACGGGACGGATCAAGGTGACCGTAGACGGTCTCGTCGGTCAATGGCCAGAACACCCGGTCAGCGTCGTCCTTGTTCTTGTTGAACGGGTCGTCCTCGGCCGGGCTCCACCCGGTACGCCCCGTCTTCGCGCTTACCCACCGCCGGGCATAGACGTCGTCACGGCCAGCGAACAGTGCCCGAAACAACGCGATCTTCGCTTGGCTGCCGGACGAGGCATCCGCATACGGCAGTCCGTTGGCGCCGACCACCGGCGCAACCGGCAACGGTTCCGCAACCGGCGGCAGAACAGCGGGCTCAGCGGAGGGAGCGCCGCCAAGGGACGCTCGCAGCCGCCCGTTCTCAGCTTGCAGCAGGGCGAGCTCCTCACGGAGCTCGGCGTTCTCCTCCATGGCGACGTCGAGACGGATGCGCAGCTCGGCCGGGTCATGGCAGTCAGACCAGTCCTCCACCCTCCTCATGATCCAGAATCCAGGCATCCCACGCAGCCAGAACACCCAGATTCACCCACCGCTGCTGCCCGCAGGATCGCCCAGTCCGCCATTTGGCCGCCAGCCTTTGGCCAGCTGCAAACTCGCGCGGCGTCAGAGACCACTCGACTCCGTCGATTCCATGATCCTCAAGGTGTGGCTGCGCTGGCTCTGGGTGAGGTTCGCTGATCGGGCCCAGGCACTGTTCGACGACGAGGATTACACGTGGATCCAGCGGTGCCGCAGGCCGCAGGCCTGGCGCGAACGGCCCGGTTCATCCGGCTCCAGGGGAGAGCCCCCTTGCTCTCCCTGAGCAGCCCGCGGGCGCGGCTGTCAGAAAGGCGTTTCTGGAGCCGGGTCGCTCGGGTCGTTCCCAGCGGGTACGGGGGGTCGGACGGGGCTGGCGGCGGCCCACGGGTCGTCTGGCGCGGTCTCCCGTGTGGGCGGTACGGGGCGGGTGGTGCGGGTGATGGCAACGGTCGCGAAGGCCATGGACGCCCCGACATCGTCGACGTCCATCACCATGCGGGAGCGTTTCTCCCCCTCCGGGGTCTCCCACCGGTCGGTCCGGAGGCGCCCCGCCACGACCACCCGGGCCCCTGAAACAGGGACCCGGCGAGGTTCTCCGCAAGCTGCCGCCAGGCACTGCAGTCCAAAAACGTCGGCTCCCCGTCGCGCCAGGTGCTCGTTTCACGGTCGAAGCTGCGCGGTGTGGAGGCGACGGTGAACCTGGCAACGGGGATCCCAGCCTGGGTGAACCGCAGCTCCGGGTCGTCAACAAGGTTCCCAATCACCGTCAGGGGTGTGTCGTTAGGCATCTCCACAGCCTTGCATGGACCTATGACAACCCGTCCACGCGGTCTTCCCGTACCGCCTGGGCCTCTGCCCCCACGCAGAGCGGCCGCGCCGGTATCGTGCCCGGGATGGGGACATGGAGCTGGGCCCAGCTG
Source organism: Streptomyces sp. NBC_01264 (assembly GCF_026340675.1). NCBI lineage: Bacteria > Bacillati > Actinomycetota > Actinomycetes > Kitasatosporales > Streptomycetaceae > Streptomyces > Streptomyces sp. NBC_01264. The sequence continues at coordinate 2,274,324 of NZ_JAPEOX010000002.1, forward strand.
GATGGGCTGGTCGAGGAGGCCACCGTCGACGCCTACGGCGAGGACGAGGAAGTGACAGGTCTGTTCACGATGGTCGAGGAGCATCTGGTCATGCCGTTTGCCACGACGGTTCTGGGCGTGGAGGTGAGTGTCGTCGGTGTCGATCTCACCGCAAGCGGGATCGTGGGGATCTGCACCCGTGGCAAGCAGCGGCAGGCCGTCGGACTTCTCGATCTGCCCCTGCCCACTCCCGCACCGGACGGCGCGCAATGGATCGAGGCCTACCGCCACTGGGCGGGCTGACACCCTCCCAGGGCGTCCCCGGGCACGGTACCAGACGCCGCCGGGGTCCACGGCCCGCAGCGAAGGGGTTCGGGCTGGTCGGGCACAATGGCGCGGTGCGCGAAGACGATGACGTAGAGCTGCTGGACCGGGTAAGGGCACTGCGGGCGGCTGGCAGCGGCCCCAAGCAGGTGGCGAAGGCGCTGGGGCTTCGCCCCGGGCAGGCGGCCGTGATGGTGCGGCGGGCCGCCGCGGCCGACCAGGCGGTGGAACCGGGAGAACGGCCGGTGGTGGGCTGCTGGGTGAGCCCGGGCTGGAGCGACGGGCTGGACCTGTCGGCCTGCCCTCCGGCCTGGGTGGGACAGGACTCCTCCGCGAGTGAGGAGGCGATCGGGGCGGGGTTCGCGCAGCTGCTGGTGGCACGCCGGGAGCGGGCAAGCCGGGTGACGGTGACCGGTGCACTGGTGGACGTGTACTGCCTGGGTGTCAAGAGCGTGGTCGAGCCCCACACCATGGGGGCGGGGTCGCTGGAGGCACACCGACGCTCCTACTACAGCGCGTTCGCAGAGCCCTCCCTTCCGATTGGTATCGATCAGGCGAGGGCCATCGTCTACGGGGCCGTCGCCTACGCCCGCGAGCTCGGATTCGAGCCGGCCCCCGGCTTCACTCAAGCCGCCGCCGTGCTGGGGGAACCCGTCGGCGCACTCCCGCAGATCGGCTTCGGGAACCAGGGAATGCCCCTCTATATCAACGGTCCCCGCGACGACGCCCGCACGGTGCTGGCCACCTTGGAGCGCACCCGCGGCACGGGCAACTACCACTACATCTTCGCCTCGGGGCCGATGTGACCCACCTGCACGACACCGAGACCTCGCAGACCCGCCTCACCGAACACAGCGCCCAGGCCGATCTGCGGACCCTGCTGCAACTGTGCGCCGCTGGCCGGGTGAAGTGCAGTGCCACAACGCTGCGCCCGTCCGCCGCGACCGTCGCCCAGGTGGCCGAGGTACTGGACGCAGGCGACTTCTACGCCGGTGAGCCGATAGCCGCCTTCGCCTGGCCCCTGCTCCTACAGGCCGGCGGCCTGGCCCAACTGGCCGCAGGCAAGCTCGCTCTGACCAAGCGTGGCCAACAGGCACTCACTCAACCCGCACACAAGGTGCTGGCCGGGCTGTGGCAGCGCTGGCTTTCCAGCACGGTCCTGGACGAGTTCTCCCGCGTCGAAGCTATCAAAGGCCAGCGCTCCGCGAACGTGCTCAGCGCGCTCAAACCGCGCCGAGGCCACGTCGGCGCCGCGCTGGCTGCCCTGGCCCCCGACCAGTGGACCACCGTCGACCAGCTCTTCACTGCCATGCGCAACGCGGGGCACAACCCCTCGGTCGCACGCTCCGAACGTGCCCTGTGGAAGCTTTACCTGGAAGACCCCGAGTACGGCAGTCTCGGCTACGACGGCCACCACCCCTGGACACTGCTCCAGGGCCGCTACACCATGGCCGTGCTGTTCGAGTACGCCGCACCCCTGGGACTGATCGACGTCGAGTACACGGACCCAGCCGGGGCACGCGACGACCACCAGCACAACTGGGGTGGCGACTGGCTGGAGCGGATCAGCCGCTACGACGGCCTTCGCGCGATCCGCCTCACCCCTCTCGGCGCCTACGCCACCGGGCAGGCCTCCGCATACCTCCCCGGGCCCGCCCCTGAATCGACCACCGCCGGGAGCGCCACCGGGCTGAAAATCCTCCCCAACCACGACCTCGTCGCCCTCGACGGCCTCCCCCCTGCCCAAGCCCTACTCCTGGACGCCTTCGCCACCCGCACCGGCGACCGGACCTGGACCCTGAGCCCCGCCTCCCTCCTGGCAGCCGTACACGCCGGACGCAACCTCTCCGAACTGCGCACCTACCTCAACCACGCGGACACCGCCCTGCCGGACACCGTCACCACGCTCCTCACGGACGCCGAGCGGCGCGTCGGCCAGGTCCGCGATCTCGGCCCCGTTCACCTGATCGAATGCGCGGACGCAGCCACCTGCGCGCTGCTGGCCAGCGACAGGCGCATCCGCGCGCTCGCCACCCGCCTCGGCGACCGCCACCTCGGCGTCCATGCCGACAAGCTCGACCGCTTCCGCAAAGCCACCCTTACCCTCGGGCACCCCATCATCTGAAAGCCGCTCACATCGGCAGCCGTCCATGGATCCTTGGCCAGGTTCCCCAAGAGCAAGTGCCGTCCCTGCCCGGCACGCACTCGGTACACCAGCACCGCCGGCGACGCCCCACCGTGGGCTTCCCTCCGCGAGACCCGCGACCTGCGACTCCATGTCCGCACCGAAGAACAGACCCCCGAATGGAAGGCCCGTCATGCGGTCCGTTCTGGAGTGGAGGGCACGGTGAACCGTTCGCCCACGGACACCGCATGTCGCGCTGCCGCTGCCGAGGACAGGGGAAGACCCACATGTGGCACGTTCTGGCGGCCATTGCCGCCAACGCCGAACGCCTCGGCCGGGCTGTGGGCGCTCACGTTGTTATGAGCGCCGACACGGCTGCCGCCGGCCAAGACATCACCCGCACCCCGCCGCCCGACTGCCTTCCAGAACTACCTCGACCAGCGCGAGATGCCCGGCTGGCCCGCGATGACCCAGGAGCAGGCCCAGGCTGCCGAGGCCCGGGCGCAGCTGGAGCAAATGGGGGCCACGGTGACCGAGCAGCCGGTGGCCCTGCACCTGCAGCGAGAACCCGCCCTGTTCATGACACTCCCCTGCCGGGCCCGCATCTCGGGGGTGGTTATCCGATGGTCAGCCGGTGGTCGAGTGCGGTGTGGCGGCGGCCGGCGCTGATGGTGCGGACTGCCTGGCCCAGGGCCTTGCGGGATCCGACGAGCACCACGAGTTTTTTGGCTCTGGTGACGGCGGTGTAGAGGAGGTTGCGCTGGAGCATGTTCCAGGCCGAGGTGGTCACGGGGATGACCACGGCCGGGTACTCGCTTCCTTGCGATCGGTGGATGGTGACGGCGTAGGCGTGTGCGAGTTCGTCCAGTTCGTCGAAGTCGTAGCTGATCTCTTCGTCCTCGTCTGTCATGACGGTGAGTTTTTGCTCTTCGGTGCTGAGGGCGGTGACCAGGCCGACGGTGCCGTTGAAGACGCCGTTCTCTCCTTTCTCGTAGTTGTTGCGGATCTGTGTGACCTTGTCGCCCACCCGGAACGTCCTCCCGCCGAAACGGCGTTCTGGCAGCCCTTCCCGGGCCGGTGTGACGGCGGCCTGGAGGAGGGTGTTGAGGTTGCCCGCGCCGGCCGGGCCCCGGTGCATGGGGGCCAGCACCTGGATGTCGCGGCGCGGATCAAGGCCGAACTTCCGGGGTATGCGCCGGGCCGCGACGTCGACGGTGAGACTGGCAGCGGTCTCGGTGTCGTCCTCCACGAAGAGGAAGAAGTCGGGCAGGCCATCGGTCAGGGGCGGCAGGCCCTGGTTGATCCGGTGGGCGTTGGTCACCACTCCGGACTGCTGGGCCTGCCGGAAGATTTTCGTCAGCCGTACCGAGGGGACGGGACTGTCGGCGGCGAGCATGTCGCGCAGTACCTCGCCGGCGCCGACCGAAGGCAGTTGGTCGACGTCCCCGACGAACAGCAGGTGGGCGCCGGGAGCTACCGCCTTGGCGAGCTTGTTGGCCAGGATCAAATCCAGCATCGATGCCTCGTCCACGACCACCAGGTCCGCTTCCAGCGGCCGGTCGCGGTCGTAGGCGGCGTCGCCGCCGGGTCTCAGCTCCAGCAGGCGGTGCACGGTCGAGGCCGGTGCCCCGGTGAGTTCCGACAGACGCTTGGCCGCCCGGCCTGTCGGAGCGGCGAGGACCACCTTCGCCTTCTTGGCCAGGGCGAGGGTCACGATCGACTTCACCGTGAACGACTTCCCGCACCCGGGGCCGCCTGTCAGGACCGCGACTTTCTCGGTCAGCGCCAGCTTCACCGCCTCCTGCTGCTCCAGCGCCAGCTCCGCACCCGTCCGCGCAGCAAGCCACGCGAGCGCTTTCGCCCAGTCGACCGGTTTCGGGCTGCGGCTGCCGAAGGCGGGCATCTTGTCGGCCTCCGTCCGCAGAAGCCTGAGCAGCTGGTTCGCCAGCGAGACCTCAGCCCGGTGGAAGGGCACCAGGTACACGGCCGTGACCGGTTCGCCATCCGGGCCGGGAACGCTCTCGCGGACCACGCCGTCCTCGGTGACGAGCTCGGCCAGGCAGTCGATGACCAGCCCGGCATCGACCTGCAGGAGTTTCACGCCGTCGGAGATCAGGCGCTCTTCGGGAAGGAAGCAGTTGCCCTGGTCACTGCTCTGCGAGAGCGCGTATTGCAGGCCCGCCTTGACGCGCTCAGGACTGTCGTGCGGGATCCCCACAGCCTGGGCGATCTTGTCAGCGGTCAGAAAGCCGATGCCCCACACGTCGCTGGCCAGCCGGTAGGGCTCGTTCTTGACCACGCCGATCGAACTGTCGCCGTACTTTTTGAAGATCCGCACGGCCAGTGAGGTGGAGACGCCGACACCCTGCAGGAAGACCATCACCTCCTTGATGGACTTCTGCTCCTCCCACGCCGCCGTGATCAACGCGGTCCGCTTGGGACCCAGGCCCGGCACCTCGATCAGCCGCCCCGGCTCCTCCTCAATGACATCGAGGCTCTCGAGACCGAAGTGCTCCACGATCCGCTCGGCGAAACGAGGACCGATCCCCTTGATCAACCCGGAACCCAGGTAACGCCGGATGCCCTGGATCGTGGCCGGCAGCACCGTGGTGTAGTTCTCCACCGTGAACTGCTTGCCATACTGCGGATGCGACCCCCACCGCCCATACAACCGCAACGACTCACCAGGCTGCGCACCGAGCAGCGCCCCGACCACCGTCAGCAGATCGTTCGCACCACGCCCGGTATCGACCCGAGCCACCGTGTAACCGGTCTCCTCGTTCGCGAAGGTAATGCGCTCCAGCACCCCCTCCACCTCCGCAAGCTGCCGCGGTACCGCCTGCGGTCCACTCAAACCCATCCTCGTACTCCCCTCCCGTGCCCGCGGCACCCCTGGACCTACGCTACCCACCCCCTCACCCAGCTCTGCCGCAAGGCGTACCCCACACGTCATCGCCCCGGTGCCGGCCAACACGTGCGGCGCACACTGTGCTTGTGCCTTTCCACAGCTGGTACCGGCATATCACCCTCGCCTCGTTCCTGGCCGTCAGCGACGACCAGGCCGCATGTGAGAACGGTCCACTGACGACCAGCCAGTTCGGCATCCCACGTACCACGGTTGCACACGTGCAGGTAGGGGCCCCGCCAGACCCCGCCAACCCCATTGAGCCCATGCTGACCGCCTCGTCGAAGTAGGGCAGTGGCAGGCAGGTGATACGGACATCACGATCATGGTCCACGCGGGCTACGACGCTCCGCGCCTGGCCCACCTGCTGGCGGACCCGTCGAGAGGGCCGCACGCCCTCATGGTCACCGCCCCACGAGTAGATCCGGTACGTGGGCGAGCGTCAGATGAGCGCCACGGCCTGGGTGCCTGACCACCGTCTGCCCTGCCATCAGGCCAGGTCGGACAGCAGTGCGTCAAGGACGGTCTCTTCCTCGATGCGGACGCCCAGTTCCTCAAGCGCGTCGGGTAGACGCGGATCCCAGGGGGCTTCGGCCGGTCGTCCGGTGAGGGGTGGGCCGCCCCGATGGGGGAGGGCCGCGGCACGGTAGTCAGCAGTCGTATAGCGCCAGGGCAGCCATGGGACGCGGCGCAGCAGCGCGGAGGCGATGCGCAAGCCTCCCCAGTCAAAGTCGCCGTGGTAGTACAACGTGGTTCCGCCTTGGTGCAGCTGCCGCAAGAGAGTGACGGCGGCTACCGAGGGCTGTCCCTGGAGGCAGATCAACGGGGCGGAGTCGGCGCCGTGGACATCGGCCGCCGCCGCTATCACGGTCGGGTTCTCGCAGATCCGGATCGATGGGGCGGAGATGCCGGGAGGGTTGCGGATGAGCTGCCGCAGGGTCAGGACGTACGGTTCGCCCGCGTCGGCCGCCCAGTCCAGGGCGGGAGTGCCCCGCAAGTTCAGGGTGAGGACGGTCGAGGACAGCTCGTCTCGCAGCAACCCGGCCGACGCCCAGGCCTCCCGGCGCCATTCGGCGCCCGCGCCATCGGGGAAACCGGTCAGTGCTCGTACTCCTGCCAGGGTGACGGTGGCCAGCGGGGTGTCGTCGTCGAGAGCGTGGGCAGCGCCCAGGAATCGGGCTGCGAAGGCGGGAAGCGAGACGGGCGGGTCGACGGGGAGGCCGCGCAGGACGGTGGCGACCTGACCGAGGAGGGCATGTGCGGCGTCGGGTGTGCCCACGAGACGTCGCAACAGACCATCACCGCGCATACGACCGGTCCACGAGTCGAGAGCCGGGATCTCGTCCGCGAGGGCGATCAGCGGGAGGTACGCCTCCTCCCAGGCCCTCGCATCGGCTTCCTTCGCTCTGTCGAGTGAAACGACCGGCCCTGTGAGGGCCGTGACAGCGGAGGCGAGCCCGTTCGGGCTCACGCCGGAGCGGCGCAGCAAGGCATCCACGTCTTCGAGCCGAACGGTCAGGGATCGGCCGCTGCCCGGAGAGCGGCCAAGCAGCCGTTCGACTGCTGTCCGCTGCCCCTCGGTCGGGCCGCTGAGGGACACCGGGCCCGTGAGCGGCTGCTCGCGCTCCAGGCGCCGGCGCACCCGGTCTACCAGCCAGCTCGTACTGGGGTCGCCCAGCAGGCGCCGCAAGCGGGCCCTGTCGGCGGATACGCCATCGGACATCACGTCGACAACGGCTCCGATCCCGCCACGTCGGCTTGCGCACCCTCGGTCACGTCCGGAGGTCTGACCGGGTCCTCACGGCGCTGCCGCCTCGTGCCGTCCCACTCCCAGCGGGTGACGAGCACTGCCGCCACCTCGTCGATCCGCGACAGCTGGGCGATGGCGACGCCGGGTACCTGCGGGTAGCAGGCCCACTCGCGTTCGCTGGTCATCACCACGTCCAGATCGAACGCATGCAGTAGCCCGAGGCACTTGGCGCGCGAGTCGTCGTCCACCCCTGCGAACGCCTCGTCGAGAGTTACCAGGCGCGGGGCGTGTGGACTGGCCGCGCTGGCGTAGTGCGAGGAGGCCGCGGCGAACAGCGGCACGGACACCGCCAGAACCCGCTCGCCGCCTGATGCAGGGCCGGTGGCCGGGACCCAGCGGCCGTGCTGGTGTCGCTCGACCCCGAATTCGTGCCAGGTGCGGTAGTCAAGTGCGACGGTGAGGTGTTCGAGCCAGCTGCCGGAGGTGTCCTCCGTCTGCTGCCGGGCGATCTGCATCTGCAGGAACTCGCCCACGGCAGTCCGGTCCTCCGCGGTCCAGGCATCGGCGGACTGACGCAACCGCTCGCGCGCCGGGAGGAGCCCGGACGGGGCTCTGCGGGAGGCCCTCCAGACGAGCCGCAGCTTCATACCCGTGGAGGTTGGCCGGTGCTCCAGCTCGGCGTTCATGTCGCGCACCTGCCGTTCGGCGGCCCCGATGAGTTCCTGGAGGGTGCCCGCCACCTCGGTGATCAGGTGGGTTTCGAGGATCTCCCGTTCGTGGGACGACAGGATGCGGGTGAGTTCGCCGACCTCGATGCCGAGCGCATCGGCCAGTTCCGGTACGGCGCGTTCCCTGCCCTGGTAGACGATGTCGACGACCATGCCGTCCTCGACCATCCGGGCGGAGGCGGTGTGTCCGTGCCGGGACAGGGTGTCCTGCAGGGTCTTGAGTTCCTCGCTCAGTCGGCGCTGTACACGTTCCCAGGCAGCGTCCGAGTCGTCGACCGCGGACAGGCCCGACTCGATCGCTCGGGCGAGCACGATCGCCGGGGTGGCCGCCCAGGGGCCGTCGTCCGCGGCCGGAACGGGGAGCTCTGGTACGGCAACGGAGATCAGGCCGGTGGCGGTGAACCGCTGGAGCCCCGCGATCGCCTCCGCACGTGCCTCGGACGCGCCCGCAAGTCCCTTCTCCAGCTGCTCGATGCGTCCCTCCGCCCTGCTCGCCTCCCTGTCTGCCTCGGCATGCTGCTTTCGCGTGAGCCGCTGGTCTGCGGCGCAGACGCTCAGGGCCTCGGCCGTCTCGGTGAGCCGTCGTTCGAGCTCCGCGACGGCGGCTCCGACGGTGGAGCGCAGTGTGGTGTGACGCTCGTCCGCCGCGGCCGCCTCGCGCCCGGCCTCCTCGGTGCGCAGCGCGAGTTCGGCGGTCCGCTCCTGTGCCTGCACGGCTTCGGCCCCTTCCTCCTCGGCCTGGCGGGCCGCCTCTCCGCGTTCGCGAAGGATCGGCCACAGGGCGGCCAGGGCCACGGCGAGGGAACCGTGGGCCCGGCGTACCTCGGCGAGACCGGCCCGGTCGTGGGGCAGCCCGAGTTCAGCGGCGGTCCCGGTGAGTTCGGTGGCGGCTGCTTCGGCCCGCTCGGCCGCCTCCAGGACGTCTGCGGCCCGCTCCTCACATCGCACGCGGGTCCGGCGCACTCCATCGGCGGAAGCGGCCACTTGGGCGTGCGCCCGGGCGAGGGGGCTCTCGTCGGGCACGCGGGACAGCTCGGCGTCGATGGTGCGGCGCCGCGCGGCCACGTTCTCGGACTGCGCCCCGACTTCACCGGACTCCTGCTGGAGTAGATCGAGTTCACCCCGCAGGACGGCGATACGGGACCTCCGCGCAGCCTCTCGTGCTCCCTCACCGACGTACTGGGCAGCGGGTTTGGCCCAGCGGCCCGTGAGCGTGCCGACACGGAAGGACCCGTCCGACCCCGTCCAGGTGTCTGCTCCGCCGTCTCCTCCCGCGCCGATGGCATCGAGCAGCCGTGCCACCGTGGCTTCGCCCACCGTCGCCGCACGGGTGTCGCCGGCGTCCACCGCCGGACGCAGCAGTGCGCCGAGCGAGGTGCCGGTCACCGGCCCGGTCGTCGGGGAGAGGAGTACGTCGTGACCCTCTGCGGTGAGGGCCGAGCCGTCGGGAAGCACCCACGCGTCCAGCAGCCCGGAGGCTTCCAGTGCCGCCTCCAGTCCGGCGCGCTCCTGGCCCGTGAGCTCCTCCCGAAAGTCCACCAGCCGCCACAGCGGTGCGCCGGGCAGTTGGTCACGCAGGCCCGGGGTGCGGGTGTGCGGGGGCTGGGGCCCTCGTCGGCCGCCCGCCTCCAGAGCGGTCAGCTCCTCCCGGACCCGGGCCGTGCGCGCCGCCAGCGCCACCGCCCGGCGCGCCGCTTCGGCTGCCTGATCGGCCAGCAGCGCCGAGGTCTCGCCATGGGCCCGTACCGCCCGGGTGCGGGCCGGGTAGGGCCCGTCGAGGTGCCCCGTCCACTCCTGGAGTTCGTCGAGCAGGCCGGTCAGGTCGGGGTAGTCCAGCTCGGTGCAGGCGCGGGCGTGTTCCCGTACGTCGTCCAGCAGGGCCTGCCCGGCCCGTACGGCGGTTTCCTCGGTCAAGCCGTGCGCCGCGGTGCTGTGGTCGAGATCGGCGTTCGCCTCGTCGAGGCGGATGGATGCCCGGCGCCGGCCCTCGGCGGCGCGCTCGGCCCTCTCCGCGAGGTCCTCCGCGTGGGCGAGCGCGCGCTCGGCCCGTTCCGTCTCCTCCTCGGTCATCCGTCGCAGTTCGGACTCCGCTGGCCCGTCGTCCCCGGGCAGGTCGATCCGTGCGGCAGCGGCCGCCTCCCGTGCTTGAGCGATTGTGCTCTCGGCCAGCCGGCCGGCGGCCTGCAGCCGGTTGTCGGCGGCCTGCAGCCGCCCGCGGGCCCGGGTGTGCAGCGCCGCGGCCTGGTCTCGGTCGTCCCGGGCACGGTCCAGGGCCTGTTCCGCACGTTCCACCGCCTTGGCCGCTTGCTCCAGCTCGCGGGCGCTGCGCATCTCGGGTCCCTCGCGCAAGGCCGCGTCCTGGGCTCGCAGGCGGGCCTCGGCCTCCTCCAGGACCGAGATCCGTTCCTCGGCTGCCGCCCTGTCCTCCTGGGCACGTGTCTGTTGTACCTGTGCCTCGGCGAGGTCCCGCTGCAGGTGCTCGTAGCGGGAGTGCTCGACGCGCGGGAGACGCGCGCGCCGCCGGGTGGCGATGCGTGCGTAGCGCCGGTAGTGGTCCAGGAAGGCGGTGGCAGCCCGCTCGGCGGCGGAGGCCGCGGCCAATTCCTCCTTCTCCTCGTCCAGGGATCGGAAGGCCTCGGCCACGTCGGCGATGACCGCCTGGTCCATGGGTGGCAGCGCCTCCGTGAGGGCCCGGGACAGAGCTGCCTCGTTGGGGCGCTTGGACAGCTGCGGCTGGCGCAGCTGGATGAGCAGATCCACCAGTGCGCCGTAGCGCTGCTCGCCCAGTCCGAAGAGTGCCTCGTCGACGGCCCTGCGGTAGGTCTTCGCCTGGTCGTAGACCAGGCCGTACCCGGCGACGGCTTCGGCGAGCCGGTCCCGGGACAGCGCTGTGCCGGTGGCGTCGAGCAGGCTGAGTGACGTCTCGGCTGCGGCAGCGGCCTCCTGGCCGTGGTCGACCCGCTGACTGGTGAGTGCGTACCAATGACGTGCGATGCCCCGCCCGCTGACCGCCTTGAGGCCGCAGAGCAGCGTACGGAAGTGCTGCTCGCCGCTCGTCTCGTCCCGCCTGCCGAACTCGATCCACGTGTAGCCGAGCCGCTCGGAGTGCGGATGCTCCCCGCCGAGGAGGAGGTTCCACTCCATCCGCTTGCCCGGGTCGCCGTCGGGTTCGACTCGGCGTGAGCTGAGGTCACCGTCGAGCAGGAAGGGCAGGGTCAGGGCGAGCACCTTGGACTTGCCGGTGCCGTTGTTGCCGCGCAGGAGCAGCCGCCCGTCCCGGAAGTGGAACTCCTCGACGTCGTAGTGGAAGAGGTCGACGAGGCCGATGCGCATCGGCTGCCATCGGGAGCGCAGCGGGGTGGGGAGGCGGGTCACGGCGTGCGGGCCTTTCGCTGCGCGGGCATACGTGCGGTACCTGGTTCGAGTACGACGGTCTCGCCGACCGCGTACCGGGCGAGGGCCGGCCGTGGGGCCACCCCGTGGGCCGTACGGGAGACCAGCCCGAGGGCGGCGAGTCGGGCGACGGCCTGTTCCACGAGTTCGGCCTCCATGCCGGGCTCCCGTGCGGACTTGGCCCAGAATCCGCCGTGCTCGGCGGCGAGTTCCCGGACCCTGACCGCCAGCTGTTCGCCGGCAACGGGACCGCCGGCCGCGGCCAGGTGCTCGGCGAGCAGCAAGGTGATGTGGCCGTGGGTGCCCTGTTCGGGCATGCGGACGTCGGTGAGGTCGTCGTCGGGGTCGACCATCGCGATGCCTTCGGCGCGCACCTCGGGGACCAGTCCGGTCAGCTCGGTGATGCGGGTGGTGAGGAAGCCCCTCTGGCGGGTGAGGTAGCCGAGCTCGGAGTCGGTCAGCTCGTCGTAGTACAACACGGGGTCGTCCAGCAGCCTGCGGGTCAGTGAGCGCCGCATCGCGCGGAAGCGCAGTTCGTCGCTGTCCAGAGCGGTCTCGGCCGCGAGTTGGGCCAGCCGGTCACCGAGCGCCTGCGTGTGCACGGTGGAGGGGCCGCGGCGCGCGGCGAGCAGCCCGGCCAGCACTCGGCGTTCCACGTCGTACAGGACGTCGCCGGCTCCGCTGACGTACGCGTCCTCGTCGCCGGCCACGCGCCGCAGCACTCCGAGGCCGAGCAGGAGCCGTACGACAGCGGCGAGGTCGAGGCGCTCGTCCCGGCGGTCCAGGGTGAACTGGATGCCCGCACGAGCGAGGTGGGGGTCGGCGGCGTCGATCACCACCTGGTCGGCGAGGCGGCCGAGTGCGATCTGCGCCTCGCCGCGTTCGAGGGCGGCAAGGGCGAGGCAGAGCAGGACGTAGCGGCGCCGTGTGAACGGGGCGGCCGCGCGGCTCGCCTCGCGCGCGGGGTGTGTCGGGTCGCTGAGAGCTCCCGGTATCTTCCGCAGGCGGGCGGCCTCGGCATCCGTCTGGAGCGACCACCCGGTATTGCGGTCGAACCACTCACGCAGTTCGGAGGCATGTCGCCGGACGAGACGGAACTCGTCGGCGTACCGGCCGTGGGCCAGCAGCAGAGGCTGCTTGAGCAGGGCACGAGCAGCCTTGCGGAGATCGGCTGCGTGCTGGCCGTCGAGCACCTCGGCGAGCGGGGTCCCGTTCATCGATCGCCGACTCCGTTCGTCAGGTCGATGATCTCGATGAGATGGTCGGGACCCCGGAAGATGCCTTCGGGTGTCCGGATCTCCGCGGTTCCGCCATCGGCGACAGCGGTGAGTCGGATCTCCATGGAGCCGTCGTTGCTGGTGGCCGCGGTGTGCCGCATACCGGGCCGCCAGGTGGCCAGCGCGTCGCCTAGGAGTTGGAGGAAGAGCCCGAAGGAGGAGGGATCGAGTTCACCGACCCCGGACAGCCGGGTGATCCCGTCCGTGACGAGCCGGGCGCGCGCCGCCGCGGTCTCGGCGGCCTGCTTGGCGGCTATCTCGGCGAGTCCGCGGCGTCGCTCCTCCCGGTCCTCGACCTTGCGGGGTTTGCCGCGCCGCTCGTAGCTGCCGGTGCGGCGCAGCTGGGGGCTGATCCGCAGCGGCTCGGCCTCGGCCCACGGGGTGGCCGCGGGCACAGGCCGTGCCGCACGGGCGGCCAGCGTTTCGGCGTCTACGGTGAGGTGCCGGGCGGGATACAGCCCGAAGGCGGTGCGCCACAGCCGGTGGCGGGCGTCGTCGTCGGGTGCCTCGGCGAACCAGCGGGCCAGGGTACGGAAGTCGGCGGACCGGTCGGAGCGTCCGGCTCTGCGTTCGTTCAGCGACCGCACGACGGCCAGGAGCTGGGGAATCGCACCGAGGGCCCTGCCGCGCAGCAGCCTGGCCTGCGACTCGCGTCCGTCCCTGCTGATGAACCATGCCGCGAGGCCGGCCCAGCGCCCCTCCCACCGTTCATACGCCTCCTTCTCCGCGTGCTCGACCTCTTCCGGCGAGGCATCGGCCGCCTCGCGGACGGCGGCAGCCCGCAGCAGCGGCCCGATACTCCCGTCGTCTTCCAGCTCCAGGATCAGCCGCGCGATGCGCCCCCCAAGGGTGATCAGATCCTGGATGAACCGCTCCAGGTACTGGATGAGCCGGTCTTTGTAGGCGAGGAACACCTCCTCTTCCACATCATGGAGGTCGATGGTTCGCTGCAGGGACCCCATGAAGGCGCGGGCGTTGTCGGCGAGCGCGGCGAACCGGCTCGCGAGCGCGTCAAGCGCCAGATGCGTTTTGGCCTGATCCGGCTGTTCTTCAGCTGCCAAGACAAGCAGGGCCCGCAACTGGGTCACGATGTCGTGCAGGGCGACGGCCTGCAGCGCACCGCGCCGCCCGAGCGCCTCGTCGTAAACGCCCAACGCCTCCTCGGCCGCTTCCCCGGCCCGGGTGAGCTGGTAGATGTACCGCTTCCGGTAGAAGTCTTCGACAGCGGTGACCCGGGCAGTGTCGGGATCGGCCCGCAGATTCCCCCAGCCGACGAGGCTGTCCAGTGCCTTGACCACGGCTTCCAGCTCGGCGGGCCGCGCGTCGGCCGGCAGCGCGGCGTGCACGTCCTCCGGACGCAGATGGACGGCGAACCGCTCCTTGGCCACGACGAAGGCCCGCATCACCTGCCGGTAGAGACCTGTGTTCTGCACGGTGAGGTGGGCGAAGGGGTTGTAGCTGTCCGGTCGAGGCTCCGGGGCAGTGGTGGTGACGCTCATCGCGGCCATTGTCCCCCAGCAGACGGAGCGGACGACAGGGACGAAAGCACTTGGCTGATTCGCAACGCGGTGTGTGCCCTCCCGGACCCCCGCCCGGACCGTACACGGGACGTCGTCGATGCCCTTGGCCAGCTGCGCGCGGTCGCCATGTGACCGTACGCGCCCACTCGTGCACAGAACCGCGGCCACTTTGTCCCAGCTGAGCCGCCCTACGCGCGTGCCAACACATGGTGAGGAATCTCCTTCAGGCGGCTCGGGCCTCTCCCCTCATATATCCGAAGTGCGGCTCGTGTCGCGCACGAGTGGACATCACGTAGTACTGGAGTTTCGCAGTTTTCATGATCGGCTGCCGGGTGGCCGGTGACCCTGTGTGAGATCCGCTGAACAGGCCCGCGCACGAAGGGGCGTGGCGGGACTACCACTTCCACCGAGTCCCCCTGCAGCGCGAGCAGGCCGATGCCAAAGAATTCCGCGCGCAGCACGGCATCATCCTTGCGCCGCAATGCGCCCTCCACTACTACCGCGCGAGAACAGAACGGAGTAAATCGCTCGGCCTTCTCCATCGCCGACTCCCAACTTCGGCCGGGCACGAACGCCATATCGATGTGGACAGGATGCGCCGCTCGGCGGGTGACCGCCCCGTCCCTCCGGACCACCGCGCCCTTCGGAAGCGACTTCAGCACCCGCCGCTCCCGCTCACTCAAGGAGTCGGCAGGAACCTGCTCGCCCAGGGGCAGCGACATGAGGAGGTCCAGCACGTCAGGTCTCGTCAGCGGCGGCATCCCATCAGCTGCCCGCCGCTCCCGCTCGCGCACGTCAGAGCGATAGGCCACAACGGCTTCCGTACCGAAGGCCTCGACGAGCGCCAGCTTCGCCTCCCGGGGCACGAGGTCGCAGGGAGCCAGCGCACCTGCGACGACATCCATCTGCTCTCGCGCCATGACCGACATGAACCAACCCGCTCTCGTCTCGAACCGACACCCTCGTCCGCGGTGCCTCTGCCCGCTCCTGCTTACACTCAGGCCCCCATCACCGGAAGCACGAGCGGCCCACCGTTCACGCGATCCACTCGCCAGGCCCCTCCTGGCCGCAGCCGAGCGGGATCACAAGGCCTAACCAGCCTTCCCCTGACCAAGACACCGGAACGCCTCTGTACGGAAAGCCAGGCTAGTACGGGCACTCGCTCTGCCCATGGCCGCCTCCTCGGATGATCGGGAAACGGGCAGCACACGCCACAGGCCGATCAGCAAGCGTCCACGGCGGCCACCAGCGAGCGACTGCGAGCCTAAGGGCTGTCCCGTAAATGATCTTTGGGTCGGCCTGGACGTGGCTGTTCGCTGTGCGGCCCGTCCGCCTATCCGGCGAGGGCGAGGTTGTGCATGCGGGCGATGCCGAGCATGGCGTGGTGGACGCCGTCGCCTTTGAGGCGGCAGTCGCGGAGGATCTTCCAGGTCTTCATGCGGGCGAAGACGTGCTCGACGCGGGCGCGGACCTGCTTGTGGGACTTGTTGTGTGCCTGCTTCCAGTCGGGCAGTTCTTCGCCTTTGCGTCGGCGGTGTGGCATGACGAGTCCGGTGCCCGGGTAGCCGCCGTCGGCGATCGTGAGGGTCTTGCCGACGGCGGCTTTGGCTCCGGATTCCTCCCAGGCCTTGCAGTCGTTGCGGTTCCCGGCGAGCGGCCGGCCGACCACGACGACCAGTCGGGTGTCGGCGTCAATGACGACCTGGTGGTTCGTGGAGTACCGGTAGTCTTCGACTGCGCGGCGATCGCGTGGTCTCGGGTGGGCACCAGGGTGCCGTCCACGATCAGCACGGTGTCCTTGGCGAACCGCTTGCGGGGCTGGAGCGCGAGCATCGGCCCGAGATGGTCGATGATGCGGTCCGCTGCGGACTTCGAGACCCCGAAGAGCGGGGCGAGCTGGCGCATCGTCAAGTTCGTGCGCCAGTACGCAGCGACCAGCAGGGCCCGGTCCTCCAGCGGAAGGCTCCACGGCCGGCCCTTGCGGACCCCATCAGCCCCCTCGCGCCGCAGCACCGTCACGAGCTTCCCGAAGCAGCGCGGGCTCAGCCCGGTGAACGGGGCTATCCAAGACGGCTCCGACGCCGTGATCACACCAGCCACGCCAAGATCATCTCACCCGCGGCCAGCAGTTACGGGACAACCCTTAGCCACCGCAAGCGGCCATGCCTACATCTGTCCGAGTCTTCGCCGCCGTCAGCCCACCCCTCAGTCTCTTCCGACCGCGCCAGGC
This sequence comes from Streptomyces sp. NBC_01264, assembly GCF_026340675.1. Taxonomy (NCBI): domain Bacteria; kingdom Bacillati; phylum Actinomycetota; class Actinomycetes; order Kitasatosporales; family Streptomycetaceae; genus Streptomyces; species Streptomyces sp. NBC_01264. The sequence continues at coordinate 2,290,555 of NZ_JAPEOX010000002.1, forward strand.
GGAGCGCGGCTGAGAGCATGTCCGTGAGGTATTCGTGCGGTGGGGAGTTCAAGTGCCACAACAGGTCAACGAACGGCAGCAACAGGTACTGCAATGGGTCGGCCGAGGCTGCCCTGACGGCGTATGGGAAGGAACTGGATACAAACTCAGCTGCCAGGCCCTACACAGCCGTGGACTTGTCAGAGTCTCCAAGCGGCAAGGCAAGTGGTCCGTCGTGCTCACCGAGGCCGGCCAGCAGTATCTGGAGCACGGGTCTCAACCGCTGGAACAGCCTCGTGGCGAGAACACCGCTCCCCCGCCACGGGCGAAAATCCAGTCATCCGACATGGCCAAGATCGAGAATTCCGGCACCAAGGCAGCCCTGCCCCTGCCGGTGCAGCGGACCAGGCCACTTCCGCGCAAGAAGGCCAAGACCGTTACAGAGCAGCTCCTGGAAGAGCTCGCGGAGGCCGGCGGCCGTATCGTCAAACGCGAAGCCAGTGGTCGGGAGACCGAGAAATGGCCAATCCGCGTTGCCGCGGCACGCCGGTCCGGAAAGATCCCCGCGACGAAGGAACTGCACGCAGGCTGGTGCAACGACGGATATGAAATCCGGCTCGTCGACACCCCCGCCTGGCGCTTTGCCGTGCTGCCGCCCGTCCCCGTACCGGCACGGCTCACTACGCCGCATCCGGTGGTCAAAGCGCTGCAGGCGCACCCCCAGCCCATGGCCCTGACCAAAGCTGTACAGGGCAGAGCCTTCCGCCTCATCCACGCATTGCTCACCGCAACGCAGAAGCTGGGGTACGCCAGCGCATTCGGCACGGCCGACAGTGCCCCCGCACCACACCGCCGGCGAAACGGCCCGCCCCACTTCACCATCACGGCCCAAGGTCAGCGATGCGATTTCCTCATCCTGCAGGAACAGGACCGCACCGAACACATCCCCACGAAGAAGGAACTCTCGGACGCCGAGAAGCACTCCTGGGTCAGGATTCCCCGGTACGACACCTCCCCCGCCGAACGTCTACGAATCTGTGTCGGCGGCGGGCTGCGACACAGGGCTGGCGAGTGGGCCGATATGGCCGCCTGCCCGCTTGAGGACCAGCTCGCCGAGATCGTGCAGGAAGTGGGGCTTCGGGGCGAGGCCGCCGAGCGCAAACGACTGGCCGATCTGGAGGCAGCGCGGGAAAAGCGGCTGCAGTGGGAGGCCGCAATGCGACGGGCAAAGATCGACTTCGCCGAGGCGGCCCGAGTCCAGCATCTCGAAGCGCAGGAACGGGCATGGCGCCGCGCAACGGGTCTGGCCGAGTACATCGGCGCCCTCCGTATCCACGCACAGACCTTGGCGACCGGTCCGGAGAGAGACGGAGCCGAGGCATGGATCGCCTGGGCTGCCGATCATGTGGAGCGCCTAAACCCGCTCAACGGGACGCTCCGCCTACCCGAGATTCCTGAACCGCGCGCCAGCGACCTACAGCCGTTCCTGCACGGGTGGAACCCCTACGGTCCCGGCTACTAGGCCCCGCCGATTGTCACAGAGCGTATTCATGGAGAGAAGGCAGAGCGCGGGCCTCACACCGACCGGCTCTGTTGCCCACTACCGAAAAGGGTGCCGCCCAGAGCAGGATCGCGATCTGCTCCGAGGAGTCGCCGTCGATGCCTGACGACTCGTCAGGCATCGACGGCGGCGTGCGTCAAACGTGCGTCACGAGCGTCAAATCTGCGTCAAGATATCGCCCGTAACGCCCACAACGCACATAGCGCACATCGGCCTAACCTGCAGGTCAGAGGCCCTTTCCAACGGGCTCAAGGATCGCGACACACTCGACATGCTGGGTCATCGAAATAAGGTCTATCAAAAACATGTGAAAGGAAACCGCAGGTCAGCGGCCTGCATGGCGCAAATTGGACAGGCTGCCGGTATGCGTTACGTGCAGAGTGGGCGCTATGTGCAGCGCGCTGACGCTCCTTGCCTGCCTCTGACCGGGCGAAAAGGGCCCCGGCACGGGCCGTCCACTGACGCCCGCGCCTTGCGCCACTCAGCACCAAGCCACCCGGGAAGCCGGTCAGGCGCGGAGGGACACCCCGGGCTCCACGAGAGGTCCGGAGAACCATGCCGACCTGGCTGAGGGTCCTGCGCCCGCCCTCAGTACTCCCGCCGAGACAGCGCAGCAAGGGCCAGGGGCTTATCCTCCAGCACTTCCAAGGAGCCGATACCCCCTGGTCCGGCCCAGGTCAGATGCCTGGAACGCGGAGGCGAGCCTGCCACGCGCCCTGCCTCGGCGGGCTCCCGGGAGCGCCGCCATCGCAGGTATGCGTCCCGCGGGGCCCCGGTTTCGGGCATGCTGGTGAGCATGAGCAGCAGGTACGCACAGCTCCGGCCGTACACCCTGCCGGACTCGCTCGGGGAGCTGAGCGGGCCGGAGGACGGCCTCGTGGTCCTGCCCCGGCACCTGGACTGGGGCCCGCATTACGAATACGACCTGTCCGACGACGCCGACGTGCTATTGATGTACGAGCGGGTGATCCGTGAGGCGCAGACGCCGGGGGACCTGCACGCACACCTCGACATCGCTGTACTGCGTACCCACTGGCGGGCGCTATTCCTGCCCAGCCCGGCGAGAGCCGCCTGGGAGGCTCGCTTCCCTGAGCTCGCCAGCACGTCGGCGGCGGCCGCGTAGTGGAGGATCTGCATCACCGGCTGATCCGTATCGGCCTGGACGCACTCGCCGAGGATTTCGGCTACCGGCTGGCCGGCGGGTACGCCGTCCAGGCCCATCGACTGGTCAGCCGCGTCAGCGACGACGTCGACCTGTTCACCCCGATCGGGCGGGCCGAAGGCGAGCTGCCGCAGGCGATCGCCCGCCTCGTCGAGGCGTACCAGGCGGCCGGGTACGTGGTCCAGGTGACCCAGCAGGCGCAGGTATACGCCCGTCTGCACGTCACCGACCCCGCCTCCGGCGCCCAGTCCAAGGTCGAACTGGTAGGCGACCTTCTACACCATCCGCCCGTCGAGTCGGACCTCGGCCCGGTCCTCCACCTCGACGACCTGGCCGCCGCCAAGACCGGCGCCCTTTTCGGCCGGGCCGAGGTCCGGGACGCCATCGACGTCAAGGCACTCCTCGACGCCGGGTACACCCGCGCCCGGCTTCTCGACCTCGCCGCGCAGAACGAAGCCGAGCCCAACCTCGACGAGTACGTCTCAGCCCTCGCCCGTGTCGGGAACCACACCGACAGGCAGTTCGCCGCCTACGGCCTCGACTCCAAGGCTGCGCATGCCATCCGCGAGGAATTCACCGACTGGCACCGCGAACTCATCCGCCTCATGCATGCCGAAGCCAGCAGCACCAACCCGGCCCAGGCCGAGTCGCCAGTGGAACAGCCGGGGAAATCGATCAGCGGCCCGCTGCCTCCCTCACCGCCTCCCCCAGGCCCGGGGTCCGGCAGGCTGCGCTAGGTGTTCTGCCCACGGAGGTCAGGAGGTGTGACCGACGGCGGCTGGGCGCGTTGCGACGGCTACCGCAGTTCGGCGCCGCATCCCGTACGCGAATCGGTCAATCATCAGATCCCCTCCCACGCGCCCCGCCCGGGGCGTCCTCTTCCCTCTGTTGTCCGTGCGGTACGCGCAGACGGCACCGTGGTGATCACCGGCACGAGGGGAACCTAGCGAGCTAACGAGACACCGTCAGAACCCTTGCCCCAAAAGGCTGTTCGACTGGCTCGATCTCGCGAGGCCCTGCGCGACTTGTGAGATCCAGCCCCGCAGAATGGCGCGTCAGGCCTGGGGCCGGGATCGGTCCGGGTGGGGGATCTGGGTGGTCTCGAAGGTGCCGTCGGCGATCTGGCGTGCCAGTTGCGCGAGCTGGTGGTGATGGGCGCGTGCGTAGGAGCGGAACGCGGCGAATGCCTCGTCGACAGTGACCTGCCAGCGTTCCGCCAGGATGCCCTTGACCTGTTCCAGCACGATGCGGCTGGTCAGGGCGTGCTGGAGTTGGACGCGCTCGACCTCGCTGTGGGCGACGGTGCGCTGCTGCAGGATGGCGATGGTCGCCACGTCCGCCAGTGCTTGGGCGAGGGCGATGTCCTGGGCGCTGAGCGGGTCGGGGTCGGTCTGGAACAGGCCCATCACTCCGATGACCCGGCCGCGCAGCCGGAGCGGGATCGCGTTGGCGGTTACGAACCCGGTTTCGGCGGCGCGTGGGGCGAACTGTGGCCAGCCCGAGGTGATCTGGGGGTCGCTCAAGTTGATGTTGGTGCGTGGCTCGCCGCTCTTGTAGCAGTCCACGCAGGGGCCCTGGTCGTGCTGGGTGGCGAAGAGTTCCAGCAGTCGGGTGTGTTCGTCGGAGGCTGCCATGGTCTGCAGGACCTCATGCTGGTCGGCCAGCATGATGCCGACGGCGGCCACGTCCAGCAGTTCCATGCAGCGCACGGAGAGCTGCTGGAGGAAGTCGATGAGGTCGAAGTCGTCGATCAGGGAGTCTGCGACTTCCACGAAGACCTGGGTCACGTGTTGTTCTCGGGTCACGGTGATCAGTCCTTGTCTACGGCGGTCGGGGGCGTGCCGTTGCCAGTGCCGTTGTGGTCCAGGCGAAGCCGCCGATCCACCACGTCCTTGGAGATGTCGGTGATGGAACGTCCGCTGCTGTAAGCGTGCGCGCGCAGTCGTAGGAGAGCTTGGGGCAGGGGCAGGGAGAGTTGGACGCTGAGCATGCCGGTCGCCTGGTGGACCACCGCGTGCTGCAAGGCGTGCGGAGAGTCCACCGGCGCGTGGGTGCCCAGAGGTGGTTCGCCGCTGCCCAGGCAGCGGGCGGCCAGCGCGGCGGCCAGCGTGAGCGCATCGTCGGTCTGCTGGCCGGTCAGTGGACCCGGCGTTCGGCGCACTGCTGTCAGGACGCCGACGCGGATCGCGCCGATGCCCATCGGGAAGCAGAACACCGCGCGGGCGTCCAGGTCGGGGGCCTCCATGGACAGTGCCGGCCAGCGGGCGTGTCGGACCCGGGCCAGGTCTGGTACCCACACCATCGCGCCGGTACGGACCGCCTCTGGTCCCGGCCCCTCGCCGAGGGTCAGTTGCAGGTCCTCGAATCGGCGCGTGGTGAGGTCCGAGCACCACATGAGCTCGGTCAGGTTGGCTGCGGTGGCCAGGGAGACCGCGAGACCGTCCACGCCCAGGGCCTGGGCGCCGGCCAGGGTGGCGTCGTCGACGCCCTGGGACCGGTCGTCGAGTTGCAGCGTGCGCAGGACCGAGGCCATGCGGTCACTGATCATCTGCCATCACCGCTCGCCCTGCGACAGAGCCGGGCGGGCCCGCTGTGGCCGGTCCTGGTCATGAGGCCAGCAGCCTGGGGTACACCACAGCCGGGACCCATGCGCCGACTTCGGGCGCGCGGGGTAGCCGGTGGAGGAGGAAACCGGTGCCGGTCAGGGCCAAGAGCCGGATCAGCATCGGGCGCGGGTGATGCAGGCACAGCGACCCTTTGACCGTAGCGGTGCGCGCGGCGACAGCCAGGAAGACGTTGAGGCCGCTGACATCGCAGAAAGCAAGCGCGCTCAGGTCGATATCGATGGTCCGCACTCCCTCGCGCAGGCAGTCATCGACCATCGCCCGCAGCTGGGCCACGGTATCCAGATCAAGCTCACCCGCAAGGGTGATCGTCGTTTCATCGCCTCGGTCGTGCCGGTGGAGGTTCAAGCTCTGCAGAACAGGCATAGCGCCTCGGTTCTTGGGACCACATGGTGCGGCGCCGGGCGGGCCGGTCTTCTCGGCCCCGTCTTACGCGTATCTCCTGTGGTCGGATGCCCGGACAGGTCGGGCGAGCGATCGGCTTGGCGACCTGGACTCCAGGACCACCAAATCGACACGTTTCGCCTCAAAAGGACAGCGCCTGAGGTGAACCGGGGGACCCTCTGTACCCCGCAGGCACCTGCACGACAAGCGCGCTATCCACGTCAGGGACCGGGACGTCCATCGCAGCATAGCCCCCGCTCCTGCCCCGGGATATCCCGCAAGACACCAAGCGGCGTCCGCCTCTCACATCGGCAGCGTGAACAACGCAATGCGAGCGCCACTCACCTGGTCAGACTGACCGCCTGGGTTCGACAGCGGCCGGCCGCTCCTCGCACTCGGAGGATCGACGCAGGCGTGCTCCGGATAGTCGCAGGCGTCAAGCCGGGGTTCCAGTGCACGCCCGGAGGGCGGTCGAAGCGGTAGGCGGTGCCGTCAAAGCACTCCCAGAACTTGGTGTAGTCCGGGTCCGGGTAGAACTGCCTGCCCTCCTGCGGGCACGGCTCGACGACGGGTACGGAATCGTCCGCGGCGGCCGAAGCGACGCCGGGACCGGCGAGCGCCAGGGCGAGGATGGAGAGAGCATGAGAGTGATCTTCTTCATGACCCGATCAACGCAGAGACCAGAGCCGGGGTGCGGGCCCATGCCCGGGACTGGGCGTCCAGCGCCCAGACCGCCGACGGCGCGTCGACTCGTGCTCGTGTCACGCGGAACGTCGGCCAATCCGGCCTCCCCCGGCCCGTCGTCATAGGTCGAGGTCGAGGAGGGCCTTCTCGACGATTTCTGCGAGCGCCGGGTGGATCCAATACGGGGATCTGGCCAGGGTGGACGCGTCGATGCCCAGGGTCATCGCCAGGACGAGGGGCTGAATGAGGGTGGCGGCCTGGGGGCCCATGAGGTGGGCGCCGAGCAGGCGGCCGGTGCCGCGTTCGGCGAGCACCTTGCAGAAGCCGGTGGTGTCCTCCATCGCCCAGCCGTAGGCGATGTCCGCGTACCGGGCCTCGCCCACGAGCGGGTCCAGGCCCCGGTCGCGGCAGTCCTGCTCGGTGGCGCCGATCGAGGCGATCTGGGGGCGGGTGAAGACGGCCGCGGGCACCAGGTCGTGGTCGGCGCGATCAGGTCGTCGGGGTGGCGGAGGTTGTGGGCGATGACCTGCGCCTCGCGGTTGGCCACGTGCTTGAGCGGTACCGGTGTGCAGATGTCGCCGAGTGCGAAGACGCCTTCCGCGGTGGTGCGTTGGTACGCGTCGACGACGATGCGATCGTCGTCGTGGGTGGCGACGCCCGCGGCGTCGAGGTTCAGCCGGTCGCTGTTGGGCACGCGGCCCGTGGCGACCAGCAGCATGTCCGCCTCGACCGTCGAAGCGTCGTCGAGGGTCAGCCGCAGGGCTCCCGGACGGCCCCCGACGGCGGTGACCTCCCGGCCGAGTCTGAGGTCGTAGCGGGAACGGGCCAGCTCCGTGAACCGTTCGGCGACCGTCTCGTCCTGGGGGCCGAGCAGCCGGTCCTCCTTCTCCACGATGGCCACGGAGCTGCCGGCCGCCGCGAACACCTCCGCGAGCTCGGCCGCGATGTAGCCGCCGCCGAGGACGGCCAACCGGCGGGGCGCCGTGTCGATCCGCACGGTGTCGGACGTCTCGTACGGCAGTCCCGACTCCGCGACGGGCGGGGGCACCGAGGGGCGGCCGCCGGTGGCGATGACGATCTGCCGGGCGCTGATGTCGACGGCACCGCCCGCGAGGTCGATCCGCAGCTCCCGCGGGCCCGCGAAACGCGCCCTTCCCTCGTACACGGTGACGAAGTCGGACTCCTGACGGCCCCGGCGGCCCTCCTCACGGTCGGCGTCCAGGCGCCCGAACACCCGGTCCCGCATCGCCCGCCAGCGCACGCCGAGTAGCTGCGCGTCCACGTCGTACGTGCCGGATTCGCTGACCGTCCGGGCCACGTGCGCGGTGTAGGCAAGCATCTTGCTCGGGATGCAGCCCGCGTTGAGACAGGTTCCGCCGAACCACCTCTCTTCGACGATGGCCACGTCGAGGTCGGCGAACGAATCGTCGATGACGGAGTTGCCGGATCCCGCACCGATGACGACAAGATCGTGCTGACGCATCGCGCCAGGCTACGAGGCCGGGTCCGGCCGGGGGCGTCGGGCGCGCCACCCAACCGGCACGTGTCTGTTTTGGAGACTCGCGTGGTGAAACCGGCTTCGGAGTTGCCCCCCCCCGTCCGAGAACGAGCACGTCGCGCTCTGCATACCGGCCCATTTCCACCAGATTTGAGCTGGCTCGATGCTCCGCACACCTCTCTATTTCGGTCACGCGTGGGGCGGATGACCTTCAGAGCCGGGGCCACTTCTAGCGGGTCGGCCAGCCCGGTTCCGACGTCGCGGCTGGCCTGGCTCTTCAGCTGCATGATCTACGCTCCCGCCAGGGAGGGGACTATGAACAAGTTGCCGGCGTTGTTGAAACGGACCTGGGTTGACTGGGTGGTGTGCCTCTGCATGACCGTGACCGCTGCCAGCTGTAAGAGCCCCTTCTTGGTGGTCTCCTTCGCCGTGGTCGCGCTCGCGGCGGCCCTTTGCGGTGTCCGCAAGATCTGGCAGATGGCGAGGCCGGATCGGAGCCGTAGCGCTCTGTAACTACGCCAGGGGGTCTCGACAAGATCACCAACAGCATCCAGAAGTTGAGCCAGAACCGAAACTCGTGAACAAAGCCACGAGGGAGACCGGAAGCGCTTCAAGTGCTTCATCGAAGACCGCGGCTCCGCTACCTGAGAATGGCGAGGACAGGTCTGACCCGGCTCTTGGAGCCCCCGCAGGGCGCTCCCGACGAGGCATGGGTCTGGCGGCCGTCGCGCAGGACGCCTCTCGGCGCCCCCGGCCGAAGCATTGAGCCGAGCTCCCGCGGGTAGGACACCACCATGGACATGCCCGCGACCGGAGGCCGCAGCCTGCGGGAGCGGCTCGGCTCGACGCTGTTCAGCCGGGTGGCCGGACCGTCGGGCCCTGCCAACCGCGCCCGGATCCACAGCACGCCCGGACCTCGCTGGTTCGGTCCCGAGCGGCCCATCCGTACGGTGCACGGCGATGCCTCGATGTTCGTCGGGGGCCTGAGCGCACTCCTGCTCCAGTCCCTGCACCCGCTCGCCATGGCCGCCGTCACGGCGCACTCCGGGTTCCGTGGCGACCCGTGGGGCAGGCTGCAACGCACCAGCACTTTCCTGGCCGTCACCACCTACGGCACCGCACAGGACGCGCAGGACGCCGTCGACCGGGTTCGGGCCGTCCACGAACGGATACAAGGCGTCACCGCGGCGGGCGAGCCGTACCGCGCGGCCGATCCCCACCTGCTGCGCTGGGTGCACGCGGCCGAGGTCGACAGCTTCCTGCGGGCGCACCAGCGCTTCGGCTCGCACCCATTGGACGCGGCGGGCTGCGACGCCTACGTCACGGACACCGCGCTGGTGGCAACGGCCCTCGGTGTGGTGGACCCGCCCCGTGACCGGAGCGCGCTGACAGCCCTGCTGACGGAGTACCGGCCGGAGCTGCGGGCCACGCCCGAGGCCCTCGACGCGGCCCGCTTCATCCTCCGGCACCCGCCGCTGCCCTGGCCCGCACGCGCCCCGTATGCGCTGCTGGCCGCGAACGCGATCGACCTGCTGCCACCATGGGCTCCCGCCCTTCTCGGCCTGCGCCCCGCGACGGGCCCGAGGGGGATCTGCGTACGCCTGTCCGGGCAAGCCCTGACGCGCACGATCCGGTGGGCGATGGCCCCGCCGCCCCGGCCGCTGCGCTGAGCTGGTTCCCGGGCGTCCGCCCATAGATCGGACTCATCCGACGGGCAGGGCGTGGCCGGCCAGGACCAGGAGTACGGCGTCGGCTCCGGCCAGGGCCAGGATGATCAGGAAGGGCGCCCGGCCGCGTGCGACGGAGGGCGGTGCGGCCAGTGCGGCCAGGCACAGGGCCAGTGTCACGCCCAGCAGCAGCCGGCCGGCGAGGGGCGCCGGGCCCGGCGGAGCGAGGGTCACCACCGCGCAAGAGGCGAAGGCGAGGCCGGCGGCCAGCGCGATGGATGCGCGTCGCCCCAGTCTCTGCGGGAGTCCCAGCACACCGCCCGCGATGTCCTCGTCGATGTCGGGCAGGGTGTTGGCGAAGTGGGCACTGGTCCCCAGCAGGGCCGCCGCGGCGGTGAGCCACAGCGGGGGCCATCCGGCTGACGGCGAGGCCAGGGTCAGGAAGGCGGGGAGCAGTCCGAAGGCGACGGTGTACGGCAGCCAGGAGGCGAGGGTGTGCTTCAGCCACCAGTTGTAGGACCATGCCGCGGCGACGCAGCCGAGGTGGACCCAGCCGGCCCGGGCGCCGCAGGCCAGCGACAGCGGAACGCAGGCGAGCAGGGCCGTGCACGAGGCCGCGGCCACCACTCCCGGCCGTACCTCCCCTGTGGCGAGCGGCTTGTCGTGGCGGCCGGCCGCTACGTCGCGCCGCATGTCCAGCCGGTCGTTGCTCCAGCCGATCGAAAGCTGGCCCGCGGCGACCGCGGCCGCCGCTGTGGCCGCGGCCGCCGGTCCGAGCCCGACGGCGGCGGCCAGCAGGGCCGCGAGGAGGGTGACGGCGGCAGCGGGCACGGGGTGACTGGCCTTCAGAAGCCCCAGGAAGCCCACATGCGCGGGTCGCCGGGCCGTCGTCAACCCTGCGGGCGCGGTGGGCGCGGTGGTTCCTTCGTCGGTGGTGGCGGGCACCGCACCACGCTATGGGTCCGGCGCGCCCGTGGCGGCCGTGTTCAGCGTGCCGCCGCTCCGCTGTCCCTATGTTGGACCAATGACACGGGTCCTCGCGGTGAGCACGGCGTTCCCGCCACATCGCTACACGCAGCAGGAGATCACCGACGTCCTCGCTTCCTGTCTGCCGTCCGGGGCCGACGGCGCGCTCCTGCGACGGCTGCACGGGGCGGCCCAGGTGGAGACGCGTCACCTCGTCCTCCCCCTGGACCGGTACCGGGAGCTCGGCGACTTCGGCAACACCAACCGCCTCTTCGTCGAACTCGCCGTCGCCCTGGGTGCCGAAGCGGTCGAGCGGGCACTCGAGGAGGCTGGGGTGCGGGCCGAGGAGATCGACCTGGTCGTCTCGACGACCGTAACCGGCATCGCGGCGCCTTCCCTGGAGGCCCGGCTGGCCGCGCAGGTCGGCCTGCGGCCCGACGTCAAGCGGGTACCGATGTTCGGACTCGGCTGCTCCGCCGGTGCGGCGGGGCTGGCCCGGGTCCACGACCTCCTCACAGGCCGGCCGGGCTCCACGGCGCTCCTTCTGTCCACCGAACTGTGCTCACTCACCTTGCAGCCAGCGGACACCTCGATGGCGAATCTGGTGGCGGGAAGCCTGTTCGGGGACGGGGCCGCCGCGCTGGTGGCGGTCGGTGACGACCACACCTCCGCTACAGCGCAAACGGCCGGCTCGTCCGGACCGGTGGTCGCGTCCACGCGCAGCCGCCTGTACCCGGGGACCGGGCACCTGCTGGGCTGGGACGTCGGCGACTGGGGCTTCCGCATGGTTCTCGGCCGGGAGGTCCCCGAGCTCGTCCGCCTGCACGTGGCGGAGGAGATCGAGTCCTTCCTCGCCGCACACGACCTCAAGCCGCGGGACGTCACGGCCTGGATCTGCCATCCCGGCGGCCCGAAGATCCTGGACGCGCTCGCCGACGAGCTCGGCCTGCCGGACTGCGCCCTGGCCCCCTCCCGCCGAGCGCTGGCCGCCACGGGAAACCTGTCCTCCGCCTCGGTGCTGCAGATCCTGCGCGACACCCGCGCCGCGGCGCCGCCGCCGGGGTCGACAGGCCTGATGATCGCCTTCGGTCCGGGCTTCTCCTCCGAACTCGTCCTGCTGGCCTGGTGATCGCGCCATGACGCCGTACACCGTGCTGATCCTGCTCGTGGTCGCCGAACGGTTCGCGGAACTCTCCGTGGCGCGCCGCAACGGCGCCTGGAGCCGGGCCCGGGGCGGCCTCGAATACGGAGCCGGGCACTACCCGGCGATGGTCGCCCTGCACACGGCCCTACTGCTCGGCTGCCTCGTGGAGCCCTGGGCGGCCGACCGCCCCTTCCTGCCCCTGCTCGGCTGGCCCGCACTGGTCCTCGTACTGGCTTCCCAGGGGCTGCGGTGGTGGTGCATCAGCGCCCTCGGCCCCCGCTGGAACACCCGCGTACTGATCGTCCCCGGCCTTCCGCTGATCACCCGCGGCCCCTACCGGTACCTGCGTCACCCCAATTACGTGGCGGTCGCCGTCGAGGGCATGGCCCTTCCCCTGGTGCACACCGCCTGGGTGACCGCCCTGGGCTTCACAGTCCTCAACGCCGCCCTGCTGACCGTACGCATCCGCTGCGAGGACGACGCGCTGGCTCCCGCACGCCCGCTCCCCGTCCCGGGCGCGGCCCCGTGATCGACCTCCTCGTCGTCGGCGGCGGCCCGGCGGGCCTGGCCACCGCGATCCACGGAGCGCTCGCCGGGTTCGACGTCGTGGTCGCCGAACCGCGCCCCGCGCCCGTTGACAAGGCCTGCGGAGAGGGTCTGATGCCCGGCGCGGTGCGCGCCTTGGACGCCCTGGGCGTGGAGGTGTCGGGCTGGCCCCTGCGCGGGATCCGCTACGTGGACGCCGCCGGCGAACGGCGCGCCGAAGCCGCGTTCCGGGCGGGCCACGGCCTCGGGGCGCGCCGCACCCTGCTCCACCAGGCGCTCGCCGCCCGCGCCGTCCAGCTCGGCATCCCCGTCCTCCCCCGCCGCATTCGCAACGTGAGCCAGCACGACGACTACGTCACGGCGGACGGGATGGCCGCCCGCTACCTCGTGGCAGCGGACGGACTGCACTCACCGACCCGGCGAGCACTCGGCCTGGGCGAACGGCCGACCGCCGGGCGGCAGCCACCGCGGTACGGACTGCGGCGCCACTACTCCGTCGAGCCGTGGAGCGACCTGGTGGAGGTGCACTGGTCCGCCGACTGCGAGGCCTACGTCACTCCGCTGGGCCCGCGCCAGGTCGGCATCGCCGTCCTGACCTGCGAACGGCTCCCGTACGACTTCCAGCTGGCCCGATTCCCGCTGTTGGTGTCCCGGCTCGGTACCGCAGGCCGGACGGCGGTCCGGGGCGCGGGTCCGCTCCGCCAGCAGGCCCGCTGCCGGGTGGCCGGGCGGGTGCTGTTCGTGGGCGACGCCGCCGGGTACGTCGACGCGCTGACGGGCGAGGGCCTCGCCCTCGCCCTGACGGCCGCCGCCGAACTGGTGCGCTGCCTGCGCGAAGGTCGGCCGCAGGCCTACGAACGCGCGTGGCGCCGGCTGTCCCGCAACTACCGGCTGCTGACGAAGTCCCTGCTGTGGGCCCGGAACCAGCCCCGGCTGGCGCCTCTGATCACCCCCGCTGCGGCCCGTTTTCCCGTCCTGTTCCAGCACGCCGTGAACCTGCTGGCGTGACTGGGGTCAGCCATCGGTGATGGCGGCGCGGTGGGGCGCCCCGGTCGTACTGTCGGTCACTCGGTCGTGGACGTACGCGACGCGCTGATCGCGAACATCGAGGCGCCGCCGCGTACACGCACCATCCCGTGGGGGCGGGAGCCGATCACCGCCACGTCAGGCATGACCGGCCCTGTCGTGATCCTGTTCCACGACTCTGGCCAGACGGGTCAGCATGCCCCGGTGCCGGAGGTGGATCAATGCTTCGGTCGCGGGATTGTGGAGGGTGCCTCCCAGACCGCGCAGGGGGTGCTCGTCGCAAATGACGAGGGTTTCCTCGCCCCACGGCCGCAGCTGAAGGAAGATCCTCGCGGTGCGGAGAACCTGATGCCGGATGGCCATACGCGCTCTACCCGTGGTACTGAAATTCTCCCACCCGCTCACCGGGCGGTCACATCTGGCCGCACACCGCCGTGCGCCGCTCAAGCACTGCCGGTCCGACGCCGATGTGCGGGGTAGTCACCCGCTGGACCGAACGGATCACGAGGAGCCGCCGTGACGAGGATGGACCCGTTCACCGATGTGCTCGACGGCCCCATGTACGTGGTCACGGCCGCGGCCGGGGGCGTGCGGGCGGGCTGCCTGGTGGGGTTCGCCTCGCAGTGCTCGATCCACCCGCCACGGTTCGTCGTCTGGCTGTCTACCGCCAACCACACCTACCGGGTCGCCTGCGAGGCCTCGTATGTCACCGTGCACGCACTGCTCCGTGAGCAGCGGGCGCTCGCGGAGCTCTTCGGCGGCGAGACGGGCGACCGGGTGGACAAGTTCGCGCGGGCCGCCTGGCGACAGGGAGAGGCCGGAAGTCCAGTCCTGACGGAGGTCCGCACCTGGTTCACCGGCCGCGTCGAGGGGCGGATCGAGGGTGGCGACCACGTGGGCTTCCTGCTGGCCCCCGCCAGCCAGTGCAAGCCCAGCCGGGGCACCCCGCCCGCGCTGCTCCGCTACAGCGATGTCCGGGACCTGGAGCCCGGGCATCCGGCTTGACGCCCGTCCACGCAGCGTGCAGCGCGAGTCCGCGGGGGACGACGGCCCGAGGGGGTCACACGGCAGGAAACCCGACCCGGCGAAGAGGACGGACACTATGACGCGCAGTCGCGCCGATGCCCGGATCAGATATCCCCGGCACGAGAGGCGTGGGGAGGCCCGGCTGCCTGCCGTGATCGCGACCGTCGTGGCGATCGGGCTCTACCAGGTCCTGCCGCAGCAGCTTCTGCTCGGACCCCGCTATGTGCTGCTCGCCCTGGAACTGCTGCTCCTTGTGCCGTTGATCGCGATCAATCCCAGACGGCTCACGCGCCAGACCAGGCTCTCCCGTGCCCTGTCCCTGACCCTCGTCCTGGTCATCGCGGCAAGCAATCTGGTCTCCCTGGGGATCCTGATCCACGCCCTGGTCTCGACCGGGGTGAAGGAGGGGGCTCCCTCTTGACGGCCGCGTTCCAGGTGTGGCTGACCAACATCATCGTCTTCGGCCTGGCCTACTGGGAACTGGACCGGGGCGGCCCCGTCAGCCGAACCCAAGCTCCGCGCGCCGACTTGCCGTTGGCGGACTTCCGGTTCTCCCAGGACGAGAACGACGACGCCGTCCAGGAGGTCGCGGACGGCTCCAGCGTCAAGTCCGACTGGGTGCCCACCTTGATGGACTACCTGTATGTGTCCGTCACCAATTCAACCGCCTTCAGCCCGACCGACACCATGCCGCTGTCCACCCGCGCCAAGCTCATGATGAGCGTGCAGAGCGTCGCCGCTCTGATGACCTCACTCCTCGTCATCGCCCGCGCGGTGAGCATCCTGCACTAGGCATGTCCCGAGTTCTGCGGGCCGTAACGGGCCGGGCAGGTCACCGCAGCGGCAAGGGGGTGCGCAGTGTGGTGCGCCCCTGGTCCCAGGCGTCGCGGATGTGGGCGGCCAGGCGGTCTTCCAGCAGGACGGTCGCCGCGCAGCCGAAGGCGATGTCGGGTTCCAGGGCGGGTTCGTCGGCAAGGAGGCCGCCGATGACCTCGTGGCGTACGACCTGTTCGTGGACGGCGTCGGCTTCGACGTGTTCGGTGTAGAAGTGTTCGGCGGCCGGTCCCGCTTCGCAGCGTCGCATTGCTTTGGCGAGGCGGCGGGAGCCGGGTGAGGAAGTGACCTCCACGCAGGCGAAGTGCCCGACGAGGGCGCCGCGCAGGGCCCGGTGCAAGCCGAAGAGGGACATCAGGTTGACAGTCGCGAGAAGTGGCGCGGGGGCCTGGTCAAGGTAGCGGCCGTACGTCGGGTCCAGGCCGAGGTCGGTCATGAGGTCGGCGAAGAGCCGGGCGTGGATGCGGTCGGGGTGGCCGGCGCCGAACTCGTCGTACTCGATGGCCACCATCGCGGCCTTGGCCCGGCCGGTCAGCCGCGGGATGACCCAGACGTGCGGGTCGGCCTCCTTGAGGTGATAGAGGGAGCGCAGCGCCGCGTACTCGCGCAACTGCCACAGTTCGCCTTCGGTTTCGAGGTGATGGCTGACGCTTTCGGTCAGGTCAACGGGTTCGACGAGGGGCGGGGCGAAGGCCTCCTCGACGGAGCGGGGGGCGTCGCGGAGCTCGGTGCGCAGTGCGTGGAGGAACCGGGTTTCCAGGGCTTGGCGCAGGCGCAGGAGGTCCGGGTCCCATTCGCGTTCGTCTTTGACGCCTTCGAAGCCCCGGTAGTGCAGCTCGTAGAGGAGGTAGAGGGCGAGCTGGAGGTCTTCGCCCCAGGGATCGGCCTTCAGGACCGACCCGGTCGCGTACTCCGGTGGCAGGCCGGTGCGCAGGGCGTCCCTGACGGCCTCCGACAGCTCGCCCCGCCCCTGGACGAGGGCGGGGCCGACGGTGGCTGTGCTGCTGCCGGTAGGGGTCATGGGGAGTTCCTGTCATCGGGGGATGCATCGGCTCGCTCGCGGGGGCGGTGGCTGGTGTCGCACCAGGGATACGTGCGGCTGCGCAGGCAGGTGCACACCGCGACCATGAACCGGTCGGACCGGGCGACTGTCCCGTCGTCCAGGACGATCTCCACCGGGCCTTCGACCAGGACCGGGCCGTGCGGATCCGTGGCTACGCGGCGTGCCGGGCCGCAGCGAGCGCGGGCGGCGCTTTCAGAGGTGCTGGGCACGGATGATCACCAGCTCTTCCCATTCCTCGCCGTCGTCCGCCAGTCCTTGGTCCTCCAGCCAGGCCCGCCTGGAGCGCAGGATCGGCCCCCACGGTACGGAGGCCCGCGCCGTCACCTGCGCGGACAGCCCGGCTCGTTCCAGGTGGTCCACTGTGGTGTCCGCTCCGCACATCTGCGAGTGCACCATCAGCAGGACGCCGCCGGGGCGCAGCAGGGCCGGTGCACTCGTACAGATCCGGTCGATGAGGTCGCGTCCTTCGGGGCCTGCGTCCCAGGCCCGCTCCGCACCGCGTGACGGCAGCAGGGCGCGGGGGGAGGTCGATCGGGGGATTCCCCGAACCACGCTGACACGAAACGTCACCAGCCGCACCATTTGAGTCACCGTGCGTGATGAGTGGGTCGCGGCCCCGGCCCGTCGTGTCGGCAGGCGCACGCTCCTCCGCGGCGTGAGGATGAGGCCGCACAGCCCCTTCACCCCGACCGGCAGGAGCCTGTCATGCTCGAGCGCACGCTTCGCAAGGACACCACCGAGGTCACCTTCATCCTTCCCGCCGACACCCCACCAGGGCCGGTCAGCGTGGTCGGGGACTTCAACGAGTGGCAGCCTGGCGCTCACACCCTCACGCCGCGCAAGGACGGCAAGAGGGCGGTCACCGTGACACTGCCGGCCAAGACCACGCACTCCTTCCGCTATCTGGCAGCCGGCGACTACTGGTTCAACGACGAGAGCGCAGGCGACCGGGAGGGCCCCAACAGCCGCCTCCACACCTGAGGCCGCAGCCGACCCCCGCCTGCCAGCGTCGCCCCAGTCCCAGTCCTGACAGGCGGGCGCGAGCTGCCGCGCGGCGGGAGAGGCGGACCTCCTCGGTGTCGAGGGAAGCGCCCTCGCTTCATACCAGTCCTTCGCCTGCCCGCGCAGGACTGTGGCGAGCTGAGCCTGGATGGCCCGCTCCCGAGCCGAGTCAACTGCCGCTTGCCACCGGACCTTCCGGTCCCCCTTGGCCCGCTCCTCGTCGATCCGGCGTTGGGCGGCCTCCCCCGCGCGGACCTCCACCTCCCGCAGGATCACGCCGAGAATGTCCTCCAGCCTCCACCGCTTCCGGTCGGCCCACTTGCCCTGACGGCCCGAACGGCTACGGGGAAGCTCGATCGTCAGGCTCTGCGCCCGCTCCGGATCTACGGACTGCGGAGACTCCTGCTTGATCGTCACCGTGTACGTGAAGTCGCCGACGCCCAGGTCCACCTCGCCCTGACGCCGGGAGTTGCGGGAGGGGATGTACGCACCACGGGACGAATAGGGCCGATTCCGGTAGTGCTCCGCCACCGGGTTCTCCCGCACCGCGTGGCCGCGCTTCACCGCTTCCGCGCACAGAGCCTGGAGCAGGCGCAGAGCCCTGCTCCGAACGGCGACGGGCACGGCGAGCCGGAACGGGTCTGTCTTGAGAGCAGCCACCACCGGGTGCAGGGTGCATAGTTGGGCGGGCACAGGGATGGTCGGCGCCTTTGCCGGCCTATCGGCCGCCGCCCTGGCGTGCCGCACCCGGGCCGCAGGCCGTTCCGCGTGCGGCAGAGGAGTCCTCTTGTCGGCCTCCTGGAGCACCGCGGCGTACCGCGGATCCTCCGGATGGCGATCGTGCTCCAGGTAGAACTTCCCGGCCTCGGTGACCTCGGTCAGCACCGCCCCGCCGCGGCGTACGACGACCAGCAGGCCTCGGTCTCGCAACGCGTACGCGGACAGCCGTTCAGCCGACGCCACGCCAGGCTTCTCGCCGACACCCAGCCGCCGAAGGAGCTCTCGCTGACGGTCGTTCAACGGGGACCAGCGGTGCATGCACCCACCTCACGCTCTCACCAGAAGCGGCGCTCCACTACAGAGCGTGTGCGCGGGAAAGGCTCGGCCAGCGCCCGGACAGAGTCGACATCCGGCCTGCCACCGCACGCAGAAAGCCGCCTCCCGAGCAGGTGCGTAGCCCGGCCCGAGGGGCGGCGTTTCATTGCCGACACACCGTCAGAAATCACTGACGCACCGTCAAAAATCAAGCCCGACGAGCGTCAAATGAGCGTCACGAGCGTCAGATCAGCGTCAAGATATCGCCCGTAACGCCCACAACGCACATAATGCGCATCGACAAACCTGCAGGTCAGGAGCTCTTAGCGACCGGTTCAAGGATCGCGACGCACTCCACGTGGTGCGTCATCGGGAAGAGGTCGAAGGCGCGCAGGGTGCGGACCTTGTAGCCCGCCTCCTTGAAGTAGCCCAGGTCGCGGGCGAGGGCCGCCGGGTCGCAGGCCACGTAGGCGATGCGGCGCGGGGTGAGGCCGGCCACCTGGCGGACCGTCTGCTTGCCCGCGCCCGCGCGGGGCGGGTCCAGGACGACCAGGTCGCACTCGGTGATGCCGGTCTTCGGGAGGATCTGCTCGACCTTGCCCTGCTCGATGCGGACGCGGGGGAAGTCCGTGAGGTTGTGGCGGGCGTCCTCGACCGCGCGCTTCGTCGACTCGATGCCGAGGACGGCGCCCGTTTCGCCGAGGCGCTCCGCCAGGGCGCCCGCGAAGATGCCGACGCCGCAGTAGAGGTCGAGGGCCATCTCGCCCTTGCGCGGCATCAGGCCCTGCATGACGGCCTTGATCAGGGTGTCGGCCGCCTGCGGGTGGACCTGCCAGAAGCCGCCCATGCCGACGCGGTACGTACGGCCGTCCGCGCGCTCGCGCACGAAGGGGCGGCCGTGGACGCGGTGGACCCCGCCGTCCTTCTCCTCGACGCGCAGGACCGAGACCGGCTTGTCGAGCTCGACGAGGGGGAGACGGCCGCCGGGGCGGGGGGTCAGGACGACCTGGCGGTCACCCGAGCCCGTGGCGGCGATGGCCTCGACGGTGGCCATCTGGGGCCAGTCCTGCTGCTCGATGCCGAGCTCGCTGACACCGGGCGCCGCGATCATGCAGTGGTCGATCGGCTCGATGTCGTGCGAGCGGTGCTTGCGCAGGCCGACGACGCCGTCCTCGTCGATGGCGTACTGCACGCGGGTGCGCCACTGCGGGACCTGCCCGGCGGGCACCTTGTCGCCCTCGGCCGGCATGACCGTACCGTCCCAGCCGGCCTGCTCCGGGGTGAGCCCGGCGAGCCGCAGCAGCTGTTCGGCGATGACCTCGCCCTTGAGCCGGCGCTGGGCGCCCGGCTTGGCGTGCTGCCAGTCGCAGCCGCCGCACTTGCCGGGGCCGGCGTACGGGCAGGGGGCCGGGGCGCGGTCCTTGGAGGGGTCGAGGACGGTGATGGCGTCGGCGCGCAGGAAGCGGGAGTCGACGTCGCCCTCGGTGACCTTGGCGATGACCTTCTCGCCCGGCAGCGTGTGCCGGACGAACAGGACACGGCCCTCGGCGGTCCGGGCGATGCAGTGCCCGCCGTGCGCGACGGGGCCGACCTCGACCTCGTACTCCTCCCCGACCAGTGACTGCTTCTCGTTCTGCTCGCTCGTCATGGTGGGGAGACTCCAAGGAGATGTGGATCAGAAGATCGGATCGGATCAAAAGGAACGGCCGGACGGCCGACCCACCAGTTTACGTGGATCTCGTCCGGCCGTTCACCACGCCGATGGGCGGGCTCGGGGGCTACTTCCCCGCCGGGTCCTTGGGGCGCGCACGCGGGGTGTCGACCGGCCCGCGGCGCACCGCGCCCGGGGCGCTCCACTCCGCGCGCTTCTTCGCCCGCTTCTTCGCCAGCTCCGAGGACTCGAGCTGGTAGGGCACCGAGGTGACCATCACGCCGGGGGTGAAGAGCAGCCGGCCCTTGAGGCGCAGCGCGCTCTGGTTGTGCAGCAGGTGCTCGTACCAGCGTCCGACCACGTACTCGGGGATGAAGACGCTGACGGCGTCGCGCGGGTTCTCGCTGCGCAGGCCCTTCACGTACTCGACGACCGGGCGGGTGATCTCTCGGTACGGGGAGTCGAGGATCTTGAGCGGGACGTTGATGCCGCGCCGCTCCCACTCCTCGCGCAGGGCCTTGGTCTCGACCGGGTCGACGCTGATGCTGAGCGCCTCCAGCCGGTCCGAGCGGGTCAGCTTGGCGAAGGCCAGGGCGCGCAGGGTGGGCTTGTGGACCTTGGAGACCAGGACGATGGAGTGGACCCGCGAGGGGCGCACGCTGTCGTCGCTCGGGCCCTCGGCGGCGGCGATCTCCTCGGCGACCCGGTCGTAGTGCTTGCGGATCGCGGACATCGTTCCGTAGAAGATCACCATGCCGAGCAGGGCGACCCAGGCACCGTGGGTGAATTTGGTGGCCAGGACGACGACCAGCACCATGCCGGTGAAGAAGGCGCCGAAGGTGTTGATCGCCCGGGACCGGTGCATGCGGCGGCGGGCGGCCGGATCGCGCTCGGCGCGCAGGTGGCGGTTCCAGTGCCGGACCATGCCGATCTGGCTCAGCGTGAAGGAGACGAAGACGCCGACGATGTAGAGCTGGATCAGCTTCGTCGAGTCGGCGTCGTAGATCCACACCAGCAGCATCGCGGCGCCCGCGAGGAGCACGATGCCGTTGGAGAAGGCGAGGCGGTCGCCGCGGGTGTGCAGCTGGCGCGGCAGGTAGCGGTCCTGGGCGAGGATCGAGCCGAGCAGCGGGAAGCCGTTGTACGCGGTGTTCGCGGCGAGGAACAGGACCAGTGCGGTGGCCGCGGCGAGCACGATGAAGAGGAAGCTGCCGTTGCCGAAGACGGCCTCGGCGACCTGGG
Organism: Streptomyces sp. NBC_01264; assembly: GCF_026340675.1. Classification (NCBI taxonomy): domain Bacteria; kingdom Bacillati; phylum Actinomycetota; class Actinomycetes; order Kitasatosporales; family Streptomycetaceae; genus Streptomyces; species Streptomyces sp. NBC_01264. Next base: position 2,311,649 of record NZ_JAPEOX010000002.1, read on the forward strand.
AGATGACCGGGTGCTGGACGAAGCCGGAACCGACCGGGGTGCCGTTCTCCAGCAGGTCGACGGCGGGGTTCTCGGCCATCTTGACGTCGGTCGCCATGGCCAGGCCGATGATCCCGCAGAACATGGTGACGGCCAGCAGGCCCATGAGGGCGAGGGTGGTGGCCGCGTTCTTGCTCTTGGGCTTGCGGAAGGCGGGTACACCGTTGCTGATGGCCTCGACGCCGGTGAGGGCGGCGCAGCCGGAGGAGAAGGCCCGCAGCAGCAGGAAGACCAGGGCGAACCCGGCCAGTCCCTGGTGTTCGGGTTTGATCTCCAGCCCGGCCGTGGGGGCCTCCATGGTGTCGCCCATGACGATGCCGCGCCACGCGCCCCAGGCGATCATGACGAAAACGGCGCCCACGAAAACATAGGTCGGGATCGCGAAGAGCTTCCCGGATTCCTTCATGCCCCGCAGATTCATCAGCGTGAGCAGCAGAATCATGATCATCGCGGAGAGCACTTTGTGCTCGATGACGAAATCGACGGCGGAGCCGAGATTCTCGACGCCGGAGGAGATCGACACGGCGACCGTGAGGACGTAGTCGACGAGCAGGGCGCTCGCGACGGTGAGACCGGCCTTGGGCCCGAGGTTGGTGTTGGCGACCTCGTAGTCACCGCCGCCGCTGGGGTAGGCGTGGACGTTCTGCCGGTAGGAGGCGACCACGGTGAACATCAGCACGACGACCGCGACGGCGATCCAGGGGCTGAAGTGGTACGCCGACACGCCTGCGATCGACAGGACCAGCAGAACCTCGCCGGGGGCATATGCCACCGAGGAGAGCGGGTCGGACGCGAACACGGGGAGGGCGATCCGCTTGGGAAGGAGGGTTTCCCCGAGGCGGTCGCTGCGGAGCGCCCGGCCGATCAGGATCCGTTTGGGCACGTCGGTCAGTTTGGACACGCAGAGGATCGTAAGCGTTCGAAATCAGCCTGACGAACCCCCCACCCCTATACGGCGGGAAGTCCCTGCGCATCCAGGGCAAAGGAGCCCCGCCTCCGCCGCAAATGGTCACACTGGTGACCGCCCGTGTGTAGCTTGGGCCATGGTCTGAGACCCTGTTAAGCCAGAGCAGCAATGAGGCTGGAACCCAGCGAGCCGCTGACAGCCGGAAGGACGGCCGTGCACATCGTCATTATGGGCTGCGGAAGAGTGGGCTCCGCTCTCGCGCAGACCCTGGAACAGCAGGGGCATACGGTCGCGGTCATCGACCAGGACCCCACCGCATTCCGGCGGCTGGGAGCCGGATTCGGCGGCCGTCGCGTCACCGGGGTCGGCTTCGACCAGGACACGCTGCGCGAGGCCGGCATCGAGGAGGCAGGCGCCTTCGCCGCGGTGAGCAGTGGTGACAATTCCAACATCATCGCCGCCCGGGTGGCCCGTGAGATGTTCGGCGTCGAGAACGTCGCCGCCCGCATCTACGACCCCAAGCGCGCCGAGGTCTACCAGCGCCTGGGCATCCCCACCGTCGCCACCGTGCGCTGGACGGCCGACCAGATGCTCCGCCGGCTGCTGCCCTCGGGCGCCGAGCCGCTGTGGCGCGACCCGAGCGGCGGTGTCCAGCTCGCGGAGGTGCACACCTCCACCGCCTGGATCGGCCAGAAGGTCAGCCGGCTGCAGGAGGAGACTGGCGTCCGCGTCGCCTTCCTGACCCGGCTGGGCGAGGCCATGCTGCCGACATCGGCGACCGTCCTCCAGGAGGGCGACCTCGTCCACGTGATGATGCGCACGGACGAGATCGACAAGGTGGAGGCGTCCTTCGCCGAGGGGCCTGAGGAGGCACACGCATGAGGGTCGCGATCGCCGGAGCCGGCGCGGTGGGCCGTTCCATCGCGGGCGAGCTCCTGGAGAACGGCCACGAGGTGCTCCTCGTGGACAAGGCCCCGACCGCCATCTCGGTGGAGCGGGTGCCGCAGGCCGAATGGCTGCTGGCCGACGCCTGCGAGATCACCTCGCTCGACGAGGCGGCGCTCCAGCGCTGCAACGTGGTCATCGCCGCGACCGGAGACGACAAGGTCAACCTGGTCGTCTCCCTCCTCGCCAAGACCGAGTACGGGGTGCCCCGGGTCGTGGCGCGGGTGAACAACCCGAAGAACGAGTGGCTCTTCAACGAGTCCTGGGGCGTCGACGTCGCCGTCTCCACGCCGCGCCTGATGTCGGCGCTGGTCGAGGAAGCCGTCAGCGTCGGCGACCTGGTCCGGCTGCTGCGCTTCAGCCACGGCGACGCGAACCTCGTGGAGCTGACCCTGCCCGCCGACTCCCAGGTCGCGGGCAAGCAGATCAGCGAGATCACCTGGCCGGAGGACACCTCGCTGGTCACGATCATCCGAGGCAACCGGGTGCTCACGCCGCACGGCGAGGAGACACTGGAGCCGGGCGACGAGCTCCTCTTCGTGGCCGCCCAGGCCCGCGAGGAGCAGCTGGAGGACCTCCTCCAGGCCGCGGACTGACCTGCGGTCCCGCTGAACGTCCGAAGGGGCGGCTGACCACCATGGTCAGCCGCCCCTTCGCACGTCGTGCCTACGAGGCTGCGCGACGGGAGCCGTCCGGCCGGCGGGTGCCATCCGGCGCCGACCGCAATCCAGCCCCGCCGGCGTTTGAGGCGCGGGGTCCGGGGCGGAGCCCCGGGGGCCCGGGCGCAGCCCGCTCCCGCCCTGCGCAGCAAGCACCAGCACGCAGCGGCGTACGGCTCAGGCTCCCCGGCCCCCCGCGGCCTTCGCCGCCTTCGCGGCCTTTTCCGCCGCCTCCTCCGCCTCCCACTCCGCGATCACGTTGATCGGCGGCGGGGCCTGCGCAAGGAAGAGCCAGGTGAAGTACACCGCCAGCACCATCGGCGGCAGCTTCAGCGCGATCAGCACCCAGCCGAGCTGGGTCGCGTCGCCCCACCAGTACAGCGGGAAGAGGATCGCGTACTTCGCGAGGAAGATCAGGCCCCACGCCAGGCTGGCCTTGACGTACGCCTTCTTGCGACCGGGGTTGCGCGTGCGCCAGGACAGGTTCTCCTTGAAGACCGGTCCCAGGATCACGCCCAGCAGCGGGAAGCCCACCAGCGCGGAGAGCGTGAAGGCCACGCCCAGGCCGGCGCCGTAGATCATGCCGGGCAGGTAGAAGCCCTTCGCGCTGCCCGTGAACAGGGCGAAGGCCACGCCCACGCCCACGCCGAAGACCCCGCTGAAGGCGTGCTTGACGGTGTCCTTGCGCAGCAGCCGCACGATCACCAGCAGGACCGCGACCGCGCCCGCCGCGATGGCGGACAGCTTCACGTCCTTGTTGATCGTGTAGATCATGACGAAGAGCAGGCCGGGGAGCATCGTCTCCACGGTGCCCCGGATGCCGCCGAAGGCGTCGAAGAGGGCCGCTTGCGTGACGGCCTTCTGGTCCTCGGTCGGTTCCGCGGCGGGATCCGTCCCGGGCGTGGTCGGTTTGTCGAGTGACGTCACCGTCAGTGCTCCTGTCCGAGCGGTCGGAGTTCGTACTTCGGGTTGAAGAGCACCCGACGGCCGTGGCTCATCGAGATCCGCCCGGAGGCGATCATGCGACGGCCGGGTTCGATTCCCACGATCGAGCGACGTCCGAGCCAGACGACGTCCAGCGCGGCCGAGCCGTCGAACAGCTCCGCCTCCAGGGCGGGGACGCCCGCGCGCGGCCGCAGGGTGACGGTCCGCAGGGTCCCGGTCACCTTCACTATCTGACGGTCGTGGCAGTCGCAGATCCGCGTGCACCCCGCGGCTTCTGCGTCCTCCTGCAGCTCCGCCGAATGCAGCTCCTCCTGCGAGGTGGACAGCCGCTCTATCATCCGGCGGAACCGGCCCGCCGGCCTGGCGGGCTTCGCCGGCTTCGCGGGCTTCTCGGGACGCGGTTCAGCACTCATACAGGAAGCGTACCGGCGCCCCCACTACCTCTCGAAGCGGTATCCCATGCCAGGTTCGGTGATGAAGTGGATCGGGTGCGAGGGGTCGGCCTCCAGCTTGCGCCGCAGCTGCGCCATGTAGACCCGCAGGTAGTTGGTCTCGGTCCCGTAGGAGGGCCCCCAGACCTCCTGGAGGAGCTGCTTCTGGCTGACCAGCTTTCCGCCGTTGCGCACCAGCACCTCCAGCAGGTGCCACTCGGTGGGCGTGAGGCGTACGTCGCGTCCGGCGCGCACCGCCTTCTTCGCCGCGAGGTCCACCGTGAAGGTCCCGGTCTCGACGACGACCTCGTCCTCGCCCGCCCCGGCGCCCGGCTCCGCCCTCCGGACGGCGGCGCGCAGCCTGGCGAGCAGTTCGTCCATGCCGAAGGGCTTGGTGACGTAGTCGTCGGCGCCCGCGTCCAGGGCCTCGACCTTCTCGTCGGAGCTGTGCCGGGCGGAGAGGACCAGGATCGGGACCCGGGTCCAGCCGCGCAGCCCCTTGATCACCTCGACCCCGTCCATGTCGGGCAGGCCGAGGTCGAGGACGACCACGTCGGGGTGGCGGGCGGCCGCCAGTTCCAGGGCGCTCGCCCCGTCGGCGGCCGCGTCGACCTCGTACTTGCGTGCCTTCAGGTTGATCACGAGGGCTCGGACGATCTGAGGTTCGTCGTCCACCACGAGCACCCGGGTCATTGAGGTCCTGCCTTCTGTCGTATCGAATCGCGTTTCGGATCGCGTACCGGATCGGGATCGGGGTCAAGATCCACCGCGTGCCCCCCGGGCGCGCTGCGCCCCTCGCCGTCCACGCTCACGGGGGCCTGCTGCCGCCCGCCGGGCACCGCCCGCAGCGTGAGCACCATCGTGAGACCGCCGCCGGGGGTGTCCTCGGCCTCCAGCGTGCCGTTCATGGCCTCGGCGAAGCCGCGCGCGACGGCCAGTCCGAGGCCGACCCCGGCGCCGCGCGGCGCGTCGCCGTGGCGCTGGAAGGGGGCGAAGATCCGGTCCTTGGCCTCGTCGGGCACGCCGGGCCCGCGGTCCACGACCCGTACCTCGACCCGGTCGCCGAGGAAACTGGCCGCCACCAGCACCTGCTCGTCCAGCGGGCTGTACTTGACCGCGTTCTCCACGACGTTGGCCACGGTCCGCTCCAGCAGCCCGGGATCGACGGCCACCATGGGCAGGGTCTCCGGGACGTCGAGCAGCACGCTGCCCTCGGGTACGCCGCCCAGCGCCATCGGGACCACCTCGTCGAGGTCGATCTCGCGGATCAGCGGGGTGACGGTGCCGGTCTGGAGCCGCGACATGTCGAGCAGGTTGCCCACGAGGTGGTCGAGCCGGTCGGCGCCGTCCTCGATGCCCTCCAGGAGCTCGGCGCGGTCCTCCTCGGACCATTCCACGTCCTCGGAGCGCAGGGAGCTCACGGAGGCCTTGATGGAGGCCAGGGGCGTACGGAGGTCATGGCTGACGGCGGCCAGCAGCGCGGTCCGGATCCGGTTGCCCTCGGCCATCCGGCGGGCCTCCTCCGCCTCCCCGACCAGCCGCTGCCGGTCGAGCACGACGGCGGCCTGGGCGGCGAAGGCGCCGAGCACGCGGCGGTCCTCGGCGGGCAGGACCCGCCCGGACAGGGCCAGCGCCATGTGGTCGCCGATCGGCATGTCCACGTCGGCGTCCTCCGGGCGGGCCACCGGGCTCGGGCCGACGCTGCCGGCCGGCCGCCAGGGCTCGACGTCGCTCTCGCGCTCCAGCAGTGCCACCGATTCCATCGCGAAGGTCTCGCGCACCCGCTCCAGCAGGGCGTCCAGGGTGGTCTCGCCGCGCAGCACGCTGCCGGCGAGGAAGGAGAGGATCTCGGACTCGGCGCGCAGCCGGGCGGCCTGGTGGGTGCGGCGGGCGGCGGCGTCGACGACGGAGGCCACGGAGCCGGCGACGCCGAAGAAGACCACGATGGCGACGATGTTCTTGGGGTCGGAGACGGTGAAGCGGTGGATGGGCGGGGCGAAGTAGTAGTTCAGCAGCAGGGAGCCGACGGCGGCGGAGGCCAGCGCCGGCCAGAGCCCGCCGAGCAGGGCCGCGGCCACGGTCAGCGCCAGGAACAGCAGCATCTCGTTGGCGAGGCCGGGGTCGGTGTCGACGTGCGTCAGCAGGGTCGCCAGCGCCAGCGGCAGGGCCACCCCGACCACCCAGCCGGCCACCAGCCGGGTCCGGCCGAGCCGGGCCGCCGAGCGGGCCACGGGGCGCAGGCCGCGGCCCTTGGCGACCTCCTCGTGCGTGACGATGTGGACGTCGAGGTCGGGCCCCGAGTCGCGGGCGACGGTGGCGCCGACGCCGGGGCCGAAGACGTAGCGCCAGGAGCGGTGGCGGCTGGAGCCGAGCACGATCTGGGTGGCGTTGACCCCGCGGGCGAATTCGAGGAGCGCCTCGGGGACGTTGTCGCCGATCACATGGTGAAACGTTCCGCCGAGGTCCTCGACCAGGGTCCGCTGGACCGCGAGCTCCTTGGGCGAGGCCGCGGTCAGCCCGTCGCTGCGGGCGATGTAGACGGCCAGGATCTCGCTGCCGGAGCCCTTGGCCGCCACCCTGGAGGCGCGCCGGATGAGGGTGCGCCCCTCGGGTCCCCCGGTGAGGCCCACGACGATCCGCTCGCGCGCCTGCCAGGTGGAGCGGATGTTGTGCTCGCCCCGGTACTGCTGGAGGTACTCGTCGGCCCGGTCGGCGACCCAGAGCAGGGCGAGCTCGCGCAGCGCGGTCAGGTTGCCGGGGCGGAAGTAGTTGGACAGGGCCGCGTCGACCTTGTCGGACTTGTAGATGTTGCCGTGCGCCATGCGGCGGCGCAGGGCTTGCGGGGACATGTCGACCAGCTCGATCTGGTCGGCCCGGCGCACCACCTCGTCGGGGACGGTCTCCCGCTGCCGCACGCCGGTGATCGACTCCACCACGTCGCCCAGGGACTCCAGGTGCTGGATGTTGACCGTGGAGATCACGTCGATCCCGGCCCGCAGCAGCTCCTCCACGTCCTGCCAGCGCTTGGCGTTGCGCGAGCCCGGCACGTTGGTGTGGGCCAGTTCGTCCACCAGGGCTATGGCGGGCTTGCGGGCCAGCAGGGAGTCCACGTCCATCTCCGTGAAGGCGGCGCCCCGGTACACGAGCTCCTTGCGCTCCACCTGCTCCAGGCCGTGCAGCATGACCTCGGTGCGCGGCCGCCCGTGGTGCTCGACGAAGCCCACGACGCAGTCGGTGCCGCGCTCCACCCGCCGGTGGCCCTCCGAGAGCATGGCGTACGTCTTGCCCACACCGGGGGCCGAGCCGAGATAGATCCTGAGCTTGCCGCGTCCCATGCGGCCATTCTCCGGGACGCCGGCCCCGTTCACGCGCCGATGACCTGCCGCGGGCCGATCTCTGACGCTTCCCTGACGCCCCCGGGTACGGCCGTACCTCCGCGGGTACGGCAATGGGCCGCACCCCCGGAGGAGTGCGGCCCACGGCCACGAGCGGTCGAGCCGGGGTCAGCGGACCTCGGTGATCTCCGGGCCGCGCTCCAGCTGGCCCATGCCACCGCCGAAGCGGGAGCCTTCCTGGTCGCCGGCTTCCTCGGTCTGCACGCCGTCCGGCACCATCTGCGCGTCGTTCGGCAGCTTCAGGACGATCGGGTCGCGCGGGGCCATCGGGCCCTCGCCGCGGACCACGACGGTGTCCAGGAAGATCCGCTCCAGCACACCGGCCGACTCGGGACGCACCGCGCCCTGGCCGGAGATGACACCGCGCAGGAACCAGCGCGGGCCGTCCACCCCGACGAAGCGGACCAGCTGGGCGCCGGTCTGTCCGTCCGGGAGCGGTACGGGGACCTGCGCGCGCAGCTCCCAGCCCAGCGGACCCTCGACCTCGTCGATGATGCCGCCCTGCTTGGTGATGCCCTCGGCGATCTCCTCGCGGACCTCGCCCCAGATGCCTTCCTTGCGCGGCGCGGCGAAGGCCTGCAGCTGCACGGCGCTGTCGCCCAGCACCACGGTCGCGGCGACGATCGCGTCCCCGGCGACCTCGACGCGCAGCTCCATGCCCTCGACACCCGGTACGAGGATGCCGCCGAGGTCGACCCGGCCGTCCTCGGGGTTGCCGGGGACCTCGGAGATGTCCCACGGGCCGTCGGGACGCGGGGCCGGCGGCAGGTTCACCCTGCGCGGCTGTACCGCGTCGTTCTCCTCCGTGCCGTCCTGCTCATCGGCACCGACGCCGTCGACGACCTGCTCGGCCGCGCCGCCGTCCTTGACGGAGTCGTTCTTCTTGCGACGTCCGAACACGTCACTGTCCTTCCCGGTCGTGTACGACCGAAGCGTAGCCATTCCCACCCTGCTGACCAGCGCCGGATCCGGCCACGGCCGCATGACCACCGGTGGAGCCGAAACCCCCCTCGGCCCGCGCCGAGTCGGGAAGCTGCGCCACCTCGCGGAAGCGCACCTGCTCGACTCGCTGGACAACCAGCTGGGCAATGCGGTCGAAACGCTCGAACCTGACGCTTTCGCGCGGGTCGAGATTGACCACGATCACCTTGATCTCCCCACGGTACCCGGCATCCACCGTCCCGGGGGCATTCACGAGTGCGAGCCCGCAGCGGGCGGCCAGGCCCGAGCGGGGGTGCACGAACGCCGCGTACCCCTCGGGCAGGGCGATGGAGATCCCCGTGGGCAGGACCGCCCGCTCCCCCGGTTCCAGCTCCGCGGCCACCGTGGTGACCAGATCGCAGCCGGCGTCGCCGGGGTGCCCGTAGGCCGGAATCGGCACCTCCGGGTCGACGCGCCGGATGGCCACGTCCACGCCGGTGTTGTTCTCAGACATCAGGGGTTCACCTCGAAGGCGCGTGCGCGCCTGACCTGGTCCGGGTCGGCCATCGCCGCCCGGATCTCCTCGGGCCGTCCGTTGTCGATGAAGTGGTCGACCTTCACCTCGATGAAGAGGGCGTCGGCGCGCAGCGCGACCGGCCCCTGCGGTCCGCCTATTCGGCCGACCGCGCTGGAGTAGATCTTCCGGCCGGCGACGGCGGTGACCTCGGCCTCCAGGTACAACACCGTGTCCACGGGCACGGGCCGGACGAAGTCCGTCTCCAGCCGGCCGGTGACGGCGATGACGCGCAGCAGCCAGTTCAGGGAGCCCAGGGTCTCGTCGAGGGCGGTGGCGAGGACGCCGCCGTGCGCGAGACCGGGCGCGCCCTGATGGGCGGCCTTGACGGTGAACTCGGCGCTGACGCGCACGCCCTCACCCGCGCGGGCCTCCAGATGGAGTCCGTGCGGCTGGCCGTCGCCGCAGCCGAAGCAGTGCTCGTAGTGCGCGCCGAGGAGCTCGCCGGGGGCCGGGGCATCGGGGTGCCGCACCGGCGCCGTGGCGTCGGCGGGAGGCGTCAACGCTGTGTTTCGTCCACTCACAGCCGCAGACCTTACCCGCGCGGCTACCCGCCGGTCGCCTCGTGGCAGGCTTGGCCGCATGCAGCTCTCCCCCGCGCACTACGACGAACGTCTGACAGCCCCCCGTTCCTGGTGGGGCATCACCGCCCTCACCGGCCTGGCCTGCGCGCTGATGCTGCTCCCGCTGGGCACGCTGCCGCTGCTCGCCGGGCTGATCGGGGGCACCGCGCTGACGGGGCTGCTGGTGAGTTCGTACGGTTCCCAGCGCGTGCGCGTGGTGGGCGGCACGCTGGCCGCCGGGGAGGCCCGGATCCCGGTGGCGGCGCTCGGCGACCCGGAGGTGCTGGACGCGGAGGAGGCCCGCGCCTGGCGCACGTACAAGGCCGACATGCGCGCCTTCATGCTGATGCGCAGCTACGTGCCGACCGCGGTCCGCGTCGAGGTCACCGACCCCTCTGACCCGACCCCGTACGTCTACGTCTCCACCCGCGAGCCGCAGGCCCTGGCGGCGGCCATCCGCGCGGCGCAGGGCCGGGACTGACCCCGGCGGGGCTCAGTCCTTCGGATCGACGGCTCTCGGGTCGACGGCCTTCGGGTCCACGGCTCTCGGGTCGATGCCCCGCGGATCGACCATCCGGCCCTCGACCGCGGCCCTGGTCGCCTCGGGAAGGGCCTCGGCGGGCCGCTCCAGGGGCGGGAGCTGTGGCAGCGCGTTCCAGGCCACGGCGCGGGCCCGCAGGTCCGCACGTACCTTCTCCGCGAGTTTGCGGGTGTCCCGGCGGTTCATGACCGCTCCGACCGCGGCGCCGACCATGAACGGCATCAGGTTGGGCAGGTTGCGGAACATGCGCTTCATGATCTGCTGGCGCAGTTCGCGCTTCATCTGGCCGCCGAGCGCCGCGTTGAGCGTGGTCGGCTTGGTCAGGTCGACCCCGCGCTCCTCCGTCCACGACGTGAGGTAGGCGACGCTGCGCTGCTTGAGGTTGCCGGGCGGTCGCAGGCCGTAGACCTCGTGGAGTTCGGCGATGAGCTTCAGCTCGATCGCGGCGACCCCGGTGATCTCGGCGGCCAGCTCGGCCGGCATGGCGGGAGGCACGGGCAGCATGGCGGCCGCGCCGATCCCGGCGCCGACCGTGGAGGTGGCGTTGGCGGCTCCCGAGATCAGCTTGTCGGCGAGCTGATCGGGCCCGAGGCCCGGGAACTGCGCGCGCAGGGTCGCGAGGTCCCGAACCGGAACGCGCGGAGCGTTCTCGATGACTCGGTCGGTGAGGTAAAGGGCGGCGGCCCTGGCACTTTCGCCGCCCTTGCGCACACCGTTCTTGACGGCTTGCAGCCGACGGACCCCGGAGTTCTTCCGGGGCCCCTCGCCGGCCTCGGAGGCCGACGTCACCGCCTCAGCGGTGTCGGGGAGCACGGCGGGTACGCCCGGGGCTCCAGGGCCTGTTTCCAGGCCCCCGGTTCCCTCGTGCGCCTCCGCCGGATCACCAGCTTTTCGGAAGCGCCGCTTCCGAAATGGTGTCGAGCCAGTCACGGCCGACGCCTCTCAGTCGCATTCGCGGCAGATCGGCTGACCGTTCTTCTCGCGTGCCAGCTGGCTGCGGTGGTGCACCAGGAAGCAGCTCGTGCAGGTGAACTCGTCGGCCTGCTTGGGCAGGACCCGGACGGCCAGTTCCTCGTTGGAGAGGTCTGCACCGGGCAGGTCGAGGCCCTCGGCGTTGTCGATTTCGTCCAGGTCGACGTTCGAGGACGACTTCTCGTTTCGACGAGCCTTCAGCTCTTCGATGCTGTCGTTGTCCACGTCGTCGTCGGTCTTGCGCGGGGTGTCGTAGTCCGTTGCCATAGTTCGCTCTCCCCCTCTGGGATTTAGCGGGTGTCTCAGCGCACGTAACGCGCGAGAGGCCGGACTTGTGCCCGACCTGAGGCGGAGATTTTGCCTCACATCAAGGTCTGTTACTCAATCGACACCCAGCCGCACATTCAGACGAGCGATTGGCTGGGATGACGACCGGGACCGTACACGGTCCGGGGGCCGTCTTGCACAAACGCCGCCCCATGTATTTCCCGCCGCCAGGGGGGCCGGAAACCCGGACTTCCCGGGCTTTCCGGCCGCCCCAAGGTCACTGAGCGCATAGGGCCGGACACTCGGCACTGTGATCGATCGCACAGAAGTCACTACCTTCATGACCCAAGCATTCAGCCAACAGCGAACACGGGGTGGTCGCGCTCACAAGGGCAGAGTGACACGCATCACGAGGCCACCGCCCTCGCGGGGAACCGCCTGGATCCGACCGCCGTGCGCGCGCGCCACGGAGCGCGCGATCGAGAGGCCGAGCCCGACCCCCTTGTCGCTGCCCGTGCGCTCCGTACGCAGCCGCCTGAAGGGCTCGAAGAGGTTGTCCACCTCGTACGCGGGAACCACGGGACCCGTGTTCGATACCAGCAGGACCGCCTGCCCGTGCACGGCCTCGGTGGTGACCTCCACCCAGCCGCCCTGGGGCACGTTGTAGCGGACGGCGTTCTGCACCAGGTTGAGCGCGATCCGCTCCAGCAGCACGCCGTTGCCCTGGACCACGGCCAGCGCGCGCTCCCCGCGGATCTCCACGCCCTTGGCCTGCGCCTCCCCGCGTGCCTGGTCGAGGGCGCGCGAGGCCACCTCCGCCAGGTCCACGGGCTTGCGCTCGATGATCTGGTTGTCGCTGCGGGCCAGCAGCAGCAGGCCCTCCACCAGCTGCTCGCTGCGTTCGTTGGTGGCGAGCAGGGTCTTGCCGAGCTGCTGGAGCTCCACCGGCGCCCCGGGGTCGGAGAGGTGCACCTCCAGCAGCGTCCGGTTGATGGCCAGCGGGGTCCTCAGCTCGTGCGAGGCGTTGGCCACGAACCGCTGCTGGGCCGTGAAGGCCCGTTCCAGCCGGTCGAGCATCTCGTCGAAGGTGTCGGCGAGCTCCTTGAGCTCGTCGTCCGGACCGTCCAGCTCGATCCGCCGGGTGAGGTCGGAGCCGACCACCCGGCGGGCGGTCCGGGTGATCCTGCCGAGCGGCGACAGCACCCGGCCGGCCATCGCGTACCCGAAGGCGAAGGCGATGATGCTCAGCCCCATCAGCGCCATCAGCGAGCGGCTCAGCAGGTCGTCCAGCGCGTGCCGCCGCTGTTCGAGGATGCACGTGTTGATCGCGGCGTTGAACTGGTCGGGCATCTGGCCCGTCCCGTTCACACCGGGGCACGTGCTCGTGACCTGGATCGGGCCGCCGCCCACGATCGTGAACGGCAGCGCGTTGCCCCGCCCCAGCGCCTGGGCCGCCAGCAGGTAGATGATGGACAGCAGCAGGATGCCGGCGATCAGGAACATCCCGCCGTACAGCAGCGTGAGGCGTATCCGGATCGTCGGCCGCAGCCAAGGGAAAGGACCCTCGGGCTGGCCGGGGTCCCAGGTCGGTTTCGGTGGCGCGGAGGGTGGCGCCGGGGTCGCGGCCACCCGCGTCAGATCCGGTAGCCGGAACCGGGGACGGTCACGATGACCGGCGGCTCCCCCAGCTTGCGGCGCAGCGTCATGACCGTCACCCGCACCACGTTGGTGAAGGGGTCCGTGTTCTCGTCCCACGCCTTCTCCAGGAGCTGCTCGGCGGACACGACCGTGCCCTCGCTGCGCATGAGGACCTCCAGCACCGCGAACTCCTTCGGCGCCAGCTGCACCTCCTTGCCCTCGCGGAACACCTCGCGCCGGTTCGGGTCCAGCTTGATTCCCGCGCGCTCCAGCACGGGCGGCAGCGCGACCGTGGTGCGCCGGCCCAGCGCCCGTACCCGGGCGGTCAGCTCGGTGAACGCGAACGGCTTGGGCAGATAGTCGTCCGCCCCGATCTCCAGACCCTCGACCCGGTCGCTCACGTCGCCGGACGCCGTCAGCATGAGCACGCGGGTGGGCATGCCGAGCTCGACGATCTTCCGGCACACGTCGTCGCCGTGCACCAGCGGGAGGTCCCGGTCGAGCACGACCACGTCGTAGTCGTTCACTCCGACGCGCTCCAGGGCCGCGGCACCGTCGTACACGACGTCCACGGCCATGGCCTCCCGGCGCAGTCCGGTGGCCACCGCATCGGCGAGCAGCTGCTCGTCCTCGACGACGAGTACGCGCACGTCGTTTCCTTCCTCAGAGCCCGTCAGGGCAGGGGTGTCATGTGTCGTCCATCCTGCCCCTTTCGCCGGTAAACCGGCTGTAAGACGCCGCTCGGGGGCGCTCACGGGGCGCTCGAGCGGTGCTCAGGGGGCGTTCAGGGGGGACCCCAGGGACGGAAGTGAGGATTCCCTCGCCTTACGAGGTTTCTGGGGCCAACGCGGCGGGGAGGACGACTTCACACCCCGAACACCTCCCTGACGGCGCACTGCCACGTGCCGCCGCCGACCCACGAAGAGGGGGCGAACCCACCATGGACGCATTCACCGCGGGTCTCCTGCAGCGCATCAGGAGCACGCAGTCGGACCTCAGGCAGGCTCGCGAGACGGGCGACGACTTCCTCGTGGAAGTGGAACAGGCGGAGCTGGAAGACCTCCAGCGCATCGCAGCCGATCACGGCGTTCCGGTCACCGTTTCCGCCTGCTGACTCCAGCCGCCGGTGGCCGGCCACCGGTACCCGTACACCCCCCGGACCCCGGAGGCCGCCACCCGGCCGCCGGGGTCCCCTCATGTCCGGAGCGGTCCCGGGCCCGGAGGGGCGCCCGGTCAGTCGTGCCAGGCCCCGGCCTCCTCCAGCAGCGGCCGCAGCGAGGCGAACACCGCGGGGGTCGCGGCCAGCGCGAGCTCGCCCGAGGCGGGCTCCCCCGGGCGGCCGCCCGTCACCGCGCCCGCCTCCCGTGCGATCAGCTCGCCCGCCGCCAGGTCCCAGGGGTTCAGCCCGCGCTCCCAGTACCCGTCCAGCCGTCCGGCGGCCACGTCGCACAGGTCGATCGCCGCCGAACCGCCGCGCCGGATGTCCCGGACCAGCGGGATGATCCGCTGCGCGACGTCGGCCTGGTGCGCCCGCCGGCTCTGGACGTACGCGAAACCGGTGCCGATCAGCGCCTGGTCCAGCGGAGCGGCCGGCCGGCAGGCGAGGCGGACCCCGCCCAGCCAGGCACCGCGCCCCAGCACCGCGTGGTACGTCTCCCCGCGCATCGGCGCGGCCACGACCCCGGCCACCGTCTCGCCGCGGTACTCGGCCGCGATGGACACGCCCCAGGTCGGCAGCCCGTAGAGGTAGTTCACCGTGCCGTCCAGCGGGTCGATGACCCACCGCACGCCGCTGGTGCCGGCCGATTCCGAGCCCTCCTCGCCCAGCAGCCCGTCCTCGGGCCGCCGCTCCGCGAGGATGCCGGTGATCAGCTTCTCGGCCGCGATGTCCATCTCGGTCACCACGTCGATCGGGCTCGTCTTGGTCGAGGCGACCGCCAGATCGGCGGGCCGCCCGTCCCTCAGCAGCGCGCCCGCCCGGCCGGCCGCCTCCAGGGCCACGTCCAGCAGTTCGGTCTTCAGTTCTTCGGAGATCACGCCCGGCTCCCGTTCATCGACTTCTGCGGTCTTCACTGCGCTGCGCGCACCGGCGGTTACGCGTACGGGCTGTCCACGCCCGCGGCCGCCGGCCGGGGCCCGCGCGCCGGGCAGCAGCCCACCGCGCATAGGTCGTGGCTCGCTCCGAGCAGCCCGAGCGCGCAACGCTCCACGGCCTCCCCGCGTTCCGCCGCGGCCCGCTCCAGCACGAGGTCCCGTACCGCCGCCGCGAACCGGGGGTCGGAGCCGACCGTGGCCGAGCGGGCGACGGGCAGCCCGAGCTCCGCGGCCTTCGCCGTCGCCTCCGTGTCGAGGTCGTAGAGCACCTCCATGTGGTCCGAGACGAAGCCGATCGGCACCATGACCACCGCCGGGGCGCCCGCCTCGTGCAGGGCCTCCAGGTGGTCGCAGATGTCCGGCTCCAGCCACGGGATGTGCGGGGCTCCGCTGCGCGACTGGTAGACGAGCTCCCAGGGCAGCTCGGTGCCGGTCTCGGCGCGGACCGCGTCGGCGATCACCTTGGCGACGTCCAGGTGCTGCTTGACGTAGGCCCCGCCCTCGCCGTCCGCCGTGTGGTCCTCCACGGGGCCGGAGGCGTCCGCGGCCGCGTTCGGGATGGAGTGCGTGGTAAAGGCAAGGTGCGCCCCGGCGCGGACCTCCTCGGGCAGCGCGGCCAGCGAGGCCAGCACCCCGTCGATCATGGGCTGCACGAAGCCGGGGTGGTTGAAGTAGTGCCGCAGCTTGTCGACCTTCGGCAGGTCCGCCCCGGCCACGCCCTCCTCCACGAGCAGGGCGAGCGCGTCGGCGAGGTTCTCGCGGTACTGCCGGCAGCCCGAGTACGAGGCGTACGCACTGGTCGCGAGCACCGCGACGCGGCGGCGCCCGTCGGCGGCCAGCTCGCGCATCACGTCGTTCAGGTACGGGGCCCAGTTGCGGTTGCCCCAGTACACCGGCAGGTCCAGCCCGTGGTCCGCGAAGTCCTTGCGCAGGGCGTCCAGCAGCTCGCGGTTCTGGCCGTTGATCGGGCTGACGCCGCCGAAGCCGAAGTAGTGCTGCCCGACCTCCTTGAGCCGCTCGCGCGGGATGCCGCGGCCGCGCGTGACGTTCTCCAGGAACGGCACGACGTCGTCGGGCCCCTCGGGGCCGCCGAAGGACAGCAGCAGGAGGGCGTCGTAGGGGGCGGCGGGGCCGTCGGCCGAGCCGGTGGCGGAGGCGCGGAGCTGGTCAGACATGCTTCGAATCCTGCCACCCGGCGCCGCTCCGCGGAAAACAGGACCGGCCCGCAGGACCTCCCGGCCCGGCGTCCGGGCCCTTCGGCCCTGTCCGGATCCTCCCCATGCGGGCGGCTTGTGTCCGACCGTAACCTGTATGGGCCAATGACGTCCCTTACGGAGGGCACCTTGCCCAGTCCCTACCGCGCGATCTTCGCCGCCCCCGGAAGCCGGGGCTTCAGCGCGGCCGGCCTCATCGGCCGGCTTCCGCTCTCCATGGTCGGCATCGGCGTCCTGACGATGATCTCCGAGCTGACCGGCCGCTACTCACTGGCCGGCGCGCTCACCGCCACCCTCGCGCTCTCCGCCGCCGCGATCGGCCCGCAGGTCTCCCGCCTGGTCGACCAGTACGGCCAGCGCCGCGTCCTGCGGCCGGCCACCCTGCTCGCCCTCCTGGCCATCTCCGGCCTGCTGCTGTGCGCGGCCAACAACACGCCGGACTGGACCCTCTTCGTCTTCGCCGCGCTCGCCGGCTGCGTACCCAGCGTGGGCTCGATGATCCGCGCCCGGTGGACGGCCATCTACCGGGACTCGCCGCGCGAACTGCACACGGCGTACTCCCTGGAATCCGTTCTGGACGAGGTCTGCTTCGTCTTCGGGCCGATCCTCGCCATCGGGCTCTCCACCACCTGGTTCCCCGAGGCGGGCCCGCTGGTCGCCGGGGTCTGCCTGCTGGTGGGCGTGTGGTGGCTCACCGCGCAGCGCGCCACCGAGCCGGCCCCGCACCCCCGCGGCGAGGACGCCGACCGGACCTCGGCCCTGCGCTCCCCCGGACTCCAGGTGCTGATGGGCACCTTCGTGGCCACCGGGGCCATCTTCGGCTCCATCGACGTGGTCACCCTGGCCTTCGCCGACGAGCAGGGCCACAAGTCCGCCGCCAGCTTCATCCTCGCCGTCTGGGCGGTCGGCTCCTGCCTCGCCGGCATCGTCTTCGGCCTGCTGCACCTCAAGGGCAAGGCCGAACGCAGGTGGGTGCTGGGCATATGTGCGATGGCCGTGAGTATGATCCCCCTCCTACTGGCCGGGAACCTTCCGTTTCTGGCCGTGGCGCTCTTCGTCTCGGGCCTCGCCATCGCTCCCACGATGATCACCACGATGGCCCTGATCGAGGCGCACGTACCACGCGCGAAGCTGACCGAGGGCATGACCTGGATCAGCACCGGCCTCGCGGTCGGGGTCGCGCTCGGCTCCTCCGTGGCCGGCTGGGTCATCGACGCCGCCGGCGCGAGGACCGGGTACGTCGTCTCCATCTCGGCGGGGACCGCCGCGGCGGCGGTTGCGTTCGCGGGTTATCGCCGGCTGACGAGGTCGGCGCAAGGGGAGGAGCCTTCCAACGATGGCGACGACGGGGACAGCAGGCAGCAGCGGGACACGGACCGCCGCGTGGCATAACTGGGCGGGCAACGTCAGTGCCACGCCCGTGCGCGTGGTGGCCCCGGCCTCGGTCGGGGAGCTCCAGGAGGCGGTCCGCCGGGCCGTCGGCGACGGGCTGAAGGTCAAGGCGGTCGGCACCGGCCACTCCTTCACCACGGCCGCCGCGACCGACGGCGTACTGATCCGCCCCCAGGCGCTGGCCGGGATCCAGGCGATCGACCGGGAGGCCGGCACCGTCACGGTGGCGGCGGGCATGGTCCTCAAGGACCTGAACCTGGCCCTCGCCAAGGAGGGCCTGTCGCTCACCAACATGGGCGACATCATGGAGCAGACGGTCTCGGGAGCCACCAGCACCGGCACCCACGGAACCGGCCGCGACTCGGCCTCCATCGCCGCCCAGATCCGCGGCCTGGAGCTGGTCACGGCGGACGGCCGGCTCCAGGCGTGCTCCGAGAAGGAGAATCCGGAGGTCTTCGCGGCCGCCCGGCTCGGCATCGGGGCGCTCGGCGTGGTCACCTCGATCACCTTCGCCGTGGAGCCGCTCTTCTTCCTGACCGCCCGTGAGGAGCCGATGAGCTTCGACCGGGTGACCTCCGAGTTCGACCAGCACCACGCGGAGAACGAGCACTTCGAGTTCTACTGGTTCCCGCACACCGGCAACTGCAACACCAAGCGCAACAACCGCAGCCAGGGCCCGGCCGCCCCGCCGGGAGCGGTCTCCGCCTGGGTCGAGGACGAGCTGCTGTCCAACGGCCTCTTCCAGGCGGTCAACTCGCTCGGCCGCGCTGTCCCGGCGACCATCCCCTCCATCGCCCGGATCGCGAGCCGCGCCCTGTCGGCGCGCACCTACACGGACATCCCGTACAAGGTGTTCACCAGCCCCCGCCGGGTCCGGTTCGTGGAGATGGAGTACGCCCTTCCGCGCGAGCACGTCGTCGAGGCGCTGCGGGAGCTGAAGGCCATGGTGGACCGCTCCGGCCTGCGGATCAGCTTCCCGGTGGAGGTGCGGACGGCTCCGGCGGACGACATCACCCTGTCGACGGCCTCGGGCCGCGAAACGGCGTACATCGCGGTGCACATGTACAAGGGCACGCCGTACCAGGCCTACTTCACGGCCGCCGAGCGGATCTTCACCGAGTACGGCGGGCGGCCGCACTGGGGCAAGGTGCACACGCGGGACGCGGAGTACTTCGCCCGGGCGTACCCGCGCTTCGGGGAGTTCACCGCGCTGCGCGACCGGCTGGACCCGGACCGGGTCTTCGGCAACGACTACCTGCGGCGCGTCCTGGGGGACTGAGCCGGGGCCTCAGGGGGCGGGCGACTCCTGCCCGGGGCCGGGGCTCGGTGTCACCTTGCCGCCCTCGGGCTTCGGGCTGGGGCTCGGCGACACGTCGGGGGACGGGGACGGGGACGGCGAGGCGTCCGGGGACGGCGACGGCGAGGGCTTCGAGGACGGGGAATGGGAGGGTGCGGGGCTCCGGCCCGAACCGGGGCTCGGACTCCCCTTCGGGTCCGGGGGACTCGGCGAGTTCCCCGCGCCCGGGGACTTCCCGCCCTTCCCACCGCCGTCCTTGCCGGTGCCGGTCCCCGGGGCCGGCTTGCTGTCGGCCGCGTTCCGGGCCGTGCCGCCCCACGTGGTGGTGCCCCCGCTGCTGACCGCGTTACCGGAGATCACCTCGTAGGTCGCGATGCCGCCGATCGACACGGCGAAAACCACGGCCGATGCCACGGCCGTCCGCTTCCAGCCCCTCACCCGGGTGCCGTGAACGGTGGCGTGGCCGAAGTCCTCGTCCGGCGGCGGCCCGCCGACGGGGACGGTGCCCAGCAGCATGGTGCCGTCCGGAGCCCGCCCCTCGGAGGCGGGCCCCGGCCCGTACACCGGGACCTGACGGGCCTTCGGCCGGGCCGTCTCACGGAGCTGGTCGCCGGTGCGGCGGAAGAAGTGCTGGATGACGGGTCCGCCCGCGGTGGCCACCACGCTCACGATGCCGGCGCCGATGATGGTCCCGTAGAGGCCCATCCCCGAGGCGAGCACGGCCGCCGCGACCGTGGCGAGGGAGGAACCCGCGACCTGAGCCACGCTCAGGTCGAGCTTCTTCTTCTCCTTCTCCCGCTTCGGCTCGAAGTCCGGCAACGTCTTCTGACCCATCGACATCCCCTGCGCGTCCTGCCTCTCGTGCTCCAACGCCTTCTCCCGTTACTGACACGTCAGCGAAACGGATAGTTCCGTTTCCGGAGATTCTGTGAAGCAAGACACCCGCAATCGGGTGCGCACGCAGGTCCGCCCGGATGTGGACCCGATCCAGGGCAGCCCAACTCCCGCCGTCCGGGACAAGTTCGGCGGCGCGGCGGTCCACCCAGGTGGCCCGAATGGAGTACTGTGGCGAGCCCTGGGGCCGTCCTTCCTTTCGGATGTCCGGACTCGGGAGAGGGGGCCGGCTGATGAATAAACGGCACTCGAGACCGGCGATGCCGCGGTTTCGCACGGGATCCTGCTGCGCACAGTAACCGTTCGGTCACTGTGCGTGCCCAACAGGTAACCGTGCCATAACAGCGATCAAGGGCGCATGCCCGACACGCCGGTTTAACTCGGCAAGGTAGTGGCAGGCTGCACCCGGGCAGGCCACACTCGACTAGCGGAAGCAGCGACGCACGTGACGTCGGCAGGCACCACCCGGGAGGTCCCCATGCCCGAACTGCGTGTCGTGGCCGTCTCCAATGACGGCACACGACTGGTGCTCAAAGCTGCGGACAGCACGGAGTACACGCTTCCGATCGACGAGCGTCTCCGGGCTGCCGTACGCAACGACCGTGCGCGCCTGAACCAGATCGAGATCGAGGTGGAGAGCCACCTCCGCCCCCGCGACATCCAGGCCCGCATACGGGCCGGTGCCTCCGCGGAGGAGGTCGCCCAGATGGCCGGCATCCCCGTCGACCGGGTACGCCGCTTCGAGGGCCCCGTGCTCGCCGAGCGCGCGTTCATGGCCGAGCGGGCCCGCAAGACCCCCGTGCGCCGGCCCGGCGAGAACACCGGACCGCAGCTCGGCGAGGCCGTGCAGGAACGGCTCTCGCTGCGCGGGGCCGAGAAGGAATCCGTCCAGTGGGACTCCTGGCGCCGCGACGACGGCACCTGGGAGGTCCTGCTGGTCTACCGGGTCGCGGGCGAACCGCACTCGGCGAGCTGGACGTACGACCCGCCGCGTCGGCTGGTCGTGGCCGTGGACGACGAGGCCCGCTCGCTGATCGGCGAGTCGGACGACCTGCCGGCGACCCCGGAACCGAGCTTCCCGTTCGTGCCGAGGATCGCGCGGCTGCCGCGCGACAGGCCGCTGGACCGGGCGCTCGACCGTCAGATGGAGAGGCCGACCGCGCCCGCTCCTCCGCCGGAGCCGGAGCCCGAGGAAGAGCGGGACACGCTGACGGCCCTGCTGGAGGCGGTACCCAGCTTCCGCGGCGACCTGGTGGTCCCGGAGCCGGTCGAGGAGCCGGAGGTGGAGGAGCCGCCCGCCGCTTCGGCGTCGGCCGGTGCGGGTTCCGCGTACGCCGACGTCCTGATGCCGCGCACCGTGGCGGGACACCGGGACCGGCTGACGGGCACCACCGACCGGCAGGCGGAGGCCGACGGAGTGCGTCCCGGCCGCCGCGCGGCGGTGCCGAGCTGGGACGAGATCGTCTTCGGCACGCGCCGCAAGAAGCAGGAGTAGTCGGGAGTAGTCAGGAGCGGTACGGACCGGGCCCGGGCCCCGGCGGCGGAGGCCGTCGCGGGGGCCCGGGCCTCCGTCCGTCGGCCGGCCTAGCCCGGCAGCTCGCCGACCGCCACCTCGCGCGACGGGTCCGCGGACCATTCCGACCAGCTGCCCGCGTACAGCGCCGCCGGGATGCCCGCCGTCGCCAGCGCCAGCACCTCGTGGGC
This sequence comes from Streptomyces sp. NBC_01264, assembly GCF_026340675.1. Lineage (NCBI taxonomy): Bacteria > Bacillati > Actinomycetota > Actinomycetes > Kitasatosporales > Streptomycetaceae > Streptomyces > Streptomyces sp. NBC_01264. The sequence goes on from NZ_JAPEOX010000002.1 coordinate 2,333,041, forward strand.
CCCCGAGACGCCCGAGCCGCAGTAGACCCCGACCGGGGTGCCGGTGTCGGCGTGGACGCCGAGGCCTTCGAAGCGGGCCCGCAGGGTCTCGCGGTCCAGGAGCAGGCCGTCGGGTCCCGTGTTCTCGGTGGTCGGCGCCGACAGCGCCCCCGGGATGTGACCCCCGACCGGGTCGATCGGTTCGACCTCGCCCCGGTACCGTTCGCCCGCCCGTGCGTCCAGCAGCACACCCGTCCGGGCCAGCGCCGCCGCCTCATCCGCGTCCAGCAGTCCGATGGCACCCGGATTTGGCTTGAAATCGCCCTCGCTCACAGGAGTGACCTCGGCCGACAGCGGACCGCCGCCCGCCTCCCACGCGGCCAGTCCCCCGTCCAGGACCCGCACCCGCGCGTGACCCGTCCAGCGCAACAGCCACCACGCGCGCGCTGCCGCCCAGCCCTGGCCGCCGTCGTACACGACCACCGGGGTCTCCGCGGAGACCCCGGCCCGCCGCATCACCGCCCCGAACTCCTCGGGATCGGGCAGCGGGTGCCGGCCGCCGGAGCCCGCCGGGCCTGCAAGTTCCGCGTCGAGGTCGACGTAGACCGCGTTCGGGAGGTGTCCGGCCTCGTACGCGGGCCGCAGGTTCGGGCCGCCGAGCTGCCAGCGGACGTCGAGGAGCACCGGCGGCAGCGGACCGGAGATCTCCTCCTTCAGGCCGGCGGCGGAGACGAGCGGGGAGCGGGGCGGGTTCGCAGTCATGCGGGCCATTTTGCTCCCCGTCGGCCACCCCGCGTAACAGGCCGGACATCGACGGGGCGGGACGGGGCGCACTGATCCGGACATCTCGCCCGGCTCCCCAGAAACCCGGCCGGTCGGGGCGCGCCGGGCCTCCTGGAGTGGAAGCATCAGGCCCGGGAAGGGTCACGGACGTGACGACGGAGGAGACGGCTGACATGACCGAGGCATCGGAAGCAACGCGGCGCACGCCCGGCACGCCGTGCTGGGCGAGCCTGATGGTGCACGGCCTCGGGACCACCGAGGAGTTCTACGCCGACCTGTTCGGCTGGGAGTACGAGCCCGGCCCCCAGCAGCTGGGCCCCTACGTCCGGGCCATGCTCGGCGGGCGGGAGGTGGCGGGGATCGGCGAGCTGCCGCCGGACCGGCAGCTCCCCGTGGCCTGGACCACGTACCTCGCCACGGACGACGCCGACGCCACGGCCGAATCCGTCCGCTCCTGCGGCGGCACGGTGGCGGTGGGCCCGCTCGACGCCGGGATCGCGGGACGGGTGGCGATCTGCTCGGACCCGCTGGGCGCGATCTTCGGGCTCTGGCAGGCGGCGTCCCACCTCGGGACCCGGCTCGCGGGGGGGCCCGGCACCCCGGTGTGGCACGAGCTGGTCACGCAGGACACCTCGACGGTCGGGAAGTTCTACGAGCACGTCTTCGGCCACGAGGCACGTACGCACGCCGGCACGGGCGACGCCGCCGGCGAGTTCGACTACCTCACGCTGTCCCTGGAGGGCCGGCCGGTGGCGGCCGTGCACGGCGTCGGCCGCTCCCTGCCCCACGACCGGGGGCCGCACTGGATGACGTACTTCGAGGTGGAGGACACCGACGCGGCCACCGCCCGGGTCGTGCGGCTCGGCGGCGGGATCGTCCAGCCGCCGCGCGAGGGCCTGAGCGGCCGCCTCTCCGTCGTCACGGACCCGGAGGGCGCGGTGTTCACGCTCGTACGCGGGAGGAACTGACCGCGGTGCGGGGCGGGCCTAGGCCTCCCGCCCCGCGTCGCTCCGTGACGGCCTGGCGTTGACCATCAGGCCGCCGATCAGGGCCGCGAGCAGCACACCGGCGAACGCCCACCAGAGCGTGGTGGTGTAACCCCTCACCAGGTACTCGCCCACCTCCTCGTACGACTCGGCCCGCGGGCGGCCGGCGAAGACCGCGGCGAGCAGCGAGCCGCCGATCGACTCGCCCAGCTGGTGGGCAGTCATGACGGCCGCCGAGGCGGCCCCGATGTGCCGTGGGGCGACGCCCGCGGTCGCGGTGGCGAGGATCGGGGTGAAGGCCAGGCCGGCGCCGAGACCGGCGAGGACCGTGCCGGGCAGCACCTGGACCTCGTACACGCCGCCGACCTCCAGACCGCTCAGGAGCAGCAGTCCGACCGCCGCGATCACCAGCCCGGCCGCGATCAGGACCCCGGGCGGTGCACGGTGGAGCAGCCGGCCGGAGATCTGGGTGGATCCGATGACGACCGCCGCGAACATGGGGAGCAGGAGCAACCCGGTCATGCTCGGGGCGTAGCCGAGTACGTACTGCAGGGAGAAGGTCACGGACAGGAACAGGACCAGGAGGCCGGCCCCGGCCAGGAGCAGGGCGAGGAGGCTGCCGGCGCGGTTGCGGTCCCCCAGGACGTACCGGGGCAGGAGCGGGTGCGCGGACCTGGTCCGCCTCCGCAGGAAGACCGCGAGCAGGACGGCCCCGACCACGACCGGCAGCAGCACCAGGAGGGCGCCCCAGCTGTGTGACTCGCTCGCTGCGAGGCCGTAGACGAGGGCGGCGACCGCGCCGGAGCCCAGCAGCACGCCGGGCACGTCCGGGCGGGCGCCGCCGGGGGCCGGGCGGTCGTGCGGCAGGGCGAGTGCGCAGATCAGGGCGATCACCGCGACGGGGACGGCGGCGAACAGCGCCACCTCCCAGGCCAGACCCTCGACGAGCCATCCGCTCGCGAACAGCACGAGCGCGGAACCGCCGCCCAGCAGCGCGGCGTAGATCCCGAACGCCCTGCCGCGTTCCCTGGGGTCGGTGAAGCCCGCGGCCACCAGGGCGAGTCCGGCCGGTGTCACCAGGGCGCCGAAGACGCCCTGCAGGACGCGGGCCAGGGCGAGCACCCCGCCGGAACCGCCGGCCGCGCCGCCGAGCGCACAGGCCGCCGCGAATCCGGCCAGGCCGATGAGCATCGTCCGGCGCCGCCCCAGGAGGTCCACGAGGTGCCCGCCGAGCAGGAGCACCGCGCCGAAGGCGACCGCGTACGCGATGAAGAACGGACCCTGGCCCTCGATGCGGAGGTCCCTGTGGAGACTCGGCAACGCCGCGCTGAAGAGCGTCGCCTGGAACACCACCATCAGCTGCGCGAGGGCGGCCACCGCCAGGCCCCGCCAGCGCTTGGAGTGGGGGGAGGCGGGCTCCCCGGAGGCCGTGGACGGCGTCGCGGCCCACCCGCCGGCGGTGGGGACCGGGGGCGGCCCGAACCCCTGTGCCGGGCCGAAGTCCGCCGGGGCCGTGGGGGCGTACTCGGGCGGCGGGGGCAACGGGAGCCGGGGCTCGGGGCGCGCGGACGGAACGCGGGGGTCGGCCTGCGCGGCGGGCGGCTCGGCGGGCCTCACGGGGGCGAAGTCCAGCAGCTCGGCGGCATGGCGCCCGAGTTGGGCGAGGACCGCGCCGGGCAGCCATTCCCCGGCCCGGTCGGTGGCGGTGCGTTCGGCCACCTGCGCGGGGGTGGGCCGCCGGGCCGGGTCCTTGTGCAGGCAGTCGCGTACGAGGCCGGCCAGGCTCTCCGGTACGCCCGTCAGGTCCGCCTCCTCCTCGGCGACGCGGAAGAGGTGGGCGTTGAGGCCGGTGTCCGCTGCGCCGAAGAGGAGCCGGCCGGTGGCGGCGTAGACGAGGACGGCGCCGAGGCAGAAGACGTCGCTGGCGGGGGTGAGTTCGAGGCCGCGGACCTGCTCCGGCGACATGAACCCGGCCGAGCCGATCAGCATGCCGGTGTGGGTGAGCAGGCTGTCCCCGGCGAGGCTGTCCATCGCCCGGGCGATGCCGAAGTCGATGACGCGCGGGCCGTCGACGGTGACGAGCACGTTGGAGGGCTTGAGGTCACGGTGGATCAGGCCCGCCTCGTGCACGGCCCGCAGGGCGAGGGCGAGCCGGTTGGCGAGGGTGTGCACGGAGTGCTCGGGCAGCGGCCCGAAGTCCTTGGCGACCACCGCGTGCAGGTCGGGTCCCGGGATGTACTGGGTCGCCACCCAGGGCACGGCGGCCTCGGGGTCGGCGTCCAGGACGGCCGCGGTCCAACTGCCGCCCACCCGGCGCGCGGCGGCCACCTCCCGGGCGAAGCGCCTGCGGAACTCCGGGTTCCCGGCGTATTCGGCCTGCACGACCTTCACGGCGACGGTGCGCCCGCCCTCGGAGCGGCCGAGGTAGACCAGGCCCATGCCGCCGGCACCCAACCGGGCGATCAGACGGTACGGGCCGATACGGGTCGGGTCTTCGACGATCAGCTGATCCACACGCCGAGGATAGTGCAGCTATCCAACGCGCGGGAGTGCATCGGTGGAATCGGTGGAATCGGTCAGTCCTCGGCGCTGGGGCTGCGCTCCCCGTGCAGGCGCAGGACGTCGGCGTCGCTGCGGAAGCGGTGGGCCCACCGGCGGCCGTCGAAGACGCTCAGGCCGGGGATGCGCCGGGTCTCCAGCGCGAGGATCACGAAGGCCGTCGCCGCGACGGCCAGGGCGAGGCGCCCCTGGCCGGCGGCCGCTCCGATCGCGGCCGCGGCGAAGATCGCTCCGGCGGTGGTGACCCCGTGGACGAGGTCGCCCTCGGTGCGGCTCTGGCGGAAGACCAGGCGCCTCCGATGAATCCGACGCCGGTGACGACTCCCGCGAGGGCGTTGGGAGCGCCGTCCAGGGCGAGGACCGCCACGAGGGCGGCGCCGACGCCGATCATGGAGAAGGTCCGGTTGCCGGCGGCGGCTCCCCTCAGGGTGCGTTCGAGGCCCAGCAGGTAGGTGAGGACGAAGGCCACGGCGAGGTGGCCGATCGTGACGAGGGTGGAGGTGTCCGCCTGCCGGTAGTCCATCGGCCGCCCTTCCCGGAGTCCTCCGCACGCGGAGGCACGGCTGTCCGTGCCAGTGGTCCGCGCCGGCAGTCCGCGCCAGTGGTCCGTGTCAGTAGAGCGCGCGGGGGCCGCCGCGGGCGCCGGGCGCGCCGCCGCGGGGGTCAGTTGTGCGGGGCGGTACCGCTGACCCGGTGGTCGGCGTGGCTGAGGGCCTCCACGACGAGCCGGCGCAGGTGCCCGTCGCGCAGGCTGTAGTGGATGCGCCGACCCTCGCGGCGGGTCTCGACGAGGCCCGCGAGCCGCAGTTTCGCCAGGTGCTGACTCACCGCGGTCCGCGAGGCCTCGCAGCGCTCGGCGAGCGTGCCGACGTCCGACTCCTCCTGGGCGAGCAGCCACAGGAGGTGCAGCCGGGTGACGTCCGAGAGCATCGCGAAGACCTCGGTCGCCTCGGCGAGGCGCGCCCTGTCGGGATCCCGTAGGTGCGTATCGGGTGCAGGTGGCTGAGGTTCGCGAGCAGGCATACCTCACAGGGTAGGTCGCCCGGGGGTGGCCCCGGGCGAGGCCGCAGCCGCAATCCATCGGACATGTGCGCAGATGCGCATGTGTGGATATATTGGAGTCCTGGATCCGCACCGGACCCACCACGGACCCACCACCCGGCCTCGGAGAGGAATCGCATGCCGAGCGTGCTGCGCAACCGCACCTACCGCCGCCTGTTCGGCGCCCAGGTCATCGCCCTGACCGGCACGGGCCTGGCCACCGTGGCCCTCGGCCTGCTCGCGTACGACCTCGCGGGCGCCGACGCGGGTACGGTCCTCGGCACGGCGCTCGCGATCAAGATGGCGGCGTACGTCACCGTCGCCCCGGTGATCGCCGCGGTGGCCGACCGGCTGCCGCGCCGGGCCCTGCTGGTCGGCTCGGACCTGATCCGGGCCGGCGTCGCGGTCTTCCTGCCGTTCGTGAGCCAGGTGTGGCAGGTCTACGTCCTGATCTTCCTGCTGCAGACCGCCTCGGCCGCCTTCACCCCCACCTTCCAGGCCCTGATCCCCGACGTCCTACCGGACGAGCGCGACTACACGCGGGCCCTGTCCATGTCCCGGCTCGCCTACGACCTGGAGAGCCTCTTCAGCCCCGCGCTCGCGGCCGCGCTGCTGTCCGTGATCACCTACGACCGGCTGTTCCTCGGTACGGCCGCCGGATTCCTCGCCTCGTCCGTGCTCGTGGTGTCCGCCGCCCTGCCCCGGCGGGCGCGGGTCTCCGCCCCGTCCGGCGCGGGCGCCTACGCCAAGGCCACCGCGGGGACGCGCCTGTTCCTCGGCGTCCCGCAGCTGCGGTCCCTGCTGGCGATGAACCTCGCGGTCGCGGCCGCCGGAGCCGTGGTCACCGTCAACTCCGTCGTGTACGTAAGGGAGTTCCTGGGGCTGTCCGCCGAGTCGGTCGCCCTCGCGCTCGGCGCCTACGGAGCCGGGTCCATGGCCGTGGCCCTGGCCCTGCCGCGGATCCTGGAGAACCGCCCGGACCGGCGGGTGATGCTGACCGGCGCCCTGCTGCTCCCCGTCGCCTTCGGCGCCCTCGGGGTCATCACCTCCGCGCACGGCGGCGGTTGGCGATGGCCCGCGCTGCTGGCCACGTGGGCCGGGTTCGGGGCGGCGTGCTCGATGGTGCTCACGCCGGCCGGCCGGGTGCTGCGGCGCGCCGCGCCGGAGGGGGACCGCACCGCGGTGTTCGCCGCCCAGTTCTCCCTGTCGCACGCCGCCTGGCTGCTGACCTACCCGCTCGCGGGCTGGGTCGGCGCGAAGGCCGGGCTCGGGTGGGCGACGGCGGCCCTGGGCACGATCGCGCTCGCCGCGGCGATCCTCGCCGCCCGCCTGTGGCCGGCCGCGGCGGGGAGGGTCACGGAGGAAAAGGCCCCGGAGGGAAGGGCCGCGGAGGCGGGCGCCGGGGCCCGGGGCCACGTACACGAGCACGAGCACCGTGGGCTGACACCCGGGCATCCGCACCTGCGCGGGGCGCGTCCGGCCGGTGCGGGGTGGCGGCACAGCCACCACCACTTCACGGACGACCTGCACGCCGCCCACGGCTGAGCCGGCGACGCAGGGCCGACGGGCTGCATCTGTGTGAATAGATCACCGCACTGGCCCTCCCTGGGCGAGTCCTACATCGACCCGGCGAGCGGGAACGACAAGAGCACCGCGACCGCCCGGCCGAACTGGCCGACGTACCCCGCATCACCGCATTCCCGCGTCCCCCGGAAGGCCGGCAGGGCACCCCGCCCTGCCGACCTTCCGGGGGACGCGCCCGCCCTGGAAATTCACCCGAATGGCCGCGCTCGAATGTCCCAACGCTCCCCCGCCACCGACGCTGGGCGCAACGCGGGACCTCGGTGTCCCGCCGGACGAAGGAGCCTCCCGTGGCACAGGCAACGCCCCCCAGCAGGGCCCCCAACAGCGGCTACACCTCCGACGGGCCGAACCCGTGGGCGGCGAGCGGCACCGTGTTCGCCGCTGTGCTGATGCTCGTGGAAGGCGTACTCGGCATCCTGAAGGGAATCGTCGGCATCGCGAACGACGACGTCTACGCGAGCGTCGGCGACTACACCTTCAAGTTCGACGTCACGGCGTGGGGCTGGATCCACCTGCTCCTGGGCATCGTGCTCGTGGTCGTCGGCGCGGGCATCCTCAAGGGCGCGGCCTGGGCCAAGGTCACGGGTGTGGTGATCGTCGCGCTGGACATCATCCTCAACTTCCTGTGGCTGCCCTACACACCGCTCTGGGGCCTCATCTCGATCGCCATCGGCGTCTTCATCATCTGGGCCCTGTGCACGGACAGGGGCGCCTCCCGCTCCACCACCTTCTGAACGGCGTACCGGGCGTCCTTCCCCGATCCGCGCACCGGCCACCTGCCACCGGCCGGGCGTGGTGAACGGGAAGGACGCCCCTGGCACGTCCACCGGCACATTCATACCTCTGAGTGAGGTCAGTGCAGTTCACGAGGGGCGGGAGCGGACATCTGCCTAGGGTGACTTCCGGTGGGCGGGCAGCCGCTCCGACCGGCGCGTCGACCCATGTACAGGAGCTTGTGTGGCGCAGCAGCACACGACGTCACTCCGGCTCCGTCTCCGGTACCGCTTCGACCATCTGGTCTCGGGCGGAACGACCGCGCTCATCGGCTGGCTCGCCCTGGCCTGCCTGGCCGTCGTCGTACCGGCGAGCACGGTCCTCGTCTGGTCCGACCGGGCCGCTCCGGCCACGCTCTCCGGCCGGCTCACCGCCGTGTGGGTCAGCGTCGGCCAGACCCTGAAGATCGGGGGCGCCGTCGGCTCCCCGCTCCACGTGCTGGCCTCCGTCTCGCTCGCGCTCGTGGCGCTGCTCTTCGTGTCGACCCTCGTCAGTCTGATCACCACGGGGATCAACCGGCGCATCATGTCGCTGCGCCTCGGTCACTCCACCGTGCTGGAGACCCGGCACACCGTCGTGCTGGGCTGGTCGGACCAGGTCTTCCCCGTGATCGGGGAGCTGGTGGCCGCGAACGCGAACCAGCGCCGGTCCGCCGTCGCCGTGCTCGCCCCGCAGGACAAGGTGTGGATGGAGAGCGAGATCGCCACCCGCGTCGGCGACGGCGGCAGGACGCGGATCGTCTGCCGCAACGGGAGCACCACGGACCCCGCGGAGCTGTGCCGGGTGAGTCCGCGCACCGCGAAGGCGGTGCTGGTGTTGCCGCCCACCGGGGACACCGGTGACGCCCATGTGGTGAAGACGCTCCTCGCCCTCGACACGGCGGTCCCCGGGGCCGGCGAGAAGGAAGCGGTGGTGGTCGCCGCCGTCCGCGACTCCCGCAACCACGTCACCGCCCGGCTCGCCGCCGGGCCCGCGGGCCACGTCCTGTGCGTCGACGACATCGTCGCCCGGCTGCTCGTCCAGACGGCCCGGCAGCCCGGTCTCTCTCTCGTCTACTCGGAGTTGCTGGACTTCGCGGGCGACGAGTTCTACCCGGTAGCCGCCGAGGGCCTCGTGGGGCGGACGTTCGACGAGGCGCTGCTGTCGTTCGCCACGTCCTGCGCGGTCGGCCTGCTGCACGCCGACGGGAGCGTCACCCTCAATCCGGTCCGGGGGACGGTGATCGGCCCGGCCGACCGGATCGTCGTCATCTCCCGGGACGACGACACGGCCGTACGGGAGGACCCGGCCGCGCTGGCCGCGCTCGTGGAGGAGGGCGCGATCGTGTCGACGCCCGGGCCCGGGCCCGCCCCGGCCGAACGCCTCCTCCTGCTCGGCTGGAACCGCCGCGCCCCGCTGGTCATCGAGCAGCTCGACCAGTACGTGGGCCCCGGAACCACCCTGGACGTCGTGGCGCTCGGCGCGTACGCGTCCACGCACGACGCGCTGGCCGTCACGGCCGCGCGGTCCCGCCTCGAAGTCTCCCTCCACACCGGCGACATCACCGACCCGCTCACGCTGGCCAAGCTGGACGTGCCCTCGTACGACGGCGTGATCGTGATCGGTGAGACGCAGGCTCTGGCCGTGACGGATCCGCAGGAGGGGGTGGAGGCCGCGGCGGACGACAGGACGCTGGTGACCCTGCTGCACCTGCGGGCCATCGGGGACGCCGCGGGGCGCGAACTCGCGCTCACCACCGAGATGTCCGACGACCGCAACCGGCTCCTCGCGCCCGCCCGGGGCGGCGCGGACTTCATCGTGAGCGGCCGGCTGATCAGTCTGCTGATGACGCAGATCTCGGAGAGTCCGTATCTCGCCGAGGTCTTCGAGGAGTTGTTCACGGCGGAGGGCCACGAGTTCCACCTCAAGCCGGCCACGGACTACGTCCGGGCCGGCCACGAGGTCTGCTTCGCCACCGCCGTGGAGTCGGCGCGGCGCCGCCGGGAGTGCGCCGTCGGCTACCGGCTGCGCGCGGGCAGCGCCACGGCCCCCGGCCACGGAGTGCGGATCAACCCCGACAAGCGGCAGCGGATCCGGTTCTCCGAGGAGGACTGGCTGATCGTGCTCGCCGAGAGCTGACGGCGCCGCCAGGGGGGCGGCCGCTACGCGGTGTGCACCTCCAGGGCGGTCCGTACCGCGGATTCCAGGGCCCCCTCGATCCACGCGGGCTTGATGGACGTGTGGCACCCGGCGAAGTGCAGGCTGCCCTCGGCCTTGCGGACGTCGGGGAAGAGCTCGGTGTGCTGGCCGGGCAGCAGGACGGAGGCCTCCCCGTAGGCGTACGGGTCGCGCATCCAGGACTGGGTGCGGCCGACACCGGTGTAGAACACCTCGACGCGCTGCCCGAACACCTCCTGGACGCCCGCGAGGGCGCGCGGGTAGCGCTCCTCGTCGTCCAGCGAGTCCCACTTCAGGGCGTCGTCCGACCAGCTGTAGGAGGCCAGGAGCACGCCGCCGGCACTGCCTTCGACGGGGTGGGACGGCTGGAACATGAAGCGGTTGGGGTTGTCGGTGGCGGACCCGCCGCCGATGACGCCGGCCGCTTCGGGCTGGTCGCGGCTGACCACCCGGGTGGCGGCGTAGTGCGAACGCTGGGCAGCGGAGATGCGGCCCGCGCGGACGGAGGAGTGGGCGCCCAGCAGGGTTCCGTCCGCCGGGGTCCGCCCGGTCTGGTACTTGCGGTACAGGCCGGGCTGTACGGCCTCCAGCTCGCGCTTCCAGTCGGCCTCGTCGAACTCCCACCAGCGGCGGCTGAATTCGAGCAGCACCTTGGTGGCGGCGTCGTAGTGCAGCTCGGTGACCGCGCGCCGCTTGCCGTAGGAGAGCGCCGGGGTGATGGGGATGTGGCGCAGCCCGGAGAAGGGGACGGTGATGACGGCCGCGTCCGCGGTGAAGGTCTCGCGCCGCACGGGGCTGCCGCCGCGGCCCTCGGAGACGGTCTCGACGGTGACCCGGCCCTCGCCGTGGGTGATGCGGGTGGCACGGCGGTCGAGCCGTACGAGGTCCTTGACCCGGGCGTACATCGCGTCGGCCAAGGTGGCGGTGCCGCCGGGCAGTTCGTAGAAGGCGGTGTCGGGGCTGATCAGCGAGGCGCCGATGAAGCTGTGCACGAAGGCGAGGTGCAGGCGGGAGGTGAGGTTCTCGACGGTTCCGATCAGGTCGACGGTCCGTACGTCGAGCTTGGCCTCCTCCGTCAGGAAGCGGTACATCGACATGTGGCCGTAGCGCTGGATGACGCGCGCCCAGCCCTCGACGAGTTCCTTGTCCTTCTTGCCCTCGATCTCCCGGCGCACGGGGGCGAAGGCGTCGCGGACGATCTGCGAGGCGGGCACCGCCTCGTACGCCTGCGGCACTCCGAAGGAACGATTGAGCGCCTGCGGGGCGCGCGCGTAGTCGGCGCGGCGGACGCGGATGCCGTTGACGTAGATCCAGGTGCGGTACGCGGGGCGGCCGGCCCCGTCCACGTCGACCAGGTGGAAGCGCCGGCGCTTGAGGCCGAGGCTGTCCATCAGGCCGGTGACCAGCGGGTGGCTGTCCGGGATGCGCATCGCGCCGGCCTCGGCGTACTGCTTCGGGTCGGCGAAGGGCTGCGCGGCGTTCTCGTGGCCGCCGGTGCGGAAGGTCTTGATCCGGCCGCCCACCCGATTGCCGTTCGCCTCGATCACGGTGACCTGGTGCCCCGCTTCGCGCAGGAGGTGCGCGGCGGTGAGCCCGGCGGGTCCGGCGCCGACGATCAGCACCTTCTTCCCGGGGCGGCGCGAGCGGGGCAGGCCGCTCTTCAGGAGGATGTCGGCGTAGCGCGGCACGAGCGGCTGGTCCTCCTCGTCCCGTACGAGGACGGCCCGCGCGATCGTCAGGCAGGAGCCCCAGTCGGCGACCGCGGCTCCGGGGACGGCCTGCGAGGTCTCGGCGGAGGTGACGGCGACCGTCAACCCGCCCGCCGCGGCGACGGCGGCCGCACCGGCGATGACGGTCCGGCGGGAGGGCCGGCGGGAGGACGCCGGTCGGCGGTCGCCGGGGGTTTCAGAGGCTTCGGGGGCCTCGGGGGCTTTGGAGTTGGAATCGGGATCCATGATCATGACGCAACCTTCGCCGTCCGCCCGGCCCCGATCGCCCAGAATGCGCCCGCGCGGCCAAGGATCACCCGGACGTGCGTCGCAGGTCGCCCCGTGCTGACGAACTGGGTTTCGCACGACCGCCCTTGGGCGCCGCCCGGCGATGCCGCTGTCGCTCCGGAGCGCACACGGAACCTCGCGGGCGCCCTCCGAAGGACACACCGCCGACGGGACTCACCACGGCGCGGACTTCGGCACGCGCCACCACCAGCCGTGGGCGCGCGGCGCCCGGCCTCGCGCACTGCGCAGCCACGGGTCCAGCGCTCCCGTCACGTCCTGCTCGGTGGCGGCCGCGAACCGCGTGTCGAGCGCGTCCAAGACCCCCGCCAACTCCGTCCGGGCCTCCAGGGGGAGGGAGGCCATCACCCCGGCCAGCCCGTCCCTGCCGTCGAGGTCGTTCTCGTAGGCGCTGAAGGGATAGAACTCGTCCGGACGGGGTCCCGCCTCCAGGATCCGCCCCAGCCGCTCCCACGCCTCGAAGCGGCGTCGTACGGAGTACACCGGCTCGGTGACCGCCCCCCGCCGCTCCGGGGACAGGCGGGCCCGTTCCCACTCCAGCCGCTCCGCGTCGACGGCAGCCACCGCCGCCCGCGCGGCAGCCGACAGCCGCGCCCACAAGGCGTCCGTCCCGGGGGTCCCGCTCATCCGCACCTCATCCGTCACCGGCCCGACGCGACCGGGGCTGCACCCTACGCGCCCGCCAGGCAGAATCAAGGCATGCGAACGGACGTCGGTGGAATGACCCGGTGCAACCCTGCGCCCATGACGGCGCGATGACGCGATGACGCGATGGTTCCGCAGCTACTGGGCCGAGGAAGACACCTGGTTCTACTTCGAGACCGGCGACGACGGGTGGGTGACCCGCCAGGCCGAGCTCCAAGGCCCTGAGCGGCGCCCCGTCACCGCCGCCCGCGCCACGGACTCCGACGCGCGCTACGGATTCACCGCCGAGTCCCCGGTGTCCGAGTGGGAGGGCCATGCGCCGGAACCCCTCACGGCGGAGCAGTTCGAGAGCGCGTGGGCCACGGCGCGACATCAGCTCGCAGCACGCTTCACGTGAACCGAGTCGGTCCGGTCACCCCGTTCCCGCACCGCCAGGACTTCCTCGGCCCGCAGCGCACCCGCACCGGACCCGACGAGGCAGACCTTCCCGTGGTGCATTGCGTCCAGCACCTCGCGTGGGTGCCCGTACCACTCGATCTCCGTCAGTTCCACGGTTCCGCCCGCCGGGAAGGGCACCTGGTAGAGCGTCCCGACGCGTGCGGACCCGTACAGGCTCCGCACCACGCACACGGCCCGCGAGGCGTCCGCGCTCTCGACCGAGACGACGAGAAGCCGGTGGCCGTCAGCCGCCATACCCCTGCCTCCCTGCGTCTTCTGAACCGCTCCGCCCGTGCCCGTCGAATGTAGTTGTCTTTGAGGCCGGTTTCCTCGTCCGCGTGGGCGCCCCGACCGACAGCTTCAAGGACGACCCGTCCGAGCACCTGGGCCGCCTCGTGCCCGGACTGTCGGCACCACCACGCCGACCCCTTCAGCCGGTTGGAGACACTGAGCGTCAGCGAAATCGCGCACGTCCCCTATCGCCAGCGCCGTCAGGAACCAGAGATGCTCACGTTGAACGAGGCCGTGGAAGCGGCGCGCCCCTACCTTGCACGGGCATTCGCCCACGAACCGTGGGCAGTCGTGGTCCAGCCGCAGTTCAGCGAGGAAGTCGAGCCGGCCTGGATCATCAGGTACGACACGCAGCAGGGCATCGACGCGACCGGTGGGGCGGCCGGGCCTCTCACGAGGATGGTCCTCGTCCCCAAGGACGGCTCCCCGGTGCGCTTCCCTCCCTCGCACCTCCCCCTGGACGAGTATCTCGCCTACGTCCGGCACGGCGGCTGGGACACCGCCGGCCTGGCGAGGACAGTGCGTGCCGAGCCCTGGCAGATGGCCGTGGAATGGCTGCTCGCCACCTATCGCGGCCTGGTCGAGCTGGCGAGCATCGACCCGGTCGCGGAGGACGCCGGCACATGGCTGTTCGCGTGTCAGGCGATCGGGCGGCCCGGATATCCACCGACCCCGCTGCTGGCCGCCTCCCTGGTGGTGCCCAAGGATCTCGGGGTGCCGTTCCATCCTGCGGCCGATGACCCCTGGGGCGATGCCGCGGCATACACGCAGAACCGGGTGGAGCGCGATCCGGAGAGGCAGGCGCGGCGACTGAACTCGCGTGGATGCGTGGTCACGGTGGCCGCTGCGATCGCGGGCCTGCCGTCCTCACCGCTGCCGTGGCAGCCGGCTCACGAGGCGCCGGGGTGGTGGCAGTTGCTGCTACGGCGCCACTTCCCCACGGCGGAGCAGTTGCGGTGCGCCGACTGGAACGAGGTGATCGCACAAGCCGGGAAGGGCGGGCCCGGCACGCAGGGCGTGGTGTGGGTGCGGCGGGCGATCCGCGGAACCGAGGTCAGCGGCCACCTCGTGTACGCGCACAACAACGGAACGGTGGTGTTCCTGGACGGGATGACCGGTGGACTGGCGCGGCTGGACACTGCCGGGCTGCGGGAGCTGGTCTTCGCCCGGGTGACGGCCGGGGGTTCCCCTGGCGGCTGGTGACCTCGCGGCAGCCCGGATCAAGGGCGAGGCGACGGGACCGGGACGGCGGCGGTCAGGACGGCACCCTCTCCGGGCGCCGACTCGATGGTCAGGGTCCCGCCGAGCTGGTGTATCCGGGCCCGCATCGCCGGGACGCCGTGTCCGCGCACGCCGGACGGGGCCTCGGGGAGGGCTGCGGGGTCGAACCCGTGTCCGTTGTCGGCCACGTCGAGGACGACCTGGTCGTCGAGCCGGGTGAGGGTGAGCGCGGCGGTGGTGGCACCGGAGTGCTCCCGTACGTTGGCCAGCGCGCCCTGTGCGATGCGCAGCAGCGCGGACTGCACGCGTTCCGGCAGCGGGGTGACGCGCCCGCCCGCGTCGATGTGGACGCGCACCGTGAGTCCGGCGCCGGACTCCCGTTCGGCGAGGGCGTGCAGCGCGGCGTCGAGGCCGCCGCCGTGGGCGAGGTCGGCAGGTGCGAGGTCGTGCACGAAGTGGCGGGCCTCGGCGAGGTTGAGCTCGGCGATGGACGCGGCGGTACGGACGTGGCCACGGGCCTTGGCCGGGTTGCTGTCCCAGATCCGCTCGGCCGCCTGGAGCAGCATCCGCTGGCTCGACAGGCCCTGGGCGAGCGTGTCGTGGATCTCCATGGACAGCCGTTGGCGTTCGGCGAGGGTGCCTTCGCGGCGCTCGGTGGCGGCGAGCTCGCGGCGGGTGCGGACGAGGTCGTCGATGAGGGCGTGCTGGCGGGCCGCTTGCCGCTGCATGTGGAGGAAGACGGCGGTGGTGAGCGCCGCGACGGCGGCCGGTCCGATCACCAGGTCGAGGTTGAAGCGGGGGGCCAGCGTCAGCTGCGCGAAGATCACGAAGAGCGTGAGGAACGCGACGAGGGCGTACGCGGCGACGGGCGGCAGGGTGCGCAGCGCGGAGTAGAAAAGGGGGACCGCGGCCCACGCGAAGCTGGGCGCGAGGAGGACGAGGACGGCCCACGCGGTGACGACCATGCCCAGCCAGGCGAGCCGGGGGGCCGGAGGCCAGGGCGTGCCGCCACGGCCCGGGTGCGCCTTGACCTCCGTGGCGGGGCCGAGCAGGTAGAGGACCGCGAGCACGACGGCGAGGGCGATCACCCAGGGGGCGCGGGCCTCCTGGGTGTGGCGCTGGACGAAACGGACCATCGAGGTACCGACCAGCACGAAGAAGGTGACGCGCATGACCAGCGCCAGCCACCGGTCGTCCGGATCGCCGCCGGAGCCGGAGGGGTCGCTGGGGTCGAGCCGCACGTGCACCTCTTGACATAGGGGCCCCGAACTGGACAAACAGTCACATTATCACCGAGTGGGGCCGTACCGGGGTCGACCGATCGGATGACCCGCGTGTCCGCTCTCCTGCCCACCGGACGCACCCGGCCAGCCGACCGGTCGGGGCCGCCGCCGGGCCCAGGATTGATCTCAGAGCGGGGCGGCCGGAACGGACCGCCCCCCACCCCTCATCAAGGAGCCGGTCCACATGAAGCAGGTCAAGAAGGTCTCCCAGCGCACCCGTGCCATCGCCGGCGGCGCCCTGGTCGCGGCCCTCGCCCTCGGCGGCTTCGGCGCCTACGCCGCCAGCGCCGCTCCGGTCCAGACCCCGGCCCCCGCCCCGGCCGCGCAGGCCGATGCGAAGACGGACGCCAAGAACAAGAACCTGACCCAGTCGACCCACCTGAGCATCGACGCCGCCACGAAGGCCGCCCGGACGGCGCTCGACGCCGCGAAGAAGGAGAACCAGCGCGTCACCGTCGCGGTGGTGGACCGCAACGGCAACACCATCGTCACGCTGCGCGGCGACGGCGCCGGACCGCAGTCCTACGAGGCCGCCCAGCGCAAGGCCTACACCGCCGTGTCCTGGAACGCCCCCACCTCCGTACTGGCCGGCCGCCTCGCCCAGACGCCGACCCTGAAGGACATCCCCGGCACCCTCTTCCTCGGCGGCGGCGCCCCGGTCACCGCGAAGAACGCCCCGATCGCGGGCATCGGTGTCGCGGGCGCGCCCTCCGGCGACCTGGACGAGAAGTTCGCCCAGGCCGGTGTCGCGGCGCTGAACAAGTAGTCGCGGCTCTGAACAAGGAGCCGTGCGAGCCTGACGGCGCGCGTCACCCCGACCACCCGAGGAGGACCCCCATGCCCCCTGCCGACCCGACCCTGCTGGCCGCCGCCGGCTCGGGCGACGCCGACGCCGTGAGCGCGGCGCTCGCCGCGGGCGCCGACATCGAGGCCTACGACGAACACCGCCGCACCCCGCTCCTGCTCGCCGCCCTCGGCGACCACGTGGCGGCGGCCGAGGTCCTCGTCGCCGCCGGCGCCGACCCGAACGCCCAGGACGAACGCGACGACAGCCCCTGGCTGGTCACCGGCGTCACCGGCAGCGTCCGCATGATGCGCACCCTGCTCCCGGCCCGCCCCGACCTCGCCCGGCGCAACCGCTTCGGCGGCATCGCCCTGATCCCCGCCGCCGAACGCGGCCACGTCGACTACGTGCGGGCCCTGCTCCGGGAAACCGAAATCGACGTCGACCACGTCAACCGGCTCGGCTGGACCGCACTGCTCGAAGCCGTCATCCTCGGCGACGGCGGCCGCGCGCACCAGGAGATCGTGGAACTGCTGATCACCGCCGGCGCCACCGCGCACCTTCCGGACGGCGACGGCGTGACCCCGCTCGAACACGCGGAACGCCGCGGCTTCACGCAGATCGCCGGCCTGCTCAGGTCCGTACGGTAGGAACGACCACGCATGGTGATCGGCGGCGGGCTCCACGGTACGGAGGCACTGCCGCCGGTACCGTCCCGCCCCGCCCCGGGTCACACGGGGCGGTCCTCGAAACGGTGCACGACGATCCAGTAGTCGTCGTCCTCCTCGGTGAGGGCGCACAGTCGTCGGCCGTCCGGGGACATCGCGATGACCATGGATCCGGCCCCGGGTGCGAGGGCGGCGGAGAGCGCGGTGCGCGAGGTGCGGCGCACCCGGACCCAGTCGCGACCGGCCCCCTGGACCAGGAAGCAGCCCTCCCCATCGATGACGGCAGCGTTCCGCGCGTGCTCCAGCCACAGCCGGTCGGCCTCCACCAACGCCCCCGGCGCCGAGCGCGGCACGGTGGCCAGCGGGACCACCTCGATGTTGACGACGACCTGGAAGGCCCGCGCGTACGAGGGCAGCCCCTCGGCGATGCCCTGCGCCACAGTCTCCAGCCCGGCCTTCGCCAGTTGCGGCGCCGGCGCGCTCCCGCTCTGCTCGTCTCTCACCCTCGGCCACCGCTCTCGTAGAACAGGTGATGGTCGCCGCCATCTTCGTTGATCTTGGCGTAGCGTTCCACCTCCTTGTCATTGCTTCCGTCCCAGCGAGTGAGGATCGCGTGCCCCGCACCACACCGCCCCGCCCGGTCGACGCCGAGGCCCGGTTCCCGGACCTCGCCGACCACCGCCGTACCAGCACGCGCCTCCACCCGCGCCCCGGCTCCCCGACGGCCGGCGACAGCTCGGTGGCCGGCCCGCTCCTGTGGCCCGCCGGCGAACCGTGGCCCGTGTGCACCGCCGTCCATCCCAAGGGCAGCGGGCACCGTCTGTCGGACGTGCGCCTCCAGCGGCAGATCCTCGACGGGGCATGGCACCGTCATCCCGGGTCGGGCCCCACCGATACGGAACGCGCGGTCTTGGACACCCTCCGGCCAGGACCGCACGCCCCGCAGATCGCGGACGCCGACCCGATTCCGCTGCTCGCCGCCGCGCAGCTCTTCGCCCGCGACGTCCCCGACCTGACCGGACCGGACGGTTGTGACCTGCTCCAGGTCCTCTGGTGTCCTTTCGAGGTGCACGGCCCCGACCGGACCATCGAGGTCGTGCTGAAGTGGCGGCGCTCCCAGGACGTGGGCGAGGCCCTCGACGTGAACCCTGAACCCGTAGTGGTGGGCAGGGCCGAATGCGTTCCGAACACGTGCGTGCTCCACCCCGAGCAAGTGGTGGAGCACGAGTACGAGGGTCTGCTGGACGAGGGCCTTCAGGAGGCCATCAACGTGTGGGAGGTGGGAGACGAAGAAGAGGACGAAGAGGACGACGACGCCGTCGGCTTCTCCGCCCCCTCCCGCTCCGCCACGTACGAGGAGTACGAGGCCGCCATGGCCGCCGCGCGCGCGGACGAGGCCGACGAGGTGACCTACCGGGGCGATCTGTCCATCGCACCCGGCTGGAAGGTCGGCGGCTTCGCCTCCTGGCACCTCACGGACCCGACGCCCATCGCTTGCGGAGTCTGCGGAGCACCCATGCCTCCCCTGCTCACCGTGGACGTCAGCGAATGGGACGGAGCCTCCGAGAGCTGGATCCCCCTGGAGGACCAGGACTCCCTACCGGACAGCCGGATCAGCGACCCGACCGGCGTCTACCTCGGCCGCGGCCTCATGCGAATCCACACCTGCCCCACCACTCCGACGCACCCGCACCGGCTCAGCTTCCAGTAGGAGGCGCGTACCGCCCGGCGTTCAGGCGTGGTTGACCGGGAGGACGGAGGAGGTAATCCTCACATCGTTCGGTTTGCTTCAGGTCCAGAGATCAGCGTTCGTGGATCGTCAATGTCAACCGTAATCTCGAACCCAGAGGTCGAGCTGAAGGTGGCGATGTTTCCGGATAGCTGGATCCGATCAAAAGGATTGGATTCCGTGAAGAACATCGCCCAG
The DNA here is from genome assembly GCF_026340675.1 of Streptomyces sp. NBC_01264. Taxonomy (NCBI): domain Bacteria; kingdom Bacillati; phylum Actinomycetota; class Actinomycetes; order Kitasatosporales; family Streptomycetaceae; genus Streptomyces; species Streptomyces sp. NBC_01264. Next base: position 2,352,176 of record NZ_JAPEOX010000002.1, read on the forward strand.
ATGAGTGCACGGTCAACAGTCAACCGCGCAATGAACCCCTCGGACCCGTACGAGCCCTCTCCGCCCCACAACAGCCCCTTACTCCCCAGGTCTACTGCGGCCAGCCCATCGACCGAAGACACCCAAGACGGATCGATCTCCAGGATCTCATCCAGACCGAACGGGGCGAGCACCCTCAACCCGCTCGGCTCGTCGGAGTCGAGGTCAACATCATAGGAGCCCCCATCCGCAAAATGCAGGGCGTCTCTGATGGGAAGCTCGAAATCTTCCCACAGGCGTTCGATCGCGGTCATTTTGGCTTACACTCCCCGTTGCGCACGTGCTGCGGCCTCTCCTGCAGTCCCGTCGGGGGGACCGGCTCACCTAGTTCATTTCTATTCCGCCCAGAATTCATTCGCCTCCTGAATTGCTCCGCCCATGTTCGTCCGGTTGTCGAATCGGGGTGAACCGCGTTCGGATCGACTCGCTCGATGATGACCGGCCTCCCCACCTCGCGCGCCGCATCAAGCCTGCGGTTGTCGTATGACACCAGTTGGCCGTCTATTTCCATGACCTTCAAAGCCGTTCCGGGACGTTGCCAATCCCACTCCCCGGAGCGCATCTTCTCCACGTAGTCGTTCGGGGAAACGGTGCGTTGGGAGAAGTTCAGATCTTCGGGATTGGCCCATTCCGGCTCCCCGGCCAACCCTAGGTGGTCAGTCCAGCTGTGGGGATTACGAACATACGCCACCGCATTAGGTGCCGGAACCAACCCGAGCGGGTCCGGTGTGGTGTAACGGGCGGTTTCTGGGTCGTAGTACCGAAAGTAGTTGTAGTTGAGGCCGGTTTCCTCGTCCGCGTACTGGCCTGGGAAGCGGAGCGGACAGTCCACCCCACCCTCTGAACCGGGGAGGGGAGTGCCCCAGATAGTGGTGCGGGATTGCCACGCGAGGGCGCCGTCGGGCGTCACGAGTTCGATGGGCGTGCCGACGAGGTCCGTGACGATCGCGAGGAAGCGTGCGTCGAACTCGGACTGGGTGGTGGTGTCGGCGATGTCGAGTATCGAATGGGTGGTCTCGGGCCCAGCCTCGAGCGTCTGGCGTGTGGACTGGGATATCGGGCGGTGGGTACCCGGCGCGTAGTCCCACGTCGTCGCCGTGCCGTCCGAGGCGAACTGCTCGGCCACCTGGGTGCCGTCCCACGTGAAGGTGAGGGGGGTGCCGTCCGGGCTGGTTTTGGATATGCGGCGGCCCAGGGGGTCGTAGGCGTAGGTCCATTCCTCGCCGTCCGGGGTGGTGGCCTTGGTGAGGCGGTTCTCCGGGTTCCAGGTGTACGTCCAGGTGCGACTCTGGCCGTTGAGGAGCTTGCGGGTCTTGCGGATCAGACGGCCGGCGGCGTCGTGCTCGTAGGTGGTGCGGCCCGCCCGGCGGATGAGCGCGCCGTCGTAGGCCCGGTCTCCGGTCGCGGGGTGGTGCGGTGCTGCGGCCTGGGTCTGGTTGCCCGTGGAGTCATAGGCGTACTTCTCGCTCCAGCCGTGTGCCTGGACGCCCGTCACCCGGCCCGCGGGATCCAGCGTGAAACGCCGTGTTCCGGTCGTGAGCTCCCGGATTTCGGTGAGGTAGCCGTCGGGGCGGTAAGCGCAGGTGCGGTGCTGGAGGATGCGGTCCGCTTCGGACTGGTGACGGGTGGCGAGGGTTTGCGTGGTGAGGCGGTCGCCCCTGTCCCAGGTCTGCGTGAGGGTGGTGTCGTCGCCGATGCGCCGTTCGGTCTCACGGCCGGCTGCGTCGTAGGCGAAGGCAATGCTTCCGTCGGCGCTGCTCAGCCTGGTAGGGCGACCCGCGGGGTCGTGGATCCACTCCGAGCACAGGCCGGAAGGAGTCGTGCGCTGGGTGCGGCGGCCCATGGCGTCGTACGCGTACGCGCTGATGCGTCCGTTGACCGTTTCCGAGACGACGCGGCCGACCGCGTCGTGTTCCCGGGTCAGTTCCGCGTCCGCGTTCGCCGCACAGAGCAGGGCGCCACTCGCGCCGTACGCGTAGGTCGTGATGTCGCCGGTGGTCTCGTCGTGCTGGCTGACCATGCGCCCGAGCGCGTCGAGTGTGTAGCTCAGCCTTTCGCCCAGCGCGTTCGTCTGGGCCGTGAGGCGGCCTGCCGCGTCGCGTTCATACGTGCGCACAGCCCCGTTGAAGTCGGATTCCGCGACCAGACGGCCTGCCGCGTCGTACGTGTAATGCCACTGCTTGCCCTGGGGGTTGGTGACATCGATCAGGCGCAGCTCGGTGTCGTAGGCGAAGGAGTAGTGCGCGCCGTCGGGGTCGGTCCTCGTAGCGGGCTGGTCGAAGTAGGTATAGGTGTAGGTGGTGGTGTGCCCGGCCTCGTCCGTGTGGAGCACCAGGTTGCCTTCGGTATCCCACTGCCACACCTCGCGGGCGCCGTCCGGCCCCTCGCGCCAGGCGGGCATCCCCTCGATCGTCCAGCCGTGACGCGTGGTCTGGCCCAGTGCGTTGGTGACGGCGGTGACCTGGCCGTGCGGGCCCCGGCGCATGGAGGTGGTGCGCCCCACAGGGTCGGTTGTCCCGACCGGGAGACCCGCCGCGTCCGTGGTGATACGGGTGGTGTGGCCCAAAGGGTCCGTGACGGAGGTCAGGTGGCCCGACCTGTTGTAGCCGTAGCACGTGACGGCGCCGCTGGGGTCGGTGGTGGAGGTATGTGCCCCACGGTCGTCATACGTGTGGTGCCACACCGCGCCGCCCGGTGCGCGGGTCTCCAGCGGCAGGCCGCGGTCGTCATAGACGGTCCCGGCCACGGTGCCGTCGGGTCGCTCAACGGCGATCAGGCGGCCCTGGTCGTCGTAGCGGTAGCGCGTGGTGCGCCCCAGGGCGTCGGTGACGGCGATGGGGTGCCGATTGCTCTCGTCCCACTCCGTGCGGGTGGTGTTCCCCAGCGGGTCGGTGTACGCGGTGATCTTGTACGCCTCGTTGCAGACGTAGGCGCTGGTGTTGCCCTGTGAGTCGGTGTACCGGGTGGTCCGGGCGGCCGTGTCGTAGTGCATCCGACCGGACAGGATGCCGTCCGGGCCGATGCCGCGCAGGACACGGCCCCGGTGGTCGTAGACATAGCCGTACGACGTGCCGTTGCGGTCCGTCCACGACGTCACACGGTGTTCATCGTCGTATCGGTAACGCAAGGCTTTGCCGGTCGAGTTGAAGACCTCGATCAGGTTGCCCGCCGGGTCGTAGGCGTAGGAGGTGAGGGTGGTGCTGTGCTCGCGCTGTTCGCCGTGCAGGAGACGCAGTGCTGTGACCCGCAGCAGCTTGGGGTCGGTGTCGACGGCGATACGGTAGCCGCCGGAGTGGGCGATCTCCTTCGGCGCTCCCTGAGCGTCGTAGGCGATGTCGATGCGGTCGCCGTCGCCTGTCCGGTCGGTGATCGCCGTCAGAGCCAGCTCACGGCCCCCCATGGGCAGGGGGGCGAAGTGCAGGGTGCGATTGCGATCCGGGACCACGATGCGGAAGGCACCGTCGGGCTTGCCATCCCAGTACAGCGGCCAACGGGGACCGGAGGTGGGCAGCGTCGCCACATCGGGCGTCGGCACCGGATACGTCAGGAGCATGCCGCCGTCCGTGACGTAAACGACACCCGCCCCGTCGATCTCCAGACGCTGGTCCAGCGTGCCCGCCCAGGTGGGGCCGAACCATCCCCCGCACGGATGCCCCGACACGTAGTGCCGTTCCAGGACCACCGGCAGGGCGCCGGGCAGGGTGACGTCGATGGCGGACATGACCATCTCGCCGGTCGCCACGTCGATCGGCTCGCCGGCCGTGGGGCGCTCTTCGTTGGGCGTGGTGTTCCTGTCCGGATCACTGTCCGTCCGTGCGCGGGCGCTGCCGTCCCGGCGCAGGCCCAGCTCCCGGCTGCTCAGACGCTGCGCGGCGTTCTTGGCCGTGGAGGCGCCGCGCCGAACGGCGCCGGCGCCGCCGCTGGCGAGAGCGAGGAGGAGTTCGGGGGTGAGCTGCCCGGCCGCACGGGAGGGGTTTCGCTGCCATTCGTCCCAGTTGACGACGGCTTTGGCGAACTCCTGGGGGTGCTGGACGGCGTACGAGGCGCCGTCCACCATGCCTGCCAGGTGCAGGCCGACGCCATCAGGCCCGTCACGGACGAGGTCGTCGAAACCGTCGTACCAGCCTCGCATCGTGTCGCCTGCGCCGCCGAAGAAGTCACCCAGCCCCTTCTCGAACCTGTTCCACCCTTTGAGGGGCGGCGGCTTGTCCGGGGCTTCCTCCGCCGCCTCGACGAGTTGCCGCTTGGTCGCGTCGATGACGGTCTGCAGCTCGGTCTCGAGCTTGTCCAAGCGGTCGTAGCAGTCCTTCAAAGCGGCGAGGCCGGGATCGTCGTCCGGCGGACGCTCCGGCAGCGGATCATCTTTGCGATCCAAGGCGGCGTTGTAGTCCGTGACGCGCTTCCAGTAGTTCTTGGAGGTCGCCCGTGCCTCGTCCGCGTCGTCGATGATCGGCCTGACGCGCGTATGGACCGAGCGCAGTTTGTAGGCGTAGGAGTCCAGGGCCTTCCCGGAGGCCTCGAAGTATTTCTGCGCGGACTCCAGGTCCCGGGGAAGCTTCTGAGTCGCGCTCTCGAACCCCTCCGCGCCGGCTCCGGCCCAGTCCATCAAGGACAGGTCGACCAGCTTGTCCAGCCCGTCCTTGAACGCACCCGCATAGGCGAGGAGTTTGAGGGCGAGATCGTCGACATCCATCGAGTTGCCGTAAATGACATCGCTGGGCTTGGCATGGGGAGGTATGCGCTCGACTGCGCCGCCCTCCATCGCATCGCGACTCGTCATATGATTGGCCCCTTCGACTTCGAACCGCCGTCGACCTCCCAGCCGCCGTCGACGCGTAGGCGGGGGCGTTGGGGCACGTCCTGGTAATTGCCGGTGTCACCGTCGTCCAGCCACGGCTCCTGATAGATCTCGGGCGGTGGATCGAACTTCGGCCTGGACCCCTCCTGCCACGCCTCCAGGCCACGCTCTCCGAACGGGAGCTTGGCCATGTTCGCCGCGGTCGGCGAGAAGTCCTCGATGCGCAGGAGATCTGCCAACACGTAGGCGGCGAGGACCTGGCGGAGCGTCTCCACCACCGTGTCCGTGTACTCAGCCACCTGACCCATGCCGAAGCCCCATGACGAGAGCATCTTCTCGGTCGAAGAGTAGATGTCGAAGTCGGCCGAGTTCGCGATCTGCGCGGACATCGCCTGCCAGTCACGCTTGATTTGGCGCGCGGCCACCACGGATTCCTCAAGCGGCGTCAGCACTTTGCGCACCGAGGCGATCTCGATCTTGTAGCCGTCGCCCGGGGCCGGCGCTCCCGTGTGCGGGCACCTCCCACGGGGCACCAGCGATGCCCCGTCCGCGTAGCTCGGCAGGCCTGCCCTGGCTCCGACGAGCCCCTCCCACCCTCGGCTCCCTGCGGGGAAGGCCGTCAGGCGTGGTTCACCGGGAGGACGTCCGGGGAGAGGGCGCCCGCGTGGGCCGCGGCGCTCGTCATCTGCTTGCGGTGGTGGCGGCGGCACAGGACCTCGTAGCCGATCTCCTCCGCCGGGCGGTTCACGTCGCCGACCACCACCTGGGCGCCTTCCACCACCATCTCCCCGCCCACCGTGCGGGCGTTGTGCGTGGCGCGGGCACCGCACCAGCACAGGGCCTCCACCTGGAGCTGCTCCAGACGGTCCGCCAGCTCGATCAGGCGCTGCGAGCCGGGGAAGAGCTTCGTGCGGAAGTCCGTCGTGATGCCGAAGGCGAAGACGTCCATGCCCAGGTCGTCCACGATGCGCGCCAGCTGGTCGATCTGGGCGGGGGCCAGGAACTGTGCCTCGTCCACGATCACGTAGTCCGCCTTGCCACCCGCCGACAGCTGGGCCACCACGTACGCGTACAGGTCCATGCCCTCCGGCGCCTCCACCGCCTCCGTCACCAGACCCAGGCGGGAGGACAGCTTGCCCTCCCCCGCCCGGTCGTCACGGGTGAAGATCACTCCCTGCAAGCCGCGAGCGTCGCGGTTGTGGGCGATCTGGAGAGCCAGGGTCCTTTTGATCGAGCATCCGCCAAATTGCAGGGGCGCCGCCACCGGTCCGTCGCCGGTCAGCCGTCACCCGTTCCCGTAGTCCTCCACCATGGAGGCGATCAGTGCCGTCAGGGCGTCAGCCCGTTGCCGGTCCTCGTGCTGGTTGCGCAGGGCCTCGTCGACGGCTCGCAGCCGGGCCAGTGCGGCGGGCTCCGCGTCCACCAGGTCGTCGACCACCGGCGTGGTGGTCAGGTCCAGGCATTCGGTGAGCAGGCGACGGGTGGCGGGACGGGGCGGGTTGGGGTCGGGGGCGGCGAACCCGGAGGTCAGATACCGGGCAGGGTCGGTCAGGCTCCAGCCGACGACGGCGCCGCCCTGGACGAGGAGCGCCACGTCCGGGGCGATGCCGATACGGGCGTCCAGCGGCTCGTCGAGGACGTCGAGGTCGCGCAGACCTGTCACCACGGCGTCCTCAGGAGTGCGGCACAGCACGGAACACATTTCATGCCGGAAGTCCCGGACCTCATCCGCGCGGAGCCCGCCCGGGCGTACCGCTGGAAGGAGGGAAAGCCGGGCGGAGTCCTCCGCGGAGGCGCTCTCTCCCGGCAGCTGGAACTCGGCCCCGACCAGGTGGCGGCCGACCGGGTCGAACCGGAAGACGTCAGGCGAGTCCCACAGCCAGTCCTGGCTGCCGAAGGTGTCCAGGAGCCACCGCTCGCGTTCCTTCACTGCGTACTGTGCGACGTGCACGGAAGTGCCGAAGCGGGGGGTGACGTGCAGCGGATCGTCCGTCACCGTCGCACGCCAGTCGCCATCGAACGTCAGCTTCATGGTCATTCCTGCCTCATCTGATCTGCACTGCAGGGGCCATGTATCCACCCTTGGCAGGAATCCTGCCTTCCACGATGTCCTCATGGGTAATCGGCCTACCGGGGTCCGTGGGCTTGCCGCCGAGCGCCTCCGCTCCTGATTCGCCCTTGATGCCCGACGGTCCGTAGGCCGTGATCGCCTGGCCTTGGGTGCTGCCCGGCCCATCGACCACGACGATGTCCTCACCCTGCCGGAAGGTGAGCCTTCCGGCCGTGCCCGTCGATTGGTACACCGCGTCCGGGTGCTTCAGGATGTCCATGACCCGTTCGTCGCTGAAGGCGTGCCTCGTGTCCCCGTGATAGTCACCGTGCTTCTTGAACCCGCCGTCCTGCGCCCTCTCGATGACGCCGTCCACGATCTTGTCGATCCGCTTCCTGGCCTTCTCCTCCTTCGTGCACTTGGGCGCGAGGCCCAGCGGGTCACACCCGCTGTACGGGTTGTCCACGTAGGTGACGGGGTTCGGCGCGGGAGCCAGCCCCAAGGGGTCCGGGGAGGTGTAGCGGCCTGTCTCGGGGTCGTAGTGCCGGAAGTAGTTGTAGTGGAGGCCGGTCTCGGGGTCGTAGTACTGGCCCGGGAAGCGGAGCGGGGTGTAGGTGCTGCTGTCACGAGCCCAGGCGGTGGTGCCCCACAGGGTGGACCGGGCGCGCCACGCGATGTCGCCGGACTCGCCGATCAGCTCGGTGGGGGTGCCGATGAGGTCGGTGGCGATGGCGAAGAAGCGGCGATCAATCTCGCGCTGGTGGTCGTCGGCCGTGAGGATGCGCTCGGTCTGGGCCAGCGGGACGTCGCCGCGGTGGTCCCAGGTGAGGGCGACCGCGTTCGGCTGGTCCGGCTGGTGGGTGGTCTGTTCACACAGGGTCAGGCCGTCCCAGGTAAACAGGACCTCCTCGACAACGGTGACGCCGTCGGCTGCCATGCGCTGCTTCGCGGTACGGCGGCCGAGCGGGTCGTAGCGGTACCTCCAGCGGGTCCCGTCAGGGGTGGTCACCGAGGTCAGGCGGTTCTCCGGGTCCCACGTGTAGCGCCATGTGTCCGGCTTGCGGGAGAGCCGGGTCTTCTGCCGCAGGGTGACCCGGCCGAGGGCGTCGTACTCGAAGCGGACGTCTCCGGCGCGGGTGAGGCTGGTGCCGGTGTAGGTGCGCGGTCCGGTGGCTTCGCTGCCAGGGTGGCGAGACGGCCAGGATGCCGAGGTCTGGTTGCCCGAGGCGTCGTAGGCGTACCGCTCCGTCCAGTCCCGGGCATGGACACCGGTGACCCGGCCGATACCGTCGAGATCGAAGGTGCGGGTTCCCGCAAGCCGGTCCGCGACGGAGGTCAGGTGACCGTCGGCGCGGTAGACGTAAGCGCGGCTGTTGACGGTGCGCCCTGCTGCGGTGATGTGTTGCTCGGAGAGCCGGCCTGCCTCGTCCCAGGCCGAGGTCATGGTGATCGCGTCGCCGAAGACACGGGCCAGTTCGCGACCGGCGGCGTCGTGCCTGAACTCGACGCGGTGGCCACCGGTGGTGAGGCGCTGGGCCTGTCCGGCGGCACCGTAGCCGTAAGAGGTGACATGACCGGTAGGCGTGATGCGGCGCGTACGGCGGCCCAGGGCGTCGTAGGCGTAGCTGATGGGGCGGCCCTCGACCAGTTCGGTCTTGGTGAGTCCGCGACGGTCGTACTGGTACCGCAGGTCCCCCTCCGGTCCGGCCGCCTCCAGCAGGCGCCCCGCCGGATCGTAGGAGTAGGTCGTCACCACCCGTCCGTCGACGTCCTTGCTCGTCACCTGTCCGAGCTGGTCGCGCTCGAAGGAGATGGTCCCGCCGAGCGCGTCGGTGCGAGCGGACAGTCGGCCCGCGGCATCGACACGATAGGTCAGAGCGCGTCCGTCGAAGTCGCTCTCGGAGACGATGTTGCCGACGGCGTCGTACGCGTAGTCCCAGGTCAGTCCTTGCGGGTTCGTGACACGGGTGAGGCGTAGCTCGGCGTCGTGCTCGAACTCGTAGCGTGCGCCATCGGGTCCGGTCCGGGCGACCGGCAGGTCGAAGTGGGTGTACTCGAAGCGGGTTGCTCCACCCGACGCGTCGGTGCGGGTGATGAGGTTGCCCTCGCCGTCGTAGGTCCACGACTCCGTGGCCCCGTCGGGGCCGGTGCGCCGGCCGAGCTGTCCGTCGGCGTGCCATTCCAGGCGGGTGACGCCGCCCACCGGATCGGTGATGCGGACGGGCCTGCCGACGGCGTCCCGCTGCGTGAGGGTGATGGCGCCGGCCGGGTCGACCACCTCTATGGGCAGCCCCGCCGCGTCAGACACCACGCGGGTCGTGGCGCCCTCTGCGTCGGTGAGCGAGGTGAGCCGGCCCCCGTGGTCGTAGGTGTAGCGGGTGGTGGCGCCGGCCGGGTCGGTGACCATCGTGCGGTTGCCGCGCTCGTCGTACTGATGGAGCATGCGGGAGCCGTCCGGGCCGGTGACTTCCACGGGCAGCCCGAATCTCCCGCGTACGGTGCGCAGTTCGCTTCCGTCAGGGCGGGTCGCGGCGACGAGCCGATCGTCTTCGTCGTAGGAGAAGGCGGTGGTGAGGTCCAACGGGTCGGTGCGGGTCAACAGGTTGCCGCGCGGATCGTAGGTGAAGCGTGTGGTGCGGCCGAGCGGGTCGGTAGTGGCCAGGACACGGCAGCCGGAGCCGAACAGGTGGCGGGTGACCTTCCCGTCGGCGGTGGTGATCGTGGTGATGTGGTGGCCCGTGTCCGGATCCGGATCGGTGTACGACAGGGTGATCTCGACGTGGCCGGCCTCACCGCCCTCCGCCACGACGCGGTCGCGCTCGTCGTAGACGTAGTCGTACCGGCTTCCGTTGGAATCGATCCAGGCGATGACGCGGCGACGGTCGTCGTACACGAAGGTGGCAGTGGCACCCGAGGGCTTGGTGACCGAGGTGAGGTTGCCGTCCTCGTATCCGTAGCTCATCAGCGGCAGACGCGTGCCGGCCCGGCCGGTCAAGGACAGAGAGGTGACCAGGCCGTCGGTGACGGAGAGTTCCACCCGATGGCCCGCCGAGTGGACCAAGGCCAGCGGGCGGCCGTCCTCGTCTCGGTCGACGGTGATGGAGTGGCCGTTGCGTTCGGTGATGCCCGACAGCCAAGCCTCGCCGTCGTCTCCCGGTTCGCCCCCGGGCGGGGCGATGAAGTGGAAGGTCAGGCCACTGTCGGGGTCGGTGATCGCGTAGTCGCCGTCAGCGTCACGGGTCAGCAGGGTACGGGCTCTGCCCGCTTCCGGTCGTGTGGGCACACCGGGGGCCGGGTGAGGGTACGGGACCAGAAGACCTTCGGCGGTGACGTGAACGATGCCGACCGCGTCGATCTCCAGCCGCTCGTCGACGGTGGACGTCCAGGCGGGCCCCAGGAAGCGGCCGACCGCGCTGCCGGATTCGGTGCGGCGGGTGAAGACCAGCGGCAGGATGCCGGGCAGCTCGACATCCGTCTGGGGCAGGAACATCCGGCCCGTGGCGAGGTCGACCGGATCGGTACCGGCGCACTCCTTCTCGCCGTCCGGGGTCCTGTGCTGGTCCGGGCCGTCCGTGTCGAGGCCTCGCCGGCCGGGCCCTTTGAGGTCGTCGGCGTGCTTGGCGGCCGAGCCGACCTTCTTCAACGAGCCCAGGCCCTTGGAGCCGACGAGCTCCGGGATCATCTTGCCGAAGCCCTCGGAGGGGTCCTTCATGAACTCGTCGAGCATCTGCTTGCCCGCGCCCATGGGGTCGTTGGCCATGGTGACCAGGCCCGCCGCCGTCGAGTTCAGGTTCGTCACGTACTCGGCGGGGTGGGTCAGGTTGTACGGGTCCATCGGGTTCAGCGCACGGGCGAAGTTCACGATCCCGGCCGTGCCCTTGATGACACCGCCCGTCAGGTGCGTCTTCGCGAGGTCCAGGTAGTCCATGCCGTCGCCGAGCTGCTGCGCGTACGAGGGCTTCGGCGGAGCCGCGTCCCGCGCCGCCCGCACCGCCGTACGCACCGTCTCGGCGACGTCGTTGCGCTGCTTGCGAGCCGTGTCCAGCTTGTCCTGCGCGGCCGTCGCGATCGCGGCCCCCGGATCGGTGAAGTTCTCCGAGGGGAGGGGCGGCAGCGGATCCTGCTTCGCCTTCAGCGCGTCGTTATAGGTACCGACCAGCTTGTTGTGGGCGTTGCGGGCATCGGTGGAGACCTTCTTCGCCCGGTTGTACTCCTCCAGCGCCTCCTTGGCCTGCCCCTGCGCCCACTCCACCGTCTCCGCGAACCGGCCCATCGCGTCGGCGGCCTTCCCGAAGGCCTCCGCCGCCTTGAACCAGCGCGGCGGCTCCTTCGCCACCGACTCCCGGAACGAATCGGCCGTCCTGCCCTTCAGGCCGTCCGGCTCCCCCATCCCCTTCAGGCCGTTGCCGACCTTATCGAAGGACGCCTTGAAGTCGTTCAGGTGGGAGACCTGCGCGCGCATCTTCGACACGCTGCCGTAGACCAGCCTGTTCGGATCCTCCGTCTGACCCAGCTCCAACTCCGCTACATCAGCGCCTAGTTGATTGGCGGCGGAGCGGCTCTTGTCACGGATCCAGTCGCCCGCGTCGTCCAGGCCGACGTCCTCGGCGAAGTCCGCCGTCTTGTCACCGGCCCACTCGACCGCGTCGCCGACCTTCTCCGCACCCTTCTCGACGCCGTCCTCGATGACGTCAGGAACGAAATCCCGCCAGCCCATCAGCGACCGCCCCCGTCACGCTTCGCCTGCTCCAGCAGGTCCTTCAACGAACCGATCCTGCCCGTGGACGTCACGGTGTCCCCGGTGTCCGACCAGGTCTGCTTGATGTCCTCGGCACTCTTCTCGAAGGACTCCGCGCTGTAATCGGGCTTGTAGGCGTCCGCGGAGAAGATCTCACCCCACGGCTTCTTCTCGATCTCGTCCTCACTGGCGTGCGGATTGCCGTACGCCGCGTTCGCGACCACCCGGAACGTGCCGTGGAGGTACTGCTCCTCCTCCCACACCGTCCCCGCCGCGATCCCCAACGACCGGGCGAGGGTGCTCGCGTCCTGCACCAGGCTCCGCACACCCCACTCCCAGCGCTCGCAGAAATCCTCGAAGTCGGTGGCCAGACCCGCGTGCCCGGCCTCCATGCCCGTCATCGACAGGTTTTCGAAGCCCGCGCCCATCGACGCACCGGCCGCGTCCCCGGACTCCCGGAGTTCCCCGATCGCCGCCCGCAGACCGTCCTGAATGTTCTTGACCGCCGCCGGCGAAACCTCAAGATCCCCGTCCCCCGCCATCAGGCCACCTCCCCACGACCGACCAGATCCACGGCATTCGCGTCCGGGACGATCCCCGCCACCGGCGGGAAGAACATCGACCCGTCCCCATCCGCCACGTTGACGACCACGCCCGCCGGACCGTCCGCCATCGGAACCACCACGTCCACCAGCCGCGCACCCAGCACCGAGAGGAACTCCCACTCCCGACCGGACTCGGCCTCGCCACGCGCCTCCGCGAAACGGGCCAAAGCCTCCTCGTCCGTGAACGCGTAGACCCACCGGATCCCACCCGACACCGCCGACATCAGACCGCCCTCGGGGCCATCGGCGAGCGGCACCAGCAGGACGGCCCGCCGGAACTCCCCCACCAGGCGACCGGGATCACCCGCCCCGCCCCGTATCGCCGCGATCTCTGCGGTCAGTTCCATGGGCTGCATCTCTCCAGCGCTGGTCAGCGTCCTAGAGGAACACGCTATCGGGAGCCCCACCGGTTCCCTCAGGCCCCTGAGAGAACCCTGTCAGGCGTGGTTGACCGGGAGGACGTCCGGGGAGAGGGCGCCCGCGTGGGCCGCGGCGCTCGTCATCTGCTTGCGGTGGTGGCGGCGGCACAGGACCTCGTAGCCGATCTCCTCCGCCGGGCGGTTCACGTCGCCGACCACCACCTGGGCGCCTTCCACCACCATCTCCCCGCCCACCGTGCGGGCGTTGTGCGTGGCGCGGGCACCGCACCAGCACAGGGCCTCCACCTGGAGCTGCTCCAGACGGTCCGCCAGCTCGATCAGGCGCTGCGAGCCGGGGAAGAGCTTCGTGCGGAAGTCCGTCGTGATGCCGAAGGCGAAGACGTCCATGCCCAGGTCGTCCACGATGCGCGCCAGCTGGTCGATCTGGGCGGGGGCCAGGAACTGTGCCTCGTCCACGATCACGTAGTCCGCCTTGCCACCCGCCGACAGCTGGGCCACCACGTACGCGTACAGGTCCATGCCCTCCGGCGCCTCCACCGCCTCCGTCACCAGACCCAGGCGGGAGGACAGCTTGCCCTCCCCCGCCCGGTCGTCACGGGTGAAGATCACTCCCTGCAAGCCGCGAGCGTCGCGGTTGTGGGCGATCTGGAGAGCCAGGGTGCTCTTTCCGCAGTCCATCGTTCCGGAGAAGAACACCAGCTCGGGCATGGGGAGTACGGGGCCTTTCGGAGGGAGAGGGGAGAGGGAGGAGAGCGCGGCGGGTGCGTCAGGAGCGGATTTCGAGCAGCGGGACGAGCTGCTCGGCCGGGGTCATGGAGCCGTGCATGCCCGCGAGGGCCGATTCGTTGGGCTCGGCGCGCGAGGCGGTGATCGCCACGTCGGCCTGGGCGGCGGCGATCACGTCGCCGATGCGGCCGAGGACCCGCTCGTCGCATTCGCCCGGCGCCCCGAACCAGCCCAGTTCCAGGGCTTCCGCGCGGCTCGCGACCCAGAAGCGGTCGCCGAGCACCTCGCGCCAGACGGTCAGGACGTCGGCCTCGGCGCCGGGTACGGCGTACACGTGCCGGGCCCGCCCCTCGCCGCCCAGCAGGGCCACGCCCGCGCCGAGTTCCCAGTCGTCGTCGTAGTCGATGCGGGAGTCCTCGTCGAAGGGGACGTCCACCATGCCGTGGTCGGCCGTCACGTAGAGGGCCGTGCGCGGGGGGAGTTGTTCGGCGAGGCGCTGGACGAGGCGGTCCACGTACATCAGTTGGCCGCGCCAGGCGTCGGAGTCGACGCCGTGCCGGTGGCCGGCCCCGTCGAGCTCGCTGTAGTACGTGTAGACCAGGGAACGGTCGCCGGCTCCGAGCCGCTCGGCCGCGAGGTCCATGCGCTCCTCGCCGGTCATCCGGCCGAGGAAGGTGCCGCCGCTCAGCGCGACCTTCGTCAGCGGGGTGGTCTGGAAGGCGGGCGAGGACACCTGCGCCGTCGCCACCCCGGCCGCGTCGGCCTGCTGGAAGACGGTCGGGTACGGCTGCCAGGGCTTGGGCGGGGTCCACGGGTGCCAGCGGAGCTGGTTCATCAGTTCGCCGGTGGCGGGATTGCGCACGGTGTAGCCGGGCAGGCCGTGCCGCGCGGGCGGCAGGCCGGTGCCGACCGAGGCCAGCGAGGTGGCGGTGGTCGCCGGGAAGCCCGCGGTGATCGGGCGGCCGGTGCCGCCGCGCGAGGTCGCCAGGAGGGAGGTGAGGTACGGGGCCTCGTCCGGGTGGGCCTTGATCTGCTCCCAGCCCATGCCGTCGACGAGGAACACGCAGTTCCGGTCGGCCGGGGTCAGCTCGGCGATCGAGGCCTCGAAGCCGGGTACGCCCTGGCCGGCCACGAGGGTGGGCAGCAGGTCGGCGAGCGAGCCGGTGCCGTAGTGCGGCACCGGGGCGCCGGCCAGGTCCAGGAGCTCGGGCTCGTCCTGCCAGCTCTGCGCGGCGGAGTACGACGCCATCAGCGGGCGGGGGTGGAGGTGGCCGCAGTCGCTTCGCTGAGTGCCTGCGCGAAGACCAGGGTCTGGCGCACCGCCTCCGGGCCGTCGCCGGCCTCGCTGACGCGCAGGCTGAGGTCGTCGGCGGTGGAGTTGCCGGTGTAGCCGTGGTCGGCGTCGCAGTTCTGGTCGCCGCAGGCGGCGGGCTCCAGGTCGATGCGCGAGACCGCGCCCCAGCCGATGGTCAGGACGACCTCGCGGGGCAGGGTGCCCGGGGTGTAGGACTCCGGGTTGGCGACGACGCGGCTGAGCACCACGGAGGAGATGCTGGCCAGCTTGACCGACTCCGTGGAGGTGGTCGCGTACGGCGACGGGGAACCGGCGTCGGCGGCCTGCTCGTCGGTGTGGCTGACGATGAAGCGGTTGCCGGTCAGGACCAGCACGGTGACGTGCCGGCGCACCTCGTTGGAGTCGAAGGTCGTCTCCTGGTGGACCAGGTACGACGAAATCGGCTCGCCGCCCACCGCGGCCTCCACGGCCTCGGCCACGAGGGCCGGGTAGTAGCCGCTGCGCTCGATCGCCGTGCGCAGCCCCTGGGTCGTCGTACCGGATTTCGCCATGAGGTCCATCCTAAGGCCCGTGCGGGGCACCCCGGCCGCCCTGGGGCCCGTCGGACCTCAGTAGCTGGGCAGGGTCCGCGGACCGAGGTCCCCGCGGGCGGGCGGGTGGGCGACGCGGACCGTCGCGCTGAGCACGGACAGCCCCTCGGTGGCGACGACGACGGGCTCCAGGGCGACCCCGACCACCTCGGGGTGATCGTCGACGAGGCGGGAGAGGCGCAGGAGCAGTTCCTCCAGGGCGGGGGTGTCCACAGGGTCGCTGCCGCGCCAGCCGAAGAGCAGCGGAGCGGTGCGGATCGAGCGGATCAGGCTCGCCGCGTCCTTGTCCGTGGCGGGAACCAGCCGGTGGGCGGTGTCCCCCAGCAGTTCGGAGGCGACCCCGGAGAGCCCGAAGGAGAGGACCGCGCCGGCGGCGGGGTCGATGACCGAACGGATGACGGTGTCGACGCCCCGGGGAACCATCGACTGGACCACGGGGAGCAGCTCCTGCGGTTTGCCCAGCGCGTGGGTGAGCTCCTCGTACGAGCGGCGCAGCTCGGCCTCGGTGGTGAGGTCGAGGCGGACCCCGCCGAGGTCGGCGCGGTGACGCAGGTGCGGGGCGGTGGTCTTGAGCGCGACGGGGTAGCCGAGGACCGCGGCGGCGCGGACCGCGGCGTCGGCGCTGGGGGCCGGGAGGGTGGCGAGCACCCGGATCCCGTACCGGGCGAGCAGCTCGCGGGCATCGGGGTCGTCCAGGGTGGCCACCGCCTCCTCCCCTACGCCGGCCAGCAGGCGGGAGAGCTGCGCGGCGGCCCCGCTCTCGTCGATGTCCTCGAACTCGGGCACCTGCCCGACCTCGGCGACGCCCCGGCGCCACTGCCCGTACCGGACGGCTTCGGCGACGGCCTTGACGGCCCGCTCGGCGGCGGGGTAGCTGGGGATCCGGGCGGCTCCGGGAGCGGGCACGGCCGCGCTCCCCGCACCGCCGGAGGCCGGCTCGGGCCGGAAGGGCGCGGCCGGGGTCCCGGTCACGGCTTCGGAGACGGGCACGGCTTCCGCGGGCACGGCTTCCGCGGGCGCGGCTTCCGCGGGCGCGGCTTCGGACCCGGAGCCCAAGGCCGCCAGAGCCGTCGCCGGTGTCGGCAGCGCCGCGGGCGGCGCGTCCGCGAGGTGCGTCGAGGCGGCCGGCGCCGTGGCCGCCGAGAGCGCCTCCGCGAGGGCGCCCAGCTCCACGTGGACCACGGCCACCGGCTTGCCGGGGTACCCGGCGGCGGCGGCCCGCAGGGCTTCGGCCAGATCGTCGGCGAGCGCGTGCTCGCTCACCCACGGGATCGCGGTGACGACGACCGCGTCGGTGTCCGGCGAGGCCAGCGCCGCGGAGACGGCCGTACGGAAGTCCTCCGGCGAGGCGGCCGTGGTCAGGTCGAGCGGCGGCAGCGGCCGCAGCCCCTCCGTGAGGCAGGCGTCGTAGGTGAGGACCCCGAGCGATTCGGAGTTGCCGAGGATGGCCACCCGCGGCCCGGCCGGTACGGGCTGCGAGGCCAGCAGCAGGCCGACGTCCACCAGCTCGGTCACTGTGTCGACCCGGATGACGCCCGCCTGCCGCAGCAGCTCCGAGACCGTCGCCTCGGGCAGCCGGGTGCCGGGGACCACGTGCCCGGCGGGGGTGTGCCTGCCCCCCTTGGCGACGACCACGGGCTTGACGGCCGCGGTGCGCCGGGCGAGCCGGGTGAACTTCCTCGGGTTGCCCAGGGTCTCCAGGTACATGAGCGCCACGTCGGTGGCCTCGTCGTCGTACCAGTACTGGAGGATGTCGTTGCCGGAGACGTCGGCCCGGTTCCCGGCGGAGACGAAGGAGGACAGCCCCTCCCCGCGCCGCAGCAGCCCGGAGAGCAGCGCGATGCCGATCGCCCCGGACTGGGTGAACAGGCCGACCCTGCCCCGCGCGGGGGCCGGAGCGGGGGCCAGTGAGGCGTTCAGCTCCACCTCGGGGGCCGTGTTGATCACCCCGAAGGCGTTCGGCCCGATCAGCCGCATCCCGTATGAGCGCACCAGCCGCACCAGTTCGCGCTGGCGGGCCGTGCCCTCGGGCCCGCTCTCCCCGTATCCGGCGGACAGTACGACCAGCCCCTGCACCCCGTGTTCTCCGCAGGCCACCACCGCGTCCGGGACCCGGTCGGCCGGGACCGCGATGACGGCGAGGTCGACCGGGGCGCCGACGGCGTCGAGCGTGGGGTAGGCGCGTACACCGTCGAGCAGATCGCGGGTGACCGCCTCGTTGACCGCGTAGAGGTGGCCGTGGAAGCCGCTGTCGCGCAGGTTGCGCAGGGCCGCCGCGCCCACGCCCGCGAGGGAGCGGCTGACCCCGATCACCGCCACCGAGCCCGGGGACAGCAGCCGCTGGACGGAGCGGGCCTCGGCGCGCTGCTCGCGGGCGCGCTGGACGGCGAGGGACTCGGCGGTCGGTTCGAGGTCGAGCGAGAGGTGGACGGAGCCGTCCTCGAAGCTGCGCCTCTGCTGGTAGCCGGCGTCCGTGAACACCTTGATCATCTTACCGTTGGCGGGCAGCACCTCGGCGGCGAAGCGGCGGATCCCGCGCTCGCGGGCCACCGCCGCGATGTGTTCGAGCAGGGCGGAGGCGACTCCGCGTCCCTGGTGGGCGTCCTGGACGAGGAAGGCGACCTCGGCCTCGTCCGAGGGTCCGGTGGCCGAGCGGCCGTCGGCGCCGATCCGGTCGTAGCGGACCGTGGCGATGAACTCGCCGCCGATCGTCGCGGCGAGTCCGACCCGGTCCACGTAGTCGTGGTGCGTGAAGCGGTGCACGTCGCGGTCGGAGAGCCGGGGGTAGGGAGCGAAGAAGCGGTAGTACTTCGACTCGTCCGAGACCTGCTCGTAGAAGCTGACCAGCCGGCCCGCGTCGTCGGTGGTGATGGGCCGGATCCGGGCGGTTCCGCCGTCCCGAAGGACGACGTCGGCTTCCCAGTGGTCCGGGTACGAGGGGTCGGACTCGGTCGTCATGGGGTCACCTTAAGGCGCGAACGGCTCGACTGGCCTGGGCGCGGCGCATCAGGCTAGCCGGCTCGAATCAGGGCAAGCTGGGGTAGGTCCAACGGCGGGAAACCCGGGCCGAAGGTCGGCTCGACCATTCCGGACGTCGTGAGAGACTGGTCTAGACAACCCGTAAGCACCTGAAGGGCATCACCATGGCAGAGCGCCGCGTCAAAGTCGGCTGGGCCGAGGGCCTGCACGCTCGTCCCGCCTCGATCTTCGTCCGCGCGACGACCGCTTGCGGCGTCCCGGTGACCATCGCGAAGGCCGGCGGCGACCCCGTCAACGCCGCCTCCATGCTGGCGGTTCTGGGCCTGGGCGCCAAGGGTGGCGAGGAGATCGTCCTCTCGTCCTCCGCCGACGGCGCCGAGGCCGCGCTGGACCGCCTCGCGAAGCTGGTCGCCGCGGGTCTCGAGGAGCTCCCCGAGACCGTCTGACCCTTCAGGTTCGACCCGCAGGACTTGCACGGCGAAGCCGGTGCCCCCGACCGATGAGGTCGAGGGCACCGGCTTCGCCGCTTTTCGTACGGGGATCCGGTCGGCTCGTCGGCTCCGGTCCGCTCTACCGCCGTCGGCTCGTACCGCCCGTCCCGCTCGTCGGCGCCGACAGGCATGCGCGCACCGCCATTGCGCCACATCCCATTCCGGGCGCACCCATTCCGGTGGCCGGAATTCGGCCGACCGAATTCCGGCGGCACAATGGCGCCCGGAACACGGAACACGGGGCATGGAAGAGCGCGGGGCACGGGCGTGAATTACCGACCCGGATATCCCCCTTTGTATACGGCGTTTGTTAATGCGGAACGCTCGCCGTGTTTACGGCAGGTTGCAAAGTCCTCACGCGCATCCGGTGCGCCCCCGCCGCCCGGTCCACGTGGGCCGCCGTCAGCGCCCGGGCCCGCTCGGCGTCGCCCCGGGCCACCGCGTCCACGATCGCGCCGTGCTCCGCCCAGGACTCCACGGGCCGCACCGGGGCCTCCACCACGTACATCCAGGCCACCTTGTGGCGCATCTGGGTGAGCAGGGCGATGAGCCCGGGGCTGCCCGAGGCCTGGGAGAGCGTCTCGTGGAACCAGCCGCCCAGGGAGCGCAGATCCTCCCCCTGGCCCCGCCTGGCCCGCTCCTGGCCCAGCCTGACCAGGCCGCGCAGCACCTTGAGGTGGGCCTCGCTGCGTCTGCGGGCCGCCCTGGCGGCCGCGAGGGGCTCCAGGAGCATCCGCAGCTCCAGGAGGTCGGCCGCCTCCTGCTCGGTCGGCTCGGCCACACAGGCACCGGCGTGCCGGCGGGTGGTCACGAACCCCTCGGACTCCAGCGTGCGCAGCGCCTCGCGCACCGGAACGCGCGAGACTCCGTACCGGCGGGCGAGCACCTCCTCGGTCAGCCGGGCGCCGGGCCCGAACACCCCGGAGACGATGTCGTCGCGGATCGCTGTGCATACCGTGTGCGCGGGAATACGCAAGACCGGACCTCCGCCTTTTTCGTATGGCTGTGCGCGTTGCGACTCTATTGCAACACACGATAATTTCCGAGGACGGCCGGAAATACGAAACATTCACACACCGCGGAGCGCGAAACACGACGAAGGCCCCGGCTCTCAAAGAGCCGGGGCCTTCGCGGAAGACGTGCGGTGGGGCGAACGGTCAGACGTTGACGCCGTGCGAGCGCAGGTACGTGACCGGGTTGATGTCCGAACCGTAGTCGGCGCCGGTACGGGCCTCGAAGTGCAGGTGGGCACCGCTGGAGTTGCCGGTGTTGCCCGACAGGCCGATCTGCTGGCCCGGGGTGACCTGCTGGCCGACCCGGACGCTCAGCGAGGACATGTGCCCGTACTGGGTGTACGTGCCGTCGGCGTGCTTGATGACGACGTTGTTGCCGTACGCGCCGCCCCAGCCCGCCTCGACCACGGTGCCCAGGCCGACCGCGTGCACGGAGGTGCCGGAGGAGGCGTGGAAGTCGATGCCGGTGTGGCTGCCGGAGGCCCACATGCCGCCGCCCGCGTGGTACTGCGTGCTGACGTAGGAGCCGTCGATCGGCGAGACGAAGGTGTTGAGGCGCTTGCGCTCCTCTTCGCGGGCGGCGCGCTCGGCGGCCTCGCGCTCGGCCTTCGCCTGGGCTTCGGCCTTCGCCTTGGCCTCGGCGGCCCGCTGACGGGCGTCGGCCTCGGCCTGCGCCTTGGCGGCGGCGGCCTCGGCGGCCCGCTGCTGGGACTGGGCCTGGGCCTCCACGTCACCGGCGAGCTCGTCGGCCACCACGATGGTGTTCAGGGCGCCGGTGTCCTCAAGGGAGGGGGACTTGTCCGCGGCGAACGCGGGGCCGGCCAGGGAGCCCACGACGCCGGTGGCGGCGAGGGCGGCTATGCCGGCGTAGCCGGCGGTCTTGCGGCTCATACGGCTCGAACCACGGTGCTTGCCGGCGGCACTACTGCCAAACGCCATGAAGGGGCTGATCCTTTCCTTCCCTCTCGCCTACCGGGTTAGCTGACGGGTTCGGAGCAGGAAGGTCTCCTACGGGCCCCCTCTTGCGAGGCGGTCCGATTCACCCCAGGGACACAAGTGGGTCCCCGGCTCCCCAGGCTCGCGCCTGACGGGGACTCGGCGATCGCTGCCCGGTGCCGCGGACGCGGCGGTTACAACTGACGGACAGCACGGCCGACGCTAGGCGGATCATCAGCCAATCGCCAAACAGACACGCTCTTTTGTTGCGTACGCCACACCACAAACAAGCAACCACGCCAGAAAAGGGACAAGAAGCCGAAAAGGGACCTCGACGGACAAGCCGTCGGGGTCCCTTCAGCAGCAGGCCAGTTGACGGCCCGCCGGAAATCCCGCGAATCAACGGAACGGTCAACTGACGATCAGTTGGCGACCACGGTCACTTCACCGATCCCGAGGGCCCGCACCGGCTCCTCGATCAGCGAGGCGTCCCCGACCAGGACCGTGACCAGACGGTCCACCGGGAAGGCGCTGACGACCGCCGAAGTGGCCTCCACCGTCCCGGTCTCGGCCAGCCGCGCGTACAACTGCGCCTGGTAGTCGTCAGGGAGCTCCTGCTCGACCTGGTCCGCGAGCGTGCCCGCGACCGAGGCAGCCGTCTCGAACTTCAGCGGGGCCACCCCCACCAAGTTCTGCACGGCCACGTCCCGTTCGGCGTCGGTCAGGCCGCCCTCCGCGAGGGTGCGCAGCACCGTCCAGAGGTCGTCCAGGGCCGGGCCGGTGTTCGGGGTGTCCACCGAGCCGCTGATGGCGAGCATCGAGGCGCCCTTGCCGTCCGCGGTGGAGCGCAGCACCTGGCCGAAGGCGCGCACGCCGTACGTGTACCCCTTCTCCTCGCGCAGCACCTTGTCCAGCCGGGAGGTGAGCGTGCCGCCCAGGCAGTACGTGCCGAGCACCTGGGGCGCCCAGACCCGGTCGTGCCGGTCCGCCCCGATGCGGCCGATCAGCAGCTGCGTCTGGACCGCGCCGGGCCGGTCCACGATGACCACGCGGCCCGTGTCGTCGGCGGTGATCGGCGGGACCGGGCGCGGGGCGGTGGTGTCACCGGTCCACGCGCCCAGGGTGTCGGCCAGGACGGCGTCCAGGTCGATGCCGGTCAGGTCCCCGACCACCACCGCGGTGGCGGTCGCGGGGCGCACGTGGGCCTCGTAGAAGGCCCGTACGGCCGCGGAGTCGATGCGGGCGACCGTCTCCTCGGTTCCCTGACGGGGGCGGGACATCCGCAGGGAGGCCGGGAAGAGCTCCTTCGAGAGCTGCTTGGCGGCGCGGCGCTGCGGGTTGGCGCTCTCGTGCGGGATCTCGTCGAGCCGGTTGCGCACCAGGCGGTCGACCTCGTCGTCGGTGAAGGCCGGCGCGCGCAGTGCCTCGGCGACCAGCCCCAGCGCCTTGTGCAGGCGGGAGGCCGGGACCTCCAGGGAGACCCGCAGGCCGGGGTGGTCGGCGTGCGCGTCGAGGGTGGCGCCGCAGCGCTCGAGCTCGGCGGCGAACTCCTCGGCGGAGCGCTTGTCGGTGCCCTCGGACAGGGCGCGGACCATGATCGTGGCCACGCCGTCGAGGCCCTCGGGCTCCGCGTCGAGCGGGGCGGCGAGGTTGATCTCGACGGCGACCACCTGCTGGCCCGGCCGGTGGCAGCGCAGCAGGGTCAGGCCGTTGGCCAGGACCCCGCGCTCGGGGGCCGGGAAGGCCCACGGCTGCGGCTCGCCGGCCTCGGGGCGCGGGTGGAAGGTCATCGTGACGGCTGCGGTGTCGGCTGCGGTGTCGCTCACTGCTCCGCCCCCTCGTTCTCGTCGCTCGCGTCGGTCTCTTCGATGTCGTCCGCGGCGATCGGCTCGTAGACGAGCACCGCGCGGTTGTCCGGGCGCAGTCGGGCCGCGGCCACGGCCTGCACCTCCTCGGCAGTGATGTCGAGGACGCGCTGGACGGCGGTCAGCGCCAGCTGCGGGTCGCCGAACAGCACCGCGAAGCGGCACAGTTCGTCGGCGCGGCCGGCCACCGTGCTCAGCCGGTCCAGCCACTCGCGCTCCAGCTGGGCCTGCGCGCGCTCCATCTCCTCGGCCGTCGGGCCCTCGGCGGCGAACCGCGCGAGCTCCTCGTCCACGGCCGCCTCGATGGCGGGCACCTCGACCCCGCTGGAGGTCTTGACGTCCAGCCAGCCCAGCGAGGGCGCGCCGGCGAGGCGCAGCATGCCGAAGCCGGCCGCGACGGCGCTCTGGTCGCGGCGCACCAGCCGGTTGTGCAGCCGGGAGGACTCGCCGCTGCCCAGGACGGTCAGCGCCACGTCGGCGGCGTCGCACTCGCGGGTGCCGTCGTGCGGGAGGCGGTAGGCCGCCATCAGCGCGCGGGCCGGGACCTCCTCGACGATCTCCTCGCGCAGCTGCCCGCCCATGATCTCGGGGAGCGAGCCGTCGCGCGGCGGCTGCTTGCCGTCGTGGCCGGGGATGGTGCCGAAGTACTTCTCGACCCAGGCGAGCGTCTTCTCGGGGTCGATGTCGCCGACGACCGAGAGCACCGCGTTGTTGGGCGCGTAGTACGTACGGAAGAACGCGCGGGCGTCCTCCAGGGACGCGGCGTCCAGATCGGCCATGGAACCGATCGGGGTGTGGTGGTATGGGTGGCCCTCCGGGTACGCCAGGGCCGTCAGCTTCTCGAAGGCCGTGCCGTACGGGACGTTGTCGTAGCGCTGGCGGCGCTCGTTCTTGACGACGTCGCGCTGGTTCTCCATGGACTCGTCGTCCAGGGCGGCCAGCAGCGAGCCCATCCGGTCCGCCTCCAGCCACAGCGCGAGCTCCAGCTGGTGGGTCGGCATCGTCTCGAAGTAGTTGGTCCGCTCGAAGCTGGTGGTCCCGTTGAGGGAGCCGCCGGCTCCCTGGACCAGTTCGAAGTGGCCGTTTCCGGAGACGTTCTTCGATCCCTGGAACATCAGGTGCTCGAAGAGGTGAGCCAGGCCCGTACGTCCCTTGACTTCGTGGCGCGAGCCGACGTCGTACCAGAGGCAGACCGCGGCCACCGGGGTCAGGTGGTCCTCGGACAGCACCACGCGCAGGCCGTTGGCCAGCCGGTGCTCGGTCGCTGTGAGGCCGCCGGAGCCGGCGTGAGCTGTGGCCGTGTGACCCATGGGCATGTGGTCCCTTCGATCGCGATGCAGAGATTCCTGTCAGACCTGCCACTGTATGCAAGCGTGTCGCCAGGCGGAGAAGTTCCCGGCCCAGTCCTGGGTCGGAGTCGGCGTTGTCGGTGCCTCGGGCCACAATGGTCCGCGTCACCCCTGTCCGAAACCGCCCGCCCGACCGTCCCCGTCCCGTACCCGCCCCACCCCGTGAGAGCTCAGCTCATCCCGATTCTTGGTTAAGGAGCCGCGCAGCGATGGCCCGCCGCAGCACGAAGACCCCGCCGCCGGAGGATTTCGAGGAGAAGATCCTCGACATCGACGTCGTCGACGAAATGCAGGGCTCCTTCCTCGAGTACGCGTACTCGGTGATCTACTCCCGCGCCCTGCCCGACGCCCGTGACGGCATGAAGCCGGTGCACCGGCGCATCGTCTACCAGATGAACGAGATGGGCCTGCGCCCCGACCGCGGCTACGTGAAGTGCGCCCGTGTCGTCGGCGAGGTCATGGGCAAGCTGCACCCGCACGGCGACGCGTCGATCTACGACGCACTCGTGCGCATGGCGCAGCCCTTCTCCATGCGGCTCCCGCTGGTCGACGGCCACGGCAACTTCGGCTCGCTCGGCAACGACGACCCGCCGGCCGCGATGCGGTATACCGAGTCGAAGATGGCCGACGCCGCCTCGCTGATGACGGACGGGATCGACGAGGACACCGTCGACTTCGCCGCGAACTACGACGGCCAGGAGCGCGAACCGGTCGTCCTGCCGGCGGCCTACCCGAACCTGCTGGTCAACGGCGCGTCCGGCATCGCCGTCGGCATGGCCACCAACATGGCCCCGCACAACCTCGGCGAGGTCGTCGCGGCCGCCCGCCACCTGATCCGCTACCCGGACGCGGACCTGGAAGCGCTGATGCGCTTCGTACCGGGTCCCGACCTGCCCACCGGCGGCCGGATCGTCGGCCTCGCGGGCATCAAGGACGCCTACGAGAACGGCCGCGGCACCTTCAAGATCCGTGCCACGGTGACCCTGGAGGACGTGACCCCGCGCCGCAAGGGGCTGGTCGTCACCGAACTGCCCTTCACGGTCGGCCCCGAGAAGGTCATCGCGAAGATCAAGGACCTGGTCGGCTCGAAGAAGCTCCAGGGCATCGCGGACGTCAAGGACCTCACCGACCGCTCGCACGGCCTGCGCCTGGTCATCGAGATCAAGAACGGCTTCCACCCCGAGGCCGTGCTGGAGCAGCTGTACAAGCTGACGCCGATGGAGGAGACCTTCGGCATCAACAACGTCGCGCTGGTCGACGGACAGCCGCTGACGCTGGGCCTCAAGGAGCTGCTGGAGGTCTACCTCGACCACCGCTTCGAGGTCGTGCGCCGGCGCAGCGAGTTCCGCCGCGGCAAGCGGCAGAGCCGCCTGCACCTGGTCGAGGGCCTGCTCGTGGCGCTGCTCGACATCGACGAGGTCATCCGGATCATCCGGGACAGCGACAACTCCGCGCAGGCCAAGGAGCGCCTGATGGAGCGCTTCTCGCTGAGCGAGATCCAGACCCAGTACATCCTGGACACCCCGCTGCGCCGGCTCACCCGCTTCGACCGGATCGAGCTGGAGTCCGAGCGCGACCGGCTGGCCGGCGAGATCGACGAGCTGACCGGGATCCTGGACTCCGACACCGAGCTGCGCAAGCTGGTCTCGGCGGAACTGGCCGCGGTGTCGAAGAAGTTCGGCACGGAGCGCCGTACGGTGCTGCTGGAATCGGCGGGAACCGCGGTCGCGGCGGTCCCGCTCGAGGTCGAGGACACCCCCTGCCGGGTGCTGCTGTCCTCCACCGGGCTGCTGGCCCGCACGCCGAACGCCGAGCCGCTCCCCGAGGAGGAGGGCGGTGCGCGCGCCAAGCACGACCTGATCGTCTCGCAGGTCGCGGCGACCGCGCGGGCGGAGATCGGCGTGGTCACCTCGTACGGTCGGCTCCTGCGGCTGTCGGTGATCGACCTGCCGCAGCTGCCCGACACCCACGCCGCGCCGAACCTGGCGGGCGGCGCCCCCGTCTCGGAGTTCCTCTCCGGGCTGGAGGCGGACGAGAGGGTCGTCTGCCTGACCTCGCTGGACGAGTCGGGGCAGGGCCTGGCGCTCGGCACCGAGCAGGGCGTGGTCAAGCGGGTCGTGCCGGACTATCCGGCCAACAAGGACGAGCTGGAGGTCATCACCCTCAAGGACGGTGACCGGATCATCGGGGCGGTCGAGCTGCGCACGGGCGAGGAGGACCTCGTCTTCATCACCGACGACGCCCAGCTGCTGCGCTACCCGGCCGGCCAGGTCCGCCCGCAGGGCCGCCCGGCGGGCGGTATGGCGGGCATCAAGCTCGCGGACGGCGTCAAGGTGATCCACTTCTCGGCGGTGGACCCGGCGCGCGAGGCCGTGGTGTTCACGGTGGCGGGCTCGCACGGGACGCTGGACGACTCCATGCAGTCCGGGAAGCTGACCCCGTTCGACCAGTACCCGCGCAAGGGCAGGGCCACCGGTGGCGTGCGCTGCCAGCGCTTCCTGAAGGGCGAGGACGTCCTGCTGCTGGCCTGGGCGGGCGCGTCCCCGGTCCGCGCGGCCGCGGCCAACGGCACTCCGGCCGCGCTGCCCGCCGTCGACCCACGCCGGGACGGCTCGGGCACGGCGCTGCCGGCCGTGGTCGCGGCGCTGGCGGGTGCGGCGCTGTAGGAGGTTGCAGGTCATTCGGGTGGTACGTCCGTGACGACCGGGCGGACGTACCACCCGAATGGCGACTAGTGTTTTCCCCCTTGGCACTGTCGGGTGGGGCGGGGAGACACAGAACTGATGAGTCGTCGGGCGGGCGGATTGATCAGTGACTGGGCGGAAGCCCAGCGCCGGACGCAGCAGACGCAGCTGATCCAGCAGCGCGAGGCCGAACGCCGGCGGCGGACGTACGAACGGGACGTGGCCCGGGGTCAGCGCGAGCAGCAGGCCGCCTACAAACAGCACCGTGAGGGCGAGGCCCGGCGGGCGACCGAGCGGCTCGACGCCCAGGTCGCGGCCCTGCAGGGGCTGTTGGCGGCGGGCTGCCGGACCCCGGCGTTCCGGCTGGCCGACCTGATCAGGCCCGAGCGGCTCGAACCCTTCGATCCGGGCACCCTGGCCCACCCCGTACCGCTGCCGCAGCTGCACCACTTCCAGCAGCAGAGCAGCGGCTGGACGCTGGGCTCGAACCGGCGGGCGCAGGCGGAGCGGGAGGCGCACGCCCGGTACACGCAGGCCTGGCAGGCGGCTCAGGCCGCGGAGGCGCAGCGGCGGCAGCAGCTGGCGGCGTACCGGCAGCAGTACGACCGCTGGGCGGCCGAGCAGCTCGCCGGGATCCGCGGGCACAACGGCGGGCTCACCGAGCTGGCCGGGGCGCTGCGCGCGGGCGACGCCGAGGCCGCGGTGGAGTACTTCTCGGCGGCCCTGTACGCCTCGGCCGGATGGCCGGAGAACCTGCCGCGACAGGTGTCGGCGGCCTACGACCCCGCGCGGCGCCAGCTGGTACTGGACTGGCAGCTGCCGGGCTACGAGGTGGTCCCGGAGGCCAAGTCGGTGCGGTACGTGCCGAGCACGGACCAGGACAAGGAGACGGCCCGCCCGGCCACGCAGCGGCGGGCGGTCTACCGGGACCTGCTGGCGCAGTGCGTGCTGCTGGTGGTCCACGATCTGTACGCCGCCGACGAGTTCGGCGTGCTGGAGTCGGTCGTCGTCAACGGCTTCGTGGACGCCCACGATCCGGTGACGGGACGGGAGGCGCAGCTCGTACTGGCCTCCGTGTCGGCGGCGCGGTCCGCCTTCACCGGGCTGCGGCTGGAGCTGGTGAGCGCGGTGGACTGCCTGGTGGAGGGGCTGGGCGGACAGTTGTCGACGCGGCCGGACCAGTCGGCCGTCGTCCGCCCGGAGCGCCGGCCCGGGGAGGTCGGCGGCGTCGTCAGCCACGGCGGTCATGCGGGCGGCGACGAGGACGGGGACGAGCCGGACCTCTTCGCGATGGACCCGATCGCCTTCGAGAACCTGGTGGCGGAGCTGTTCCGGGCGATGGGCATGGAGGCGGTGACCACGCAGCGGTCCGGTGACGGCGGGGTGGACATCGAGGCGAACGACCCGTCCCCGATCACGGGCGGGCGGATCGTGGTGCAGGTCAAGCGCTACCGCAACACCGTGTCACCGACGGCGGTCCGGGATCTGTACGGCACGGTGCAGGACAAGGGGGCGAACAAGGGGGTGCTGGTCACCACCGCGACCTTCGGGCCCACCTCGTACACCTTCGCCAACGGCAAGCCGCTGGAGTTGGTTCCCGGTGCCGCGCTCGTGGAGCTGCTGCACCAGCACGGGCTGCGCGGCCGTCTCGGCCCGGGCGCCGCGCCCTCGATTCCGGCCCAGCGGGCGGCCGCGCCGGAGCCCGCCGCGAACCACAACGTGCTCGGCATGTCCTGGGCCGGGTCGGTCGCGCTGGACGTGTGCGCGCTGGTCTGCGAAGGCAGCCGGGTGCTGAGCGAGGACCACTTCGTGTTCTTCAACAACCCGAACAGTCCGGACGGTTCGGTACGGACCCACGCGCACGCGGCGCCCGACAAGGCGGCGCTGCAGGTCGCCTTCGACGCGTTGCCGCAGCGGGCCGACCGGCTGGTCCTCGTCGCCGCGACGGACCCCGAGGTCAATCCGCACGCCGATCTGGCCGGGTTCACCGACGCCCGGATCCGGCTGCTGGGGCCGGCCGGCGAGGAGCTGGGCCAGTTGGAGGTCTCCGACGGCCGCGCCGGCGAAACAGCCCTGGTCCTCGGCTCCTTCCGGCGCCGCCCGGGCGGCGACTGGGACTTCGTCCTGGGCGGCAAGGGCTACCCGGGGGGCCTGGCACCCCTCCTCGGCGACTTCGGCATCGAGGTCGCCTGAGCTCCGCCGCCGGCTGCTCTCAGAAGTCCTCGGGGTCGGCGTCGGGCTCGGGCTCCGGGTCGGGCCTGGGCTCCCGCGCCGCCGGGCGGTCCACGTAGCGAAGGACTCCCCACATGCTCTCCGGAGTACCGCGCCACGGCTCCGGTTCGCGGCAGCTCTCGAGTTCGCGGAGCAGGGCGGGGCCGTCGGTGCCCGAGCCGATCAGGACGAGCTGCGTCAGGCGCGGCTCGCCCCGGCCCCAGGCGTGCGGGGCGAAGCGGAGGAAGCGGCCGACCGCGTGGATCTCGTAGCGCTCCTCGTGGCCGGGGACGCCGAAGTGGACGGAGCCCTTGATCCGGTAGAGGCCGGGCGGGCGGCGGTCGAGGAACTCGATGAACCGGCGCGGGCTGAGGGCCTGCTCGGAGACGAACTCCGTGCTCGCGTAGGCGGCGTGCACGTGGCCCGCGTGATCCTCACCGTCCCCCTCGTGGTCGTGTGCCTGGGCCAGGAGGTCCTCGAAGGACAGCTGGCCCCGCGTCTCGGTCCACGGGCGGCGGTCGAAGAGCAGCTCCGGGTCGATCCGCCCGTGGTCCGCGGCGACGACCGGGATCCCCGGCGCGCAGAGCGCGCCGAGCGCGGTCTCGATCCGGGTGCGTTCGGCGGCGTCGATCCGGTCGGTCTTGTTGAGCACCACCAGGTCGGCGACGGCGAGGTGCCGGTCGGTCTCGGGGTGCCTGGTCCGGGTCGCGTCGAACTCCGCCGCGTCGATGACGTGCACCATCCCGCCGTAGCGGACGGCGGGGTTCTCGTTGGCGACGAGCATCCGGACCATCTCCTGCGGCTCCGCCAGCCCGCTCGCCTCGATGACGATCACGTCGATGCGGTGGACGGGGTCGGCGAGCTTCTCCAGGTAGGCGTCCAGCTCACTGCCGTCCACCGCGCAGCACAGGCAGCCGCCGCCGAGGGAGACCATCGAGTCGCCGACCTGGCCCGCCACCGCCATCGCGTCGACCTCGATGGAGCCGAAGTCGTTGACGACGACCCCGATCCGGGTGCCGCCCCGGTGGCCGAGGAGGTGGTTGAGGACGGTCGTCTTGCCGGATCCGAGGAATCCGGCGAGGACGATGACGGGGATGCTGTTCACCCGGTCGATCGTAGCCAGTGCTTCCCCGTCACGGCACGGGCGTCAGCCGAGGGCGGGGACCGGCTGGGGCGGGGTCGGGCCGGTGTAGCGGGCGGCGGGTCGGATGATCTTCGAGTCGGCGGCCTGTTCCAGGACGTTCGCGCTCCAGCCGACCACCCGGGCCGCGCAGAAGGTCGGGGTGAACATCTCGCGCGGCAGCCCGCACAGCTCCATGACCACGCCGGCGTAGAACTCCACGTTGGTGTGGAGTTCCCGGCCCGGCTTGAGCTCGGCGAGGATCTCCTCGACGTGCCGCTCGACCTCCGCCGCGAAGTCCACGAGCGGGCCGCCGAACTGCCGGGCGATCCCGCGGAGCATCCGCGAGCGCGGGTCCTCGGTGCGGTAGACGGGGTGTCCGAAGCCCATGATCCGCTCGCCCGCGAGGACCCGCTCGCGGATCCACGGATCGATCCGGTCCGCCGTGCCGATGGCGTCCAGGGTGTCCAGGGCCCGGCTGGGGGCGCCGCCGTGCAGCGGGCCGGAGAGCGCGCCGATCGCACCGGTGAGGCAGGCCGCGACGTCGGCGCCGGTGGAGGCGATCACGCGGGCGGTGAAGGTGGAGGCGTTGAAGCCGTGGTCGATCGTGGAGATCAGGTACCGCTCGACCGCGCGGGCCCTGACCGGGTCGGGTTCCCGCCCGGTCAGCATGTAGAGGTAGTTGGCCGCGTACGGGAGGTCCTCGCGCGGTTCCACCGGCTCCAGCCCCTGGCCGAGCCGGTACAGGGCGGTGAGCAGGGTCGGTACGGCGGCGCAGGCGGCCAGCGCGTCGGCGGCCCGGCGTTCGGGGGTCAGGTCGTAGACCGGGCGGAAGCCGGCGCAGGCGCCGAGCAGCGAGAGCGCCGTGCGCAGCCCGGCGAGCGGGCCGGACAGGGCGGTGGCGCGGGCCAGGGCGGGCAGGGCGTCCCGGACCTCGGCGGGCAGGCGGCGCAGCGGGGCGATCTCGGCGGCGAAGGCGGACCGCTCGGCGGCGTCGGCCGGCAGCGCGCCGCGGAACATCAGGTGCCACACGTCCTCGAAGGTGCGGCTCCCGGCGAGCTCGACGGCCGAGTACTGGCGGTAGTGGTAGAAGCCCTCGAGGCCTCGGACGTCACCGAGCTCGGTCTCGGTGACCACGACTCCCGCGAGTCCGCGGGGGCTTTCGGCGGGTGCGACGGTGGTGTTCATGGATCGACCATCCATGATGGACTCAATCACTGTCAATATTGATTGAATCAATATTTGTAGGGTGTGCGTCATGAGCGTCATGAACGACGAGCCCGATGAGCCGGGAGAGCCCGGTGGGCCCGGCGAGCGAAGGATCGGCACCCAGGAGGCCGCCCGGCTGCTCGGGGTGAAGCCCGCGACCGTGTACGCGTACGTCAGCCGCGGTCAGCTCACGAGCCGCCGCGACCCGGTCGGACGCTCCAGCAGTTTCGACGCCCGCGAGGTGGAGGCCCTGGCCCTGCGCAGCCGGCGCGAGGCGGCCGGTCCCCCCGGGGGCGCCGCCTCCGCCTCCGCCTCCGCCGGTGAGCTCTCCGTACGGACCGCGCTCACCCTCATCGAGTCCGGCAGGTACTACTTCCGTGGCGTGGACGCCGTGGAGCTGGCCTCGCGCCACCGCTACGAGGAGGTCGCCGAGTGGCTCTGGACGGGGACCATGGTGCCCGGGGCCCGGTTCACCGCTCCCCCGGAATCCCTCGCCGCCGCCCGGAGGGCGGTCGCCGCGCTGCCCGAGCACAGCGGTCCGATCGACCGGCTGCGGGTGGCCGTCGCCGCCGCGGCGGTCGCCGACCCGCTGCGCTTCGACCTGTCCGCGCCGTCCGTACTGGGCTCCGCGCGCGCCCTGATCCCCACCCTGGTCGGCGCTCTGCCCGAGGTGGGCCCGGCGCAGTGGGGCGGGGACGGACGCCTCTCCCGGCAGCTGTGGCCCCGGCTCTCCGCCCTGGACCCCGATCCGGACGCGCTGGCCGCCTTGGACCTGGCCCTGGCCCTGCTGACGGACCACGACCTGGCCGCCTCGACCCTGGCCGTACGGGTGGCCGCGTCGGCGCGCGCGCATCCGTACGCGGTGGTCTCGGCCGGGCTCGGCGCGCTCGAGGGCCCGCTGCACGGAGCGGCCGGGCGGCTCGCGCACCGGATGCTGGTGGAGGTGCTGGAGCGGGGCGGCGCGGCTCCGGTGGTGGCGGAGTACCTGCGGGCCGGGCGCCGCGTGCCCGGGCTCGGGCACCGGCTGTACGAGGCCGAGGATCCGCGGGCCACGGCGCTGTTCGCGCGGCTGGAGCCGCTGGCGCAGGCGGGTCCGGCGCTGGGCGCGGCGCGCGAGGTGGCCGGGGTGATGGCCCGGCACGGCGGAGGCCTGTACCCCAATGTGGACCTGGCGCTGGCGGTGCTGACGGTCTCGTGCGGGATGGCCCCGGAGGCCGGGGAGACCGTCTTCGCGGTGGCCCGTACCGCCGGGTGGATCGCGCACGCGCTGGAGGAGTACGAGGAGCGCCCGCTGCGGATGCGGCCGAGCGGGCAGTACCACGGGCCCCGCCCGCCACGGCCGTTGCCGTGACGGGCGGGGTGTTCCCGGTGTCCGGGGCGGCCGCCGCCGCCCCGGGAACGCGGGGACAGATGTTCCGGCGGTCCGGCTGCGGCGTCAGGTCCGCAGCCAGACCGCCGTGTCCTGACCGAGCAACCCGTCCGCACCCAGGGCGGAACTGCTCAGCAGGAGGCTCGTGTGGGCCGGCAGCGGGACCGGCTCCGGGGACAGGTTGGCCACGCAGACCAGCCCGTCGGGGCGGCCGAAGGCCAGCACTCCGGGCGGCGCTGGCAGCCACTGAAGCGATCCGCCGCCGAAGCCGGCCGCGGCCCGGCGCAGGCCGAGGGCCGTCCGGTAGAGGGTGAGCATCGAGTCCGGGTCCCCGGCCTGGCGGTCCGCGGCGTACGCCGGCCAGTCCGCGGGCTGGGGCAGCCAGGGCTCGTTCCAGGGCTCCTCGGTCCACGGCAGCGGGACCCTGCACCCGTCCCGGCCGGGGTCGGTGCCGCCGGACCGGAAGTGCATGGGGTCCTGGATCTGGCCGAGCGGGATGTCGGCCTCGGGAAGCCCCAGTTCCTCGCCCTGGTAGACGTAGACCGCGCCGGGAAGGGCGAGGCTCAGCAGCGCGGCGGCCCGGGCCCGGCGGGTGCCGAGGGCCAGGTCGGCGGGGGTCCCGAAGGCCTTGGTGGCGAAGTCGAAGCCGGTGTCGGCGCGCCCGTAGCGAGTGACCGTACGGGTCACGTCGTGGTTGCACAGCACCCAGGTGGCCGGGGCCCCGACGGGGGCGTGCTCGGCGAGGGTCTCCTCGATGGAGGTGCGCAGCTTGCCGGCGTCCCACGGGCAGCTGAGGAAGGAGAAGTTGAAGGCGGTGTGCAGCTCGTCGGGGCGCAGGTAGCGGGCGAACCGCTCGGAGTCCGGCAGCCAGACCTCGCCCACGAAGATGCCCCCGTACTCGTCGGCGATGGCGCGCCACGAGCGGTAGATGGTGTGCAGGTCGTCGCGGTCGATGTACGGGTGGATCTCGGGCCCGGGCGGCCACGGCTCGGCCGGGCGGTCGGCCAGGTCGGGCAGGGCCGGGTCCTTGGCGAGCAGGGCCGCGGAGTCGATCCGTACGCCGGCCACCCCGCGCTCGAACCAGAACCGCAGCACGTCCTCGTGCTCCCGGCGGACGACGGGGTGGTCCCAGTTGAGGTCGGGCTGCTCGGGCGTGAACAGGTGCAGGTACCACTCCCCGTCCGGAACCCTCGTCCAGGTCGCCGCTCCGTTGAACTGCGAGGGCCAGTCCCCCGGTGGCAGTTCGCCGTGCTCCCCGCGGCCCGGGCGGAAGTGGAAGAGCTCCCGTTCGGGGCTGCCCGGGCCGGCGGCGAGGGCGGCCTTGAACCAGGCGTGCTGGTCGGACACGTGGTTCGGGACGATGTCGACAATGGTGCGGATGCCCAGCTCGCGGGCCTCGGCGATGAGCTTCTCGGCCTCGGCGAGGGTGCCGAAGGCGGGATCGATGGTGCGGTAGTCGGCGACGTCGTAGCCGCCGTCGGCGAGCGGGGAGAGGTACCAGGGGGTGAACCACAGGGCGTCGACGCCCAGTTCGGCGAGGTAGGGGAGGCGGGCCCGGACGCCCACGAGGTCACCGGTGCCGTCCCCGTCGCCGTCGGCGAAGCTCCGTACGTACACCTGGTAGATGGCGGCCGAGCGCCACCAGTCGGCGGCGTTTTCGGGCAGGGGAAAGTCAGCCACGGAGGGGTCCTTTCACGGCGTTCTTCTCACAGCGGTCTTTTCATGGGGGCGACCGGGCACGGCGGCGGTGCGGGGTGGTGCTCACCCCTTGAGGGAGCCTGCCGTCAGGCCGCTCATGATGTTGCGCTGGAAGATCAGGAAGATGATGAGCGTGGGCGCCGAGGCCATCGCCAGCGCGGCGACGAGATGGTTCTCGGGAACTCCCCTGGCGAGTGAGTAGATGCCGACGTTGAGCGTCTGCAGGGCCGGGTCGGGGAGGGTGAGCATGGGCCAGAGGAAGTCTTTCCAGACCCCGACGACGGCGAAGATCGACACGACTCCGAGGATCGGCCGGGACATCGGCAGGACCACGGAGCGCAGGGTGCGCAGGGAGGAGGCACCGTCGATGGACGCGGCGTCGAGGATCTCGCCCGGGATGGAGTCGAAGAATCGTTTCAGAAGGAAGATGTTGAAGGCGTTCGTGACCGAGGGCAGCCAGATCACCCAGGGCGTGTTGAGCAGGTTCCGCTCGATGAGCGGCATGTCCAGGACCGTGAGGTACTGCGGTACGACGAGGACGGTGGCCGGGATCATCAGCGTGGCCAGCATCATGCCGAGGACGGCTTTGCCGAAGACGGGCCGGAGCTTGGACAGCGAGTAGGCGGCGGCCACGTCGAGGACGAGCTGGAAGGCCAGGGCGCCGAACGCGTAGTAGAGGGTGTTGAACAGCAGCTTGGCGAGGTCCATGACTTCCCAGGCCGCCGAGTAGTTGTCGGGGTGCAGGGAGTCCGGCACCACGGTCGGCGGGACCTGGGTGAACTCCGCGGTGCTCTTCAGGCCGTTGGCGACCATCCAGTAGAGGGGACCGAGGAAGACGACCGTGAAGCCGATGACCACCAGGGCCAGCACGGACCAGTAGACGATCTTGCCCCGGGGGCGGCCGAGCTGGGCCGGCGATATGAGCGTGCGCTCTGACATGTGAGGGTGCTCCCGTCAGTTCTCGTTGTCGCGGCTCAGCCGGACGTACACGGCGGAGAAGCCGGCGAGCAGGACGAGCAGGCACAGGCCCAGGGCCGCGGCGCCGCCGTACTGGTTGAAACTGAAGGCGTACTGGTAGATGAGGACGACGACGGTGGTCGTCGACCCTTCGGGACCGGCACCGCCCGTCAGCATGAACGGCTCGACGAACACCTGCATCGTCGCGATGATCTGCATGAGCAGCATCAGCGAGAGGATGAGCTTGGTCTGCGGGATCGTGACGTACCAGATCTTGCGCAGCACCCCGGCTCCGTCGAGCTCCGCCGCTTCGTAGAGCTCCCCGGGGATGCCCTGGAGGGCTGCCAGGTAGATCAGGGTCGCGCCGCCCATGTTCATCCACGTGGAAGCGATGACGACGGAGAGCATCGCGGTATCGGTGGATTGCAGCCAGTCTTGCGCCGGCAGGTGCAGGAATTCCAGAATCCTGTTGAAGACCCCGTAACCAGGGTCGTAGAAGTACTTGAAGAGCAGGATCGAGGCCACCGGCGGCATCATCACCGGGAGGTAGACCAGCAGGCGCAAGTAGCCCTGCGCGTGCCGGAATTCGTTGAGCACGATCGAGATCACGAACGGCACGGCGAAGCCGAGTACCAGCGCGAGCCCGCTGAAGAGCAGGGTGTTGCGCCAGGCCTGCCAGAACGCCGGGTCGTTGAAGACGTAGCGGAAATTGTCCCAGCCGACCCAGTGGACGGCTCCGCCCTCGGTCTTCTGGAAGGCCAGCAGGAACTCCCGGACCATCGGGTACCAGGAGAAGAAGGAGAAGCAGAGGACGGCGCCGATCAGAAAACCGTGGGCCGAGAGGTTCCGCTTGAACGCCCGGAGGAATTCCTCACGAGAGGTACCGGACAGGGTGGGAGCCGACATCGCCGCTCGCTCCTTGGTGGGTCGTCGCCGTCGAATTGCTGGTACGGGGCCTGCGGGCGGGTCCGGGCCGGGGAGGCGGCCCGGACCTCCCCCGGCCGGTGCCCCCTACTGGTTGGCCAGCACCTGGTTGACGGCCTTCTCGGCCTCCGCGAGGAGCTGCGCCGTGTCGGCGTTCTTGTTGGTCAGGACCCCCGACATCACCTTGTCGAGGACCTTGTAGACCTCCTGGGCCTTCGTCGGCTCGGGCTTGCCGGCGACCGGGTTGTCCAGGAAGGACTTGAAGTTGACGACCGGCATGGTGGCGCTGGCGGCCTTCAGCTCGTCGTCCTTGGCCTTGCTGGCACCGGTGAAGAAGGCGGGCTGCGGAAGTCCGACCGGCAGACCGTCGGTCTTGGAGCGGTCGTACTGGAACTGGCCCTTGCCGACCGAGAGCGTCTTGAAGTTCAGCCAGGCGATGGCGGCCTTGACCTTGTCCGGCGAGCTGCCCTTCTTGATCATGTAACCGTTGCCTCCGGCCAGCGTCGCGGCGCCGCCGGGGATGGGGCCCATGCCGAAGTTCTCGTACTTGGCTCCGAGCTGCTGGACCATGTACGTGATGTCGTCGGGAGCGGCGAGGAACATGCCGAGCTTGTCCGAGGCCATCTGCTTCTGCAGGTCGCCCCACTTGAGCAGCTGGGTCTTGCCCATGCTGTCGTCTTCCCAGCGCATGGCCCTGAGGTTGTCGGCGACCTGCTTGCCGGTCGCGTTGTTGAAGGCCGCCTTGCCGTCGGCGCCGACGACGTCGCCGCCCAGGCCGTACATCGCGGCGGTGAAGTGCCAGCCGCCGGTGTTCTCGACGCTGTACTCGCCGTAGCCGGCGGTGCCGTTGCCGAGCGCCGCGATCTTCTTGGCGGCCGCGCGGACCTCGTCCCAGGTGCGCGGAGGCTGGTCGGGGTCGAGGCCCGCGTCCTTGAAGAGCTTGCGGTTGACCAGCAGGCCCATCGTGTAGTTGCTGGTGGGCAGGCCGTAGAGCTTGCCGTCCTGCTTCAGGGTGTTGACGACGTTCTTGTCGATGTCGTCGATGCCCGGAACCGTCTTGGCCGTGACGTACGCGGAGATGTCCTCGGCGCCGTCGTTGTCCAGCACCTGCTTGAGATCCGTGAAGTAGGCGTAGAAGACGTCCGGCTGCGACTTGGCCTTGAGCATCGCGGTGAACCGCGGGGGCTCCAGGCACTGGCCGGGGGTGGAGCGGCCTTCGATGGTGACGTTCGGGTAGGTCTTGTTGAACTCCGCCACGTCCTCCTTCCACTGCTTGAGCTCCGCCTTCTTCGCGGCGGGCGGCATGCAGTCCATGGAGATGGTGACCTTGGTCTTGGGGTCGAGCGGCGCGGAGGCGTCCGTGGAACCGCCGGACGGCTGGTTCTTGGTGTCGTCCCCGTCGCTGCTCGTGCCGCAGGCCGCGAGGGCGGTGACGGCGAGCGCCGAGACGAGGGCGGTCGCGGTGGTGCGGCGGATGTTGGTTCTCATCGGTGGTCCCCTTCGAGCATCGAGCAGGAGGCGTGGGGCGTGTAAGGAGGCGAGCGCGGCACACTCAACCACCACCGACAGATGAACGCAATATCTCGCGCAGATTTCGCAAGAGATTGGCAGCAGAGCGCCGGACTGCCCCAGCCGGGAACGCAAAACAGGGCCCCGGAACGTCGGTTGGACGTTCCGGGGCCCTGCGGCCGGGGGTTGGAGTCGGTGGAGTCCTGTGGGCGCTACGCCGGACGGGGGCGCGGGACCTGTGCGGTGGAGCCGCGCACGACGAGCTCGGGCTCGAAGAGCAGCTCCCCGGGCTGCACGGCGGCCCCCTGGATCTGCGCGGTGAGCAGCTCCACGGCAGCCCTGCCCATGGCCTCGATGGGCTGCCGGACGGTGGTCAGCGGGGGTTCGGTGCAGTTCATGAAGGCCGAGTCGTCGTACCCGACGACGGAGACCTCGCCGGGCACGTCCAGCCCGCGCCGGCGGGCTGCCCTGATGGCCCCCAGGGCCAGCGGGTCGCTCGCGCAGATGATGCCGGTCACCCCGCGGTCCAGCAGCCTCGACGTGGCCGCGTGGCCGCCCTCCAGGGAGAACAGCGCCCGCTCCACGTGCGCGGCGGGCAGCTCGGTGCCGGCCGCGGCGGCGACCGCCTGGGCGGCCACCAGCTTGCGCAGGGAGGGGATGTGGTCGGGCGGGCCCAGCACCAGTCCGATGCGTTCGTGACCGAGGGAGGCCAAGTGGCGCCAGGCCTGTTCGACCGCGACGGCGTCGTCGCAGGAGACGCACGGGAAGCCGAGGTCCTCTATCGAGGCGTTGATGAGCACCACCGGGACCTTGCGGTCGTGGAGCAGCCGGTAGTGCCCGTGCGGGGCGTCGGCCTGCGCGAAGAGCCCGCCGGCGAAGACGACGCCGGACACCTGCTGCTGGAGCAGGAGCTCGACGTAGTCCGCCTCGGAGACCCCTCCGGTGGTCTGCGTGCAGAGCACCGGGGTCAGCCCCTGCTGGGCCAGTGCCCCGCCGATCACCTCGGCGAAGGCGGGGAAGATCGGGTTCTGGAGTTCCGGCAGGACCAGGCCGACCAGCCGGGCCCGTTCGCCGCGCAGCTGGGTGGGGCGCTCGTAGCCGAGGACGTCCAGGGCGGTGAGCACGGACTGGCGGGTCGCGTCCGAGACGCCCGGCTTGCCGTTGAGCACCCGGCTGACCGTTGCCTCGCTGACCCCCACCTTCTTCGCCACTTGAGCAAGTCGTCGCGTCATGAGCGCAAGAGTAGCGCAAACAATGCAAGTTCCTTGCAGTTCGATTACGGCCAGTTTGGCCCATCGGAAACCGGCGCGGAACCCCCCGCGTCCCACCGGCCCCGGCACGGCTCCGGGCGGCGAGCGGCGGGGCACCCCGAAGGGATGCCCCGCCGCCCTCTGAGCCCTGGATCCGCCGCCCGCTACGGCAGCTGGTTGATCTTGAACGTCGAGGTCGTGTTGCGCACGTCCACGGCGTTGTCACTCATCCTCAGATTCTGGATGGTGACCTCACCCACCGCGGGCCCTTGTCCCGCCTCGGGCATTTCGTTCGCCCAGAGACCGAAGCCGGACTTGGCGTCGAAGGCGTCACCGCTCTTCTTGGCCCCCGTGATGGTGATGTCCTTCAGGATCGTGTCCTTGATGGGATTGACCGGCTGGCCGCCCACGTACTGCGTCTGGAACATGATGCCGCTGTAGGTCGGATCGACGATGTCCACGTTGTTGATGCGGATTCCCTGGAACACCTTGGAAGCCGAGAAGATCCAGATTCCAGGGAAGGTCTGCGCCCCCCAGAAATGGCCTCCGGCCCGGACGATCGAGATGTTCTCGAAGAGCGTCGGGTCGGTCCCGAATCCGTTCATCGGATACCCGAAGTCCAGCGAACTGATGGTGATGCCCGAGTAGACGAGGATGTCGGCGATGTAGATGTTGCGGAAGGTGTTGTTGAAACCGCCGTAGACGGCGACACCGGCCGCGCGCCAGGTCAGGATGGCGCTCAGGTTCTCGTAGACGTTGTTCTTCATGTCCGCGCCGCCCGCGTCGATGGCGGAGAACAGCGCGAAGCTGTCGTCACCCGTGGAGCGCGCCTCGATGTTGGCCACGAGGTTGTCCGTGCTGCCGTTGGTCATGTTGATGCCGTCGGCGAAGGTGTCACGGATCCGCGAGTTCTTGATCGTGATCCGGTCGGTGTTGGCGCCCCAGTAGAGGCACACCTGGTGTTCGTTCCAGACGTTGTCGATGGTCATGTCGGTCACGTTGGCGAAGTCGAAGACCTTGCCCGGGCCGTCGATGCGCGAGGTGTAGTTGCCGAAGTAGGCGAACCCGGTGAAGGATGAGCCCTTCGCGGTGCCCTCCGCGCGCCAGCCGTTGTCGGTGTTGTCCTGCGTGGACGGGGCGTGGAAGCGGGTGAACCACGGTCCGGCGCCCACGACCTGCACGGCCTTGCCGTACACCTGGAACTTGCTCGCCGTGGCGTAGTCGCCCGGCGGCAGGTAGACGCCCACGAGCTTGCCCGTGGTGTCCATGCGGACCTTGTCCAGGGCGTTCTGCACGTCCTGGTGGGTGAAGCCTGCGGGCACCGTGTAGGTGGCCGGGTCGGGGTTGGCGATCACCGTGGCCTGTTCCAGGCTCACGAAGTCGATCGCGTAGGTGGTGGTGTTGGCCGCGTCCTTCTGGAGGCGGATCTTGCTGCCCGCCGGGACGGTCTCGCCGAGGAGGATGTTCGCCTCGTCGTAGATGTGCCGCGGGGCACCGGCGCTCGGGGCGTTGCCCGGGCCGGCCTCGGCCCCGTAGAGCCACGCGTACTTGGAGGTCAGCGGCAGGGCCTTCTTCAGGACGCCGTTGACGTAGACGTTGATGGTGGAGTCGATGCCGCCGCCGCCCGGGGCGTCCGGGATGGAGAAGCGGGTGACCAGGGTGTTGGTCGCGGCCCGGGTGGTGAACTCGACGTACTCGCCCGTCGCGTCCAGTTTCACGGCCTTGCGGCCCGAGGCCTCGCCCGCGATGTCGCCGATGGTCCGGTTGGGTCCGACGACATTGGCGCCGCCGCCGACCGTGCCGTCCTCCGCCTCGTAGGTGTCGTAGGGCATGTTCGCCCCGCGGCCGACGAAGAAGGGCTTGGTGGAGGTGTTGTTGGCGCGCTTGACCGGCAGTTCGTTGGCGTCGTCTGCGAGGACCACCTTGACGGTGTACTTGCCGTTGGTCGCGGTCCAGCTGCCGAGCGGGATCGGGGCCGTCGAGGCACCGGCCGCGAGGGCGCCGCTGAAGGAGCTCGTCTGCGTACGGACGGTCGCGCCGCCCGCGTCCAGCAGCGCGAGGGTCACGTTGTGGGTGCCCGTGGCCGCGGCCACGGTGCCCTGGTTCTTGACCGTCACGGAGAAGTTCACCGTCTGGCCCGCGGACGGGGCGCTCGGCGACCAGTTGACGTCCGAGGCCACCAGGTCCGAGCTGTCGACGGGGCGGACCACCAGCGGGGAGCCGGTGAGGCTGTTGTTGGTGTCGTTCTGCTCGACGACCGTGTTCGCCTCGTCGACGATCGCGCTCAGCGGGTAGGTGCCCGCGTCGCGCGGTCCGATGCCGGCCGTGACGGTGGCCGAGGCGCCGGCGGCCAGCGCGGGCACGTTGGCGGTGGCGACCTTCGAGCCGCCGAGCTGGAAGGAGACGACGGTCGCGGCCGCCGGGGCCGGGCCGGTGTTCTTGACGGTGGCGGACAGGGTGACGGGGTCCGACTCGACCGGGGCGGCCGGGGCGGCGCTCACCGCGGTGACCTGGAGGTCCGGGTTGGGCGCCGCGACCCCGAAGACCTGGAACTCGGCGATCTGGCCGTTGGAGGAACCGGTGTTGGAGGTGAAGCGCAGCTGCACGTCCGCGACCCGGGCGTTCACCGGGATGGTGACGGTGTTGGAGCCGGAGGCCGGGTTGAAGACGTAGTCCTTGGCGGCCACCAGGCCGGTGACGCCCGGGGCGCTCTGCTCGCGGCCGAGCACCTGGATGTTCTGGGTGCGGGTGCCCCAACTGCTGTCCGGGTTGAGCTTGAGGACCAGGCGGTCGACGTCGGCGTTGGCGCCGAGCTTGACGGTCAGGGTGCTCGGGTAGGCGCCGCCGGCGCCCTCCCAGTAGGTGGAGGTGCTGTTGTCGTTGGCGTTCTCCGCGACGAAGGTATGGATCACGGAGGAGCCCTCGATGGGCTTGCCGACGGCCAGGTTGGAGCCGCCCCCGCCGCCGCTGCCGTTGCGGGTCACGGAGTTGCTGTCGCCGGAGCGGTTGCCCGCCGCGTCCTTGGCCCGGACGAAGTAGCTCACGGTGGCGGTGGCCGGCTGGGTGTCCGTGTAGGTGGTGACGTTGCCCGCGACCGTGGTGAGCAGGACGTTGTTGGCGAACACCTCGTAGCCGGTGACGCCGGTGTTGTCGGTGGACGCCTGCCAGGCCAGCTTGATCTGCCCGGAGGCCGGCTCGGTGAAGGTCAGCGCGCCCGGGATGGTCGGGGCCTGGGTGTCACCGGTGTCGCCGGCGCGGGTGACGCTGTTGCTGTTCCCCGACTGGTTGCCGGCCGCGTCCTTGGCCCGGACGTAGTAGGTCACGCTCGCGGAGGCCGGCTGGGTGTCGGTGTAGGTGGTGACGTTGCCCGCGACGCTGGTGCGCAGCTGATTGTTGGCGTAGACGTCGTACCCGGTGACGCCCGTGTTGTCGGTCGCCGCGTTCCAGGTGAGCTTGATCTGGCCCGTCGCCGGCTCGGTGTAGGCGAGCGCCGTCGGGGCCGTCGGGGGCTGGGTGTCGCCGGTCGTCGGGCCGTAGATCTCCAGCTCGGAGAGCTGCCCGCCGGGCTGTACGGAGTTGGACGCGATCCACACCCGTACGTAACGGGTGGTGGTGGCGTCGAAGGCGATGCTCACCGTGTTGGAGCCGGCGGGCGTGAAGTCGTACCCCTTGGACGCGGTCAGGTCGAGGTAGTCCGTGCCGTTGGCGCTGCCCTGGATCTTGAGGGTCTGGGTACGGGCGCCCCAGTTCTCGGGGAGCTTGAGGACCACGCGGTCCACGCGGACGGAGGAGCCGAGGTCGGCCTGGAGCCACTGGGGCATGGCGTTGTTGACGCTCTCCCAGTAGCTGGCGGCGTTGCCGTCGTTGGCGTTGCCCGGCACGTAGACCTGGGTGTTGCTGCTCGCCGTGAGCGTCTTGCCGAGGGCCAGGTTGGTCCCGGACTCACCCGGGGCGCGGACCTCCAGCTCGGAGAGCTGGGCGGCCTGCCAGCCGGTGTTGGCGGTGATGTCGATCCGCACGTACCGGGCCTGGGTGGCCGGGAAGCCGATGGTGACCACGTTTCCGGCGCCCTGGCCGAAGGTGTACGTCGCCGAACTCACCAGGGTGCTGAAGCTGGTGCCGTCGGCGCTGCCCTGGACGGACAGGGTCTGGTTGCGGCTCTCCCAGGAGGCGGGGAGCTTGAGCACCACCTGGTCGACGCGGGTGGTGGCTCCGAGGTCGGTCTGCACCCATTGCGGGAAGGTGCTGCCGGCGCTCTCCCAGTACGTGGCCTGGTTGCCGTCGGTGACGTTGCCGGCCGCGTAGGCGCCGTTGGTACTGCTCGCCGTGGCGGGCCTGCCCGCCGAGACGCTCGGTCCGCCGGCGGCCACGGCGGTCAGAGCGGGCCAGCCCAGCATCAGCAGGGCGGTGCTGATCAAGGCGGCCAGGGTCCGCCATCTCCAGTTGTGCCTTCTCATATGTCCTCGTCCCTCGACATGAACTTTCTGAACCACAAGAGCGACAAATTTGCGGTACGCGGTGCGAGAGTTGCAGAGCTTTGGC
Organism: Streptomyces sp. NBC_01264; assembly: GCF_026340675.1. Classification (NCBI taxonomy): domain Bacteria; kingdom Bacillati; phylum Actinomycetota; class Actinomycetes; order Kitasatosporales; family Streptomycetaceae; genus Streptomyces; species Streptomyces sp. NBC_01264. Next base: position 2,395,502 of record NZ_JAPEOX010000002.1, read on the forward strand.
GAGTCGTCTACATCTCTGACCGCATTTTCACACCGTCATTGCTTGCGCAAGCTGGGCGCAAATAGCGAAAGCCATTTGCGTGAGGGACCCACATTCCGCTTACGCCCGAATCGGCCTACGGTTCGTACTCATGCAGTCCCCGCGGTTCCTCCCCATGAGCGCTCGGCGCCTCGGGCTGCCCCGGCGGGCCGCCTCCCAGATCCTGCTGACCCAGCTGGCCATCGCCGCCGGGGTGCTCGCCCTGGCCACCGGCCTCTTCCTGGCCCCGCTGAGCGCGCAGCTCGACGACCAGGCCATGCGGCGCGCCCTGGCCATCGCGCAGAGCACCGCGGCCGACCCCTCCGTGGCCGCCGGCCTCCTCGGCTCGGCTCCCTCGCCCGACAGCCCGGTACAGGCCTCCGCGGAGCGGATCCGCTCCGCCACCGGCGCCGAGTACGTGGTGGTCATGGACCTGGACGGCGTCCGCCGCTCGCACCCGAGCCCCGACCGCATCGGGCGGCCCGTCTCCACCGACCCCCGCGACGTCCTGGCCGGCCGCGAGGTCATGGAGATCGACGAGGGCACCCTGGGCCGCTCCGCGCGCGGCAAGGTCCCCCTCCTCGCCGCAGACGGCGAGATCGTCGGCGCCGTCTCCGTCGGCATCGCCTACGACAGCGTCCAGGGCCGCCTGCTCGGAGCCATCCCGGGCCTGCTCGCGTACGCGGGCGGCGCCCTGGCCACGGGCGCCCTCGCCGCCTATCTGCTCTCGCGCAGGATCCACCGGCAGACCCGTGACCTGGCCTTCTCCGATATCGCGGGCCTGCTCGCCGAACGCGAGGCGATGCTGCACTCCATCCGGGAAGGTGTGATCGCCCTCGACCGGACCGGCCGGGTCCGGCTGGTCAACGACGAGGCGGCCCGGCTGCTGGGCCTCGCGCCCGAGGCCGCCGGAGCCGTCGCGGGGCGCGCCCTGGACGAGGTGCTCGGCGCGGGCCGCACCACCGACGTCCTCACCGGCCGGGTCACCGGCCGCGACCTGCTCACCGTCCAGGGCACCCGGGTCCTGGTCGCCAACCGGATGCCCACCGAGGACGGCGGAGCCGTGGCCACCCTGCGCGACCGCACCGAGCTGGAGCACCTGGGCCGCGAGCTCGACTCCACCAAGGGCCTGATCGACGCCCTGCGCGCCCAGGACCACGAACACGCCAACCGGCTCCACACCCTCCTCGGCCTGCTGGAACTGGGCCTGTACGAGGACGCCGTGGAGTTCGTCACGGAGGTGGTCGGCGTGCACCGCAGCACCGCCGAGCAGGTCACCGAGAAGGTGCACGACCCCCTGCTCGCCGCCCTGCTGATGGGCAAGGCCACGGTCGCGGCGGAGCGCGGGGTCCCCCTGCGGCTGGCTGATTCCGCCCTGCTGCCCGACCGCCTCGTCGACCCGGGAGGCCTGGTCACCATCCTCGGCAACCTGGTCGACAACGCCCTGGACGCCTCGGTCGGCTCCCCCGCACCGCTGGTCGAGGTCGACATCCGGGCGGAGGGCCGCACCGTGGTCCTGCGGGTCCGTGACAGCGGCCCCGGCGTGCCGGCGGCGCGCCGCGAGGAGATCTTCACCGAGGGCTGGTCGACCAAGCAGCCCCGGGCGGGCGCCCACCGCGGACGCGGGCTCGGTCTGGCCCTGGTACGGCGCCTGGCCGAACGTCAGGGCGGCACGGTCCGGGCCGGCGAGGCGACCGGCGGAGGGGCGGAGTTCTCCGTCGTCCTTCCGGAGGCCCTGCGATGAGCGACCTCGACGAACCCGGCGCATCCAGCGCATCGGGCGCGCTCCGTGCTTCCCGCGCGTTCAAGGCTCCCGGCGCGTCCACCGCACCCACCGCACCCACCGCTTTCGACGTGCTGGTCGTCGACGACGACCTGCGCGTCGCCCGGATCAACGCGGCCTACGTGGCCAAGGTGCCCGGCTTCCGCGTGTCGGCCCGGGCCCATTCGGCGGCGGAGGCACTGGCGCTCCTCGACTCCCGCCCCGTGGACCTGATCCTCCTCGACCACTACCTCCCCGACGAGAACGGCCTCGACCTGGTCCGGCGCCTGCGCGAACGCGGTCACCGCACCGACGTGATCATGGTGACGGCCGCCCGCGACCTGGCCACCGTCCAGGCCGCCATGCGCCTCGGCGCCCTCCAGTACCTGGTCAAACCCTTCACCTTCACGGGCCTGCGCACCCGACTGGAGGCCTACGCGGCCCTGCGCCGCACCCTGGACACGGGCGGCGAGGCCGAACAGGCGGAGGTCGACCGGATCTTCGGCGCCCTCGCCGCGGCCGGCGCCGACGCCCCGAGCGATCTCCCGAAGGGCCACTCCCCCACCACCGCCGACCTGGTCCGCGGCATCCTGCGCGCGGCCGAAGGCCCGCTCTCCACCCAGCAGATCGCCGACCGCGCGGGCATCAGCCGCCAGACCGCCCAGCGCTACCTCAAGCTCCTCGACCGCGCCGGCCGCGTCGTCCTCGCCCTGCGCTACGGCGAAACGGGCCGCCCGGAACACCGGTACGCCTGGCGCCCGCCCACCACGGGCTGACACCGCCCGGGCCGGTCCCGTCCCCCACCGCGCCGGCCCTACACCGCCCCGGCCCCCGTCAGCGCGCGGACCTCGGTCTCCGCGTGCCGCCGCTCGTCCGGCTCCTCCGCCGAGGTCACGGTGCCCAGCCAGCCCGCCAGGAAGCCCAGCGGGATGGACACGATGCCCGGGTTCTGGAGCGGGAAGAGCTGGAAGTCCACGCCCGGGAAGAGGGATTCGGGGCTGCCCGAGACCACCGGTGACAGGGCCACCAGCAGCACGGCCGGGAGCAGCCCCCCGTACACCGACCAGACGGCGCCCCGCGTGGTGAACCCGCGCCAGAACAGCGAGTACAGGAGCACCGGCAGGTTCGCCGAGGCCGCCACCGCGAAGGCCAGACCCACGAGGAAGGCCACGTTCAGGTCCTGGGCGAGCAGACCCAGTGCGATCGCCACCGCCCCGATCCCGACGGCCGCCACCCTGGCCACCGCCACCTCGCTGCGCTGCTTGGCGTGGCGGCGCTTGAGCGAGGCGTAGAGGTCGTGCGCCACGGAGGCCGACGAGGCGAGGGTGATGCCCGCGACCACCGCGAGGATCGTCGCGAAGGCGATGGCCGCCACGAAGGCGAACAGCACCGCCCCGCCGGTCGAGTCGGCCCCGCCGCCCAGGAAGGCCGCGAGCAGCGGAACCGCCGTGTTCCCCGAGGCGTTGGAGGCCCGGACCTCCTCCGGCCCGAGCAGCGCCGCCGCACCGAAGCCGAGCACGATGGTCATCAGGTAGAAGCCCCCGATCAGCCCGATCGCCCACACCACCGACCGGCGGGCCGCCCGCGCCGTGGGCACGGTGTAGAAGCGGGACAGGATGTGCGGGAGCCCGGCCGTCCCCAGGACCAGGGCGAGCCCGAGGCTCATGAAGTCGAAGCGGGCCGTCCAGTCGCCGCCGTACTTGAGCCCGGGGCCCAGGAACCGGTCGCCGTGCCCGCTGCGCTCGGCCGCGCTGCTGAGCAGCTGGTCGAAGTTCCCGTGGAAGCGCAGCAGTACGAGCACGGTCAGGGTGATCGCCCCGCCCATCAGCAGCACGGCCTTGACGATCTGGATCCAGGTGGTGGCCCGCATACCGCCGAAGGACACGTAGATCACCATGAGCGCGCCGACCCCGATGACGGTCAGCGTCCGTGCGGTGCGGCCCGAATCGGCGAGCAGCAGGCCCACGAGACTGCCGGCGCCCACCATCTGCGCGACGAGGTACAGCACGGAGACGACCACCGACGAGGTCCCGGCGGCGATCCGCACCGGCCGCTCGCTCATCCGCGCGGCGACCACGTCCGCGAGGGTGAACCGGCCGCAGTTGCGGACGAGTTCGGCGACGAGGAACAGGACGACCAGCCAGGCGACGAGGAAGCCCACCGAGTACAGCAGGCCGTCGTAGCCGAAGAGGGCGATGAGGCCGGAGATGCCGAGGAAGGAGGCGGCGGACATGTAGTCGCCGGCGATGGCGAAACCGTTCTCCATGGGCGAGAACAGCCGTCCGCCCGCGTAGAACTCCTCTGCCGAACCGTGCCGGTTGCGGCTCACCCAGGTGGTGATGCCCAGGGTGACGGCGATGAAGACGCTGAACAGGAGCAGCGCCAGGGTCTGGTGCTCGGTGGTCACCGGCCCGCCCCCCTGCCCCGGGTGCGCTCCCCGGCGTCCGCCCGGCGGACCTGCTCCTGCTCGAAGACCGTCCAGCGCAGGTCCAGCGCCGCGCGGTCGCGCCGCAGCCGGGCGTGGCGGGCGTAGGCCCAGGTCAGCAGGAAGGTGCTGAGGAACTGGCCGAGACCCGCGAGCAGCGCCACGTTGACGGACCCGAACACGGGCCGGGCCATCATGCCGGGCGCCGTGGTGGCGGCGATCACGTAGGCCACGTACCAGAGGAAGAAGCCGGCGGTCGCGGGGACGACGAACCTCCGGTAGCGGCCGCGCACCTCCTGGAAGGCGGCGCTGCGCTGCACTTCGAGGTAGATGTCGGACGCCGCGCGCGCGGGTGCGCCGCCGGGGCCGGAACTCGGGGGTGACGTTTCCGCTCCGCCGCCCGCCGGCCCACCGGGCCCCTCGCCTACGCCGGCACCCTCGCCCTCGCCCCAACCGACGGCCAGCGCGTCGTACCAGGGGTCGTCCAGCCGGATCGTTCCGGCATCACGACCTTCGTGCTTGTCCACCGAACTCTCCTTGTCCGCCGCCGCAGTGGCCGCGTGCCCACAAGGATGTGCGGGAGGAAGGCTTCCCGGACTGGTGTCCCGGTGCTCTTCACTCCATCAGGTGATGGAGCGAAGGGCGCGGGTGTGCCAGTGCCGCGGAAGTGCAACCGGGGGCCCCGGTGGCACTCGTCAGCCGCCGGGGGCCGCTCAGGCGTCGATCCGAGAGCGGTCCAGGGTGGCCGCGGAGCTGGTGATGAACTCCTTGCGCGGGGCCACCTCGTTGCCCATGAGCAGGTCGAAGACCGACTCGGCCGAGTCCAGGTCGCCGATGTTGATCCGGCGCAGGGTGCGGAAGCGGGGATCCATGGTGGTCTCCGCCAGCTGGTCGGCATCCATCTCGCCGAGGCCCTTGTAGCGCTGGATCGAGTCCTTGTACCGGATGTTCTTGCGCTGGTACTCCAGCAGGGTCTGGCGCAGCTCGCTGTCCGAGTACGTGTAGACGTACTTGTCCTGGCCCTTCTTCGGCTGGACGAGCTCGATCCGGTGCAGCGGCGGCACCGCGGCGAAGACCCGGCCCGCCTCGACCATGGGGCGCATGTAGCGCTGGAAGAGCGTGAGCAGCAGGCAGCGGATGTGCGCGCCGTCCACATCGGCGTCGACGAGCAGGACGATCTTCCCGTAACGGGCGGCGTCGATGTCGAAGGTCCGGCCCGAGCCGGCTCCTATGACCTGGATGATCGCCCCGCACTCGGCGTTCTTGAGCATGTCCGAGACCGAGGACTTCTGGACGTTGAGGATCTTGCCCCGGATGGGCAGCAGCGCCTGGAACTCGGAGTTCCGGGCGAGCTTGGCCGTACCCAGCGCCGAGTCACCCTCGACGATGAAGAGCTCGCTGCGCTCCACGTCGTCGCTGCGGCAGTCGGCCAGCTTCGCGGGCAGCGAGGAGGACTCCAGCGCGGTCTTGCGGCGCTGCGCCTCCTTGTGCTGGCGGGCCGCGATCCGGGTCCGGGCGGCCGCGACGATCTTCTCCATCACGGAGCGCGCCTGCTGCTTGTCGTCGCGCTTGGTGGAGGTCAGGAAGGCCTTGAGCTCCTTGGCGACGACGGCCGCGACGATCCGGGTGGCCGCCGAGGTGCCGAGCACCTCCTTGGTCTGGCCCTCGAACTGCGGCTCGGCGAGGCGGACGGTGACGACCGCCGTCATGCCCTCCATCGCGTCGTCCTTGACCACGTCGTCCTCGGCGACGCGCAGCAGCTTCGCGGAGCGCAGCACCTCGTTCACGGTCTTGGTGACCGAGCGCTCGAAGCCGGAGATGTGGGTGCCGCCCTTGGGGGTGGCGATGATGTTCACGAACGACTTCACGTTCGTCTCGTACCCCGTGCCCCAGCGCAGGGCGATGTCCACGCCAAGCTCACGGGTGACCTCGGTGGGGGTCATGTGGCCGCGGTCGTCGAGGACCGGGACGGTCTCCTTGAAGGTGCCCGTACCGGTCAGGCGCAGGACGTCGCAGGCCGCCTTGTCCTGGGCGAGGTACTCGCAGAATTCGCTGATGCCCCCGTCGAAGCGGAAGGTCTCCTCGGTCTTGCCGGCCCCCTCCAGGGCCCGCTCGTCGCGGACCACGATGGTCAGGCCGGGCACGAGGAAGGCCGTCTGGCGGGCGCGCTGGTAGAGCGTGTCCAGGGTGAGCTTGGCGTCCTTGAGGAAGATCTGGCGGTCGGCCCAGTAGCGGATCCGGGTGCCTGTCTTGCCCTTGGCGATCCGCTTGCCCTTGCGCAGGCCGTTGGCGGGGTCGAAGGGGCTGTCGGGGCCCTGCTCGGTGAACATGCCGGGGACGCCGCGGCGGAAGCTGATGGCCTGCGTGGCGCTGCCCCGGTCGACCTCCACGTCCAGACGCGCCGAGAGGGCGTTGACCACGGAGGCGCCGACGCCGTGCAGGCCGCCGGAGGCCGCGTACGACCCGCCGCCGAACTTGCCGCCGGCGTGCAGCTTGGTCATGACGACCTCGACGCCCGAGAGGCCGGTCTTGGGCTCGATGTCGACGGGGATGCCGCGACCGTTGTCGCGGACCTCCACGGAGGAGTCCTCGTGGAGGATCACCTCGATGTGGTCGCAGTAGCCGCCCAGGGCCTCGTCGACGGAATTGTCGATGATCTCCCAGAGGCAGTGCATGAGGCCCCGGCTGTCGGTGGAGCCGATATACATGCCGGGGCGCTTGCGGACGGCCTCGAGGCCCTCGAGGACGAGCAGGTGCCGCGCGGTGTAGTTGGAGCCGTCCCGGTCTGCTCCGGTCAGCAGTGCGCTGGAAGGCACGGACGTGTCGGCGGTCACGCAGTTCGCTCCTCGCTGAATTCTTTTTCTGGCCCGGTCGGGCGCAGTGGTGGCTCGGTTGCCGCTGGAAGGGTACCGAGGCCTGGTAGAGCCGATGCAACGCCACCCCAGACCCTTCGTCAGCCTAGTGCAGCTCCGTACGCATGTTCGATCCCCCGTGGGAGTGAAGCAAACATCACGTTCCCTTCCGCGCATGAACCATTTAGTGTTCGGGCACGTCCTCATGAACAACCGGCACTCAGCCGGAGAGGGCAGAACTGCGACAAGCGAACGACCTGACAACGCGAAACCGTAAAGCAACGCAATACGGCTCCTTCGCCGCCAACCGGCAACGGCCGGCCAGCTTCGGAAGGAAGTTTCGAGGAAAAGCCGCGAGCGGGAACGTTTTCGGCCTGGTTGGATGTTGACCCTGGTACGACAGCTCGTCGAGCTAGAGAAGAGGCGACGTGACTACTGTTCTGACACCCGCGACCCCGCTGACGGCCGCTGACCGATGCGACCGCTGCGGCGCCCAGGCATATCTGCGCGTCGTCCTGCTGAGCGGCGGTGAACTGCTCTTCTGCGCCCACCACGGGCGCAAGTTCGAGCCGGAACTCAAGAAGATCGCCGCGGAAATACAGGATGAGACCGAGCGGCTTACGTCCGCTCCGGCGGCAAGTGCCGCCGAACCCGAGGACCGCTGACACAAGGCCTGCACCTCGCATCCGACGAGCCAGGACCGGCGTAGCCGGTCGACGGGCGGTACCTCTGCGACCCAGAGGGACCGCCCGCCCTCACGTCCGGACGGGGTTCAGCGCTTCAGCGAGGGCAGGTCCCCCGCCTCGAAGCCCCTCCCGGGCCCCTGGGCGGGGCGTACGTCCATCCGCAGGACTCCGCGACCACCAGGACGCCCCTGCTCCCCCCGGGTCGCCTCCTGGCCGCTGACGGGTTCGTCGACGAAGCCGATCAGCGGTGCGATCCGCGTGTACACCCCCGGGCTGTCCGCCCGCCCGCAGCCGCGCCCCCAGGACACCAGCCCGATCAGCCGCCCCTGGGCCACCAGGGGGCCGCCGCTGTCCCCCTGGCAGGCGTCCTTGCCGCCCCCGCGGTCCCCCGCGCACACCATGGAGTCGGCCCGGTACTGACCGTCGGCGTCTCCCGGGTAGGCCCGCCCGCACACCTCGTCCGCCAGCACCGTCACCCTGGCGGCCCGCAGCGCGTAGGCGTAGTCACCGAAGCCGCTGGTGTCACCCCAGCCGTATACGGCCGCCTCCGTGCCGGCTCCGTAGGCCGGATGGCCTCGGTCGGCCATCGGCAGCACGTTCTGCGCGGCCACCGCTTCGGCCAGCTCCAGGACGGCCAGGTCGCCGGCGTTGCTGCCCGGGTCGTACGCCGGGTTCACCCGGGCGGAACGCACCGCGATCTCCCGGCCCTCGCTCGCGCGCAGCTCCGTACGCCCGGTGATCACCCGGAAGTCGCGGACGGAGTCGACCGGGCCTCCCAGCACCTGACGCCCCAGGCAGTGGGCCGCCGTCACCACCTTGGTCGGGGTGACGAGGACGCCCCCGCAGAACTGGCCGCCGCGCGTACCCCCGAACCGGTCACGGCTGGCGAGGGCCACCACCCACGGGGCATCGGCCACCTTCACCGGCTTCCCGCCGATCACCACGCTGTCCGCGGCCGCTCGCGGCGCCTGGGAGAGCGGCGCCGCCGCCGCTCCCGCCGCCAGGGTCAGCGCTCCCGCCAGGACACGGGCAAAGGGACGACGCATGAGGCCTCCTGACTCCGAGTGTGCATGACTCCACTCAGAGTGGGACGCCCGGTGGCCGAGCGCACCCGCGCGACCACCGGGCGACACGCCCGGCGCGGACCGGGCCCCGTCAGTCGAGGTAGTCGCGCAGCACCTGGGACCGGGACGGGTGACGGAGCTTCGACATGGTCTTCGACTCGATCTGGCGGATGCGCTCACGGGTGACCCCGTAGACCTTGCCGATCTCGTCGAGCGTCTTGGGCTGGCCGTCCGTGAGGCCGAAGCGCATGGAGACCACGCCCGCCTCGCGCTCGCTCAGCGTGTCGAGCACCGAGTGCAGCTGCTCCTGCAGGAGCGTGAAGCTCACGGCGTCGGCCGGGACGACCGCCTCGGAGTCCTCGATGAGGTCGCCGAACTCGCTGTCGCCGTCCTCGCCCAGCGGGGTGTGCAGGGAGATCGGCTCGCGGCCGTACTTCTGGACCTCGATGACCTTCTCGGGGGTCATGTCGAGTTCCTTGGCCAGCTCCTCCGGGGTGGGCTCGCGGCCCAGGTCCTGGAGCATCTGGCGCTGGACACGGGCCAGCTTGTTGATGACCTCGACCATGTGCACCGGGATGCGGATGGTGCGGGCCTGGTCGGCCATGGCCCGGGTGATCGCCTGCCGGATCCACCAGGTGGCGTACGTGGAGAACTTGTAGCCCTTGGTGTAGTCGAACTTCTCCACGGCGCGGATCAGACCCAGGTTGCCCTCCTGGATCAGGTCCAGGAAGAGCATGCCGCGGCCGGTGTAGCGCTTGGCCAGGGAGACCACGAGGCGGAGGTTGGCCTCCAGCAGGTGGTTCTTGGCCCGGCGGCCGTCCTCGGCGATGATCTCCAGCTCGCGCTTGAGCTTGGGCGCCAGCTTGTCGGAGTTGGCGAGCTTGTCCTCGCCGAAGAGGCCGGCCTCGATGCGCTTGGCGAGCTCGACCTCCTGCTCGGCGTTGAGGAGGGGGACCTTGCCGATCTGCTTGAGGTAGTCCTTGACGGGGTCGGCGGTGGCGCCGGCCACCGCGACCTGCTGGGCCGGGGCGTCGTCCTCGTCGTCCGAGATGACGAAGCCCTTGCTCTCGGCGCCTTCCTCCTCGTCCTCGGACTCGGCCTTGGCGGCTCCGGGACCCTCTTCCGCGGTCTCTTCGTCGCCCGCTTCGTCGGCGTCCTTCTTGGCGGTGGTCTTCTTCGCCGCCGTCTTCTTCGCCGCGGCCTTCTTGGCGGGCGCGGCCTTCTTCGCCGCCGTCTTCTTCGCCGCCGTCTTCTTGGCTGCGGGCTCGGTCGCGGTCCCCTCCGCGAGGACGTCGACGCCGGTGTCGGTGTCCGTGGACGCCGGCTGCGCCGCCCCTGCCACCGCGTCCGGCACGGCGACGGCAGGCGCTGCCGCCGCGGGCGCCGCCTTCTTGGCGACGGGCTCGGTGGCCGTCCGCTTGACGGGGCTCTTCGCTGCGACGCTCTTGCGGGTGGTGCGCTTGGGCGACTCCGCGGCACTGACCATCAGCGTCACACCCTCTTCCTCAAGGATCTGGTTGAGGCTGCGCAGAACATTCTTCCACTGGGTCGCAGGAATCTGGTCAGCCTCGAAGGCCCGACGCACGTCATCGCCGGCGATCTGCCCCTCGGCCTTGCCCCGCTCGATGAGCGCCATCACAGACTCGGAATCGGCGATCTCCGGCGGGAGCGTACGGGATGTGCTGGCCGACACGAACAACCTCTCGGAACGATGGAAACGGCTTCCGACCCCGGCCTGGTGGTGCTGGACCGGAGCCGACGACCACCGACTGGGGATGGGCCGGGGGCGCGGGCAGGGGCCGGGGAGCTGCACAGCACCCCCAAGGGCTGCTGTCTTCCCTCCGTCGGCCATCACCTCTTAGGTCATCGCGTGACCTCGCGGAGCGTTACGCCCAATCTTCGTGGCCCGAGTCACACCCCGTTTGATGCCATGCCGGTCATACCCTGATTTCTGCACGTCCGGTGTGCCCGAACACGCCCCGTTTCGCGGGCCGGACGGCTCCCCGGAACCGGGGTCCCGGCGGCCGGACCGGAGCCGGGAGGCGGCCGGGGCGCTCAGGACCCGGACGGGGGGCCCTGCCCAGCCGCCGCCGGACCCTCCCCGGACCCCTTCCGGGAGTGCCGCCCCGGAACGACGCCCCGTCGACACGTCCATGCCGGCGCCCCTGAGCCGAGGTCCGTCAGTGCTCGCGCGGGGCGGGGACCACGCGCTCGACCTCCGGATGCACCGTCAGAAGCTGGCGCATGGCGTTCTCCGCGCCCACCGCGTCGCCGGCGGCGAGGCACTCGACCATGCGCGCGTGGTGCGCGACGCAGGTCTCGCTGGGGCGGTCGCAGGAGGTGACGGGGCTGCCGGACACCTGGAGCGCGGCGGAGACGATGCCGGACAGGTGCTCCAGCATGCGGTTGGCCGCGACCTGGATGAGCAGGGCGTGGAACTCGTTGTCCGCACGCGCGAAGGTGATCGAATCGCCCTGCCCGAGCGCGTGTCCCATGATCTCGACCATGTCGGCGAGGCGCTGCTGGATCTCCGGGCGGCCGTGTCCGGCGGCGAGGCGGGCGGCCAGCGGTTCGATGGTCCAGCGGAGCTCGCCCAGCTCGCGGCGCTGGTCGTCGCGCTGCGGGCCGAAGGCGCGCCACTCGATGATGTCGGGGTCGAGCAGGTTCCAGTCGGCGACCGGACGGACCCGGGTGCCGACGTTCGGGCGGGCGCTGACGAGGCCCTTGGCCTCCAGGACCCGCAGCGATTCGCGGACGACGGTGCGGGAGACCTCGAAACGCTGCCCGATCTCCTCGGGGACCAGCGGACGGTCAGCGCCGAGGTCGCCGGAAACGATCATCTGGCCCAGCTGCTGGACGAGTTGGCCGTGCAGGCCGCGTCCGCGGCTGCCCGCGGCGCGGCGGCCGACCCGGCTCAACTCGACGTCGGATCCGTCCCAGTGGGGCACTCCCACCCGGTCGGCCCCCGAGGCCTCCGGGTAGGGGTAGCGGTCGAGTTCGCCCGCGCCGGCGAGGCCGGAATCGGCATGGCGGGCGGCGGTCATCATGGTGTGCGCAAGGGTACTCACGAATCCTTTGTCGGCTGTGTCTCCGCGACCCTTGAGGTCTTTGGTGAAAAGCACACGAAAGGGTGATCGGTGCCACCTACGCAATTGACGACTTATCGTAAAAAACCGGGCCTTTTGCGGGGAGTTGCGGTCCGCCGGGCCTGACGTGGACCACAACGGTCCCGTTGGGTCCGGATCGACACCGGAACGATCAGCAACGATCCCTCACAAACGGACGCGGCCGCGCAGTCCTGTGAACCCATAGGCGCACAACAGGACCATCAGCGACAACACCAGTGCCGTTCCCACCGGTTGGGCCATCACCCGGATCGCCCCGAGGACCACGCGGTCCGCCTCCGGCGGCCACTGCGCCCAGGCCAGACCGCGCAGCCGCTCCACGAGTCCGGTGACCGGGTACGCGGACGGACCGTCCAGGGCCTTGCGCACCAGCGGTACGACCATCACCGGTACGGCGAGCACCGCGGCCAGGCCGGCGGGGGCGGACCGGAAGACGCCGGAGGCCAGGACGCCGGACCAGGCGCAGCCGATGAGCAGCCCGGCCCAACTCGCGGCCGGGGAGACCCACTCCGCGGGTGTACGGAGCGGCGCGCTGCCGAACACCAGCGTCAGGGCGGCGGCGTCGGCGGTCACGGCGAGGGCGCCGAGCAGCAGCGCGAGGGCGGCGCTGACACCGAGTTTGGCCGTGAGCAGCCCGAGTCGGCGCGGGACGGTGCCGCGGTCGGCGGCGAGCGCGGGGTAGCGGTACTCCTCGCCGAAGGCCAGGGCACCGAGGAGTCCGGCGCCCAGCGCCGCGGGGGGCAGCGGGAGCAACTCGGGCCAGGCGGCGAGCAGCCGGTTCTGCGGAGTGTGGCCGAAGCGTGCCAGCACCAGCGTCGTGACGACGGAGACGGCCACGACGAAGGCGGCGGTGAGCGCGGGGGTGGCGGTCCCGAAGATCCGGTGCAGCTCGTAGCGCAGCGGCCGCAGCGGGCCGCCGAGCCGGCGCACGGGCGAGGCGGGCCACCCCGGCCGGGCGCGGCGGGGCCGGCCGCCGGCGCCGGGTCCCTCTCCGGCTGCTGCTCCCGCTCCTGCCGCGGCCGGCGTTCCGTCGGCGGCCGCGGCCCGGGCGCGCGGCAGCGACGGCTGCGCTCCCGCGTCGCCGGTCTCGTCGGCGAGTTGGTGGACCAGCACGCCGTGCCGGAAGGCGGCCTCGCCGATCTCGGCGCAGTTGCTGCCGTAGACGGACAGCCGGCTGCCGCTCTCCTCCACGATCTCCACCGTGCGCCGGTCCGCCCGCGCCTCCCGGCCCAGTACGTCGGCCAGCCGGGCGGCGTGCGGGGTGCGCACGGCGACCCGCGGCCGGAGCCGGGTCCGGGCGAACTCGGCGGCGTCCTGGTCGGCGACGAGCCGGCCCGCCTCGATGCTCACGACCCGGTCCGCGCTACGGGCGGCCTCCTTGGCGTCGTCGGTCGTGAAGAGCACCGCGCCGCCGAGCGAGGCGTGGCCGCGCAGCAGCCCGTGCAGCCAGCTCCGCTCCCGGGGCGAGAGCCCGGCGGCGGGCTCGTCGAGGAGGAGCGTGCAGGGGTCGGCGAGCAGTGCGGCGGCCAGTGCGACCCTGCGCTCCATGCCGAGCGAGAGCGAGCCGAGTCGCTGGTCGCGCAGTCCGGCGACGCCGACGACCTCCAGCATGGCGTCGGCCCGTGCGGCCGGCACGCCGGCGGCGGCGCAGAGCATCCGCAGCTGACCGCGCACGGTCCGCGAGGGGTTGCCGGGGAGATCGCCGAGGAGCACGCCGACCTCGCGGCCCGGATGCGGGATCCGGTGCAGGGGGCGCCCGCGGAAGTAGGTGACCCCGCGGCCCGGTTCGAGTTCGAGCATGAGCCGCAGCGCGGTGGTCTTGCCCGAGCCGGGCTCGCCGAGCAGTGCGGTCACGCTCCCGGGGCGGGCCTCGAAGGTGAGGTCGTCCACGAGGGGCGGAAGGTTGCGGCGGGGGGTGCTGGTGAGTCCGATGGCCTGGAGCATCGCTTCTCTCGCGGGGGGTGAGACCGCTCTGCGGCAGGGTGAATACCGCTAACAAGATAACGCGATATGTCCGATTTGCGGCGTAGGTCGCCGCAAATCGTGTCCGTGTCGGCGCCCCGGCGTGGGTGCGGGGCGCCGAGGCCTCGGACTTGCGGGCCTCAGACTTCCGGGCGCAGCATCGGCGGGTTGAGCAGGGTGGCCCCGCCGGCCCGGAACAGCTGGGCGGGACGGCCGCCCTGACGTGTCGTCGTGCCCCCGGCCGGTACCAGGAACCCGGGGGTGCCGGTGACCTTGCGGTGGAAGTTGCGGGGGTCGAGGGCGACTCCCCAGACCGCCTCGTAGACGCGGCGCAGCTCTCCGACGGTGAACTCGGGCGGGCAGAAGGCGGTGGCCAGCGAGGAGTACTCGATCTTCGAGCGGGCTCGCTCGACGCCGTCGGCGAGGATCTGCTCGTGGTCGAAGGCGAGTCCGGCGCCGGTCCGGCCCTCCGTGGACAGGAGCTCGTCGACGGGCGCCCAGCGCGCGCTGTTGGCATCGCCGCCGGCCCGGGGGGCGGGCAGGTCCGGAGCCAGCACCAGATGCGCGACGCTGACCACGCGCATGCGCGGATCCCGCTTCGGATCGCCGTAGGTCGCCAGCTGTTCGAGATGCGCCCCGTTGCCCACCTCCGGAGCGGCCGGGTCGTGGGCGCAGAGGCCGGTCTCCTCGGACAGTTCGCGGGCGGCGGCCGCCGACAGGTCCTCGTCCCCGCGCACGAAGCCGCCGGGCAGCGCCCAGCGTCCCTGGAACGGCTGCTCACCCCGTCGGATGACCAGCGCGCAGAGCGCATGGCGCCGCACGGTGAGCACGACCAGGTCGACGGTGACGGCGAAGGGCGGAAAGGCCGACGGGTCGTAGGGCGACATGCCGCGATCATAGTCGTCTGCCTGACGATAAACAGAGCTTCGGGGATCTTCGGACCCGGAAACCGGAACCCCCGGCCCGATCCCGCCCGGTCGGCGGGGCGCCCCCTACCCGCCCAGTTGCAGCGCATCGGCGGCCTCCTCCACCATGCCCAGGCCCAGCCGGCTGATCCGGACGGCGAAGGGCTCCCCCGAAATCCGCAGCCCGGAGAGGCGGAGCCCGCCGAGCGGAGCGCCGGGGAGCGGTACCAGCGCGACCGTTCCGGCGGGGGCGTCCGGGCGGATCCCGGCCAGAGCGGTCAGTACGTGGATCCCCGCGGCCGCCGCCACCGCCGCCGGCCGGCAGGCCGCCGGGTGCGGAAACGGAGCGCTGCCCACCGTGCGCTGCTCGACGGCGTACATCTCCGGGAGGCGGAACCCGAAGGCCTCCGCCGCGTCCAGCAGGCCCCGCAGCAGCCCCGTGGCCTCCTTCTCGAAGCCCGCCTGGGCCAGGCCCGCCACGGCGACCGCGCTCTCGTACGGCCGTACCGCGCCCGAGCGGTACCCGAACGGGTTGTGCCCCGGCTCCCGCACCGCCATGCTGCGCAGCCCCCAGCCGGAGTCCATGGCGGGGGCTCCGAGCAGCCGGGCCAGCTGCTCGGTACGGACCCGGTCGAGCAGCCCGCGCGCGAGCCGGCCGCCCCCGAGCAGCCCGGTGTCCAGCAGGTGGGCGGCGGCCCCCGTCAGCCGGGGCAGGGGCCGCCCGTCGGGATGCAGGGCCGCCGCGGGCCGGCCGCCGTCGGGGCCGTCGACCCAGAAGCGGGCTGCGAACCGCTCCCGCAGCCCCGCCGCCCGGTCCCGCCACTCCTCGGCTCCGGGGCGCCCGCACCCGGCGAGCAGGTCGGCCCCGAGCAGCGCGGCGCGATGGGCGTGGGCCTGGGTTTCACAGCGCCGGGGCCCCGGATCGGGATCGGCCAGGAAGCCGTCCTCCCCGAAGGCGCCCCGGATCCACTCCAGGCACCGCTCGGCGGCGGGGAGCAGCCGGTCCACCTCCGCCTCGGGCATCCCCCAGAGCCGGGCTTCGGCGAGCACCGCGGGGAAGGCGAGCGTGGCCTCGGTCCCGGTGCATCCCGGGGGCAGCTGCGGCCCCGCCCCCCGGAGCGGCCCCGGGATCCTCCCCGCGTCGGCGCCCCGCCCCCCGGTCTGGGTCCGGGCCAGGATGCGCAGGGTCGCGGCGGCCAGTCCGGTGCCGAGCGGGAGGGCCATGCGGGCGGCCCACAGGGACTCCGCCGGGGCCAGTCCGAGCCTCCACGGCACTCCGGCCGCCGCGTAGCTGTCGGCCGGCTCCTTCGGATCCCTGAGCAGCAGCGCGCCCAGGTCCTGCACGCTGGTGCGCAGCCATGCCTCGGCCCTCGGGTCGTCCCCCTCCGCGCGGGCGTCGCCGGACAGCGGATTGGCCACCTGTCCGGCCGGGGCCCGGGCGCCTCGGTCCCGGGTGGTCCGCAGCTCGATGGTGCGGGATCCTCCGGGGCCCAGTTCGAGCTGCCAGCGCAGCAGCCCGGCCGAGGCCAGCGCGTCGTCCGGGGGCGGATCGGCCGCGGTGACGGCCTGGGCCTCGCCGTTGGTCCAGCGCAGCCCGGCGGCGTGCACCCCGGCGGGCAGCTCCGGCCCGGCCCGGCCGGCGGCCACCTCGGCCAGCTCCGCCAGGTCCGTGCCGAGCGAGACCTCCACCGGGATCCGCAGGGACCGCCCGGTGAAGCTGCGCAGGGTGATCCGCTCGGTGCCGTCGGCGTGCCGGACCCGCTCGACCCCGACGTCGGGATCGGGCCCGGGCTCCGCTCCGGTGCGGACGGTCGCGGTGAAGGAGGCCCGGTCGGCGCCGAGGCTGCGGCCCTGGACCGCGACCGGGTCCCGGCCGGCGACGCGCAGCACGCAGCGGGACAGCAGCCGGAGCCCGGCGCGGTAGATCCCGTCGGCCCCGCACCCGGTGAGCTGGCCGTGCTCGGGCGAGATGACCATGCACGGAGCGGAGACGCAGATGACGGCGCCGTGCACGGGCGGCAGGTCGGGCCTGCGGGAGGGGGCTGGGCGGGCGGGGGGTACGGGGTGCGGCATGGGTCGCCTTGTCTGCGCTCCGGGTGGGTCGGCTGGGCGGCGGCGCGGCCGGGTCCCCACCACCCCCCAGCGCAACGCCCCGGCCCCCGCCCGGGTCACGGGCCCCGGTGGTGGCTGCGCCCGGCGGAGCACCGGCCTTCGCGGGGGCCGGCGCCGCAGGACCGCTCGCGCCCCTTCCCGCAGCCACCCCCGCAGCAGGGAGCCGCAGGCCTCGCCCACACCGCGCCACCGTCCCGCGCGGCCGCCTCCACCCCGGCCTCCACCTCGGACTCCGCCGCCTCCACTCCGGCCCCGGCGGCCGACGCACCGGCCCGCGCGCCGACCGGCGCACCTGCCCGGGCCCGGGCCACGCCCGCTGTCCGTGTCCCCGCCCCGTCCGCGCATCACTGCTCGCTCCCCGCGGTGCTGCCGGACTCACGGCGGCTGGTGCCCGTCCTGCCCGGGCGGCCCGGTGGCCGGGTGGCGGGGGCCGCCCGGCGGGTTCCCGCGGGGCGGCCCCGGCGCGGCTCCCGGCGCCGCCGCTCCTCGCGCAGGCACTCGCGCAGTCCCTCCGGGTCGATCCCCTCGTTGCAGGCGTGGTGGAGCAGCTGCGCGAAGCGGTACCCGTCGTCCGCCCGCAGGGCCAGCCCCAGGGCGATCCTGGCCGTCGGCTCGTCCCCGGTGGACCAGGAGACCCAGCCCGCCAGGGTGAGGGGAGCCGCCGCGTGCTCCCCGTAGGCCCCGACGCAGCGCCGGGCCAGGGCCCGCCACAGCCGCAGGGCGGGAGCCGCCTCCTCGCCCTCCATCCACTCGGCGGCGATGTCGCGGATCTCGCGGTCCTGGAGCCCGAGGATCAACGAGGCGGCCTCGTCGTGGCCCAGCAGCCCGTCGTCCCGGGCATCGGCTCCGGGGCCGCCTTCGGCGGGCGGGGCCGAGGTCATGCGCTGGATCAGCGCGCGGGCGAGCAGGACCGTCTCGGCGCCCACCTCCTCCCGGGTGGCCCCGTCGAGGATCTTCGGCACCAACGCGACGGCCGCCCGGTCCAGGGCCGCCTCCATCTCGTCGGCCACCGCCCCGCCCAGCGGTGTCAGCCGGCGCTCGATCTCCCGGAGGGAGCCGCGCACCTGGAGGCCGGCGAAGGTGGCCGCGGCGGCCATCACCGAGGTGCCGGGCGCGGCCAGCGCGGTGCCCTCGGCGGGGCAGCACCGCTCGTCCGGGCAGCAGTAGGACCAGTACCGCCCGGAGGAGAGGCACAGGGCCTCCAGTACGGGCACGTCCAGTGCTCCGCTGGCCAGCCGGATCCGCTGCGCGAGCGGGCGCAGCCTGGTCATCACCCGCTGCGGGCTCTCGCCGCGGTGCGGGTCCTGGCAGAGGAAGACGATGATGCCGTCGGGCCTGGCGCCGCGCCGCACGCTGCCGCGGATCAGACAGTCGGCGACCTGACGGGCTGTGTCCTCCCATTCGTCGGGGGCGGCGGGGATGCCCACCCGGAGCCGGCCGCCGAAGCGCCCGGCCTCCCCGTGGACGGCGACCATGACGAGGGAGTCGCTCGGATGGAATCCGAGCATGTAGGGCAGCGCGTCGGCCAGTTCGGCCGGGCTGCGCAGGGTGATCCTCGACGCGTCGACGCCCCCGGGCGAACCGGAGGACGAGGAAGCCGAGGAGGCGGAGGAGGACGAGGGATCGGACGGGACGTGTGCCGCTTCGTGGTTGTTGTTCGTCATGTCCCGAAGGTCCCGTGTCCGGCCGGATCCGGAAACCCCTGTGGATAACCCACGAGAACGGCGGACAGCGGGCCGGCGGCGCCATGGTGGCGCCGCCGGCAACCGGCGGCCGCTATCTCGGCTCGTACACCCGCTTGTGCCCGAACAGCCCGGCCAGCCGGTACGGCCCGGTGGTTTCCCCCGGAGCGGGATGGTCTCCGCCGTCGACCGGAAAGGCCTCCTCGTGGCGTTCGCGGTAGTCGGCGTAACCGATGTCCTGGCGCCGGGCGATCGCCTCGCGGTGCTGCTCGGACCGCAGATGCGACCGGTAGCCCGGGACGGGGGTCGCGGCGAAGAACTCGGCGACGCTGCCGGACCCGTAGCTGAGCATGCCGATGGCCCGGCCGGTCAGATCGTCGGCGTTGTCGAGCAGCGCGGCCAGACCGAGGTACACGGAGGCGGTGTAGCTGTTCCCGATCTCCTCGTTGTAGGTCGTCGTCCGCCCGACCGCACGGATGACCTCGGCCTCGTCGACTTCCCGCCCACAGCTCTCCAGCAGGGCCCGGTGGGCCTTGTAGGCCATCTTCGTGAACGGCTGGTGGTAGCAGAACGCCTCGAACTCTTCGAAGGAACGGCCGCCTTGCTCGGTGTAGTCCTTCCACGCACCGTCCATCGCCTGCAGGTACGCGGAGACGGACTCCTTCCCGTCGACCAGGGCGGTGGTGAGGTAGTTCGGCCGCCAGAAGTCCATGATGTCTGCGGTGAACACCCCGGACGGTTCCTCGATGCGCACCAGAGCGGGATCCGCGCTGATCAGCATGGCCACCGCCGCGGCCCCCTGGGTGGCCTCGCCCGGCTGGTCCAGCTCGTACTTCGAGACGTCGCTCGCGATCACGAGGACCTGCTGCGAGGGGTCGCGGTGGACGAGGCCGATGGCGAACTGCAGGGCGGCGGTCCCGCCGTAGCAGGCCTGCTTGAGCTCGACGACGCGGGTGGCGGAGGGCATCGACAGCAGGGAGTGCACGTGGATGCCGGCCGCCTTCGCCTGGTCGACGGAGGACTCCGTGGCGAAGACGACCGTACGGATCCGGTCGGCGCCGTGCCGGGCGAGGATGGGGGCGGCGGCCGCGGCGCCCATCGTCACGATGTCCTCGTCGGCGGCGGGCACGCTCATCGAGCGCTGGCCGATGCCGACGTGGTACTTGCCCAGTTCGGTGCCGTTGTACGCGGCCAGCGTCTCGTGCGTCAGCACGAGCTGGCCCGTGGCGAAGGAGAGGTCGTGGATCCCGACCGCCAGTCCCCTGGCGTCCGTACGGTCCCTGGCGTCCCTGGTGTCCCTGGCGTTCGTGGGCATCTCTACCGTCCGATCGTCGTGGTCGATGTCGTCGAGGGCGTGCGCTCCAGTGCGACGTGAGCCCGCATGAGTTCGCCCGGATTGGTCTGCGCCGCCATGAGGGAGAGCTCCCCGCACAGCACCGTCGCGGCCACCATGACCGCGAGCCGCCGTGCGTTCTCGCCGGGCTCGCGCTCCTCGCGGCAGCCCAGGCGCGCCAGGTTCTCCTCGACGAAGCCGAGTCCCTTTCCGTTGCCGACCGTTCCGACGATCAGGTTCGGCAGGGTGCAGGAGAAGTACAGGTCGCCGTCCCGGTCCTCGGCCACGGTCACGCCCTGGGAGCCTTCGACGATGTTGGCCGCGTCCTGACCGGTCGCCAGGTAGAACCCGAGCAGCATGTTCGCGTAGTGGGCGTTGGCCGAGCGGATCCCGCCGGCGAGCAGGGTGCCGATCAGGTTCTTGCGCACGTTCAGCTCGGCTATCGCGGAGGCCGAGGTGTGCAGCACGTCGCGGACGATCTCGCGCGGTACGAGCAGCTCGGTGACCACGTTCTTGCCGCGGCCCAGGATGCCGTTGATGGCGGTGGCCTTCTTGTCGGTGCAGTAGTTCGCGGAGATCGAGCCGTACTCGATCCCCGGAATGGCACCGAGGACGTGCTTCAGGAGCGCGTCCGCGGCCAGCGTCGCCATGTTGTGCCCGGAGGCGTCGCCGGTGCTGAACTCGAACCGCAGGAAGAGCAGGTTGGCCACGATCTCGTGGCGGAAGCCGATCAGTTCCACGAAGCGGCCGCAGGTGCGGACGACGGCGCGCAGCTCGTCGAACCGGGCGTCGACCTCGAGCGCCGCCAGGTACGCGGTCTGCGCGTCCTTGGCCGTGACGAGCACCGAGCGCGTCATCCGCTCGTCGATGAGGGTGGCGACGATGCCCTGCTCGACCAGCCTGGAGACCTTCGCCCCGCGGTTGACGGAGGGCCACAGGGGCGACTCGTACGTGGCGAGCGGGACCTCCGTCTCGACGTTCGCCACGTTCCCCGAAATCCTCAGGGGGCCGACCCATTTCATGGGAACGCCTGCGACCTCGTTCGTGTCGTTCATCGGATCTCTCCTACCGTTGCGTGAGCGGTCTCGTGGGAGTGGGCGTGTGCGTGTGCCTGTGAGCGGGACCGGGTGGCCAGCCCGCGGGTGTCGATCCCCCGGTCGGCGCAGAAGGCGCGCAGGTCACCGTGGACGAGCACGTCGCACCGGGTCAGATCGGACGGGGTGCGCGCGCCCAGTGCGGTCATCAGGGCCTCCACCTGATCGAGCCAGGTGGTGATCTGCCTGATCAGGGCGGACGGGCCACCGTCGAGAACGGTCCGGAGGAACCCGCCGGAGACGCCTACGGCGGCGGCGCCCAGCGCCAGTGCGCGCACCACGTCGAGAGGGCCCCGGACGCCGCCGGACGCCAGCAGCGGGATGGCGGCGTTCTGGGAGTCCAGCAGGCAGGCGGGAGCGGACTGGCCCCAGCCGCCCAGGTAGGCGTAGTCGGCGTGCTCGCGCCGGTCGTTCTCGATGCGCGCGAAGTCCGTACCGCCGCGGCCTGCGACGTCGGCCACCCGCACGCCCATGTCGCCCAGCGACGCTACGGTTTCGCGGCTCAGGCCGAAGCCGACTTCCTTCACGATCACCGGTATGCCGGCTCCGCCTCCGCCTCCGACGCCGTCCACGATCTTCTCGATCTGCGGTCCCCAGGAGGAGAACGAGCGGTCGCCCTCCGGCATGACCGTTTCCTGGATGACGTTGAGGTGGATCTGCAGGGCGTCCGCCCGCAGCAGGTCCACGGCCCGTCGCGCCTTGTCCACGGAGGCGTTGGCGTTGACGTTGGCCATCACGAACCCGTCCGGGTTCTCCCGGCGCAGCAGGCCGAAGGTGTCGGCGACGGCCTCGTCGGCGAAGTACGCGCTCATGGAGCCGCTCGCGATGGGCACTCCGGTCTCACGGGCGGCGATCGCCAGATCCCGGTTGATGGCGCCCGTCCGCACGCTGCCGCCGGTCATCGCGTTGATGTACAGCGGCACCTGCCATTCCATGCCGCCGAACCGCGTGACCAGCGAAGCGTCCGAGCGGTCGATGCCGGCCAGGGCATGGTGGACGAAGGACACCTCGTCGAACTGGTTGTACCCGCCCAGGTGGCGTTGTTGCTCGGCGGCGAACCGCACGTGGTCGTCCTTGCGCTCAGCGATCATGCTGCGCTCCCTTTCGTCGACTGGAGACGGATCGGCACGGGGAGCACCCCTGCGGCGGCCCATCCCTTACGCAGCTGCGCGATCTGCTCGTGCGCCGTGGCGTCCAGCAGCGCGATGCCGCAGTCGCCGCCCCCGGCACCCGACGGCTTCCCCGCACCGCCGACGGCCTCGGCGGCATCGGACAGCGCGGTCAATGTGGTGGTGTAGATCCCGAGCCGGACCTCTTCGTCCAGTTTGGCGAGCATCCGGCGGGCGCCCCGGACCTCCCGGAGCAACGCGGGGCCGTCGCCCCGTTCGAGTGCGCCGACCGAGGCGCGCACGCACGCGTCGCTGCGCTCCACGAAGCTCCGCTGGGAGGCGCTGCCCTGCCAGGCGTGCCGTCCCAGGCTCCCGACCAGGGAAGCGGTACTGGCCGGCCGGCCGGTCCAGCCCACCTCCACCGCCAGGTCGCGGGGCGGCGGCAGCCGCCGCACCCGGAGGCCCGGCCACGGTGCGCGGAGCGACTCCTCGATGCCCCGCCGCTCCACCAGGTCGAGCACGGCGGCCCGATCGGGGGCGTGGTACTCGATCCACCCGCCCCAGACGCTCGCGGCGAGATCACCGCCGGAGGAACGGGGGTCGAGCCGTGCCGTCGCGAGCATCGCGAGCCGGAACCGCGCGTCGTGCGACAGCTCCAGACCGTGGTACGCCGCTATGGCGGACACCGAGGCGACCGTCACCGCGCCGCTCGATCCCAGGCCGAGCTTGGTTCCCTCGTGGTGCAGGCGACTGCTGACCGAGACGTGGACGGGGCGTGCGGACAGGCCCTGCTCGGCGAGGAGCCCGTCGACCACGTCGATCGCCGCCACCACATGGGTGAGGCCCTCCCGCACCCGTTGTGCGTCGTCCGCGCCGA
The DNA here is from genome assembly GCF_026340675.1 of Streptomyces sp. NBC_01264. NCBI lineage: Bacteria > Bacillati > Actinomycetota > Actinomycetes > Kitasatosporales > Streptomycetaceae > Streptomyces > Streptomyces sp. NBC_01264. The sequence goes on from NZ_JAPEOX010000002.1 coordinate 2,418,508, forward strand.
GCGCGACGAGCCCGCCGTCACCGCGCCGCAGTCGCGCCCTTCCCGGGGAAAGGTCGGACTCGATCACCACGTCCACGACACCGCCGGCACCGCCCACACTGCCGGCACCGCCCACACCACCGACACCGCCGCCGTGGGCCGCCGACACGGTGACGCGGACCTCCCGGTCGACCGCTGCCAGGATCGCCGGGTGGCCCGGCTGCACCACCGCGTACTCGCCGACGACGAAGAGCTTGCCCGGCGCGCGCAGGCTCACGGTTCCCGTACCGGTCACTGCTCGTCCGCCGACCGCAGCCGGGCTCCCGGACCGCGCCGGGCGGTGAGCACCGAGCAGCCGGGCGCGGCGGCGAGCAGCGTCTCGGCGACCCGGGGCGCCGCCTCGGGGTGGCAGAGCACCTTGACGTTCGGTCCGGCGTCCATGGTCGCGTAGGCCGCCACGCCGTCCTTGCGGAGCTGCAGGACGCCGTCGAGTACGGCCACCGTGGCCGGGGACATGTAGCGCACGGCCGGCCTCGCGGCCAGCATGGTCGCGTGCATGCCGAGGGCGTTGCGCTCCGCGATCTCCCCCACCGCTTCGAGGTCCCCGCGGCGCAGCGCCGCGTGCACGTCGGTCAGGTCTCCCTTGCTCGACGTCGCCCAGGCCCGGTAGAGCGGCGAGGTCTCGACGGTCCGCCGCATGGCCGCCCGGCTGGACACGGCCTTGGGGCCGGCGTTGACCAGTGCGACCACCAGGGCGGGATCGAAGTCCGGGAGGGGTACCGGTTCGGCGAAGGAGCTGAGGTCCGCGGCCTCGCCGACGCCCCGGCCCGCGTGGCACACCGCGAAGCCGCCGAATATCGACCGGGAGGCCGACGCGGACCCGCGCCGGGCGAGGCGGGAGAGGGCGGTGGGATCGAGATCCAGCCCGTACGCGGCGCTGGCGGCGACGGCCAAGGCGGCGAACCCGCTCGCCGATGACGCCAGTCCCGCGCCGGTGGGTACGGCGTTGCGGGTGTCGACTGCGGCGCGTTCGTCCCGCCCGGCCCATTCCCGTACCAGGTCCAGGAAGAGGACGACGCGCCGGCGCGGCTCACCCTCCGCGGGCCTGCCGTCGAGGACGACGTCGTCGGTCCGCGCCTCGGGGTCGAGCCGGACGGTGGTGTGCGTCGGGAACACGTCCAGGGTCATCGACAGGCTGTCGACGTACGGGATGATCAGCCGCTCGTCGCGCTTGCCCCAGTACTTGATCAGAGCGATGTTCGGATGGGCGACGGCGGTGGCCCCATGGCCGGAATCAGTCGATCCGGTCAGTCCAGTCAGTCCGGTTGGTACCATTTCGTGGTCAATCGTCATGGTGTGCAAACCTTCCCATCGGGACGACCCAGGTACGGACGGCGCCGGCTTCGTGGAGGCTCCGTACGGTCGCCTCCGCCTGGCGCGGCTCTGCGGCCAGCGCGATCACGCAGCCGCCCAGGCCGCCGCCGCTGATCTTGGCGCCCAGGCCGCCGGCCGCGAGCGCGGCATCGACCAGCCTCTCGATCCGGTCCGCGCTGAGCCCCAACTCGTGCAGCAGTTTGTGGTTTTCCGTCATCCGCGCACCGAAGTCGGCCGTGCGGCCGTGCGCGAGATCACGTGCGGCGGCGCGGGTCAGGCGCGACGCCTCGAGGATGAAATCCGCCTGCGTCCGCGCGCTGCGCTCGAACTTCCGCCACAGGAGCTCGACCGCTTCCTTGGTACTGCCGCTGACCCCGCTGTCCGCGAGGACGAAGAGCCCGTCGAAGGCGTAGGACCCGCCTCCACCGGCGTGGCCGTCGGCCCGCTCGGGGTCGTGACCCGGCATGGGAACGGGCAGTTCCCGGGCCGTGCCCGAACGGAAGAGGAGGGGAGAGGTCGCCCCGGTGGCCAGCGCGTCGATACCGCTCGACCTGCCGTGCGCCACCTTCTCCGAGGCCTGGACGAGGTCGAACACCTCGCGGGCGTCGAGCCGGCGGTCGAAGAGGTCGGCCAGGGCCAGCACGGCCGCCCGGGCGCACGCCGCGCTGGAGCCGAGCCCGCGGCCCTGCGGGATCGAGCAGTCGATGACCACGTCCACGCACAGGTGGCCGCCGATGCCCGTCATCGCCTTGAAGTTCGGCAGCAGGCACCGCAGATCGTCCGCGGCGAGCGGCGTCACCGCCCCCGTCCCCGGATCCGCCAGCGCGAAGGAGACCCTGTCCGCGCCTTCGTCGGAGCACCGCAGTCGCCTGGCGGTCGCGGTCACCGCCAATTGCGGTACGGGAATCGCCAGTGCGGGCGCGCCGTAGACGACGGCGTGCTCACCGAGCAGGATGGCCTTCGCGTGGGCCCGACCCCAGCCGATCCGGCCACCGCCGAGGTCCGGACCGCCCGTGGACACCGCACGGCCGGGAGAGATCCGCGCATTCGTCAGCGTCATCATCGGGCTCGCTGGGTGGCCTTGACCGCCATCGCGGCGAGCTGGTCCTTGGCCGGGGCGGTGGCGCTGCTGGAATCCAGTACGCCCAGGGCCCGGTCGGTGCGGTGCGCGATCTGGCGCTCGATGCGGTCCACGGCTCCGACCTCGACGAAGACCTGCCGCAGGGCGTCGATCTCCTTCTCGGAGAGATCGGTGCCCGTCTTCTGCCTGAGGAGTCCGGCCGCGACCGGATCGGATGCGTCCGCCAGCTTGAGCGCCGTCGCGAGCAGGACCGTCCGCTTGCCCTCGCGAAGGTCGTCGCCCGAGGGCTTGCCCGTCACCGTCGGATCGCCGAACACGCCCAGCAGGTCGTCCCGGAGCTGGAACGCGATCCCGATGTCCGCCCCGAACGCCCCGTAGGCGACGACGAGGTCCGCGTCCGCGCCGGCGATCGCGGCACCGAACTGCAGCGGGCGCTCCACCGTGTAGGAGGCCGTCTTGTACTGGTTGACGCGCAGCGCCGCATCGACGCTCTCGTCGTCACCCGCCTGGTTGATCACGTCGAGCAACTGGCCGTACAGGACCTCCGAGCGCACGGCGGACCACACCGGCCCGAGCCGGGCCTGCGCGTCGGCCGGCAGCCCGGACGCGCGGACCATGACGTCCGACCACGTCTGGGCCAGGTCCCCCACCAGGATGGCGGTCGCGGTGCCGAAGGCCTCGGGGTCCCCCGAGAAGCGCCGGGTGCGATGGCGCTCGGCCAGGGCGACGTGCGCGGCGGGACGGCCGCGGCGGGTGTCGGACGCATCGATGATGTCGTCGTGTATCAGGGCCGAGGCGTGCAGCAGTTCGAGCCCGGCGCAGGCGGTCAGCACCGCCGTGGCACCCGGACCGTCCTGGTCGCCGCCGGCGCCGATCCAGCCCAGCCAGGCGAAGACCGGCCGGACGCGCTTGCCGCCGCGCAGGACGTAGTTCTCCAGTTCGGCGATCACGGCCGCGAAGTCCTGGCCGAGCGCGTCTGCTTCGGCTCGGCGCTGGCCGAAGAATTCACCGATCACGGCGTCGACGGCGGCCGTGTCCACGGCCGCCCCGAGATAACTGACGGTCATGCTCTTATCTCCCGGTCGAGGTGACGGTCACTCCCATAATCAATCCCGCATTCACACGAATTCACCGAGATCAGCATGCTTCGATGTTAGCCACGGGCCGTCAACCTGCCCACTACTCAAGCGAGTAGTGCCATTGAGCAGGAACGGTGAGCGCACGGGGCGGAATCCCACCTGACCGAGTGAGACATTCCCCGCCGGTGAAATACCCGAGCATGACGTGCCACGATGAACTGCCTGCTCGGATGAATGTCAGGACAACACGCGGGTGTTCATGCATCCAATGATGGGCCGTGAAACACGCGCTCTCCTCGCGGGGCAGTCGTGTGAACCGCCCACCCTCACTTCGGGAGTCGTCATCCGATCCATCGGAATCCTCGGTACCGGCGCGTACCTCCCCCCGACCGAGATCTCCAACGAAGAGATCGCCGGCCGGGCCGGGGTCACGGACGAGTGGATCGTCCGCAAGACCGGCATTCGGAGCCGCCGCCGGGCGGATCCCGGCCAGGCCACGTCCGACCTCGCCGCGGCGGCGGCCGTCCGGGCCCTCGAGCAGGCGGGGGTCGGCCCCGAGGAGCTCGCCTACATCGTCGTGGCCACGTCCACCCCGGATCACCCGCAGCCGTCCACGGCGAGCATCGTCCAGCACCGGCTCGGGGCGGTGAACGCGGCGGCCTTCGACCTGAACGCAGTGTGCAGCGGCTTCGTGTACGCGCTGACGGTCGCCCAGCGGATGCTGTGCGCCGAGCCGGGCGAGCGCTACGGACTGGTCATCGGGGCGGACATCTACTCCCGGATCCTCGACCACTCCGACCGCCGCACCGCCATCCTGTTCGGTGACGGCGCCGGGGCCGTCGTCCTCGGCCCGGCCCCCGAGGACCGCGGCATATTCGCCACGTCGCTCCTCACCCGGGGCGACCAGCACGAGCTGATCGGCGTCCCGGCCGGCGGCAGCCGGACCCCGACCACCGCCCGGACCCTGGACGAGGGCCTGCAGTACTTCCGGATGGACGGCCGACGGGTCCGCGAGTTCGTACAGGACAATCTGCCCGGGGCCGTCGGGGACCTGCTGGCCGGGGCGGGGCTGGACCCGCGGGAGGTCCGTCATGTCGTCGCCCACCAGGCGAACGCGGTGATGCTCCGGGAGATCTGGCCCTCGCTCGGACTGCCCGGGGCCGACTTCCACCTGGCGCTGGAGTCCTACGGCAACACCGGCGCGGCCTCCGTGCCCGTCACCCTCGACCTCGTCCACCGCGACGGCGCCTTCGCCGACGGAGAGGTCGTCCTGCTCACCGGCTTCGGCGGCGGCATGTCGGTGGGCTCGGCGCTGACCCGCTGGCTGCCCACCCGGCACGCCCGGCCGGCCCGGAATCCGGCCTACGCCGCGGCCCCGGTGCGGTCGAGGTGAGGCGCCGGGCGGGACACCGGGTCTACTCGCCTTCGATCGAGTAGATCGCCGCCCTGCTCGAATAGCTCGCGGCTCCGCGTGCCAGTTCGACGCGCGTGTTGATGTTCAGCCTCCGGTAGATCTTCCTGAGGTGGTAATTCACCGTGTGCGCCGACAGGTGAACCCGCTTGGCGATCTGCTGGTTCGTCATCCCCGCGCTCACCAGGTACGCGATGCGCCGCTCCATGTCGGAAAGACCGGACCAGCAGGCGGAATTGAGCGCCGCCCCCTCGGGCTTGCCCTGCGAGGGGTCCGCCTTCGCACCGGAGAGCTTGGCGAGTTCCTCCGTCGCGAGGGCGACCGAGAGCGGGTCCGGCGACTGCGCGATGATGCGCGACAGGACGGCCGGATCGCCGTTCACCAGCGCGTTCGCGTGCAGGGCGCTGAGGCCGAGCACCGAGATGCCGGGATTGTCGCCGGCGAGGCCGTCCACCGTTTCGAGAACGCTGCGCTCCAGCTGGGTGTCGCCCACGTCCAGTGCCAGGCGGACCAGGAAGGCGGCCGCGGCCGGATCCTCGATGTACAGGCTCCGCTGCGTCGGCAGATGGCCGTACGTGATTCGCCCGCGACCTCTTTGATCGGGTCGGCCGGCCGGTCGGCCGTCCACAGCGGGTGACCGGTCACCCAGAACTGCCGGTCGTCCGATTCCGCGCGCCTCGTGGAGCGGCCCATGGCCTCGCGCCGCAACGCACCGCGCGCGGGAGCGGGGATCGACTCGACGACCCCGGTCAGGAGGAAATCGCTCTGGAATACCAGGTGATGTTCCGCCGCGACGACGAAGCCCGAGGATATCGCCTCGTCCAAGGACGAAAGGAGGCTGGCCGCGGATTGGTCCAGCATTCTGGAAACGTCCTCCAGCATGAAGGACCGGCCCAGGACTGCCGCGACCTTGAGGAATCGCTGACATTCCGTACTGAGATCCCCGAGACGGCGCAGGATCCGTTCACCGGCGATGTCCTCACCCGGCCGGCCGGACACCTGGCGCTGGACGGCCATCGCACCGTCGGCCATGGCCTTCGGACTGCGATTCTCCATGAGCGATTTCGTTGCCATTCCCCCGGCCAACCCCCGTAAATAGTCCGCCGCGCTACACCTTCGGCATAGAAGGCTCAACCCTTCTACGGGGATCCTACGAACTCCGGTCCGGTCTTGACTTGGCGAACAGTTGCCACGGACCGCGGCATGTGACCGGGCGGTCGAGGCGCCCTCACCCCGCCAGGGCGAGGGTCAGGGGGAGCACCTGCTCGGCCCCGCTCTGCCGCAGGAGGCGTGCGCCCACGGCCAGGGTCCAGCCGGAGTCGGCGAAGTCGTCGACGAGCAGGACCGGTCCCGGGGTGGCGGCCAGGGCCGCCGCGAGCTCGTCGGGGACGGCGAAGGAGGCGGCCAGGGCGCGCAGCCGCTGGGCGGAGTTGCTGCGGTGCGCGCCGTACTCGCCGGCCTGCGGGGTGTAGGCGAGGCTGCCCAGCAGCGGGAGCCGGCCGACCCTGGCCAGGCCCTCGGCGAGCGAGCCCACCAGCTGCGGGCGGGAGCGGGAGGGCATGGCCACGATCCCCACGGGCCGGGCCGTCGCGCCACCGGCCCAGCCGCCCGGGGAACGCGCCCAGTCGGCCACCACCGTCACCACGGCCGCCAGTACGTCGTCCGGTACCGGCCCGTCCGCGGCCCGCTCCGCCAGCAGCGGGCGCAGCCGGTTGCCCCAGCCGATGTCCGACAGCCGGCCCAGCGCGCGTCCCGTGGCGGCCTGCTGGCCCACGGGGATGCGGCCCTTGAGGTCGACGCCGACCGCGGGCATGCCCGAGGGCCACATCCGGCGGGGCTCCACCTCGACCCCGGGTCGGTCCAGCTCACCGGTCGCCGTGTCGAGGGCCCCGTGGGACACGGCGGGGTCGAGCCAGGGCCCGGCGCAGGAGTCGCAGCGGCCGCAGGGGGTGGCCTTCTCGTCGTCGAGCTGCCGCTGCAGGAACTCCATCCGGCACCCCTTGGTGGCGACGTAGTCCCGCATGGCCTGCTGCTCCGCCTGCCGCTGCCGGGCCACCCACTCGTAGCGCTGCGCGTCGTACTCCCAGGGCTGCCCGGTGGAGGTCCAGCCCCCCTTGACACGCTTGACCGCACCGTCCACGTCCAGGACCTTGAGCATCGTCTCCAGCCGCGAACGCCGCAGGTCCACCAAGGGCTCCAGCGCCGGCAGCGACAGCGGGCGGCCCGCCTGCTCCAGTACGTCCAGGGTCCGCCGGACCTGCTCCTCGGGCGGGAACCCCACCGAGGCGAAGTACGCCCAGATCGCCTCGTCCTCCCGCCCCGGCAGCAGCAGCACGTCGGCGTGGTCCACGCCGCGCCCCGCCCGCCCCACCTGCTGGTAGTAGGCGATCGGGGACGAGGGGGAGCCCAGGTGCACCACGAACCCCAGGTCCGGCTTGTCGAAGCCCATGCCCAGCGCGGAGGTCGCCACCAGCGCCTTCACCCGGTTGGCGAGCAGATCCTCCTCGGCCTGCAGCCGGTCGGCGTTCTCCGTCTTCCCGGTGTACGAAGCCACCGGGTACCCGCGCTGGCGCAGGAAGGCCGCGACCTCTTCCGCGGCGGCCACCGTCAGCGTGTAGATGATCCCCGAGCCCGGCAGGTCCCCCAGCCGCTCCCCCAGCCACGCGAGCCGGTGCGCCGCGTTCGGCAGCTCCAGCACGCCCAGCCGCAGGCTCTCCCGGTCGAGCGGGCCGCGCAGCACCAGGGCGCCGCCGCCTCCCGTGCCCAGCTGCTCGGCCACGTCCGCGGTGACCCGCGCGTTGGCCGTCGCGGTGGTGGCGAGCACGGGCACGCCGGGGGCGAGCTCGGCGAGCATGGTGCGCAGCCGGCGGTAGTCGGGGCGGAAGTCGTGGCCCCAGTCGGAGATGCAGTGGGCCTCGTCGACCACCAGCAGGCCGGTCGTGGCCGCGAGCTTGGGCAGCACCTGCTCGCGGAAGTCCACCGAGTTGAGGCGCTCCGGGCTCACGAGGAGGACGTCGGTCTCGCCCCGCTCGACCTCCCCGTAGATCGTCTCCCACTCCTCCGGGTTGGCCGAGTTGATCGTCCGTGCCTGGATGCCGGCCCGCGCCGCCGCGTCGACCTGGTTGCGCATCAGCGCGAGGAGCGGGGAGATGATCACCGTCGGGCCCGCGCCGCGGCGGCGCAGCAGGGCCGTCGCCACGAAGTAGACCGCCGATTTGCCCCACCCCGTGCGCTGCACCACCAGCGCCCGCCGGCGCTCCTCCACCAGGGCCGACACGGCCTGCCACTGGTCCTCCCGCAGCCGTGCCGCACCCCCCGGGGCGCCGACCAGCTCAGCGAGGACGGCATCGGCTTCAGCGCGGAGCTCCAGGTTGTCCATGCCCCCATGCAACCCGATGCCTAGGACAATCGGCCAATCCACCCAGCGTGACGCGCGGCCCACAAGCCGTCCGGCTCGCCGCGCGACCGCCATGGCGGGCGGCCGCCAGGGCGGTGTTCCCCCTGGTGCCCGCGCTCCGGCCGTGCCCGAATGAGTCATCTTCGGCGTGGCGGGGCAAGGATATGAACGGCATACCGGCGAATTCCGGTCGGCGGCTCCAATTGCTCGTTGCCGCATGCTCACGGGCCACGCGAGAATTGTGTTGCGCGCGTTCGGCTCCGGCTCGACCGCGCTCTCCTGGGCCGTGCCGCGGCGCGCCCGCACCCCAGCTGTGCCCGTTCGCGGGCGTGTACCCGAAGGGAGGACCGTGACCTTCGGATTCGCCCCGCCCTCGACCACGTCCCTGACCACGGCGACCGGCGGCGCCAGCCGGCACGGCAGACTGCTGGAACCCTCCGAGTGGACGTCGTCGGGCGTCCCCCTGCTGCGCAATCCGCGCGAGGTCGTCAGCGGGCTGCACTCACGGCACGGCCCCGTCCCGTCCACAGCGGTGATCGCCGTGCTCGGCCCCGAGGAGCGGCTCGTGGCCAGCGCCTCCTTCGTTCAGCGCTCCACCGCGGCCGACGGCTGGGAGTACCGCAACGCCCTGCTTTCCCGGCTGCGCCGGGTCATCCCGCACGACCTGCGCCGAAGGACCCCGGTACGGACCGCCGTGCTGTTGTTCTGCCGCGACGGCGACGAGCGCTGGACCGAGGAGGACGGGGCCTGGATGTGGGGGTTGCGGGACGCCTGCACCCTGCACGGGCTGCGCTGCGGCGCGTACATCACGCTGACCCGGGGCGGCTGGCAGGTGCTGGGCGAAGGCCGCGGCGGCCGGAGCCCCAGTTCGGACTCCCGGCCTGAGCGCCTCGGGGACACGCCGTCCGAGTTCGCGCCGCTCGCCCTGCGCGGCGGCGGCGGAGCCACGGAGGCCCTGCGCCGCACCGCCGCGCGCTGAGTACGCACCGCCGCTCACGGAGCCCCGCGGCCGCGCGCCGAGCGCGCAGGGCCTCGTACCCGGGAACGACCAACGGCCGTACACCCGGAAACGGGCGTACGGCTGGTCAGACATCCCATGCCGTTTCATGTCAAGAGGGATAGAGCTGGGCGTGGTGTGACCAGGCGGTTGCTTCGTCGTAGTGGGTGCGGGTTTTGAGGCATCCGTGGAGGATGCCGACGAGGCGGTTTCCGACCTGGCGGAGGGCAGGGTTGTAGCCGGCGTCGCGGGCGCGCTGCTTGTCGTAGTAGCGGCGGGCGCCGGGTGAGGTGTTCAGCGCGGAGAACGCCTGGAGTTGCAGGGCCGAGGCGAGGCGGTTGTTGCGGACGTAGCGGGCCTGGACGGTGTGGCTCTTGCCGGAGGCCCGGGTGATAGGGCTGGTCCCGGCGTAGTTCTTGCGGGCCTTCGCGTTGTCGTAGCGGGTGGGGTCGTCCCCGAACTCGGCGAGCACCCGGGCGCCGGTGATCTCCGCGATGCCGGGCATCGAGAGGTAGATCTCAGCGTCCGGGTGCTCAAGAAAATGTGCCTTCACCTGCCTTTCGAGCTCGGCTATCTGCTCGTTCAGACTGATCAGCAGGCGCGCGTGGGCTGTCGCGGCGGCCGCGTAGGCGGCGGTCACCGGTTCGGGCAGACCGAGGTGTTCTTCTCGCAGCGCGGTCTGGATCGTGGCGGCTTTCTGGGGCCGGTTGTGCCGGCGGTGGCGGGTCAGGACCGCGGTGATCTGGGGGCGCGTCAGCTTCGCCGCGGTGGCGGGCGTGGGCGCCTTGATCAGCAGCTCCAGTGCGTCCGTGCTGGTCAGCGCCAAGTCGGCGTAGGCGTCCAGGGCCGCGGGGAAGTACTCGCGCAGCGTATTGCGCAGCCGCTGGAAGGTGCGGGTGCGTTCCCAGATCAGTGTCTGGTGGGCACGGGCGACGACCTTCACGGCCTGGGCCTGCTCGCTGTCTCCAGCGACGGGCCGCAACTGGTCACGGTCGATACGGACCATGTCTGCCAGCGCGTGCGCATCGCCTTTATCGCTCTTGGCGCCGGAGGTTCCGTAGCGTTCCTTGAACCGGTTGACCTGCCTCGGGTTGATCGCGAACACCTGGTAGCCGGAGGCGATCAGGGCCTGCACCCACGGGCCGCGATCGGTCTCGATCCCCACCACCACCTCGGCGGAGTCCACATCCGCGCCACCGTACTTCGCGATGAGCGCGTGCAGTTTCGCGATGCCCTCCACCCCCTCGGGCAGGGTCGCGACGGCCAGCTTGCGGCCCGTCCCGTCCTGGACCTCGACATCGTGATGGTCTTCGGCCCAGTCGTCACCGATCAGCAGCAACAGTTCTCTCCCGCTCGTATCCGTTCGTTCAGTTGCACAGCAGCCTGCGGAAGGCACGGCACGCGGCCTAATGGATCCAGTGCTCACGCCCGTGGGCGGGCACGCCATCCCATCAGCGGTCATGGCCTCCCGGCCGACCAGCAGGGGCACGGTCTGACCACAGAACTCGAACGGCTCCGGCATCGGAAGTGCTCACCTGCTGGCGGCTACAACATCAAGTCTCTACGACCCGATACGTCCCATTAGGCCTCGGACTTCGGCAGGGCCGGCCACCAGCCCGCCCCGCCCCTCGACCGTGCGGGGGTACGGGGCGTCAGACGCCCGCCCCCAGCACGGAGTTGATCCGCTGCGGCTCGCCGCACACGATCAGGATGGCTCCGGCTCGCGCGAGGGCGACCGGCAGGGCTGCGGCGGCCGCGTCGACCGGTCCGCCGTTGACGGCGAAGACCACGACGGGACGCCCGGACGCACGCTGCACGTGCGCCGCGTCGGCGTAGAAGACGTCGTCCCCGGCGTCGTGCAGGGCCCAGTACGCGGCCTCGCCGAAGGACAGCTCGTGCGCGGCCCACGGGTGCGGGTCGCCGGTGGTGAGCACCAGGATGTCACCGGGCGCGCGCCCGGTGTCGAGCAGCAGGTCCACGGCCTCCTCGGCCGCGTCCAGCGCACCCTCGGCGGATGCCGGGATCAGCTGGACCTGCGGCACGGACGCCGAGACCGAGGGAGTGGTGGAGGCTACGGGACCGCGACCGGCCTGCGGCTTCCGCGGGGCGGGCGGCGCGGGCCTGGGAGCGGGACGGGGACCGGGGACGGGACGGGGGGTCTGCGCGGTGCGGCTCGCGGCCGGCGTGACGCGGGGACCCTGGGCACTCTCGTGAATCTGAGGCTCCTCGGGGGCGGGGGTGAGAGGCATGAGCTGATTTTTATCAAACACCGGTGCGAAACGTACCGGTTGGTGGCACCTGCGTGCGATCAGAAATCGAAGCCGAGTTGGCCTCCGTTTTCCAGCTCCATCGCTTCCTCGCTGCGGCGCACCTTCTTGAGGTGGCTCCAGCGGGGCAGCGCGTCGAGGTAGGACCAGGAGAGCCGGTGGTACGCGGTCGGCCCCTGCTCCTCCAATGCCGCCCGGTGCACGGGCGAGGGATATCCGGCGTTGGCGGCGAAAGCGAAGTCCTCGATTCCGCCGCCCTGTTCACCGATTTCGGCCATCATCCGGTCGCGCCGGACCTTGGCGATCACCGAGGCCGCGGCGACGGCGACGCAGGACTGGTCGCCCTTGATCACCGTCCGGACCTGCCAGGGCGCACCGAGGTAGTCGTGCTTGCCGTCGAGTATCACCGCGTCGGGCCGCACGGGCAGCGCCTCCAGGGCGCGCACCGCGGCCAGGCGCAGGGCGGCGGTCATCCCGAGCTCGTCGATCTCCTCGGGGGAGGAGTGGCCCAGGGCGTAGGCGGTGACCCAGTCCTCCAGGACGCCGACGAGCGCGTCACGGCGTTTGGGGGTGAGCAGTTTGGAGTCGGTGAGTCCCGCGGGCGGCCGGCGCAGACCGGTGATCGCCGCGCAGACGGTGACGGGACCGGCCCAGGCCCCTCGTCCGACTTCGTCGACCCCGGCGATGAGCTTGGCGCCGGTGGTCGCCCGGAGGGAGCGTTCGACGGTGTGAGTGGGTGCTTCGTACGGCATGGCGCCAGCAAGGTTACGCCGCCCCGGGCCGCCTGCACACCCCGCCCCCTCCCGGCAGCGCCGTCACCCCCTCCCCGCCACGCCGCCGCCCCCTCCCCGCCGGGCCCCGGCCACCTCGGCGCCGCGCCGTCCGCCCCGGCCCGTCTCACACCCTGAGCAGCGGCACCATCACCCCGTCGATCATCTCGGCGATGTCCCCGTCGCTCCATTCGCTCCCGCACACCTTCGTGCGGTACATCATCAGCGCCGGAACCACGTCCACGAGAAACGGACCGGTCGCGTCCGATCGGACGTCCCCCCGGTCGATTCCGCGATGGACCAGCTCCCCGATCAGCCTGTGCGCCGGTTCGTGCAGCCCCGACCAGATCAGGCCGTGGAAGCGCTCCGCATGACTGTGATCGCATTCGTGAAGCACCGCCCGCAGGGCCTGCCCGGCCCGCGAGTGCATGACGTCCCGCATCCGCACGCACAGCGCGTACAGGTCCTCGCGGATCGACCCCAGGTCCTGGATCTGGCCGAGCGGCGGCAGCCGCGTCCGCAGCGCCTCGGCCACCAGGTCCGCTTTCGAGGGCCAGCGCCGGTAGAGCGCCGCCTTTCCGGTGCGGGCCCCCGAGGCCACGCCCTCCATGGTGAGGGCGTTCCAGCCGACGGTGCCCAACTGCTCCAACGCGGCGTCGAGAATCGCCCGTTCGAGTTCGGGCCCCCGCCTGCGCCCCGGGGCCGCCACTGACCAGCGCGAACTCATCACTCCCGAACCCTCCGCCCCGTACGCGCGTCCCCCGCACGTACGTACAGCCTTAGTGAACGCTTGCGTTCACTAAGGCTGACTCCTACCTTGGTCTCGCTGTGAACGCCTATGTTCACTATTTCACTTTGGGGGGATCCACAGTGACAACTCCTCAGCTCTCCAAACTCCAGATACCGGGCGCGGCCCGCCGGGAGGGGCGCCCAGGAGTGGCGCTCGCCGTCATCGCCGCCTGTCAGCTCATGGTCGTCCTCGACGCGACGATCGTGAACATCGCGCTCCCGCACATCCAGACCGACCTCGCGATCTCGACCACCGACCTGTCCTGGGTGATCAGCGCCTACACCCTCGCCTTCGGCGGCCTGCTGCTGCTCGGCGGCCGTGCGGGCGACATCCTGGGCCGCCGCCGGGTCTTCCTGACCGGCATCCTGCTCTTCACCCTGGCCTCCCTGCTCGGCGGCTTCTCCCAGGAGCCCTGGCAGTTGCTCGCCGCCCGCGCGCTGCAGGGCGTCGGCGGCGCCATCGCCTCGCCGACCTCCCTCGCCCTGGTCACCACGACCTTCGCCGAGGGGCCCGCACGCAACCGCGCCTTCGGCGTGTTCGCCGCCGTCTCCGCGGGTGGCGGCGCGGTGGGCCTGCTGGCCGGCGGCATGCTCACCGAGTGGCTCGACTGGCGCTGGGTGTTCTTCGTCAACGTGCCGATCGGGCTGCTGATCGCGTTCCTGACCCCGCTCTACATCAGCGAGTCCGAGCGCCATCCGGGCCGCTTCGACATCGCCGGAGCCCTCACTTCCACGGTCGGGATGACCTCGCTGGTCTACGGGTTCATCCGCGCCTCCCAGGACGGCTGGCGCGACGGCGTGACCATCGGCGCGTTCGTCCTGGCCGTGGTCCTGCTCGCGGCCTTCGTGCTCGTCGAGTCCCGGGCCGCCGATCCGATCATCCCGCTGCGCATGTTCGCCGAGCGCAACCGCACCGGCACCTACGTGATCATGCTCAGCCTGGCCGCGGCCATGTTCGGAATGTTCTTCTTCATCGTCCAGTTCGTGCAGAACGTGCTGAACTTCAGCCCGATCCGGTCCGGCATCGGCTTCCTGCCCATCACCGTCGCCATCGTCACCGCCGCCGGACTCTCCCAGCGCCTGCTGCCGCGCTTCGGCCCCAAGCCGTTCATGGTCATCGGGTCGGCGCTCACCGGCATCGGACTGACCTGGCTGACCTTCATCGAACCCGACAGCTCCTACGCCTCCGGGGTGTTGGGCCCCATGCTGCTGTTCGGATTCGGCATGGGCCTGAACTTCGTCACCCTCACCCTCACCGCCGTCTCCGGAGTGGCCCCGCAGGAAGCGGGCGCGGCCTCCGGACTCCTCAACGCCAGCCAGCAGGTCGGCGGCTCGCTCGGACTGTCCATCCTGGTCACCGTCTTCGGCACGGCCAGCCGCAACGAGGCCGGCAAACAGGTCCCCGACTTCATGGCCCACGCCGACCAGGGGCAGGCCGCGGCCTTCCAGCAGACCGGCCGGCTGCCCGACCCCTGGGGGGACGCGGTCCTCACCCAGGGGATCTCCACCTCGTTCATCGCCGCCGTCGCCATGTCGGGGCTCGCGCTCGTCACCGCGCTGCTGGTGGTCCGGGTGCGCAAGAGCGACCTCGAGGCCCTGAACGGAGCCGCCGCCCAGGCCGGTCCGGCCGCCTGAGCGCGCAGTCCCGTACGAGGGGTCCGGCGCGGGAAGCCTCCGTCCCGGGCCTCTCCCGGGCCGGAACGCGCCCTGGGCGGTGGTGGCTAGTACTCGATCCGGCTCCCGAAGGTTCCCAGGCTCCTGCACTGCTCGTACGAGGCGCTCACCCCGCGCTCGCCCAGGATCTGCCGGGCCCGCCGCTCCCCCAGGCTCGTCGCGTACCAGGGCGTGCGGCCCGCCGCCTCCAGTTCCCTGGCGATCCCGCGCAGGGCGCAGGAGCGCTGGGGCTCGGGCAGCCGGTCCAGGGCGGGCACCGCGTCGGCCGACAGGGACTGGAAGTAGGCCAGGTCGATCTTGCCGTCCTGCTCGTACCGCGTCACGTTGCCCTCCGCGATCACCCCGTCCGGGGAGATCAGCCCGAAGGCCAGTACGGCCGCCATGGCGCTCCCCGCGACCGCGCGGGGCCGCCACCGCGCCCCGAACAGCCCGCCGGCCATGATCAGTACGATCACCAGGCCGAGCCACAGCTCCATACCGGCGACCGACAGGCGCAGCCTGGTCAGGCCGTACGCGTCCACGTACAGGTCCATGCGGCGCAGGGCCGAGGCGACGACGACGAGGGTCAGCGCGCAGAGCGTGCCGAGCACGACGCGCACCAGCCGCCGGTCGCCGGCTCCCTCCCGCGGGGCCCAGCGCAGGGCCAGTGCGATGACGGCGAGGGTGAGCAGGGTGGCCCAGAGCAGCTGCCAGAAGCCCTGGCGCGCGTACGCGGCGTAGGTGAGGCCGGTGGCTTCCAGGACCTTGCGGTACCCGCCGAACAGGACGGCGAGCTGGACGGCGTTGAAGGCGGCGAAAAGCAGGTTCAGCACGATGAGCGGGAGGGCCCACTCCACCCGGGAGCGCGCCTTCCCCGGGCGCACCTCGATCCGGTCCCAGCGGGAGGGGGCGGCGGCCGCGCGGGCGACGGCGGCCGCGACGAGGAGGCCGAGCGCGAAGAGCAGGAAGCGGACCGGGCCGTCCAGACCGCTGACGTCGGGGGTGAGCCCGCTCAGCAGGTCCGCGAACGCGGCGTCGGCGGAGGCGAAGAGCGTGCCGAAGAGGGCCAGCAGGACCACCGCCACCACGACGGCCTTGATCACCGGCAGCAAGCGCTCCCGGCGCCCCTCGCCGCGCGAGCGCAGGCCCTTCCAGACCCAGCGCACCCCGAGGACGGCGGAGTCCAGGAGGCCGACCGGGCCGAGCAGGATGCCGGGCCAGCTCCGGCTGCCGTGCAGGGCCAGGGCGCCGGTCAGCAGGGCCGCGAGCAGGGCCGTGACGGCCGGCCAGGCGGAGGCGCGCAGGGCGGGCACGGCGAGCAGCGCGAGGCAGCCGAGCGCCCACAGCGCGGTCCAGGGACGCAGCGTGCGGCCGGCCGTGCGGGCGGCCGCCCAGGCGGCGACGAGCGCGGGCAGCACCGCGAGGAGCAGACCCGGCCCGAGCCCCTCGCCGAGGAGCAGGGAGACGGCGATGCCGGAGGCGAGCACGGCGCCCAGCACGACGACCGGTACCGGTCCCACGGCGGCCGGGCGCGCGGCCTCGGCCCAGGCGAGCGGGGCGATCGACCAGGCGCCGGAGGCGGCGCGCTCCTTGCGCAGCTGGTGGGTGCGCCAGGCCTTGGGATCCCAGCCGGGCGGCGCGGGTGGCGCGGGCGCGGATGGCACGGGCGCGGATGGCACGGGCGCGGATGGCGCCGGGGCGGGAGCTTTCGCCTCCGCGCCCGCGGCATCCGCCGTCTCGGTGTTCTCCGCGCCGTTCTCCGCGCCGGTGTTCCCTGCTGACATCGGGTTCCCCTCCCCTGTCGGCCGCCCCCGCCGTGGGGCGGGGGTGGCGAAGCCGACAGAGTAGGCCGGTCACCTGCAGTTTTGAACAGGCTCAAAAGATGCCTGTGGCAGGACCGTGACAAACGGAGGAGGGCGAACTACCCCGCCGCCTCCGGCAGCCAGGCCGGCAGCGCCTCGGTCCGGGCCAGCCAGGCCGGCGGCAGCACCGCGTCCCCGCGTGCGCCCAGGACTCCGCCGACGATCGCGCAGGTCGTGTCCACGTCTCCGCCCACCTGGGCGGTGGTCCAGAAGGCCCGCTCGTAGTCGTCCAGACCCCGCGCCGCCGACCACAGGGCGAACGGCACGGTGTCGTGGGCGCTGGTGCGCCGCCCGCAGCCCAGTACCGCGGCGACGGTGGTCGCGTCGCCGTAGTCGAGCATGTCGCGCGCCCGCCGCACCCCGGCGCCCACCGCGCTCCGCGGGACCAGCGCGATCACCCCGTCCAGCAGGTCGGCGGCCTTCGGCGGCCCGGCCGGATCGGCCGCCAGCGCGGCCGCGGCGGCCACGGCCATCGCGCCGCACACCGCTTCGCGGTGCTGGTGGGTGGTGTAGGCGGAGATCTCCGCCTGGTGGGTGGCCTGCTCCGGGTCGTCGGCGTACCAGGCGCCCAGCGGGGCGACCCGCATGGCCGCTCCGTTGCCCCAGGAGCCCTGCCCGTTGAAGAGTTCCGCGGCGAGCGTGCGCCAGTCCGCGCCCTCGCGGATCAGGCGCAGCATCCGGTTCACGGCGGGCCCGTAGCCGCGGTCGAAGTCGTGGTGCCGGGCGAAGGAGGCCGCCAGCGCGTCCTGGTCCACCCTGCCGTGCCCGGCGAGCACGGCCACCACCGAGCAGGCCATCTCGGTGTCGTCGGTCCACTGCCACGGATCGCTGCCCGCGGGCAGCTCGCGCCGCTTGAGCAGCGGGTAGTTCACGGGGACGAAGTACTGGGAGCCCAGTGCGTCACCCAGGGCCAGCCCCCGGAGGCTGGCCATGGCGCGTGCGTAGCGCCTTTCGGGAGAGGAGTCAGAGGTCATCGCGCGTCACTCTAGCCGTCCAGGTCGTAAGGCTCCGGTGTGGTCCACCGCTCAAACGGGCGGTCCATCCAGTACCGGCCGTCGGAACCGAGCATCAGCACCCGGTACTCGCCGTTCCCCGGGTTGGACAGGGCCTCGAACTCGGCCACGGACCAGTGGAACCAGCGCATGCAGAACAGCCGCATCGTCAGGCCGTGGGTCACGAGCAGCACGTTCTCCGGATGGTCCGGGGCCTCGAAGCTGCGGTAGAGGCTCTCCAGGAAGGCCCCGACCCGGTCGTACACGTCCGCGCCCGACTCCCCCTGCGCGAAGCGGTAGAAGAAGTGCCCGTACGCGTCCCGGTACGCCTTCTGCAGCCGTACGTCCTCCCGCTCCTGCCAGTTCCCCCAGTCCTGCTCGCGCAGCCTCGGCTCCTCGCGCATCCGTACGCGCGTCGGGTCCAGGCGCAGCTCGCGGAAGGTCTGCAGGGTCCGGCGGTACGGGGAGACGTACGCGCTGACGTGCTCGTCCCCGAACAGCTCGCGCAGGAGCACGCCGGCCTCCGCCGCCTGCTCGCGGCCGGTGCGGGTCAGCCGCAGGGCGTGGTCGGGCTCCCGCTCGTACACCGTGTCATCGGCATTGCCCTCCGATTCCCCGTGCCGGACAAGGACGATGCGCCGTGGTCGAACCATTCCACGACCCTATTCGGCCACTGCCGGGCACACCGACCGGGGCTCGCCGATCGGGCGGGGCGGCGACCATACAGTCGGGTCGTCAGGCAGGCCCGGTCACACCGTCCAGGACGCCTCGAGATCGACGACGTCCCCGGTGAGGGCCTCCACATCGGCCTGGATCTGGGCGCGCAGCGACAGCCGCTCCACGCGCTCCTGCCGGTACTTGCCGTGTTCTGCCGCCGCGTGCCACATCGAGAGCACCAGGAACTCGCGGCCGGGAGCCTCGCCGAAGAGGCCCCGGACCATGCCGGGCGATCCCGCCATGGCCGGGTTCCAGACCTTCTCCTGCATGAGCGCGAAATGGTCCACGCGGCCCTCGCGCACCCGGGTGTGGGCGACCCGGACGACGTCGGCGTCGGTGAAGCGCGGTTCGAAGCCGGTCTTCACGTCGAAGCGGTGGTCGAAGAGCGTGACCCGCGCGTCGGTGTAGGTTCCGTTCTGCGAAGCGGCCAGCCGGTCGTGGGAGCGGGCCATGAAGGAGTCGTAGAAGGAACGGCTCTCCCAGAAGGTGAAGACGTGCGCCACCCCCTGCCGGCCCCGGCTCCAGCCGCCGCCCTGACCCCGGAATCCCGGTTCGCCGGGGAGCCCGGCCCATTTGCGCTGCCCGCGCTCGAACCCGCGTCGGTCCGTCACCGTGCAGCGAATCCACTTGACCAGCACTGCGCCATCGTACGGGCCCGGCGGGGCCCGGGTCAGTCCTCGGCGCGGTACATCCGAAGGAGTTCGGCCTCGTCCCGCTCGGACAGCCGAATCCCGAACTCCCGGCCGAGCAGGGCGAGCAGTTCCCCGGCCGGCACCTCCCGCCGCTCGGTCCGCCCGTCGGGGAGCAGCCGGGAGAGCTCCCGTCCCACGAGGGCCGTCCGCTCGGAGTCGGCCTGCTTCTGGACGACGACCCGGCCGACGAAGGAGGAGCGGGGGTGCGAGGAGCTGTAGTGGTTCAGCACCACGTAGTCGACGGGGTGGTAGGGCTGCGGGGAGAAGGCGTACAGGTCCCGCCAGGCGCCCTCGCGCGGCACGCCGAACACGAGGACCCCGTCCGCTTCCTCCCGGACGCGGAACACCCATTCCCCCTGCCGCACTTCGGCACCGGGGCGCGCCAGCGGCACGGGTTCGCGCGGCCCCTGCCACCCGAACCCGGCGTCGCAGAGCCACGGTTCCCCGTCGACGGTGACGACGAGGACGGCGTGCGTCACCGCGGTCAGGCCGTCCCCCCGGCTGCGGTTGCGGGCGCCGCGTCCGGAGACCTCAAAGCCGATCCGCTCCAGGGCGGCGGCCAGCAGGGTGTTCTGCTCGTAGCAGTACCCGCCGCGGCGGTCGTGCACGAGCTTGTCCTCGATCGTCTTGACGTCCAGCCCGACGGGGCGGCCGAACAGCACGTCCAGGCTCTCGAAGGTGATCGCACCGGTGTGGGCCCGGTGTACTGCCTTCAACGTCGCGAGATCCGCGCGGAGTTCCCCTCCCTCCCAGCCGATCCGCTCCAGATAGGCGTCGAGATCCAGCTCGTCGCCGCCCCACACTGCGCCCCTGCTCCCCATGGCTCCCCCGTTCTCCGCACCGCGATATTCGGGGGCGGCCCTCAGGCCGCCCCCGCACAATGATGGCCATGCCCGCCTTGCACACCAACCCGCTGTTCACCCGCCTGGCTTCGGCCGAGCGGATCCTCGTCGCCGGGGCCGGCGGTGGTTTCGACGTCTACGCCGGCCTCCCGATCGCCCTCTCCCTCATGCACCAGGGCAAGGAGGTCCACCTGGCTAACCTCTCCTTCAGCGCGCTCGCGGGCCTCCCGATCGACGACTGGGTCGCCCCGGGCGTCGTCGCCGTCACCCCCGGCTCCGCACCGCACCAGACGTACTTCCCCGAGCGGACCCTGGCCCAGTGGCTGGAACTGCACCGCTACCCGTCCACGGTGTACGCCTTCCAATCGGTCGGCGTCCAGCCGCTGCGGGCCGCCTACCGGGCCCTGATCGACCTGCACGGCATCGACGCGGTGGTCCTGGTCGACGGGGGCACCGACATCCTGATGCGGGGTGACGAAGCGGGGCTCGGCACCCCCGAGGAGGACATGACCAGCGTGGCGGCACTGGCCGCGCTGGACGACGTACCCGAACGGTTCGTCGTGTCGGTCGGCTTCGGCGTGGACGCGTACCACGGGATCAGCCACTCGCTCGTGCTGGAGAACATCGCGGCCCTGGAGCGGGACGGGGCCTATCTCGGGGCGTTCTCGATCTCGCGCAACACCCGCGAGGGCGCCCTGTACCTCGATGCCGTGGCCCATGCCCAGGACCGCACGCCGGACCACCCGAGCATCGTGCACGGCTCGATCGCCGCGGCCGTCCGGGGCTCGTTCGGGGACGTCCGGTTCACCTCCCGGACCCGGGGCAGCGAGCTGTTCGTGAATCCGCTGATGTCCCTGTGCTTCGCCTTCGAGCTGACCGGCCTGGCGGCCCGCTGCCTCTACCTGGACCGGATCGAGGACACCCACCTCATGCGCCAGGTCGCCTCGGCGATCGAGGTCTTCCGCGAGGAAGTGATCACCCGCCCGGCCCGCACCTTCCCCCACTGACCGCGAACGCGGAAGCGGGGACCGGCCAGTGGCCGGTCCCCGCTCCTCAGCTACTCAGTGGCAGCGGCGTACCCGTCAGCTGCAGCCGCTGGTGGAGCCGCAGCCCTCGCAGATGTAGCAGGAGCCGGCGCGCTGCATCTTCGTCCCGCAGGAGAAGCACAGCGGGGCGTCGGCGGAGACGCCGAGCTGCATCTCGACCAGTTCGGCGCTGGAGTGCGCCGTCTTGGGGGCCGGGACCGGGGCGACCGCGACCGGCTTGGCGACCGGGACGGCCTGGACCGCGGCGAGCGGGGCCGCCTGGGTCAGGGACTCCGTGTCGAACTCCTCGTCGAGGGGCTCGTAGGAACCGGTGTCCAGGTGGCGCTGACGCTCCTCGGCGGAGTGGATGCCGAGGGCCGAGCGGGTCTCGAAGGGCAGGAAGTCGAGCGCCACGCGACGGAAGATGTAGTCGACGATCGACTGCGCCATCCGCACGTCCGGGTCGTCCGTCATGCCGGCCGGCTCGAAGCGCATGTTCGTGAACTTCGAGACGTACGTCTCCAGCGGGACGCCGTACTGCAGACCGACCGAGACGGCGATCGAGAAGGCGTCCATCATGCCCGAGAGGGTCGAACCCTGCTTGGACATCTTCAGGAAGACCTCACCGAGACCGTCGTCCGGGTAAGAGTTCGCGGTCATGTAGCCCTCGGCGCCACCGACCGTGAAGGAGGTGGTGATCCCCGGGCGGCCCTTCGGGAGGCGCTTGCGGACCGGGCGGTACTCGATGACCTTCTCGACGGCCGTCCGGATGGTGTCCTCCGCCTTGGCGGTGACCTCCTCCTTCTCCTCTTCCTTCTTCTTCGCGGAGAGGGGCTGGCCGACCTTGCAGTTGTCGCGGTAGATCGCGAGCGCCTTGACGCCCAGCTTCCACGCCTCGAAGTAGATCTCCTCGATCTCCTCGACGGTCGCCGTCTCCGGCATGTTGACCGTCTTCGAGATCGCGCCGGAGATCCAGGGCTGGATCGCGGCCATCATGCGCACGTGGCCCATCGCGGAGATGGAACGCTCGCCCATCGCGCAGTCGAAGACCGAGTAGTGCTCCTGCTTCAGGCCCGGGGCGTCGACGACCACGCCGTGCTCGGCGATGTGGGCGACGATCGCCTCGATCTGCTCTTCCTGGTAGCCCATGCGACGCAGGGCCTGCGGAACGGTGCCGTTGACGATCTGCATCGAGCCGCCACCGACGAGCTTCTTGAACTTGACCAAGGCCAGGTCCGGCTCGACGCCCGTGGTGTCGCAGGACATCGCGAGACCGATGGTGCCGGTCGGCGCGAGGACGGAGGCCTGCGAGTTGCGGAAGCCGTTCTTCTCGCCGAGGCGGATCACGTCCTGCCAGGCCTCGGTGGCCGCGGCCCAGATGATGTTGTCCAGGTCCTCGGTGCGCGGCGCGACGGCGTTGGCGTCGGCGTGCTGCTTCATGACGCGCTTGTGCGACTCGGCGTTGCGGGCGTAGCCGTCGTACGGGCCGACGATCGCGGCCAGCTCGGCGGAGCGCTTGTACGCGGTACCGGTCATCAGCGAGGTGATCGACGCGGCGAGGGTGCGGCCGCCGTCGGAGTCGTACGCGTGGCCGGTGGCCATCAGCAGGGCGCCGAGGTTGGCGTAGCCGATGCCCAGCTGGCGGAAGGCGCGGGTGTTCTCGCCGATCTTCTGCGTCGGGAAGTCCGCGAAGCAGATGGAGATGTCCATCGCGGTGATGACCAGCTCGACGACCTTGGAGAAGCGCTCGGCGTCGAAGGACTGGTTGCCCTTGCCGTCGTCGTCGAGGAACTTCATCAGGTTCAGCGAGGCGAGGTTGCAGGACGTGTTGTCCAGGTGCATGTACTCGCTGCACGGGTTCGACGCGGTGATGCGGCCGGACTCGGGGCAGGTGTGCCAGTTGTTGATCACACCGTCATACTGGATGCCCGGGTCGGCACAGGCCCACGCGGCCTCGGCGAGCTTGCGGAAGAGCGACTTGGCGTCGACCGTCTCGATGACCTCGCCGGTCATGCGGGCGCGCAGGCCGAACTCGGTGCCGTTCTCGACGGCCGTCATGAACTCGTCGTTCACACGGACGGAGTTGTTGGCGTTCTGGTACTGGACGGACGTGATGTCGTCGCCGCCCAGGTCCATGTCGAAGCCCGCGTCGCGCAGGGCGCGGATCTTCTCCTCTTCCTTCACCTTGGTCGCGATGAAGTCCTCGACGTCCGGGTGGTCCACGTCCAGGACGACCATCTTGGCCGCGCGGCGGGTGGCGCCGCCCGACTTGATCGTTCCGGCGGACGCATCGGCGCCACGCATGAAGGAGACCGGGCCGGAGGCGTTGCCGCCGGAGGAGAGGAGCTCCTTGGAGGAGCGGATGCGGGAGAGGTTCAGGCCGGCGCCGGAGCCGCCCTTGAAGATCATGCCCTCTTCCTTGTACCAGTCGAGGATCGACTCCATGGAGTCGTCGACGGCCAGGATGAAGCAGGCGGAGACCTGCTGCGGCTGGGGCGTGCCGACGTTGAACCACACCGGCGAGTTGAAGCTGAAGATCTGGTGCAGGAGCGCGTAGGTCAGCTCGTGCTCGAAGATCTCCGCGTCGGCGGGCGACGTGAAGTAGTCGAAGTCCTCGCCGGCCTTCGTGTACGTCTTCACGATCCGGTCGATGAGCTGCTTCAGACCGGTCTCGCGCTGCGGGCTGCCGACCGCACCGCGGAAGTACTTGCTGGTGACGATGTTGACCGCGTTCACCGACCAGAAGTCGGGGAACTCGACGCCGTACTGCTCGAAGTTGACCGAGCCGTCGCGCCAGTTGGTCATGACGACGTCGCGGCGCGCCCAGGTCACCTCGTCGTACGGGTGCACGCCCGGGGTGGTGTGGATGCGCTCGATACGCAGGCCGCTCTTGGCAGTCTTGGTGCCCTTGGCGCGGGAACCTCGTGCCGAGCTGCTCGCCGTCTCTGTCATGCCGTTCCTCCCAATGCGGGCAAAACGCCCTAAAGTGCCAGCGCTATTCCGCGGCACGGTGCTGTGTGTCTTGTATCTACGTCTTCTTCGCCGGACCCACCGGCCGTTCCACGACGCGCATGCGACGGGGAACGGGCAGGCCGGTCAGTCGGCGGCGGAGGCGGGCACGGGGACCGGAGCGGTCCCACCGGGCTCGCACTCTTCGTGAGGCCGCGGCACGCGGAGTTCCGCGATGGCGGTCTCGAAGTCTTCGAGTGTGTCGAACGCCTTGTAAACGGACGCGAACCGGAGGTACGCGACCAGATCGAGGTCCTGCAACGGGCCGAGTATGGCCAGACCCACGTCGTGGGTGGTCAGCTCGGCGCTCCCGGTGGCGCGCAGCGCCTCCTCGACCCGCTGGCCGAGTTTGGCGAGGGCGTCCTCGGTGACCGGCCGCCCCTGGCACGCCTTGCGCACGCCGGAGATGACCTTGGTACGGCTGAAGGGTTCGGTCACCCCGCTGCGCTTGATCACCATCAGCGAGGCCGTCTCCACCGTCGTGAAGCGACGGGAGCAGTCGGGGCACTGGCGGCGCCGGCGGATCGACGTGCCGTCGTCGGTGGTGCGACTGTCGACGACACGGCTGTCGGGGTGCCTGCAGAAGGGGCAGTGCATGGTTCCCTCACCCTCCTCTTGGCACGACTGAATCACCTCGCGAGTCCCCTGAGCGGCAGGGCCGAAGCTCTGTCGGAGGCTCTCGAAGCAGCCACAAGCATATGCGATGTCGAGGGCCTCGGCAGACCGAGGACCACAACTTCTGGGTGGCAGCGCTCATCCAACCACTAGATCTTGGGTTGTGGTGGATTTACACCGCTCCGCGTGTCGCGGCGTCCGATGGCCGGATAGCAGGCCTCGCGGTGCCACACTGGGCGCTGACCCGGACGGTGGCGACCCGACCCGGAAGGGTACCGTAAGCAGTGGATCCGGAAGCGAACCCCCGTTCGGCCCGGACAGCCCGTCGGCGGCATATACACCTCACAAAGTGAACACGGTGGGTGATCTCCGATTTTTCACTCGAACGTGTGTTTGGCGCAACCTTTCGAAAGCAACTACCGTTGTCCAGCTAGGGAGAACATTTCGAGAGGGGCCGACGTGACCACCACCGCAGACAGTGTCAGTGCCACCATCACTGCCCAGAACCGCTCCCAGAGCCGACTTGAGCCGGTGCATGCCATGAGTGACGCAAGCCTGAACCCGGAGGCGGAGCCCGTACGCCCCGCACGCTCGCTGCCAGGGCGACCTCCAGGCATCCGCGCCGACAGCTCCGGGCTCACGGACCGGCAGCGGAGGGTCATCGAGGTCATCCGCGACTCGGTGCAGC